>NZ_VCJS01000136.1 GCF_005893125.1 Nonomuraea basaltis | reverse complement strand
CCCTGCGCAGCCTGGACACCAACGCCTGCAAGGCATTCACTTCGTCCGCGGGCGGCCGTTGCCCCCAAATCCAGTCCACCAGCCTCGCACGCGTGACAATCCGGCCCGGTTCGAGGGCGAGTGCAGCCAGCAGCGCACGCAGCCGACACGCCCGTGGGGGTGAGCCGGCTACGGCCAATACGGTCACCTCAGATCTCCACCGGTCCCCACGCCCGTGGGGGTGAGCCGATGACGGGGCCCGACCTGCGGAGGGCCCAGTGCTGGTCCCCACGCCCGTGGGGGTGAGCCGCGGCAGATCGGCAACGCCGTCCCGGTGGGCATCCGGTCCCCACGCCCGTGGGGGTGAGCCGGCGCGCCGTGTGATGTCACGTTCGGCCCGTTTCCGGCCCCCACGCCCGTGAGGGTGAGCCGTTCTTGCTCATCGGCACCTCGCGTGGCGCTAGCCGGTCCCCACACCCGTGGGGGTGAGCCGTAGCGTGCATCTTGCTATGTCAGCGCACTACACCGGTCCCCACGCCCTTGGGGGTGAGCCGAACCACAGGCACAGGTGCACGCCGAACGTGACCCGGTCCCCACGCCCGTGGGGGTGAGCCGACGGCGACGATCACCGTCACGTTGCGGGACGTCCGGTCCCCACGCCCGTGGGGGGAGCCGTCCCCCGTCCCTTTGAACTCGGTCTTGAACCGGTCCCCACGCCCGTGGGGTGAGCCGAGGAAAGGGGTGCCGTAGAGCAGCCAAAGCGCCCGGTCCCCACACCCGTGGGGGTGAGCCGAAGTGGGCTCCTAAGAGCCACTAGCAAAATGATCTGTCGGTCGGCTGCTGGTCGAAGGCGTGACGAAGGGTGTAGTCGGCGGTGGCGTAGTCGCCGCCCTGAAGTTGGTCACCGGTGAAGTACCCTGCCGATCCAGGGGTCCGGTCGGCGTAGGTCTCTGCGTCATCGCGGGGATGGTAGCCGAGTTGGTCGTCGAGTTCCCAGAATCGGCGGGTGTTGGCCGAGACCGCGTACGCGGCGGTGAAGGTGATGCCCGGCCGGGTCAGCGCGGCCCAGACGAATCCGGCGCAGTCCTGCGGGCTCAGCCAGGTGGCCAGGTGCCGTGGCTCGCTCGGCTCGGGTTCGAGGCTTCCGATGCGCAGGCACACCACTTGCATACCGAACTTGTCGGCGTACAGCCGCCCCAGGGCTTCCACGGCGACTTTGCTGACGCCGTACAGGCCGTCGGGGCGGGGCGGCATCTGCGCCGAGACCGTCTGCGCAGCCGGGTAGCAGCCGGTCAGCCGGTTGCTGCTGGCCAGTACCACGCGTTTGACTCCCGTACGCCGCGCCGCCTCAAGCACGTGGTGGGTGCCCAAGACGTTGCCATGCAGGAGGTCGGCGAGCGGCGCCTCATCCGGCACTCCGGCCAGGTGCACGACCGCGTCGGCACCGCCGATGACGGATATCGCGTCCTCGATGCCAGCCAACTGGGCTTGGTGGACTTCCTCGGCCGGCCCTTGAGCGATCAGCGGCGCCCGGTCGACCGAGATCAGCCGACGCAGTCGACGCCGCAGCGGCTCACGCAGCACAGATCCGACCCGTCCGGCGGCACCGGTAAGAACAACTGTCTCCATCGTCATAAGCCCGCAGTATGGCAGCGGCTACCGACACTCCTGATCGCACAAGGTCTCGCGTTGATCACCCGCGACTTTCAGCCCGGACGCGGGATGCGGCAGGGATCATGTTAGGACTTCTAAGGGAAGCCCTGAAGAGTACCGGTCCCCACGCCCGTGGCGGTGAGCCGCAGGAAGACGGCGTCGAAGTCGGCCAGTTCCCTCGGTCCTCACGCCCGTGGGGGTGAGCCGAGAGCGTGGGACACCGTGGCCAGGCGGGAGCACCGGTTCCCCACGCCCGTGGGGGTGAGCCGGTGCACAGAGCCCTACGCGAGGCGAGCCTGGTCCGGTCTCCACGCCCGTGGGGGTGAGCCGTGCACACCTACACTCGCATCATGCCGAAAGCCCCGGTCCCCACGCCCGTGGGGATGAGCCGCTCGCCCAGGCCGCGCAGGCCGCCGCCGAGGTCCGGTCCCCTCTCCCGTGGGGGTGAGTCGACGCGTCGTGTGATGTCACATTCGGCCCGTTTCCGGTCCCCACGCCCGTGGAGTAAGCCCGCGGGCAGGGCGAGTTGGTCGTTGTCGGCTTCCCGATCCCCACGCCCGTGGGGGTGAGCCGTTCGCTCTGGCCGGGACGGCTGATGCGTTCTCCCGGTCCCCACGCCCGTGGGGGTGAGCCGTCGCGGAAGGACACCGCCTTGCGCGTCCAGTCCCGGTCCCCACGCCCGTGGGGGTGAGCCGCCCTACCTCGTGGTCGATGCCAGAGCCGACCACCGGTCCCCACGCCCGTGGGGGTGAGCCGAAACACGGCGGCGGTCACCGGTCACGCTCCTCCCGGTCCCCACGCCCGTGGGGGTGAGCCGCAGCACGACGACAAGGGCCAGAAGCTGTGGACCCGGTCCCCACGCCCGTGGGGGTGAGCCGGTGAGACCGATGGCGGCGTTGCCGTCCGTCATCCGGTCCCCACGCCCGTGGGGGTGAGCCGAGCTGAAGAGCGCCATCGACGCGGTGGTGGCGCCGGTCCCCACGCCCGTGGGGGTGAGCCGGCGATCGGCTCGGCTGTGACGAGTAAGTGACGCCGGTCCCCACGCCCGTGGGGGTGAGCCGAGGGGGTGACATGCACGTCCACGTAGGGGCACCCGGTCCCCACGCCCGTGGGGGTGAGCCGGAAGTCGGGCGTGGTTGTGATCCACGATGCCCCCGGTCCCCACGCCCGTGGGGGTGAGCCGGCCATCACCGCGGCCAAGGCCGAGGGCGCCACCCGGTCCCCACGCCCGTGGGGGTGAGCCGGGACTGTTCCCCTGCATGCCTAAGCCCGCCCGCCGGTCCCCACGCCCGTGGGGGTGAGCCGGCTTCATCCGCAGCGTGACCGCTGTGTGTGAGCCGGTCCCCACGCCCGTGGGGGTGAGCCGCGATCACAGACCGTCGTCGGCCTCGCCGCGCCCCGGTCCCCACACCCGTGGGGGTGAGCCGAGAGAGCGCGGATGGCGGCTCCCCGAGGGTGCCCGGTCCCCACGCCCGTGGGGGTGAGCCGCTGACGGCCGCGCTCGGCCCCGCCGCGTTCCCCCGGTCCCCACGCCCGTGGGCGTGAGCCGCCCCATCTAACGGCTCTTGTTGCACGTGGGCTCCGGTCCCCACGCCCGGACCCGGTCCCCACGCCCGTGGGGGTGAGCCGATCACCGCAGCCACGCCCGGACCCGCACGGCCCCGGTCCCCACGCCCGTGGGGGTGAGCCGTCGCCGGAGATGGCCCGCGCGCTGGCCTGGGACCGGTCCCCACGCCCGTGGGGGTGAGCCGATCTACGTGCCGACCCGGCACGCCACCCCCGTCCGGTCCCCACGCCCGTGGGGGTGAGCCGCTCGCTGAGCTTGGGGCCGAATGCGTGGCGTCCCGGTCCCCACGCCCGCGGGGGTGAGCCGGCGTTGACCTTGGCGGCCAGGTCCTTCAGGTCCCGGTCCACACAGGAGGACGAACAGATCCCAGTACTCGGGCAGGATGCCGAGCTGGGCGGCGGCCTGCTCGGCGTTGAGCGGCATCACGGGGTCACCTCCCATACTTCGGCGATCCCGCCCTCGCCGTTGACCTCGATCCGGCCGGTGGGGCTGCCATGGCCGTATTCCAGGCTCGGCAAGACGCCGGTCTCCAGGTACGGGGTGATGCGGGGCGGTCGGACGAGCACCAGCCCGTGCGTGAACGGCGGCCGCGGCTGCCACACGCCTTCCTCTTTGCCGATCCAGCCGGGGGGAGACCAGGCCCGGGGCGGAGCACGATCTGCCAGATCGCGCCGGGGATGGCGCGGACGGTCACGCCGAGAACGAGGACCAGGCCGGCTCCAATGCCCCCGGGCAGCGGCCACTGTCCATCGGGCAGGTCGCCGCGGGTGAGGTGGATGAGGACGTGCTGCTCGCCGAGCTGCTCGGCCACGTGGCGCCTGGCGAGCTTCTCCGCGTGCTGGCGCATCGGCTCGTCGTCGGCCGTGTTGGGGATGAGGTACCGGGCGATCCGGTCGGGCCGTGTCCCTGTCGGGACGGCGTGCTCGATGAGCTCCTTGTACGTGAAGTGGTCGCCGGGGTTGCCGCGCTGCTCGGCGATGACGGGCGCCTTGTCCAGCTCGACCATGATGCGGACGCCGTACACAGTGGCCACGTACTCGCCAGGGGCGGCGGGGGCGAGAATCTTAGGCAGGCGGGCGGCCAGGAGTGGCCGGTCGGCGTACCGCTCCGCCAGGCGTTCGATGTGCACGATGAGCGCTCGCGCCTTCTCTGCGCTGTAGACCTGCTCGGTGGTCTCGCCCAGCCCGTCCGCGATGTAAGCCTTGTACGCGGCCGTGCGTCGTTGGAGGATCTCCTGCACCACGGGGTGGTCGGAGAAGCTCAGGTGCATGCTGTTGGCGATGATGTCGGCGATCTCGTCGGCCGGGTAGCCGCTGTCGAGGAGGTCGCGGAGCTGCTCCCGCGTGGCCTTCCCCTCGGTGAACGCTCTGCCGCCGGGGTCGCGCCGGGGCAGGCCGGGGTCGTTCAGGCGCGTACGCGTGCCGCCGCGCAGGTGCGGGGTGGGCTCGCCTTCGCCGTCGTGGGGGCGCGGGTGACGTTCCGGCACACCTGGCTCACCCCGTGGAGGACCTTGTGGATGTCGCCGGCGTCCGGCCGCTGAAGGAACCGCGGTGTCTCCACGATGTGCAGGTTCAGCGCGCAGACGCCGGCCAGCCGGTCGGCGTCGGTGGCTTCGATCACCTGGTCGGCGCGCAGCCGAGATCACGCCGAACATGCTCGGCTTCGGCGTTGTCGTAGGCGCAGATGACGGTCAGCATGTCGTGCGTGGCCATGGGGTCTCCTGGCTGGTGAGGGTGGGGAGCAGCGCCGGGGGGACGTGCCGGCGGGAACGTGCGCGCAGCGTGCGCAGGTGAGTGGCGATGACGAGCTGGACGTCGAAGAGGCCGATCTCTCGCAGGAGCGGGGCCAGGCCGGTCGGGTTCCAGCCGGCGAGGTCATCGAGCTCGGCGCGCGAGAGGAACACGCGGTTCACGTACCGTTCGACATCAGCCAAGAGGGTGCGCTCCACGTACCGGCTGAAGTCCTCGCTGGCCTCGTCGAGCACCTCGTGCGTGGACCTGGCGCCCTGCCGGGAGCCCGTCATGGCTGGTCTCGCGGCGGTACTGGTGCGGGTCGCGGGTCGAGCGGCGTGTCCCGCGTGGAGACTAGGTCGGGAAGGTCGGGCTGCTCGGCGAGCGCGGCGGCGCGGCTGCGGCTGTAGACGGGCGGCTCCAGGGTGAGGGTGCGCATGGCCTGCTGGTAGGCGGTGATCACGACGTGCTGGACGGGCGCCGTGTGGCCGAGCTTGCGGCGGGCCCATCGCATGACGTTCCTGCCGCCGTCTGGGAGCCCTTCCAGCGTGTCGAGGGCTTCCAGCAGTAGGCCCACGTCGAGACCCGCCACGGTCCCGGTGGTGGTGCGGGCGGCGTTGGCGATGGCGGCGCGGCCGTTGACGAGCCCAGTGAGCGCGTCCAGGAGGATGAACCGGCCGTTCCCGTCCCGGAGGTCCTCGGGGATCGTTTGCGGGGAGTGCCACGCGCCCTGGGCGAGCAGGTCGCGGGTCAGGGCCTGGTGGGCGCGGCCGTACGCGATTTCAAGGCGTTCGACGTCGGCGGCGAGCAGGTCGGCCGGGGTGGGCTGGTCAGTGGGCATCGGTGGCTCCTGAGGGCTCGCTGGAGGAGGGCGTGTCGGTGGGGGTGTCGCGTTCGCTGCTGTCGATCTGCGTGCCGTCCCACAGGCGGGCGTGGAACATGACCTTCATGGGGCCGGTCGTGTGGAGCTTCCCGGCTTCCGGGCCGGACGTGCGGACGTCCATGTCGGCGCGGGCCGCCCAGGACACCCACGACTCGGCGACCATGACGCGCAGGTGCGACGGCAGAGTGGGCGGCTCGGGGGTGTCGTGCTGCCAGTGGTCGGCGAGCTGCTCCAGCCAGCGGCGTACGCCGGGCTTGGGGTCGGGGTACGGGGCGCACAGGGTGCGGGCCGCGGCTTCCAGTCCGGGGATGAGCTCGTCGCGGGGCCCGTCCGGGAGCGGCCGCTCGTGCTGGCTGCCGTCGATCCAATCGGCGTAGTTCATGGCGGAGACCTTGTTCCGCGCCTTGGCGGCGTCGAGTTGGTCAAGCAGGTCGTGGTGAGCAGCCACCATGCGCAGCAGCAGGCCGGGCCCGTGCTCCATGGGCGAATTCCATCCTGAATCCGCAGGTAGAGGGCCTTGTATGAGGTCGGTTGGGGATGCTCGGGCAGGTGGCGGAGGTGAATCATGGCGGGTGATCATCTGTCATCGGGCGGTCTCGATGGTGGTCAGCACCAGCAGCGCGCGCAGCAGCATGGTGGCCAGGGCCGGGTCGAGGCGGAGTTTGGTGAGGATCCGCCAGTTCTTCAGGTCGGCGAAGCCGTGCTCGACGGGAGCGCGTTCACTGGCGATCAGTTGGTTGACCTGCTTTTGCGTGCGGGTGAGGGGCTTGTCTCGGGTGGCTTTGCGGCCGGTGATGACGATCGGATCGTCGGGGTCGTCATCCAGGCCGACGAAGCCGAGGTCGGCGAGGGCGCCCAGGCCCGCGTCCCGTAGTTTCTGGACGATGTGGTTGTGGCGGGCGGTGGTGATCTCGGATGAGCGGCCGGGGCGGGCGGCGGAGATCCACAGCAGGTTCCCCGCGACATCGGTCAGGGCGAGGAACAACAGGCCGTGGGTCTTGTGCTTGCCTGAGTAGTTCTTGCGGTCATCGGCTCCGGTTCGGCGTTCGGTGCGGATCAGGGTGCCGTCGATCAGGACGACCTCTCCGCCCGCCTTCGTGATCTTCTTCAGGGCGCGGTCCAGTCGCGGCGCGCGGGCTGCGAGCAGGGCGATGACCTCGCGGACCCAGCGCAGCACGGTGCCGGGTGAGACGTGGTTGCCGCCGGCCATGTCGGTGATGCGCTGGTCATGGCGCAGGACGGCGAGCACGATGATGGTGATCTTCCCTGTGGGGAGCTTGCGCCAGCGCGAGCCGATCGCCTTCAGGTGCTCGCGCAGCACGCCGGTGACGAAGGTGAGCGTTGTGGTGGACAGCGGCAGACGGCAGGTGTAGACAGCGTGAGTGTCGCCCTCGGCGGGCTCGTTGGTCTTGTTCACACACCGCGATATCCCTGCCGGGGGCGTCCTTGCTCGGGGATCGGTGTGTCGCCGCCGGTCAGGGGCCGAAAGCTGCCGGTATTCGTATCGTCGCCGTGTCGCCGTGTCGCCGTGTCGCCGTGTCGCCGTGTCGCGGCGGGGATCTGGCGGTCAGGACATGCGGGCGAAGCTCCCGGCCGGCGTCTTGCGCAGCCAGCCCCGCTCGGCCAGCCGGTTCAGCTTGGCCCGGGTGCCCTCCACCGGGCCCGGCTCGGTGCTCAGGCCCGCTGCGCGGCAGATGTCCTTGCAGATCAGTGCCCCATTCGCGTCGGCCACCGTGTTCAGCAGCAGTTGGTAGTCGGCGGGCAAGTCGTCGGGGCCGTCGGCTTGATGCCGGTAGGGGATCATCATGAAGCCGGCAGTGGCCGTGGCGTGCTCGGGATCGGCCAGGTCGTCGGCGGCGAGCATCTGGGTGACGACCTGCTCGGCCACGCTCATCCGCTCCAGTTCGCCCTCGACCTCGGCCAGTTGCTTGGCCAGATGTTGTGCCTGGTCGGATAGTTCCGCACGGCGTGTGGTGATCCGTTCCAGCAGTGACATCTCACCCCTTCCGTCGATTACCGAAGATAACCGTTCAGATACGCATCGTAGATGGGGCATGCTGTCAGCGGTGCCCGAACCGGCAAGAAACCCCGGCCCGCCCGTGACAGATGATCTACCGCGATGATCAGCAGCTTCCAGCAGGCTGAGCATGCCCAGACACGATCACACCAGCCCCGTGACCTGCGACTTCAGGATGGAACTCGCCCCATGAAGGTGCCGGCGGCGGGGCTGTCGGTGACGTGGCCGGGGTCGGCGAGGACGGCGTGGACCATCCGCTCCGTCTCGGCGAGGCTCTGGCGGGCGGCGGCGATGACGTCTACGGCCATGGTCACTGTTCGGTCCATTCCGGGTTGAAGCCGGGCAGGTCCCGGTGGGCGTGGATAAGGCCTCGGATGGTGGGGCAGGGGTAGCCCATGTGTGGCGCCTCGTACGGGTTGCCGGTGTCGCAGTAGGCGCAGGTGGCAAACGGGACGAGACCGCGGCCGCCGCCGTCGTCGTAGCGGTAGATCTTCTCTTCCTGGATGGCGTGCTGGTCGAGCAGGCTCAGGTGGTACTTGGCGATCTCGTACTCGTGCAGGGGGTGGTGGCGTACGGCGTGCTCGGCGTCGCGCCGCATCATGGCGCCCTGATCTCCGCCGTACGTGACGGGCATGACGCTGCCGCCGGCGAGGCGGGAAGCGAGGTCCACGAACTGGTGGTCGCTGGCCTGGATGTGCCAGGCGACGGTGCCGCCTTCGGCGCGTTCGGCCAGGACCTGGGTCCCGGTGAGGGTGGTGCGGAGCCACGCAACCATGTCGCGGGCCTGTTGCACGTCGAAGCTGGGCGTGGCCGTGCCGGGCTCGCGGGTGCTGAGCTCGTCATAGAGGCGGCTCATCGGCGTCCCCTTGCCCGGCGGCGGGCCCGCTGCCGGTAGAGCGTCTTGGCTCGCCGCTGTTCGGGGTGCGGCCGCCCGTAGAGGCAGCGGTGGGCCTGCCACGAGCAGCGGATCCAGCGGATCGGGATCGTGAACGAGATGGGGCCGGATGGCCACGGCTTCAGCCGCTCCGTCTGCGGCAGGGGGTCCGGCGCGAAGGCAATGCCGTCGCCTTCGATGTAACCGAAGTCCTGCCAGCCGTCCACGTCGGTCGGGCTGGAGCCTGCGGGGCCGAGCATGAAGGCCCGTACGCGTCCGAAGGTCAGGCCGCTCATCGGATCCACCAGGGCGTCACGGCGGGCCGTACGTCGGCGAGGTGGTTGAACAGGGCGTCCAGGGCGTCCAGGGCGGCCGGCGTGCCGGTGAGCTTGAGCAGGTGGAGCCGGAACAGCATGCCGTGGTCATGCTGGACGGTGACCCGTACGTTGCGGGCCTCTGCGGCGAGGAGGATGCGGCGGAAGTTACGGCGGGACTTCGGCGAGTACCGGCGGGTCATCACGTGCCAGCGGATCGTGCGGGGCGCCGAGGGCATCCACAACAGCCGGTCAGGCGCGGGCGCCTTCTTGAGGGGGAACAGGCCGAGCATGAGAAACGGTCCTCTCCATAGTGGGGAGAGGACCGTATGAGGCTGCTCGGGTTAGTGTCTGCCTCCGATTTCCACGGGGCAGGACGGGCCGGTATGCGGGTGTCCGTACCGCCCTCGGCACGCCGTGCAGTAGATCCCATCCATGGTGACGCTGGTGGTGGTATCGATGGTCATCTGCTGGGTGCTAGCGGCGGCGCGGGCCTGCTCGGTGGTGATGGGGACATGGACGGCGGCTGCCCACTGGTGCGCTGTACCGGTCATTGGACGATCTTCCTCGCTTGAGCGGAGAGAGGACCATATGGCGGCCTTGCGTTTAGTGTCCACCTCAAATTGACCGAGCCCGAATTGCGTCCAATAGCACCTTTTGTACGATTCGGGTATGCGGTTGTGGGTGGGCACGGACGGGATTGAGGTCGAGGGCAAGATCCTCCAGGACCGACAGGTCCTCACGGTCTACCGCTGGTACGGCAAGCGGCGCTATCTGCTGGGCGACTGCCGGTCGGTGGCTCAGGTCCGTGAACACGTCAGCGATCTCGCCACGCTCGTAGAGGTCGTGAGGCTACCCCGCAGGTAGAGCCCATCCTTCTGGTGGATAGAGACCTCATACAACTTAGGGCCCAGCCAGGGACCTGTTGGCGAGCGTTCCTGTCGTGGTTGCGCCCATCGCGCGCCAGCAGCGTTCGAGCCGGAGCAACCAAGAAAATCTACCAAACTTGATCATTCCTGGCTGATAGCACACCTCGGCCCGGTGGCGCATGCTATTCACAGCGGGGTTCACTTCCCTCTATGGGCCCGCGACTTCGGGAAGCACGACGCTTGGCTAAGAGGACCGGCGCAAGCCCACTCAAGCGTGTTCGCCTCATTAGCGTGCTGCTCCTGGCGGAAAGGCAAAACCTTCAATCGGAAGTGCGTGCCGTAGTAGCCGCATTGATTCGACGTATGGGCATACGGCTTCGGGAAGCGAGACGCCTGACGCAGCGTACCGCCGTGCGCCCGGCCGTGCGGATCCTCTTGGCCGGCATCACTGCCCTGCTGCTCATGTCCGCAGCGGTCGGGTATGGGCTGGCCTTGTGGAAGGTGCCCGACGTGATGGACCTGACCGACGAGAAGGATAGGCACAATGCCCGCTTCTTGATCGTCTCAGTCGGTGGCGCAGTAGTGGTGGCCATCGGTCTGCTATACACAGCCCGCACCTACCGGCTCTCCCATCGCGGACAAGTAACCGACCGGTTCACCAAGGCACTGGAACGCCTCAGCTCCGATGACATCGATGTTTGTCTCGGCGGTGTCTACGCACTCGCCCACGTTGCCCGTGATTCTCGAGCACATCACGACGAGGTCGTCGAAGTCCTGGAAACATTCATCCGCCGCCGCGCCGCTCCCGCCTCCCCGTCCCCTCCTCGCCGTTTCCCTGCATTCCCGACCCCTGGAACTGATCGCGTATCACCGAGACGGCCCGAAGCTGATGTCCAAGCCGCGCTCACGGCTATTGGTCGCCGCCCCTGTCGTCCTGAGCACCGCACGCTCGACCTTGCGGAACTCCAATTGACCGGCAGCTACCTAGCTAATGTCGATCTCAAGGGCGCCAACCTCTACCGGGTGGATCTGACCGACGCGGATCTGCCTGGCGCCAACATGATTCGCGCACAACTGCAATGGGCGGAGCTAGGACGCGCAGACCTAAGCAACGCCTACATGGCGGGCGCCAAAATGTTCTCAGCGAAATTGGAAGAGGCCATTCTAAACGACGCCAATTTGACTAAGGCGATCTTGGACGGCGCCAAGCTGTACCGTGCCAACATGATCCGTTCAAGGCTGGTCCGCGCCTACCTTCGAGGTGCCCGATTGGTTGACGCACGTATGATCAAAGCAAATCTAACCGATGCAAACCTCGAAGGCGCGAATCTGACAGGCGCCAAACTGCTCCGCGCGAGGTTGGTCAACGCAAACCTACACGACGCTACACTCGTCGCCGCGGAACTCACCGACGCGAAGTTGAGCATGGCGGACCTATCTAATGCCGACCTGAGCAGGGTTGATCTGATTCGCGCGAGGCTGATCGGCGCGGACCTAGGCGGGGCAGATCTAATCAGCGCTGACCTCACCGAGGCAAATCTTATGGGCGCCAACCTCTCTGGTGCCGATCTGACCGACTCCATACTGAAGGGCGCAGATCTGACCAACGCAGACCTGACTCGAGCGAAGCTGATCCGCGCAAATCTTGCCGGAGCCAATCTCGCAGGTGCGGTACTGAAGGGTGCCAGCCTGGCCGATGCGGCACTGGCCGGCACCAAAGGGATTGATCTAGATGGTGGTTCAAAACCCAATGCTGATGGCATGGAAACAGGGACGTGAGCAGGGAAGAACCACCGCCAAGGTCAGTCCCTTTCCTCGGGGACGGCACGGTTGGGCAATCGTAGCCGGTTGACCGCGGCTCGGCGGGTCTTCTCTGGCCGCCGGTCGTACCGGGCGGTCGTCGCGGGCGAGGAGTGGCCGACGAGAGCCTGCGCGGTGGCCAGGTCCACGCCAGCGTCGAGTAGTTCGCCGATGAACGTGCGGCGGAAGTCGTGCGCCCGGATCGGCTGCTTCCCCATCGTCTCCGGGTCGAGCTGCGCGGCCTGGCTGACGCGTTTCATCAGCATCTTGCGCAGGGCTTGCCCGGTCATGTGGGTGGGCCGGCCGTTGGCGTCAGTGCGGAGCCGTCCGCCTTTCCAGATGGAGGGGAAGAGGGCGCCGGGGGTGCGGCCGCGCACGCTGATCCACTGCTCGATGAGGGCGGCGGTGTCGTCGGGCACGTACGCCATGCGCTCCTTGGAGCGTTTGCCGAGCACGCGGATGCTGTTGGTTTCGCGGTCCCAGTCGGCCAGGTCGCGGGAGACGAGTTCCTCGCGCCGTACCCCGGACGTGTAGAGGACGGCGAGCATGGCGCGGTCGCGCACATCGGCGGGCTTGTCGGGGTCGTCGCACACCGCGAGCAGCACCGCGAGCGCGTCAGCGGGGATGCGGCGGCCGGCCGGGAGGGTGGAGGCGTCTTCCTGTTCAAGGTCGATGGCGCGCTGATAGTCCTCAGCGGACAGCAGGTCGAGCCGCCATGCTTCCTTCAGCACCCGCCGCAGGGCGACGAGGTGCTTGTTGATGTAGGCGGCGGACCACCCCTGCTTCAGCAGTTCGGCGCGCAGCCGGGTGGTGTGCTCGTAGCGGAGGATCTGCCACGGGAAGTTCTCACCGGACACCGTCTGGTCGTCGAGCGGTTCACCCTGCATGATGCGCGTCATCCGGTCCAGGCAGCCGCGCATCGCGGTCTTCGAGCCAGGGGAGCGCAGGTTGTCCAGGTAGGCGCGGTACGGGTTTCGGATCGGGTCCACGCGGACGACGTCGCCGGCGACGAGCTCGCCGGCGGCGGGGACGACGTGGGCGGGCAGCCGGTCAGTGGTCGTCACTCTGGTTCCCCTCTTCTTCTCCGGCCGGGGGCGCCGCGGCGTGCGCTTCCCATCCCGCGCGCCAGGCGTCGGCGTACAGCCGGTCGATCTCTTCTATCGGCTCCACGGGGTTGGAGTCCGGGTCGCCGAAGCTGAGCACGTCGTGCGCCCACTCGTCAGGCGCTTCCGGCGGCATCCCTTCGTCGCAGGCTGGACCCATGCGCAGCCCGCGCTCCTGGAGCAAAAGCGCGAAGTCAGGGGAGGAGATCGTCGCGTACAGCGCGTCGGCGAGCGCGTGGAACGTCGCGTCGGCCACCAGGTCGTACGGGGACGCCGTCTCGTCGTGGGAGATGCGGCCGGCAAGGCGGCGCCGCACCCCGTAGTAGGCGTCACGGGCGGCCTGGTGCCGCTCGCGGGCGGCCTTCTCCTCCGGGGTGCGCGGCTCCATCCCGGGCAGCAGCGGCCGCGTCACGCCAACCCCTCGAGCTTGTCCTCGGTGATGGGATCAACATGGGACAGCGCGATGCAGCTTCCCTCCCCGTCCATCCACACCACGGCGGTGTGCCCGCCCAGCACCTGCGCCCGGGCGCGGGTACGGCTGAACTTCGGCTCCCCAGCGAGGGGGCCATCTCGGAAGCCTGTCCAGTAGCAGACGGGCTGCCCCACCGGGTAGGCCGCGTTCCACTCCTCCACCAGCTCAGCAGCAGTCTTGGCCCGCGCCACGGCGGCCGGCTCAAGCAGACCGCCCCACCCGGCACGCCTGAGCCGCCGCTCAGCCACCACCGCGTCCAGGTCAACCGGCTCGTTCCTCATATCGATCTCCTCCACATCAGTGCTCGCGCGTGCGCGCGCGGTAGCCTCCCGAAACTCCCGGGGCGGGGTCTGGCCTCTGGTGAAAGGGATGTCGGGAGTGGTGGTCATGAGGGTCTCCGTGCTTCTTGGTCGGCCTTATGGCGTGCAACTTCTCCGAGATGGTCATGGTGGGGCGGTTAGTGTCGAAGCATGCGTGTGACGATCGCCGAGGAGCTCCTCCTGCTCGCCTACAGCGAGGACGGCAAGCCGCTCATGAACTCGATGCAGCTCGATCCGGCGCTCGCCGGCGCGATCCTGGCCGAGCTCGCCATCGAGGAGCGGGTCGACCTGTCGGACAAGAAGGTGATGGTCAAGAGCCCGGCGCCGCTCGGGGACGACGAGCTGGACGCCATGCTGACCCGCATCGCCGAGGAGCGCAGGAATCGCAAGCCCGCGTGGTGGGTGCAGCGGCTGCAGTCAGCCAAGCTGCGCAAGCGCCTGCTCACCAAGCTGGTGGCGGCGGGCGTGCTGGCCGAGGAACGGGCCAAGGTGATGGGCATCTTCCCGGTCACCCGCTGGCCGGAGACGCACCCCGGGGTGGAGGCGAACGTCAGGGAACGCGTGTCGGCCGTGCTGGCCGGGGCCGATCCCGACGCCCGCACGGCCGTCCTGATCGCGATCATGCACGCGGCCAAGTTCGATCGCAAAGCGTTCCCAGGCGCGAGCAAGAAACGCATCAAGGAGATCGCCGAGGGCGCCTGGGCTGCCGACGCGGTCGCCAAGACCATCGCCGCCATCAACGCCGCCGCCGTAGCGGCCATCAGCGCGGCAGCGGCCGGTGGCGCCGGCGCCACCGGCGGCTGACCACGCGCACTCGGACGACGCCCGGGCAGCCGGCGCCACCCAGCGGGACAGGCGCGGCGCCGGTCGGCGGGACGACGGATGAGTGTGGAGCCTCAGCCGGCGTCGAGGATGCTCTTCGGAACCGGCTTGTCGTTCTTCAGGGCGGACGGCGGCGACGATAAGCGCGGCGGCTGTTTCGGCGTCGCGGGCGCGGGCCGGGGGGAGCTCGATGTAGAGGACGGTGGCGTTGGGGTCGGGGAAGCCGTCGAGGGCCTCGTCCAAATACGAGGCGGTGATGTGGCCGGGGAGCTGGTCCTCGGGCAGGCGGGAGTGGTAGGCGATGCCGGTACCGACCCAGTAGCCGTTGTTGCCGTCGCCGTCCCAGGCGAGCCAGACGAGGGTGTGGCTGTGGTCGAAGTCGGCGGTCAGGCCGGGGATGTCGGCGACTTCCTGGGTTAGGGCGGCGCGGAACGCGGCGCGGTGTTCGGCCCTGATCTCGTCGATGCGTTCGCGGCTGGTGCCGGAGGTCGGGGCGGGGATCATCGGGTCTGGTCCTCCTGGCGGTCAGGGGTTGGTTCCGGTGCGCGTGTGAGCATGCGCTGCTTGATCTGCTCCTGCGTGGGCGGCGTGTACCCGTGCCAGCGTGCTTCGGCGGTCCAGCGTTGAAAGTGGCCACGCTCGGGGAGTCCGCACCAGCGGCCGCCGCTCGGCGTGATCATGAGGCGAGTCCGTTCGTGTAGTGCCGCCGGGCGGGTGCCCGGCGGCCGGTGGGTTATCGGATGGGGATGCCGAGGAGGTGCGGGGATACCGTCCAGGACCTGTACTCGCAGGAGATGATCACCTCGTGCTCCGTGGTGGCGGTGCGGAGGGTTCCGCCGTAGGGGATGGCGGCGGCGATGGTGGCGGTCATCGTGAAGGTGATGCCGGTGTGGTTGCGCAGGTCGCCGGTCAGCATGGTGGCGATCTCTTCGGGGGCGGCCTCGCGGAGGGGCTTGTACGTGCCTTCGCCGCATTCGGTGCAGCCGCATGTCCAGGGGTCGATCGCGAGCAGACGAGGGCGGGGGTAGCTCTCGGCGAGTTCCTCGCTGAGGGTCACGGGGTGCTTCCTTCCTGTCCTGTCTCGTTGGACTTGAGGCATAGTGCATCTCTCACCTGCGGTGCATCAGATTGGATGAGACAACGCCGAGCGGGACCGTCTCGTCGATCATGAGGCATATCGATGAAACTCACCGTGGTGCGCCGGAATCACTTGGGCGCCTCGCCGGGGTAGGCAGCCAGGGCGGCTTCGAAGTCCAGGTTGTGCTTGATGGCCATGCGGTACTTGCGGCGGGGACCGATGCCCAAACGCTCCTTCCCGGCCAGAACCGAGTTGACGAGCCGTGCCACCCTGACCGGTTCAGGCAGCACACCCAGCTCGAGGTCGTAGTAGGTGTAGGCGAAACCTCGGACGGCACCGGGCTCGTTGACGTCGAGCAACGCCCACCCGTGCTCCTCGTCCCATTCGAGGCTCATCTCAACGGAGTTCCCGAAGTCCGGAATGTGCCAGTAGCGGTCCAGGAGCGAGATCGTCAGGGCACGCTTCAACTTGCCCGGCTCCCCGGCCCGTGCGGTGCCACTGTTTTCGATGCCCGCCGCCGTCAGCGCGTTCGCTACAGCCCAGCCGTAACTGATGGCGTCGGCGCGTTCCCGCTTGGTCATGACCCGGTCCTTTCAACGCTGATGCTGCTCCTCAGATAGGTGAGACAAACAGCAGGATGCCTCATGATCGATGAGACTGCCTCAAGTCAAGTGAGACGGGACACTTCCGGTGGTGCCGTGAAGATCGCAGCGCGATTAGTTCCTGGAAACTGCATTCCAGTTACTAATGTTCTGGGGTCCGTGAGGACGTTGAGACAGTGATTGCGCACACGTCTCAGGCGTTGTCGCGGCGTCTGCGGATCACGGCGTCCACGACGTCGGCGGAAGCGGACAGGTAGACGGGGGTCCCATAGGCGTCGGTGCCGATGGAGACGCGGTTGGCGGCGCTCTCGGCGGCGTTGCGGCGCTGGTTCCGGCGAGCGAGGAAGACGAAGAGAAGCGTTGCCGCCTTGATCGTCAGGGCGATGGCGATGGTGGCGATCTGGATAGTCGTCACGTGCAACTCCTAAGGGACGGACTGGTGGGGCCAGTTGTCGCAGTCGACCCGCTTGAAGATCAAAAGATTAGCATCAGTCTTTAATGTTGTCTATATAGGCATTCGACTACGCAGCCGTGCCACTCTCTGATACTCGCACGCGTGTTCGATACCGTGGGCGGGTGGAGCTGTTGAGGGTGGAACTAGCGAACTGGCCGTACGACCGCGGGGCCGGCGGCCGGATCCACCCGTACAGCGAACAACGCCCGGACTACCTGACGTGGTGGAACGTCACAGCCGTCCACGCCCGGTTTGAGGCGCCGCGTGAGGTCATCGACGAGTACGACCCGTTTCTCGGCATGGTGGTGCCGAGGGTGGTGCGCGTGTTCTCGCTGCGGGCCTACCTGCTGGACCTGGACGGATCCCGCGAAGGGCTGGACGTGAGGAAGCGGGTACTGCTGTGTCAGCGGCCGAGCCCGCGCAGCCCTTGGTGGTTCCTGCGCGAGGTGACCGAGAAAGAACTCGCGGAGATGGAGCAGTACCGGCAAACGTAGGGCCGACGCCCCTGCCTCTCCCCCGGTGGTCGAGCGGGCCTTGTTCTGGGCGTGGGAGAACGATCGCTTTTGGCTTGGACGTCCTCCTGGTGGATCAGCCGCTCAGCTTCGAACGCCAGGAAGGAGAGGATGACCTTCGTCGTCTGGCCGACCAGGCTGCCCGCGCAGGGATATCGCTACGTCGCACTAGGAGCGATGGCTCATCACGACGGTCCGGCAAGCGAGGTGCAGCGTGAGGCAGTCCATCGAGGCGATCGAGGTACCGAGCAGCCGTTCGACGGCGGAGATCCGCGCGTGCACGGTGTTGCGGTGTAGCTGCATCTGCTTGGCCGTCTCGGTGGGAGACCTGGTTGCCAGGTACATGTCCAACGTCGTCAGCAGTGCACGACTATCAGGGACGGCCAGCAGCGGCGCGAGGAGGTTGCGTGCGAGGGTCTGGAAGATCTCGTCGCGGAACCAAATGGACAGCAACCGTGCGGGCCCGACATCGTCGATCGACTCGACCGTTCCGGCTTCGCCTTTGGAGGCCAAGGCCGCGTGCTGGGCTTGTCCCAGCGTAGCCGCGATCGCGTTCGGCCCTGTGCTCGGCTGGCCTAGCCCGGCGACCAGCGGTGTGTAGCCGCGGTGTTCGGCGTAGGTGGCGTTGTACCACGACAGGGCGTGTCGGAGCCGCTCCGCTACCTCGTCGATCCCCTGCTGCGGAAGGCGCTGGTGCGTCGTCACCCACGATGACCAGCCATCGGCCCGCTCGAACAGAGGGATGTCGAATCCCTCCTCAGTCAGCGCCGAGGTCAACTGCGGTGTCAGCTCCATGAACATTGCGGTGTCGCCTGTTTGGTACATCCCAGCGATGTGGAACCCGACGTGCCATCCATCTAGGACAATCCCGGCCCGTGCCGCGCGCCTGGCGAGATGCTCCGGGATGGACGATGCGTGCTCGAGCTGGAGCAGCTCGGCCAGAAGCGCTGACAGGCGGGCACGGTCTCGCTCGCGGCCGAGCCGGTCACGGGCCACCCATGCCGCCGCCGAGAGGGCTGCGGTCTGAAGGGTCGCGCGGGCGGCGTCCTGCCACATGGGCCCGCCGTGCGCGACCTCTGCGACCAGCCACAACTGGTGATCCGTCCAAGGGACCGGGCATGATGCGCGGACGTGATCGATGAAGCGTTCCGCAGTGACGCTGGGGTGGCGGGTGGCCTCTTCTGGTGTTGTCCACCGCAGTTCCCCCGCAGCAACCCGCCCGTCTACGTTCACTAGTGCCGATGTTCCTCGCAACGTGTCCGAGACGATCGCCAGGATGCGATCTACGGTGTCTGCGGTCGCGAGCTTGGCCACCGCATTGGTCGCCGCGCGGGCGTACAGCAGCTCGGGGTTCTGCACGAGGCCGAGCATCCTGGCGGCCAGGGCCGGCGCGGAGCCGGGGATCGCGGTGGGTCGGACGGCCACCACGGGCAAGGAGAACCGGTCTGCGAGCCGGATCGTGGACTGGGTGATGGACTCCAGATACCCGACGATCATGAGCATGCGTCCGCCGCGGCCGTGTAGCCGGCGGCAGAACACCTCCACCAGGTGCTGGGAGGAAACCCCTCTCTGATCGCTGATGTCCACGACGGCGACCGAGCTTGGCGGGACGCGGCTGAGGTCGGTGCCGGTGTGGACCAGCGCGACGTTACGAACGACGTGGTCGAGCCCGGCAGCGCCGCCCAGCAGATGATGGTCCTCGCAAGCCTGGTCGTTTAGAAGGTCTCGGACGGTGATGATGGTCATGTGGCAGGGCCTTGCTGGGTTGTAGGGGCATCGTTGAGCACGCGGAGCCCGAACGATTCGGGGGTGACGAGCGGCAGGGCGGCCGGCGTCAGCCACGCCTGGGGGGCGGGGATGCGGATCACTTCGACGTGACGGCCGGGCGCGATCTGCTCGGCGGAGACCGGCTGCCAGGTGCGGCGGTCCAGGATGCAGATGAGGTCAGGGACGCGGGCGCGGATCTCACCGTCGTCGATGGCCAGGCTGTACTCGTCGGCCATCTCGACTCGCAGCGTCCGCGCAGGGTCGCCCTCGTGCTCAATAGTGAGCGCGCCACCCGTACGTGGCCGCGGGTGGCGCACCACCTCAATCACGCCGCCGGAGAACAGCAGATCGGCGCCCATGCGGGCGAGAACGCCGACGCGGGCGCGTAGGCTGCGTTGCCCTTCGCGCAGTGCCTGCCCGAGGGCAATCGCGCCGGAGATGGATCCGGTGATGCCGCAGGATGCTGCCTGGGCTGCGGTCATCGGGTAGATCGCGGTGGCCGCCCACCCTCCTAGCGCGGGCAGCGCGGCGCGCAACAGGCGCTCGGCGTCGGCGTTGTCGCGCGCGCTTCGAATGCACAGCTCGTTTCCGCTGGGGTCAACGAGCATGGCGGGTGAGGCCGCGACCCCGGCCGGGTTGAAAACGACCTGATCGACTCTCGGGAACGCGCGGCCCATCCCATCGGCGTCGATCAGTGGGAGTCCCGCCCACGCGGCGGTGGCACACGCGAACAGGGCGTTGGCACCGCCTGCCTCGAAGCCGTGGATTGCCGTGACCGGCGTGTCCAGGAGAGTCCCGATGGCGGCAACGGCGTCCACGAAGCAGGAGCCTGTGGGCAGGCGCTCGATCATCACGGTGATGGACCCGGTCGCGGCGACGGGAACGACCAGCGCGTCCGGCGGCAGGTCGCTGGCGTTGATGAGCGGTATGGGGCCGTGCTGACGCAGGGCATGCCGCAGCAGCAACGCCACCATCGCGGTGTCGCCGCCGCCGCCCGAGCCTAGGAGGGTCGCGCCGGCGGCGAGATCATCGACAAGATCTACCGTGATGTCCACGAGGTCATGCTCGCCCGCTGGCGAGTTCCTCCACCGGTATGTAGAGCTCGCTCAGCCCGAAGCCCGGAGGCCCGAAGCAGTCCAGCGCCTCGGGTGTGCGCATGATCGCCGGGGTGCTGATTGCGTAGACCGTCAGTCGCTGACCGAAGGAGAGCGCTTCCGTCGTCACCGGAGAGCCGGTCTCACTGTTCAGTGTGCAGATCAGGTCGGGGACGATCGCTGCCAGTTCGCCATTGCGGCGGGCGACGAGGTGCTCGTTCTGGAAGCTGATCTCCATCGTGTCGTCTGGGTCTTCCATCGCGGCCAGGCGAACCTTGCCGCGGGCGAAACCGTCCACGGTTCGCCGGTCAATGTCGATGACCTTGCCCCGGAACAGCACCAGCCCATGGCTATAGATGGTGTCGGCCAGCATCGCCGTCAGCGCCTCGAACGGGTTGTGATGCTGGTCTCGCGCCATTCTGAGTGTCTCGCCGATCCGCCGTGCCAGCGTTAGCGTCCTCGGGACAGCGGTACGGCGCACGGTCGCGGCATCCATCGGGTAGTCGCAGATGTATGCCGACCCGCCCATTTGGACCGTCATCGCCCGAGCAAGCCGCTCCATCCGCTTGTTGTCCACGGCGTTGATGATGCCCGCATCGCCGTGATCAGAGGCGATCGACATCGGCGAACCGGACACGCCCATGACGGCGAACGTCTCCATTTGGAGCTCGGGGAATGCGCGCCCCATCCCGTCCGCGTCCACGACGGGCAGGTCCGTTTCCGCGCCCAGCAGTAGCGGGATCATGGAGTTGAATCCGCCGCACTCGATCGGCATCGTGGCCGCCGCCTTGCGGCCCAGATGCGCTTCCAGCGTGCGCATTGCGGTGGTGATGCCCTCGGGGCCGGGCAATTTCTCCCAGAACACGGTCGGCGCCCCCATGAGCGCACACGGCAGGACCAGCGCGTCATCGGGAAGCTCGTCCACGTCGATGACGCGTATCGTGCGGCCTGCTCGCAGTTGCTGCTCCACGAGCAGCCTGCCCACGTACGGGTCGCCTCCGCCGCCTGTGCCCAGGACGGCCGCGCCCTCCGAGAGGTCGCGCAGGGACGACAGGGTCAGCTCGACGCCCACTGCTCTTCCTCCCTGTTCCGCCGGCTGGTGAGGTCAAGTTCGCCGACCGCTTTGACTCGGACTCGCACGGCGTTGCCTGGCAGGTAGGCGACGTGCACCTCATCTACCTCTTTCACCTCCACTGTGCCGGGGGCCGCCCCTGCGGAAATCGCCCGGTCAATCGCCTCGGCGCACGCCTCTTCGAGCACCTCTTCACGGGTTCGGGAGGCGGTGATCGCCCATAGCCGGTCTACGTCGCCGCCGATCTGGCCGATCGCTGCGCCGATCGCGTTGGCCACCCCGTAATGCTTGGGCCGGTGCACGGCTGGCACGCCGGGCAACTCGGGGGGAATGAGCACGCTACCGCCGCCGACCATAACCACCGGCAGCGGAGTTGCCGATACCCGCATCCGGTCTACCAGATCGATAACCTTCTGGATCATCCACTCGATGCCGCGGTTGACGAGGTTGCGGTCCAGGTGCCGTACCAGGGATGCGTCGCCGATGTCGGCCAGACCTGCGGCGACTGCGAGGTCCGACGCGGTCAGGATCTGTCCGCCGAACACCAGGGCGTCGCTGGTGAGCTGATAGCCGACCGAATCCGGGCCGACCTCGACCACGGGGGTGCGGGTGACGCGGCTACCGCCCCCAAGTCCGAATGACAGCACGTCGGGCATGCGGAAGTTCACCCGGACACCGCCGAATTCCACCTCGCCGCTCGCCTGCCGCGGGTAGCCGCCGGCCAGCACGCCCACGTCGGTGGTTGTGCCTCCGATGTCTACGACGGCGCAGTCGAGCTGGTCGGCGAGGAACGCGGCGCCCCGCATGCTGTTGGTCGGTCCGGACGCGAACGTCCGAATCGGGTAGCGGCGGGTGAACTCGGCGTCCATGAGAGTGCCGTCGTTCTGTGAAAGATATAGCGGCGCCGTCACCCCAACCGTGTGTAGTGCGGCGGTGAATGCCTCCACGATGTCGTCGGCCAGGTTGCGCAGGCACGCGTTGACGATGGTGGCGTTCTCCCGTTCCAGCAGTCCGATCCTGCCGATCTGATGGGAGAGGCTGATGTGCAGGTGGGGCAGCTCGGCCAGGAGGATGTCGGCTGCGGCTTCCTCCAGTTCGGCGTTGACTGGCGAGAACACCGAGGAGATGGCGACCGTGCCGATCTCTTTCGCCTCCAACTCCTGGGCGACGCGCTTGAGCTCGTCAGGGTTCAGCGGGGCGATGGGGCGGCCGTCGAACTCGTGCCCGCCATGGCACAGGTGGATGCTCGGCTGAAGCGCTCCCACCAGCCGCTCGGGCCAGTCCACCATCGGTGGTAGTGCGGCCGTGGCGGGCAGTGCCAGCCGTACCACCGCTGTCCTGGCCAGGCCGCGGCCGGTCACTAGAGCGTTGGTGAAGTGGGTGGTGCCGATCATGACGCCGTGAATGGTTGAGCGGTCCACACCGGATTCGGTGAGTAACTGCTCCAGAGCGGCGACGATGCCACCGGTCACGTCAAGTGTGGTGGCGGTCTTGATGGAGGCCAGGACTGTGGTCCCGTCCATCAAGACCGCGTCGGTATGGGTGCCGCCGACGTCAATCCCAATACGCAAGGAAGCTCCGTTTAGGGGAAGGTGAGCAGCAGACTGCCGCGATCCAGCCGTACGGCTCGACCGCGGCAGCGCGCCTTAGACAGAGATAGAGCCTTTGGTGGATCCAGTTAAGCCGAACTTGCCCGCGATCGCATACAGGACGAAAGCTGCTATCAGGGCGTTCAGCGCGGGAATTCCCCAGGTGACGTAATTGCCGACTGCTGCGGATACCAACCAGATCATCAGTGCGGCCGGGACCCATCCAGGAGCGGATGCTGGTAGGGCGCCGGAGTTCCGCGACTCGTCCAGGACAGGACGCCAGGTGCGCACCACGTAGTACTCGGCCACCATGATTCCGGCGATTGGCGGGATGGCGACCCCGAGCAGGATGAGGAAGTCCACCAGGTGGTCGGCGATGCCCAGGGCGGCCAGCGTTGTGCCGAGGACACCCAGGACGATCGTGACAGCGGCGCGGCTGGCCTTGATGGCGAACGCGGTGTGCAGCGCGCTCGTGACGCCGAGCGAGGCGGCGTAGAGGTTCCAGTCGTTGGTTTTGATTGTGGCTGCGACGAGCACGATGGTGCCGACGATGCCAGAGGTCGTGGTGACGATGGCTACCACGTCGCCGGTCCGCAGCGCATGCGCCAGGAGCACGCCGACGAGTGCGAGCACGTACTCGCCCAGGGTGATGCCGATGACGGTCTGCTTCACGACGTCAGCCGCGGACTTGTTGAAGCGGCACATGTCGGGGCTGATCACGGCGCCCACGATGAACCCGCCGGCGACCAGGGTGGCGCCCTGCGCCAGGCTCAGCGCAGGACCGGGCGGAGCCGAGGTGATCAGTTCGCCGAGGGGCTGCTTGCTGAGTTCGACCACGACGGCCCAGCCAGCCAGCGCCAGGAACGCCGGAACGGTGATCCACGCGGTCCAGGCCATCCCCAGGAATCCCGGGACCACGATGGCAGTGATTGCCAGCCCGCCGATGATTGCCCACACCCAGGGCGGTCCTCCGAGGAGGGAGGCCATGCCTTGGCCGAGTACTGCGGATTGGACGCCGAACCAGCCGAGCAGGCATACGGCGATGACGATGCCGACCAGCCCGGACCCGTGGCGGCCGAACCCGCTCCAGCGGGCCAGGACGGTGGTGGACAGTCCTTCCCGCATGCCGGCTATGCCGATCGCGATCGCGACGATCTCCAGGATGACGGCGCCGAGGGTCACGGCCAGGACGGCCTGCCAGAACGTCATGCCCATGCCGAGGGTTGCGCCTAGGAGGAACTGGGACAAAGCGCTGAGGAGGCCGAAGCGCTGAATGGCCACGGTCATCCAGCCGTAGCGGGCGCTGACAGGTACGCGCTCAAGGGCGTAGTCCTCGCGAGCTAATCCTTCGTCGGCCGCGCTGGGCGGCGACGCTGTCGAGGTCATAGGCGGATCTATCCCTTCGATTCAGTGCGTGGAGGAGACGGTAGGACGCACATGCGTTCGATGGAAGGGGCGATCCGCCCATCTCCGTGGATAAGATCAGGCTTACTGCACATAATGTTGAGCGCTCAAATATGTGGGCCGGTTCGTCTATTGCCAGCCTTTGACGATGGCACCACGCAGCGTTCGAGAAAGCAGCCGCCCAGGAGGAGAACAGAAAAGCCAGACATGCCTGGGATCCTTCTCACCAGCCTGTTGCCTGGCAGCGGTTCTATCGAGCGCTGTCAGCGGGCCCACGAGCGCTTCACGCCAGCTTCGGGGCAGGACGGAGCGCACATCAAGCCCTGGGAAACTATGCAGAACGCCTATTTCGATCAAAAGCTCACCGGGCCATAGTGACCAGGCGCACCGCCGTCGTCCCCGCCTTCCCCAACGGCGCCACATCCAGCAAGCCAGCACATCGAGAGGCGCGATGATCCCCAGTGACGTCAGAACCCAGCTCTTCCCAGAACTGCTTGTTGAAGCAGTTTCACAGCCGGACAATCCCTACGGCTACTACCAAGCGATCGAACGCCGCCGGCAAAACCGTCTAGCGGAGGCCCGGCTCCTCGACCTTCTTGCCAGTCAGGAGATCGAGCGGCTCTACAACCTACGCGACAGCAACGGCGACCGCCGATACAGGCTCAAGAACATTGCCAAGGCGCTTGGCCTCACTATCTCTCAGGTCTCTCATGCCAAGCGCGCCGCAGACCCGGCGAGCTTCCTCACCGCCATTAAGGAAGAGGTCAGCCGGCTGCGGCGGCAGGCTGACGACACCAACGCGCCTTCCATCGCGCGCATGTGGGCCCGCGCACGCGCTGCACAGATCATGGCCGTCGCCCGGAAGCTCGGACAGCAGGCTGCTACACAGGGTGTGGCAACCATCAGCGGCTTGGTGACCCAGGGCCGCGGCCCACAGTCGGCTCAGCGGCCTCTCTCCAAGACGGGATAGCCGTCCGGAGTATGACGCAGCCAATCCGGTGATGCGTCACGCTCACCTGGTCTGGGCATGTCCCTTCATTGGAGGATCCGTTCGGTGAGTTAGGCTGCGGCGCGCCAGGTGTTCGGGCCGACGACGCCGTCCATGGCAAGGCCCTCGGCGCGTTGGAAGACTTTGGTGGCGGCGGAGGTCATGGGCCCGTACCGGCCGTCCACGGTGATCGTGTAGCGGAGCTGTTTGAGCCGGTACTGCCAGGTGGTGACGTCGGCGCCGCTCATGAGCGGCTCACCGGGCCGGTAGGCCAGGAGGCGGCCGGGGAAGGCGGGCCAGTCGCCGGGCTTGGCCATGGACGGCTTGCTCGTGGACGGCTTGGACGGCTGCGCGGTAGGGCCGCCGTTGAGGTAGTGGCGGACCTTGGAGATGAAGTCGTCCCAGGCGAAGTCAGGGCCCGGGTCCCAGTGATCCGACCGCTTGTAGACGGCGCTCACATCGGCGTGGCCGACGATGCCCTTGTGGCCGGCGCGGAGCTGGGCGCGGGTGAGCCGTTTGGCGGGGATGCTGTACTTCTTGCACCAGCCGGCGACCTGGCGGGCGGCCAGGTCGAGCAGGTCCTTGCTGTAGTCGTCGGCCCACTGGGACTTCGTCTGGCCGGCGCGCCCGGCGAGCTCGATCTGGAGCCCATCCGAGTTGCAGCCGGGGGCGGCCCATGCGGTGTCGCCGGGCAGCACGGTCTGGACGACGCTGTTGTTGTCCACGCACAGGTGCGCTGACGCCTGGGTCGCCTTCCTGGCGAAGTACTGGGCGACGTTCTCGGCGACGTTGCCGGACTCGCCCGTCTCCATGGTGTGCACCACGATCACGCGGATGGGCGCGACGCGGCCGGCGTGCTTGTTCGGCGAGATGGTGGTTTGCACGGGTGTGCCCCCTCGTTCGCGGTCCAGGCCCTCGAGGTCCTGGCGGTTGAGACGGGGAGCGTGTCGGGCGGGGCGGGTTAGCGTCTGGTCCCGAAGCGCGGCGAGCGCCGACCGCGCTGGGCGGTCGGCGCTCGGGCCGGGGTGGTTATGCGGCCTGCGGCAGGCCCTCGCAGGTCTCCTCGTCGCCTTCGTCGTCTTCGTCGGCTGCCTCGTCGAGGACCAGGCTCTCGGCGGATGCGGCTGCCTCGTCGGCGTCGTACGCATAGACGGTGACGGCGTAGCGCTGGTATTCGCCGAAGTCGCCGCTGTTGGAGTCGCTGTCGAACGTCTGGCGTTCGCCTTCGACGACTCCGGCGACGTACAGCGGGGATGGCGACATGTCGAGGTCGAGCAGCCCGGTCACGGTGTACGTGCGCGGGCTGGGCTCCGTCTCCTGGCCGTCGATCTCGAACACGCGCGGCGGTTGGTTCATGGTGGCCTCGGTGATGCGGATCGCGCCGACCGCGCCGACCGGGACGCACTGGAGCGCTTCGGCGAGGATCCGCTTGGCATCCTCCAGGGTGTGCGCGTCGAGCCGGGCCACGGCATCCAGTTCGACATCGAGGGCGTAGCTGTGCAGGACGGGCGCGTTGGGCTCGACACCGAGGCGGACGGCGGTCACTTCGAGGTCGTCGTCGCTGTAGTGCTCGGCGAGCTCCAGCCAGTAGACGCCGCCGTCGTTGAGGTGGTCGCTGATCGCGTCGGCGTCGTTGGCGATGTTGTGGGGGACGTCCACGGCGACGGTGACGGTCCGGGACACGCGCGCCCACGTCTCCAGGGTGACAATGACGCGGGACAGGTTCGGGTCGGTGGCGGGCGGGAGCTGGTAGTCGTCGTCGCCCGGGTCGAGGAACATGCGGCAGGCGAGCTCGGCGAGTTCGCGTTGCCGGTCGGTGACGTCTTCGGGGTCGTGGCCTGCGGCGAACGCGGCGGCCACGTGGACGAGCACGTCGAGCTCGTCGGACGCGAAGAACGTGTGTGGCTGAATCACGAGGGTGGTTCCTTCCGGTGGTGCAGGCGGGCCGCACGCCGCTCGTACGGGCCCGCCGGTTGGGGTCAGGGTTGGGGCAGGAAGATGTCGAGCCCGTCGTACAGGCGCGGGCCGGCCGCGCCCGGGTCGGCGTCGTGGCCGGCCGCCGGGGCGTCGGGGGCGGCGATGGGGGTCTCGTCGATGACGTCGATGTCGCCGTCGATGCTGAGCCCGTCGAGGGTGACGTCGGGGTCGTCGCTGGCCAGGTCGAGGCTTTCGACGACGTCGCGTAATTTGGCGCGGGCCTCGCGCCGGGTGCGGGCGGTCACCTCGCCGACGATGAACGTCATGACGTCGAGCCGGAAGACGGTCAAGGGGTTGTTGCTCACGGGTGGTTCCTGGTGGTGGGAGCCGCACCCGTGCGGGCGCGACTCCGGCCGGACGGGTCAGAGGGGGATCTTGGTGATGGTGGTCTCGGTGGCGGGCTTGAGGTCGGGGTCTGGCGGGGTGACCTTGAGGATTTCGCGGTCCCGGCTGATGACCTGGCATGTGAGCCGGACGATGCCGTCCTGCCGCGAGAGGGTGACCGTGGTGCCGTTGAGGGCGTCGAGCTGCTGGTGCGCGGTGTCGGCGTCGGTGGCGTACACCTCAGCGGTGGAGCTGATGGACAGTCCGAACTCGTAGCAGCGCTCTACGGGCTGTCCTGCGGGAACCTCGTCGGGCTCGTCGTCGAGCTGCTCGGGCTCGGTGTGGCGGTTCTGACCGGACACCCCCCACGACTCACACGCCCAGTGGCAGGGTCGGCCGCGTTCGGCTCCGCAGTACCCGCAGGGGAACGCGTAGGCGACGGTCGGCCGGTCGCCGGGGTCGTCGGCGAGGGCTTCCTCCTGGTAGCGGTCGTACGCCTGCTTGAGGATGACACCGGGGTGAACGCGGGCGCGTTCGAGTCGGTGGAGGATGTCGCCGATCGCGTCGCGGGCGGCCTGGTCGAGGTCGTCGTCGCGGCTGAGGTCGCGGTTGTCTGCCATGTAGGCGTCGTTGACGTAGGCGTTGATGGCGACGATTCCGCTTTCGGCTCGGTCGCTGTTGGTTGGGTCGTTGGTGATGTGCACGGTGTTCTTTCTGGTGTGGAGAAGGGCCCGTACGCCGCTCGTACGGGCCCGTGGTGATCGGGGCTCCTAGTGGCCGGTGTTGGCGCAGACCCAGCCGAAGCCGGGGGCGTAGCGGACGGCGTCGGCGTCGCAGGTGCGGCAGTAGGTGCGCGGCTGGGCGGGCTCGTCGTCGCAGCGCGGGGGGAAGATCAGGTCCGCGATGAGGCGGGTGATGGTGCGCACGGGGTTCTCCACTGGGCTCAGGGGGTGGTGCCTGCCCCGGCGGGGATGGTACCGGGGCAGGCGGGGTTATGCCTGGGCTCAGTGGTGGCGTCCGCGCTTGCGGAAGGTCTTGAAGCCGATCCAGGCGGCGGCGGCGATCCCGGCGAGGATGGCCATGATGGTGACGACGGGGAGGACCGCGTCCCAGAGGCTGCCGTTTCCGCTGTTGGCGGCCATGTTCTGGTAGGCGTGCGCCGCGTAGTCAGGCTGGGCGGTCACGGTGGTGACCGGGGCGGCGGGCGGGAACGGGAGGTCGTTCGTGTCGGTGCCGCTGGGGGCGGCGGTCGGGATGGCGGGGACGACGTTGATCACGGTGGGCTGCTGGCCGGTGGTGTCCGGGGCGGCGGGAGCGGTGACCGTGGTGGTGGCGGTCGGGCGGCTCTTGGCCGTGGTGGACGGCTTAGGGGTGGCGCTGGTCTTCGGCTTGAGCGTGGTGGTCACCGTGACCGAGGGAGACGCGGTGCTGTTGACCTGGCTGGCGGTGGTCGTCGGCGTGGCCGTAGGGGTGGTCGTCTCCGTCACGGTGACGGTCGGGGTCGGGCTGGGGGCGGCGGTGGCCTTGAGGCTGGCCTCGCTGAGGGGGACGCTGCCGATGAGCGTGAGGGTGTAGTCGCCGGGCGCGTCCGGGGTGAAGGTCCCGGTGAGGGAGATGTCGCCGAGGCAGGTCGCGTTGCCGGTCTCGGTGACGAGGTTCGTCTTGTCACCTGCGGGGGTGCGCAGGGTCAGCGTGGCCTTGCAGGCGTCGGTGACGACCGCCTTGACCGTGACCGGCTTGCCCGTGGTGAGGGCGGTGCCGGGGGCGGGGCTGGTGATCTGCCCGGTCTCCACCAGGGCCGCGTAAGCGGCGGCGGGGAGAGCGAAGAGGCAGCCGACCGCGAGCGCGACCAGGGCCGCGAACACGCAGGTCAGAGAGACGAAACGCATGCGTTTCCTTCCGGTGTGTTTCCTGCGGGAGCGCCGCTCGCTCCCGCCGAATAGTTAAAATCTTAGCAGTCTTCTTTAATGATGTCTACACGGACGGAGGGAATTGCCGATCTAGACACCATTAAAGATAACTGCTAATGTTTGGGGTGTCGACAGGGAGCGAGCGGCGCTCCCCCAACCGGAAGGAAACACCCCCAGATGAGCAAGACCCGCGAGTCCTCCCACCAGATCCACCTCAACTGGCTCATGCGGCTGGCGATCACGATGCTGACCACGTACTACGACCTCACCCCCGCCCACCTGCGGGAGGCGCACGACAGGATGACGGGCTCGCTGGCGCTGGCGCGGCAGATCGCCGACCGGTACAAGGGCGACCACACCGCGTGGACCCAGATCCGCGACAACGTCGTGGGCGCGCTCGCCCAGATGGGCCGCATCACCGCCGTGGAGCCGGACTTCACGCTGGTGGAGACCTACTTCGTGGAGGCTCGGGAACTCTGCCGGTCCTACCTGGTGAGCCTGACCCACGAGCAGCGCGTGCAGCTCGCCACCTGGGACAGGTTCGAGAACGCGCACCTTGTGGAGGAGTCGCACGAGGAGGGCCGCGACCCGGCGCTCGTGATCGTGCTCAACCCGGTGTACGCGCCGGAGACGCCCGCCAAGAAGCGGGTGCAGGACAAGGCGAACGAGCGGTTCGCCGAGCGGTACGGGGAGTTGGCCGTGATCAACGCCATCTTCGCTGCCTGATCATCCCTCCAAGGCCCGCCCGAGCGGCGGGCGGGCCCTCTCCCCGGAAGGAAGTACCACCCCTATGAGCGCCTCGATCCTGCTGCTGCCCAACCAGCAGATGCGCTGCATCAACCTGCCCGCCAACGCCTGCACCGTGCCCCTGACGCTGGACCTGCTCAACTGCTTCTCCGCCGAGCGCCACCAGCTCGCCCCGGGCGTCGGCATGTGGATCGACTCGTGCGGGCAGGGCCTGGGCCGCGAGGTCAACATGCCCGCGACCAAGCTGTCCGTCCGCCTCGGCGGCCTGTGGATCCCGTGGTACGGGCCGGTCCTGGTGTGCGGCATCGACGAGCAGGGCCGCAGCCACGACCTGACCGCCGACCAGCTCCGCCACCTCGCCCCCTACCTGCTCGGCCTCTCCTGACCCCTGCGGGGGCCCGCCCGCGCGGCGGCCCCCTGCTCTCTCCCCCGCTGAACCACTCTCCGCCCGTCCGAGCGGCGGCCGGGCCCACCTACCGGAAGGAAACCCCTCGTGAAGCTGACCCGCTCCGACCTGATCCGCATCCTGTTCGACGCCCAGCGGCGCGGCGAGATCCCCCAGCCGGTGATGCATCGCTTCCCCCCGCTCGCGCTGGGCGACCTCGACCCGCGCCGCATCACCGAGATGGACGAGGAGAACCAGACCATCAAGGTGTTCGTGTGGACCAGCGAGCCGCGCCCCGAACTGGCCCGCGCGTACTTCGACGTGATCGCCCGCCACCTTGAGGGCAACTGGTTGCTTGACGTGGTGGTCGCGCACGGCGAACCGGCCGACCGGACAGCCCAGATTTCGCAGTTGTGGTTCCACGGTCCCGCCGAGCCGGTCCCGGTCCGGCTGCTGCCGACTCGGCCGTTGCAGCCCGCGATCCCCGCCTGACGTGGGGAGCGGCGCGGCGGGATCGGATAGCCAGCCATCCGCCTCGTAGCTGGGGCGCTGGAGTTTCCCTCGCAGAGCGCCGCCCCCGAGATATCGAACGGCCCGCCAGCGTTGACGCTGGCGGGCCGCTCCGCGTTGCAGAGCAACGCACCTCGAGGGCGCGGCCGCCGCGCCTGCGAGGTCAGGAGCTGGCCCCCGCAGGCAGCTCCCGGTGGATGCCAAGCGCCATGCGCGCGGCGCGGCTGTAGGCGTGGTTCTCGCCGCACGCCGAGCAGGAGGGGCGGCCGGCCTCCGGGTGGTCGGGGCACGGCTGGCGCTGACGCAGGATGCGTTCGGCGATCTCACGGCGGAGCGCGTCTTCCAGCGCCTGGTAGGCGACGGCCACGCCAGGGCGTTCGGTGACGGTGGCAGCGTGCCGGAGGGCGCGTGTGACGGTTGGGGCGTCGGTCATGGGGCGGCCTCTCCCCCGTCGTCGCCGGCTTGGGCGTCGCGGGCGGCCTGGGCGACGCGGTCGGCCAGGCCGGTGAGGTCCACGCCGTGAGACATGGCGACGGGGCCGCCGTCCTTGCCGGTGATCTCCAGGGCCTTGACGGGCTGGTAGCGGTCGCGGCGGGTGCGGGCGAGGTACTCCAGGGCGAGCTTGCCGTTCGGCGGGGTCCACTGCTCCTCTACGCTGCCGTCCGGCCGCTCTGACCGCTTGATCAGCACTCCGCCTCTGAAGTCCTTGAAGATGACCTCCACGGCGGTGTGCTCGGCCTCGGCGCGGGCGTGCTCGATCGCCTCGGCGAAGTCGAGCAGCTCCTGGGGGGCGTCCGGCTTGGTGGCGTCGGCGAGCCACCGGTAGACGGTGGACTCGCCGACCCGGGCCAGGTCGCAGGCGGTGGTCAGGTAGAGCCCTTCGCGGATGTGCTGGCAGAGCCGTTCCTGGAGCTCGGGAGTGAGCTTCGTGCGGCGGCCGCCGGCATGCTTGGATTCGTCGTCGATGGTCATGGGCTGCCTCGTTCGGGTGCAGGTGCCTGCTGGGTGGTGACGGTGTAGGCCGGTCCGTGGTCGTCGCGCCAGGGGTTGAGCTCCACGGCGAGGGTGAGGGACTTCCCGCCATCGCAGTCGGGGCAGTAGCCGGTGTAGTAGGCCACGAGGTTGCTGTGACGGAGGCACGGGCCGGATTCATCTTGGTAATCGAGGCCGGCGTTGACTGGCTGGGGGATGTCTATGGTGGCGGTAGTGCCATCCGACAGGGCTATGGCGATCGTGATCCGGTCGATGGTAGGGACCGCCTTCGCGGCCGGGCCGGCGAGGGCGGTCACGGGCGTGGGGCGGCCGCGAGTGCCGGTCACTTGCCCTCCAGGATGTAGGTCTCGAAGACGCGGGCGCCGGCCACGATGCCTTCGGCGGTGCGCTCGTGGGAACCGACGTACTCGGCGGCGAGCTTGAGCGCCTCCAGGCGGATCTCGTCAATCGGCTGAGGCCGGTCGAGGTAGGTCACTGGTGAACTCCCGTCAGTGGCTCGGGCACGCGGTGGCGCGCCATCTGGTGCGGTTTCCGTGGATCTGCCGCTCTACGAGGTGGAGCGCTTCCAGCGCCCGCAGGGTCTGGAGAGTCCGGTCCTGGCTGCCGGTGAGGTGATCGAGCTGCACCCTGGCGACGCTGCGCGGGTAGATGCGTTGAAGGCTGGCGAGGATCTCCTGATGGTCGTTGGCGTGGCCGAGCGGCTCGGCTGAGAGGGCTGCTTGAGGCCCGGCCGGTGCTCCGGTTGGGGCGGTGTCGGCGTAGTGGCGTTCGATCTCGATCACGCCGTCTGGGTGCTGCCGGATGATCTCGCGGATCATCCCGGGCGTGGGTCCGGCTGGTGGCGCGGCGATGCGCGCGGGCCGCGGCTGGGGTGCGGGCAGGGGCGGAGGTTCGAGGCGGGCCCGGTCCACAGCGGAGCTGAAGGCCGGGTGGTGGCGGCGCCAGTGGTAGACGGTGGACGGGGAGATGTTGACCTCGCGGGCTGCCTCTGCTGCTGAGTAGCCGTTGCCGAGCAGGGCAATGAGACGGCCTTGCATGTCGGCGGTGAGTTTGGTCGGGCGGCCGGGCCCGCGGCGTGCGTGGGTCACGTCGTACTCCTGGTGGGGGTGATGTGCGGGCGTCGATCGGTCATGCGGGCGTCCAGGTGGCGCGGGTGGGGTTGAGCGACGTGGCGGTGCTGGTAGGCGTCGCCGAGACGCCCACGCGGGTGATGTGCGCGTCCGGGCGCGGGGTGGGCAGGTTGAACAGCCACTGACTGGTCGGCGTGGTGGGCGATGAGGGCGGTGACGGTTTCGACGGTCGGCCAGGAGCTCGCGTGGCCGGCGTCGGCGTCGAAGACGAAGACGCGACAGCCCTCGGCGCGCAGGGCCGGCAGGAGGGGGTCGGCAGTGCCGAGCAGCGCGGCGTGGTCGAGGTGAGTGTCGATCCAGTCGCGCATCAGGCCCTTGAAGCTGCCGAATTCGACGAGCACGCCGTTGTTCAGGGTGGCGGCGGCGATGCTGATGGTTACGCGCCAGGTGTGGCCGTGCAGGCTGGCGTCCTTGCTGGGCAGGATGGGGAGCCGGTGGGCGGCGTCGAAGATGTGGGTGAGCTGAGCGGCGAACACGGGCGTCCTATCGGCTGGTCTTGATGGTGGTGCGGGTGGGCGCCGACCGAGGGCGGCGGGCGCGGTAGGAGTGGCCGGCTGCGCGGATCGCGGAGAAGGCGATGAAGGCGGCGGTGGCGGACCACAGCACGCCGGACAGGACGCCGGAGGTGGCCACGGAGGCGATGAGCAGGGCGGCGATGGTGAGGTTTCGGATAAGGGTGCCGATGAACGCCCAGCAGCCGGAGAGGATCGCGATGTCCTCGCCATCCAGGTCGGGGGCGTTCACGCGGCCGCTCCTGCCGGGTGCCGCGGGGTGAACCATGGGTTCGGCGCGGGGATGCGCGGGATCACGACGGTGTCTGTGCTGGCCTCGTCGGTGTACGCGGCTGCGGTCCAGGGTGCCCGGTCGGACACGCATGGGTGCTCGGTGAGGAGCTGGTCGTAGATGGGTGTGCCGGCGTCGGCGAGCACGGGCGGGGTGGTCCGCGGGGC
>NZ_VCJS01000135.1 GCF_005893125.1 Nonomuraea basaltis | reverse complement strand
GGCACGAGCCCGGCGCGCAACAGGGACGACTTGCCGCTGCCCGAAGGGCCGAACACCGCGGCGAAGCGATGCCGGCCAAGCAGCTCGTGCAATTCCTCGACGAGCCGCTCCCGTCCGAAGAAACGACTGGAATCGTGCGTGTCGTAGGGGGCCAGGCCCAGGTACGGCCCGGCGGCACCGTCATCGTCGGCCCTCTCGCGCGCCAGTTCCTGAGCGACCTGCCGCCAGCGGCGCTCCCATGCGGAGACGTCTGCGCCGCATGTTTCCACAAAAGCCAAGACGACGGGCAGTGAAGCCAGCCGCTCACCCGCCGCCGCCTGCGACAGCGTGGTGACCGAATAACCGGCGCGCTTGGCCATGGCCCGATAGGTGAGGCCGCCCGCTTCCTGACGCAGCTTGCGTAACTCAGCGGCAAAGCGTTGAACCGGTCCCGCTGCCGGATCCACCGGACTTTCACGACGGCCTGCCACCGTTACGGGCTCCATTCACTAGACGACGAAGACGGTTCGGACACGCTCGCTGATCACATCAACGGTTGACCCGGGCCCGCCGATCGCGTGCGTCGCAGGCCTGAATGCCTGCGCGCGTGAGCGACACACGCGGCCGTTGACAAGAGTCCAGCGGAAGGTCGATCGGCGTCAGGAGCCGCTGCCACCGGCCGGGGAGACGCGGAGAGGAACCGTTCTGCCGAGAAAAGCATTGTTTGCCCGCCTGATGAGGGGTGCCGAACAATCTTGCCGCCACGATCCTGGTGCCACAGACCTCGGCGGGCAAGCGGTCACGGGACCGCTTGCCGCTGAGACCGCTGGGAACCGCCGGGGGCCGGCACACGCACGTGTGACCTGTCCCAGCCCGCTTGCCGATCGGGATCAACGACTGCTGACGATCGCGACGAGTCTCGTGATCTCGTCCCCCCTTGATCGACCACCCGAGAAGGACATCCATGCGCACGAGCTCCAAGACCGCCGCCGTGGTGGTGACCGCCCTGACCGTGCTGTCCCTGCCGCCCACCGCGTCCGCACAAGCCGCCGTGGCCTCCGCGGGGCCCGGCCGGGCATACGTCAACGGCGCGACCGGCATGTGCCTGGCCGTGGGCCGGGGAGAGGTGAAGGCGGCCAAGCCGGTGATCCAGTGGCCCTGTACCGGGGGCAAGGAGCAGCGCTGGATCTACCGGCCCGACCGCCGGCTGGTGAACGTCAAGACCGGGCTGTGCCTGGCCATTGGGCGCGGTGAGAAGAAGAAGGGGAAGATCGCGATCCAGTGGCCGTGCACGGACGGCGGACTGGCGCAGGAGTGGGTCTACGACGGTCTGCAGCGGCTTCACAACAGGGCCACAGGAATGTGCCTCGCCATCGGGTCCGGCGAGAAGCGCAAGGGCAAGAAGGCGATCCAGTGGCCCTGCAAGATCACCTCTGAGCAGGCCTGGCTCCGGCGATGACCGTTCCCGCGCAGCTATTCCGGACGGCCTGCTCAGGCGCCCTGGACTTATCGACGAGCGGGGAAGAAGCAGATGATCAATAGCTCGCATGGGGAACTCGAAACAGGCAGTCGCACAGCCTCACAGGCTTTGGCGGACTACTTGGCGGAATGGTCGCTGCGGACGGGGATCGCGGTGGAGATCTGGGCTCTGCCGCAACAGCCGCTTCCTGCCGTGATCGCCGAGATCGTCCATGGCGCGATCCGTGATGTCCTGCAGGAGGTGGAACGGCAGGCATCGGCCCGTACCGTTTCCATCGCCCTCACTGTGACCGCCGACAGACTGCGCTTGACCGTCAGCGATGACGGCCGCGGGATGTCGGCGGAGGCGTTCGAGGCCCGCCTGCACGGTCGGCGGGCCCAAGTCGCCGGACTGGGCGGCCGCCTCACCGTCAACGGCGTACAGGGAGAAGGCACCACGACAAGCGCCACCGTTCCCCTGAGAAAGGGGACGGCTTTCTTGGCCTGATTCCCAAAACCGCAAAACCGAATACGAAAGGTGCACGTATGCATTCTGTTCATGCTCGCCCGACCGGGCGTGCCGTCACAGCCGTGGCAACCGTACTCATCCTGCTGATTTCGCTGATGACGGCGACCTCGTCGATTCATCCGGCCAGGGCCGACGAGGCCCCGGACAGCCAGTTCATGGTCGTGAACCCGGCCGTGCTCGCGGACACCCGCAATGGGACCGGCGGTGTCGGCTCCACCAAGGTCCCGGGCAGGGGCCAGGTCACCTTCCAGGTCGCCGGCCAAGCGGACGTACCGGCTTCCGGGGTGTCGGCGGTTGCCCTGAACATCACCGCGATTGGAGCGGAGCAGTCCGGCTGGTTAACCGTCCACCCATCCGACGCCCCGTCCACCGTGTCAACGCTGAACTTTCACCAGGGCGAGAACGTCACGGGCGAGGACTTCACCCGCCTCACGAGCACAGGCATGGTGTCTGTCGTCAACAACAGCGACGCCCCGGTGCACATCGTCGTCGCCGTCCGCGGCTATTTCCTCAGCGCCACCGACACTCAGGCGGGCAACGAGTACTACCCGGTCGAGACCGAATATCTGTACGACACCCGCCCCGACCACGTCACGGGATCCCCAGCCCATGAGGCCACTCCCATCCCGGCCAAATCATCGGTGACGATCGACGTAGCGGGACAGCGGAGCATTCCCGCTACCGGCGCCAACGCGGTGGCGCTGAACGTCGTGGCCTGGTCCCAGGGTCAAAGAGGCTGGTTGAACCTGCACCCGTCCGATCAGCCGGGAAACAACGTGGCAACGGTGGACTATGTCCCCAACGAGACCGACAGCAGCTTCACCGTGGCCCAGTTGACCGGCAGCGGCAAACTGATCCTCGAGAACCGCGGCAGCGGCACGGTGCACGTGGCACTCACTCTCCGCGGTTACTTCAAGGCAACCGCGGAGGAGGGCGGCGCAGGTTATGTGGCCGTCCCGTCCAAGGTCATCGTCGAGACGCTTACCGGCGCCGGTGTGCCAGGCGGCAGCACTCAGGACCTTGCCCCGGGAGCGTCCGTCACCTTTGACGTCACACAGGGTATCGACCTGGGCGAGAAGACCATGGCTTCCGCCGCGCTCACCATTCAGGCTGAGCGGCCGACCGGCAGGGGCTGGCTCACCGCCTATCCGTCCGAGGACGGCGACCCTGGCATCTCCAGCGTCAACTACGACGAGGCGGAGAGCACCACCGGATTCGACCTGGTCATCCCCGACTCCCAAGGGCGTGTGACCATCACCAACCGCGGTCCGGGCACCACCCACGTCCAGGTGTCAATGCGGGGCTATTTCACCGACCCCCCGATGCCCGTTGAATACGACAACCCCCCGGAACTGCCCATCACGGAGACCATCCCCGAAGAAGACGAGGCAGTCATCGTAGGCGCCCCTGGCCGCAACTTCAGAGCAAACGCTCGAACGGGATTCGATCCCATCGGTCTCCCTGGCGTCTTCGATGGCAGGGTGTGGTGGCATGGAAGAGCGCCCTATGAGCTCTACATCAACGCCGAGGTCTACGACAACCGGCCAGACGGACGATGCATCGGCGCGCTCGTCCGGATGGACGGCAAGGTCTACAGCAACTGGAAGCATTGGGTGGCCTGCGGCAACCAGAAGAAAAGAACAATCAAGGGCTGGTTCCAAAGAACGGCCAACCGGATCGACTTCAAGGCCTGCCAAGTCCACCCGAAGACCCGGCGCTATGCCTGGTGCACCACCGAATGGAAATAGGATCCTAGGTTCTCGGTGGGGTCAGAGGTGGTGGTGCCGGGGGTGTAGTTTCGCAGCTCTGGCAGTGCCCCGGTGATCGCCGCCACGGTCACGGTGGTGAGCAGCCCGCCGGCGCAGATCACCACGCGATGGTCGAGGATCGATGCGCTGGCCCCGTGCAGCAGGTTCGCGATGTGCGGCCCTCCGAGGAGGACGACAGTGAGCGATCCCTGGATCCGGCCGCGCATGGCGTCGGGGGTGTGTGCCTGGGTGATGGCATTGCGAAGGTGCTCGGCACGAAGTTGACCGCACCGCCGAGGACGAGCTCCGTCAGTGCGGCCAGTCCGAGGAGCACGAGGGTGACGCCCCACTACGCGGCGGCCGCCGCGGCGGGCCGGTTGACGCTCTTGAGCGCGCCGTCCAGCCGGATGAACCTGTTGCGTTTGACCGGCGCCTGGCCGTCGACGGCGCGTTCGGCCTTGGCGACCTGCTCGTCGATCCCGCGCAGGGTGCGCCGGGCCCGGTCGGCCCGGTACTGGTAGTAGATCATCTGGTCCCGGCGGGACTGCGTAGCTGCGGCGGGCCAGGGCTGGATGAAGATGTGCCCGTCGGGAATCTGGGTGTCGGGGTGTTCGCGCCGCCACTGCTTGACCACGTAGGGGACCTCGGGGATCTTCATGCCGAGGATGAACGACAGGCCCGCCTGCTCGAGGGCCTGCTTGTTCGCCTCGGAGATCATCCCCGCGTCGGCGACGACGGTGACGTCGGCGAGCCGGTGGGCGGTCATGAACGCCTGGATCACCGGGAGCATGGTGTGCGTCTCGGCCTTGTTGCCCTCGAAGGCCTGCACCATCAGCGGGAACCCAGAGGCGTCGGTCAACAGCCCGATCGTGATCTGCGGATCCAGCCGCCGCTCCTTGGAGAAGCCCGGCTCACGGAACCCGTCCCCGGCGTCAGTCTCGAAATACAGGGTGGAGACGTCGTAGAGCACCAGCGAGGCCGGTCCCAGCCGGGGCGTGCGCCGCGCACGCCCCGGCCAGGGCCGTGCGCCACCGTTCTTCCGCATAAAGCGGCAACCGGCGTTTCACCGTCGCATACGACACCGAGGTGATGCCCGCTTCGTCCAGCACGCGCAGGCTGTCGTGCTTGCTGACCGGTTCGATCACCCGGGCGAGCACCAGCTGCCGGAACACCTCATCGCCTGTGGTCGCGGCGTCGAACCCGAGCGCGGCATAGGCGCGAGACAGGGCCTCCCACAGATGTCCCATCCGGGAACTGGCGATTTCCAGCGGCCCGCCCGTGGCCGGGCCAGCGTCCAGCCCGAGGTCCAGCTCTTCCTGCCCGGCGGCCAGCCGCTGACGGGCGATGGCCTTGAGCGTCTCCAGTTCGGCGTCGTCGTGGGCGGATCCGATGTGCTCGATCTCCCGGGACCCGCGGCGCGAGGTACACGATCTGCACCGCGCGGGCACCTGAGGCCGTTTTCACCGTCCGCACGTACGGGGACACGGCCTACAGGGTAGAGATGCGGCCGGTTTAGTGCGCACTTTTCGCCATTCTCGACGGCAAATCCCAAGGCCAGCGACCTAACACTCGGAATTGATCTTGAACGTGATCCAAGTCGGGTCAGAGCGAGAGGACCGCACCAGGTAGTCCGGCGGGGTGGATGGTGAGCGTCTTCACGGGGTTCTCCTGGGCGGTGGTGGCAGGGCCGCAATCCCTGCCGGAAGGCTGGAGCTGTTGCGGGTGGGGTCACCCACGCTCTCACGCGCATCTCGATGAGCCACAGGCACGGCATCCGCGGGCGGCCTACGTGCCTTACGCACCTTACGCACCTTCAAGCGGCTGACCAGCTAATTAGTTCGCTTGACTACCCCAGATAGGAGCAGGTCCAGCCGAGCCGGTGTAGGAAGCAACGAGCACCGGCCACGGTAGAGCTCGCCCGGGGCAGGTGCTCGATGATCTTGGCGATTCGCGTCAGCGTCCAGTACAGATCGGACTATCCGCAGGCCGTTGGCCTCTCGGTCGACACATGCGCCATGCGGGCCAGCGACTGACACTCGCCGCTCTCCAGTGCCAACCGCCGACTGTACTGGCCGACATCCGTGACACCTGGAACTCCCGCGCATTGGGCCGATCTTGTAACGCTCGAGTGTCCACGCTGTGGTGGTCAGCGAATGGGGTACACATTCCACCCGCTTCCGTACGTACCGCCGTAGTTGTAGCCGCCGTTGCCGTTGCCGTACCAGCGGTGGAGATAATCGTCGCGGACTGCCAGAAGGTCGCCGACGCCGTCCTTGTTAATGTCGCCCATACCCGTCAATGTGCTGGCGTATGGGGTCCACCCGCACCCGTACGTTCCCTTGTAGTTGAAGCCGCCGTTGCCGTTGCCGTACCAACGGTGCAGGCAATCGTCGCGGATCGCGACAAGGTCGCCGATTCCGTCCCTGTTGATGTCAGCCGCGCCGGTGAGGGAACCTGCATAGGGAGTCCAGCCGCTGCCGTAGGTGCCAGCGTGAGTGAATCCACCACTGCCGTTGCCGTACCAGCGGTGAACCCAGTCGTCGCGCACGGCCACGAGGTCCCCGACGCCGTCCCTGTTGATATCGCCCACACCCGTCAATGTGCCGGCGTATGGGGTCCACCCGCACCCGTACGTACCGCCGTAGTTGTAGCCGCTGTTGCCGTTTCCGTACCATCGGTGCAGGCAATCGTTGAGGACAGCTACGAGGTCTCCGACACCGTCGTTCGTGATGTCACCGACAGCAGTGAGTGATGCCGAATACGCGCCCCACCCGCACCCGTAGGTGTTGATGTAGGAGAAGCCGCCGCTGCCGTTTCCGGACCATCGGTGCAGGCAATCGTCGCGCACAGCCACGATGTCGCTTACGCCATTGCGGTTATAGTCGTTCCGCTTGACCGCGATTGACGTCGGCGTGGGCGGAGAGGGTGCTGTTGTCGAGGTTGGAGTTGGAGAGGGCTGAGGCTGTGGCGGGTTTGAAACGCCATCATCGTCTGAGACGTTACACGCGACGCGATCGATGGAGACGGTTCTCACCTTCCCAGGGCCCGGGGAGCTGTTGCGGACCCAGAGACCCTCGGAGCTGCTGCGCCGATTCCAGGCGAAGCTGGCCGCGATTCCTTTATTCGTAAGCTTGTCGAAGGTGGAGACGACACCGCTGACCTCGCACCCCTTCGGCACGAGGTAGGCATCCCATTCGTCATCCGGAGTTTGGTTTCCCGGGCCCAGATACGCATACTGGTTCGGGCTGTTTGTGGTGCCGTTGCAGTCTCTATAATCAAGTAGCTGATCATCGCACTTGTCTTCAACTTGCCGTGGGTCATCCTCTTCACCGGGGGCGTACCAGTTCTTCGCCGCCTTGATATAGTAGTAATATGATGTGTTGTTCTTGATCCAGACTTCGCCGTCAAAGGCGGCGGCCGAAGAGCTTGAGGCTGCTTGTGCCGATGCCGAGTAAGCGGGTGCACTCGATATAACGGTTAACAGCGCCGCGGCTGCCGCGGCTATGGCAGCAGAAGGCAATCTACGCATGGAGTGAATCCCTTCGTTGTTCGCTCGTCCTAATTCGTCGCTTATCTGTTGCGGTCGGAGAAGCGTCCAGATCATTCGCCGGTGGCCGAAACACTCATCTCCGGCACGTAATGCCGTACCGCCGATTTCGACCTCTATTGGTATCGTGGGCCCGTGGGGCCGTCCCATGTTGACAGCCGTAGGACCTGGCCCTTTATGTCCCGCGGTATATCAATCCGATGCATGAAGCAGCCCCACTCCGAGCCGAAAGGTCGTCCTCGTTCGCGTGGTCACAGCGTCTTGTCTAGCGGCCGGATGTTGTCCAGAACAGAGGGGTTACGGGCCGGACGACAAACTCCGGACATACCGCTGGAGGACGTCGTCCTTCCAGCGATACTCGATAAGAGCACTGGAGTTGTTCCCCAGCTCGCCACAGGGAGGAATGGAGCATCCCCCAGAGCCGTGACCGGGTCGTTCGCCTTGCTGGAGTCCTCCGCCAGCGCGGGAGACGCGCTGGTGAAGACGGGAGCTGAGATGATAGCGACGGCTAACATCGCCCATCGCCGCAATAAGGCCATGGTTCCCCTTCCGTATGCCGGTGCCTGATCCTGGTCTAGGGTTTTACGAGACAAGGCATCACGACCCCGACGACTGTTGCGCTCGTCGCCAGGCGCGTGAATGGCACCGCTTCGGTTCACCGTCGCCCTGCTCTTCGTTGGTTCACGTGCTGCCTTCCTGCGCCTGTGTCAGTGGTCTACCGCATGTTAGGTTTGCCCCGACTTGTTCAGCCCCAGGTCGAGCACTGAACAAACAACTACAGCGAGGCAGGGCGGAGATGGGCAGGCCTGAGCGGGCTCTGGACCCGACCGCTGGACCGGTGCAGCGACTCGCGCACGAACTCCGCGGTTTGCGCGACTCTGCCGGGCGGCCCAGTTACCGGACGATGGCCAAGGCCGCGCACTACTCGGTGACGGCGCTGGCCGAGGCCGCGGGCGGCGAGCGCCTGCCGAGCCTGGCGGTCACGCTGGCCTATGTCGCCGCGTGCGGTGGTGACCGTGCGGCGTGGGAGAAACGCTGGCGCGAAGCCGAGGCCGAACTCGCGGGCGGCAGCGTGGGGGGCGACTTCGCCGCGCCCTATCTCGGGCTCGCCGCGTATGGGCCGGAGGACGTGGACCGCTACTTCGGCCGGGAGCGGCTGGTCGAGCATGTGGTGCATCGGGTCACCGGGACGCCCGTCGTCGCGGTGTTCGGCGCGTCCGGCAGCGGGAAGTCCTCGCTGATCCGCGCCGGGCTCCTGCCGGCTTCACGGTCGCACCCAGCGTTCTCCGGGCACGAGTGGTCGTGGATTCTCCTGACCCCCACCCAATCGCCGCTGCAGGAGCTGGCCTACGCCGTGGCCGGGTGGGGCGGGCGCGAACCCGACTACGGCGAACCCGGCTGGCTCGATAGAACGCTTCGGCTCGCCGATCCCAGCGGCGACAAGCGTGTCCTGCTGGTGGTCGACCAGTTCGAGGAGTTGTTCACCTTGTGCCCCGACCCCGCCGAGCGGGCGGGCTTCATTGACGAGCTTCTCGACGCCGCGCTCGGCGCGGAGCGGGTGGCCACCGTTGTGCTGGGGATCCGCGCCGACTTCTACGGCCACTGCGCGACGCATCCCGGCCTGGCAGAGGTGCTTGGTCAGGGCGCCCAAGTGCTCGTCGGGCCGATGACCAAAGACGAGCTCCGGTCGGCCATCACGCAGCCCGCGCTGCGCGCCGGGCTGACCGTCGAGCGGGACCTCATCGCGACGCTGCTGGCCGACATCGCAGGCGAGCCCGGCGGTCTTCCGCTGCTGTCCCACGCCCTGCTCGAAACGTGGCGCCGTCGGCGCGGCAACATGCTGACGCAAACCGGATACCACGCTTCCGGTGGTGCGCACGGGGCACTGGCACAGACCGCCGAGCGCACCTACGCCGACTTCGACGACGCGGAGAGAGACGCGGCTCGTCGGGTGTTCCTGCGGTTGACGGCTCTTGGCGATGGCACCGAGGACACTCGGCGGCGGGCCGCGCACACCGAGCTGGCCACGGTTGCGGACCAGGCGACCGTGGTTGGGGTGCTGAACCGGCTGGCGACGGCCCGGCTGGTGGTAATCGGCGAGGAGAGTGTGGAGGTCGCGCATGAGGCGCTCATTCGCGCCTGGCCGCGCCTGCGGCGCTGGCTCACCGACGACCGTGACGGGCTGATGCTGCACCGTCGGCTCACCGACGCGACACAGGTCTGGCAGTCCGCAGACCGCGATCCCGACCTGCTCTACCGTGCCGCTCAGCTCGATCAGGTGACGGCGTGGGCTGATCTGCCGGACCACGCCGCGGCGCTCAACGCCGACGAACGCGAGTTTCTTGACGAGGCGATCCGGTTGCGGGACAAGCAGATCCGGGCGCGCAAGCGGCGAGCCTTGCGGATCCGGCTGGCGACTGCGGTGGTGGTGGTGCTGCTGGCCGCCGCGACGGTGATCACCGTGATTCAGCGCAACGACGCCCGCGAGGCGCACCGGGTGGCGGTCGCGCGCCAGCTCGTCGCCGAGGCGACGGCGCTGCGCGAGGTCGATCCGCTGCGTGCGGCCCAGCTCAGCCTGGCCTCGTGGCGGATCGCACCGGACCTCCCGGCCACCCGCAACAGCCTGATCAGCACCCAAGCGGTGGCGCTGCCCACCAGGATTCCCGGCCACAGCGGCGAGGTTCGCGATGTGGCGTTCAGCCCGGACGGCCAGGTCATGGCCACCGTCGCGGACAAGGGCACCGTCCGGATGTGGGATGCCGCGGCCCACGAGCCGCTGGGCCCGCCGCTCACCGGCCACACCGACATGGTGAACGGCGCGGCGTTCAGCCCGGACGGGTCGATGCTCGTGACCGCTTCCACCGATCAGACGCTGCGGTTGTGGGACGTCGCTGGACGCCGAGGGGTCGGCGAGCCGCTCACCGGTCACACGGGAGTCGTCACCGGTGTCGCGTTCAGCCCGGACGGGCGCCTGGTGGTGAGCGGCAGCGCCGACGGCACGCTGCGGGTCTGGGACGCCGCGACCCGACTCGCTGTGGGAAAGCCGCTGACCGGGCACGACGGTCCGATCACAGCGGTCGCGATCAGCCCCGACGGCTCTATGGTCGCCAGCTCCGGCAACGACAAGACGGTGCGGCTGTGGGACCTGGCCACCCGCAGACCGATCGGCCGCCCCCTGACCGGGCACACCAGCGTCACCTACGGCGTGGCATTCAGCCCGGACGGCCGAACCCTCGCCAGCAGCGGCTGGGACAAGACAGTCCGGCTGTGGGACGTAGCCACCCGGCGGCCGCTCGGTACCCCGCTCACCGGCTCGACAAGCAGTGTGTTCAACATCTCCTTCAGCCCTGACGGTTCGGCGCTCGGCGGCGGCGACTCCGACGGCTCCCTACTGATCTGGCGGCTGCGGACGACCCTTCTGCCCGGGCACACCGACGCGGTCTACGCCGTCGCGTACAGCACCGTCGGCGTCGTGGGCACCGCCTCCGACGACCGGACCGTGCGCCTGTGGGGGATCTCAGACAACCAGCCGCTCGGCGCTCCGCTCACCGGGCACACCGCCGAGGTCCGCGCGATGGCATTCGGCCCGCGAGGCAAGCTCCTGGTGACCGGTAGCTGGGATGGAACGCTTCGCCTGTGGGACACAGCGAGCCGCAAGCAGCTCGGTGCTCCGCTCACCGGTCACACCGGCTGGGTCCGTGGAGTCGCGATCAGCCCCGACGGAGCCCTGATCGCCACCGCCGGCATGGACACCACAGTCCGGCTGTGGGACGTTGCAGCACGCAAACAGGTCGGTACCCCACTGACCGGCCACACCGACTCGGTCACCGGTGTCGCATTCAGCCCAGACGGGCGTATCCTCGCCACCGCCGCCAACGACACGACCGTGCGACTGTGGGACGTGGCGACCCGAAGCCCGCTCGGCGAGCCGCTGACCGGCCACGCCAGTGTAGTGCGCGACGTCGCGTTCAGCCCGGACGGTGCCACACTCGCAAGCGTCGGCGACGACAAAACCGTCCGCCTCTGGGACGCCAAGAGCCGCACGCAAATCGCCGTCCTGACCGGACACACCGCCGAGGTCCTCAAAGTGGCCTTCAGTCCAGACGGACAGGAACTGGCCAGTACGGGCCTGGACAAGACAGTCCACCTGTGGGACATCCGAAGCCGCTCAGCCACAGTGACCTTCACCGCGAGCACCGGCCTAGCCGGCGTGGCCTACGTCCCCGGCGGACTGCTGACCGGCGGCGTGACCGGCAACGTCCTGCGCTGGATCACAAATGTGGAGCACGCCGCAGCATACGTCTGCACCGCGACCAAAGCCGACCTCACCGACGAAGAATGGCGCAGACACGTCCCGTCCTGGCCGAACCAGCCCCTGTGTCACTGAACCTGAAGGCAGCGCGGGAGCGACCCGATAGCTCCCGCCCGGTCCGCGCCCACCGTAACCTGCGCCTTTCACGGCGACTCGAAGCCGTATCAGAGCGATGTCAGCTCCGTGTCGGGTCGCGGGGCCACGATTCTCGGCATGGATACAGCAATGCGGCCCCCGGCCGACACCCAAGGCGCCCAGCCGAAAGGCTTCGTCGCCAAGCTCCTCGCCGACCGTCACTCCGTCCCGTTCTCCATCGCACTGCACCTGGTGCCCGGCGCGGTCATCGTCGCCGTGTACGCGTTCATCGCCGCCCCCCTGGTCCGGGCGATCAACTTCCCGATCTTCCTGGCCTGGGCCATCGCCCTGGCGGTTGTGCTCTTCCCCCTCCAGCTATTCCTGCTGTGGCTGGGCAAGAAGCAGACCGGCCGCTTCACGATGAAGGGCGTCGTCCACTACCGCGACAAGCCGCTCTCGCGCGGCAAGGCCTTCTGGCTCGGGGCCGCGTGCCTCGTGTGGATGAGCGTGGTCTCGCTCTCGCTGACCCCGCTGGACAACATCGTCTACGACTGGTTCTTCACCTGGGTGGACTACCAGGGCGCCGGCCCCGACGGCACTGCCTACCTCCAGGGCTACTCGCAGGAGCTCGTGCTCACCACGCTGCTCATCTGCGCGCCGTTCACCGGCTTCACCCTGCCCTTGCTCGAGGAGTACTACTTCCGCGGCTTCCTGCTGCCCCGCCTCCCGCAGCTCGGCAAGTGGGCCCCGTTCTTCAACACCTTCTTCTTCTCGGTGTACCACTTCTGGGCCCCTTGGACGGTCCTGTCGAAGCTCGTCTTCCTCTACCCGGGCGTCTGGCTCGCCTGGAAGAAGCAGGACATCCGCATCTCCATCGCCATGCACCCCGGCTCGGCGCTGCTGATGACCGTGGTCGGCGTCATCGCCCTCGCCTCCGGCGCGTACTCGATGTAAGAGGGCGTTACGCGAGGTGATGCCCGCTTCGTCGCTTGCGCTGGATGGTGCAGGCTGGTCAAGGAGTGCGCGGTAGCGCGCCTTTATTCGCGGCAGATGTGCTCACCGAAGCAGATCCCTGCGGTGGTCTTCCGCTCGCCACGAACGAGTGAGCGCGGTGGGATCGGGGTGCTGTGTTCGGCGGTGGCGGGCCCAGCGCCAGCCCCAGGGCCGGCGCTGAGCCGGGCTCTCAGGCCGGCTGTGGGGCCATGCTGCCGTAGGTCTTGAGGTGCTGGAACTCGCTCATGGCGGACGGTTCGCACAGCGTGCCGTAGCCGCTCTGCTTCATGCCGCCCTGCTCGAAGTGTTCGGACATCGTGCCCCAGGTGTTGAACCAGATGCCACCGAAGCGCAGGTCGCGTGCGACGCGGCGAGCCCGCAAGTCGTCGAGAGTGAACACGGAGGCGGCCAAGCCGAACTCGGTGGCGTTCGCTCGCTGGATCGCGTCGGTCTCGTCGTCGAAGACTTCGAAGGTCTGGACCGGGCCGAACACTTCCTGCTGGACGATGGGGGCGTCGACCTGGTCGACTTCGATCAGGGCGGGCCGGAAGAACGCGCCACCGGCCAGGTCGGGGTCGGTGACCGGGCCACCCTAGACGATGATCTTGGCGTAGTCGGCGGCGTCCTCGACGATGCGGTCGACCCTGGCGACGCTGGCCTTGTCGATCAGCGGGCCCATGTGACTGGTGGGGTCGAGTGCGGGGCCGACCTTGACCCCTTCCAGGGCTGCCGCGTAGCCGCAAGCGCTGATGGGTCTACCGAGCCGGGGCAAATCCATTCCCTTCTCGCAAACGTGAGTTTCGACTGCGCAACATCGCATGCCATCGTCTCTTCGGCTGATTCAGCGATCCTGGCCCCCGCATACGCGACAGGCACCAGAGGGTCCCGATCACGGTGTTCGTGGCCACGATGCGGCTGAGTTGATCGGTGGGAATGGCCGTGCAGGTACGTCAACGCGCTCAACATGGTCAATACCCCACAGTGAAGAGCTCTGGGGAGGAAGGGGAGCAGGAACCGTGAGAAGTAGGCCTAGCTCGGCGAAACTCTCGCGGACCAGGGCCGTTTACCTGGTCGGTGTGAGCATCCCTCCACAGCAGGAATTGCAATCGGATAAATGTCCGGATTATTAGCTTGCATCCGATTTGGCGTAGTCTCCTGCCGTGAACGTCGGGTACGGGCCCTCCGGCATCGAAGTAGAGGTCATCGTGCTTGACCAGTGCCAACGCTTCCGCATCACGCAGACCGTGCGCGGTCGCCGCTACCTGCTCGCTTATTGCTCTCGGATTCAAGAGGTCGCCCAGCACGTCAACTTGGCCGACCTGTGCGAGGTCATCGACTTTCCGTCCAAGCGCGACAGCCCGCTCACTGCCTGAACTGGGGTACCTTCTTGTAACGGTCAAGCAATTCGGCTTCGTCGGGATGTGGATGGCCCGCAGGCCCCGGAGCAACTGACATTCGTCATGTCTGGCGATTCCCCAAAGTCACCCGTAAGTGGTGTTAGCTACCACTACATGACCATATGCCGTAGACACCATGCTTGTTGGTATGAAGCAGCGCATCGTGACATTCCTCCTCGGCGCGGCGGTCCTCGTCGGCTGCGGTATCACCAGCAAGCCGGCCCTTAATGAGTCGGCCCCCAAAGAGTCGACACCGTCGAAGCCCGCGGACACGATCGCGTGGACCGCGTGCAAGGACCTGATCGGCCCCGACGGCAAGCCTGCCACCCCCGCCCCCGGCGTCGAATGCGGCACCGTCAAGGTCCCGCTCGACCACGCCGACCCCGGCGGCGAGAAGATCGACCTCGCCCTGATCCGGGTGAAGGCCACCGGCGAGCGCCGCGGCTCGCTCGTCTTCAACTTCGGCGGCCCCGGCGCGTCGGGGGTGGACACGATGGCCATGGCCGCCGCCGCGTTCCGCACCCTGGGCCGTAACTACGACCTGGTCAGCTTCGACCCTCGCGGGGTCGAACGCAGCGCCGGCGTCAAGTGCGGCGGCCAGATCGAGAAGCTGCTCAAGGCCATGAGCGACGCCGAGAACGGCGACCGGCTGGCCAAGGAGTTCTCCGCGGCGTGCGAGCAGGACTCCGGCAAGATCCTGCCGTACGTGGGCACTGTGCAGGCCGCCAAGGATCTCGACCTCATCAGGGCGGCCGTCGGGGACGAGAAGCTCAACTACTTCGGACTGTCCTACGGCACCCACCTCGGCGCCGTCTACGCCACCCACTTCCCCAAGAACGTCGGCCGCTTCGTCCTCGACGCCGCTCTCGACCCGACGGTCACCTGGGAAGAGCGGGCGGTCACCCAGGCGACCGGCTTCGACCAGGCCTTCGAGGCGTTCGCCAAGGACTGCGTGGCGCAGAAGTGCGACCTGGGCGCCGACCCGGCCACCGTGGAGCGAACCGTCGAGCAGGTGCTCGATGGGCTGAAGGACAAGCCGCTCAAGGTGGGGGACCGCGAGCTCACGTACGTGCTGGCCCAGCACGGCGTCATCGCCCCGCTGTACGCCAAGGCCACCTGGCCGGCGCTGGAAAAGGCCGCCGCGGCGGCCGTCAAGGGGGACGGCACCGCGCTGCTCTCCATGGCCGATGTCTACATGGGCCGGAAAGCGGACGGGACGTACTCGACGATGCTGACCAGCCTGACCGCCATCAACTGCGCCGACACCGCTGAACGGCCCAGCGCCGCCGAGACCGTCGCGATCAACGAGAAGATCAGGAAGGTCTTCCCGATCCTGGCGACGGAGGGCACGGCCCTGTACTGCACCCACTGGCCGGTCAAGGGGGACAACGCGGCCAAGCGCATCGACGCCACGGGCTCGGCGCCCATCGTGGTGGTCGGCGGCAAGGGGGACCCCGCCACGCCCTACACGTGGGCCACCACGTTGACGCAGCAGCTCAAGACGGGCGTCCTGGTCACCTACGAAGGCGAGGGCCATGGCGCCTACCTGAGCGGCAACGGGTGCGTGATGAGCACGGTGGAGTCGTACGTGCTGGACGGCAAGGTGCCGTCCCCGAACACCACCTGCGCGGCCTGACCCTCCCCGCGAATGCCCCGACCGCACCACCGGCCGGGGCATTTCCGGCTGTCAGGACAGGTCGACCTCCGCCAGCAGGAGCGGCACCGACGCGGGATCCCGGAGCAGGGCGACCGAGCCGCCGTCGCTGTTCCTGGCGGGTCGCGGCGCGGAGGTGGCGACCCGCCAGGACCAAGCAAGGGCTGGTCGGTTTACCGGGAGCGCAAGGCGGCCTCCAAGACCTCGTGGACGGTCTTCGCGGGGTGACCGATGGTGGCTTCCAGTGTGGGGTTGGTGGCGTTGAACTCGCCATTGCGCGATGCCGCGAACATCGTCAAGGAGAACTCCGCAGCCGGCCGCGGCATCCCGCTGGCGACTGCTGCGGATGTCCACTCGTTGTCGTCCATGATGACTCGGGTGATGGTCCGGCCGGTGATGCGGCTGAGGATTTCGGCAACGTCGGCGAAGTCCAGCGTGTGGGGCGCTGTCAGCGGCGGCGTGATTCCTTCGAGCGCACTGTCTTCGGTCAGGGCGAAGGCCGCGGCTTCTGCCAGGTCCTCGTGGGCCGTCCAGGACACCGGGCCATCCTGTGGCACGGCGAGCGTGCCGGTCTCCAGCGCCGCGCCGATGTAGTAGCCCAAGGTGGAGGCATAGAACCCGTTGCGAAGAGCGGTGTAGGGGACTCCTTGCTGCTTGAGGTGCTCCTCGGTTGCCGCGTGGACCTTCTGCGGCGGGAAGCGCGACAGGGGAGAGGCAGCCTGGTGGCTGGTGTACAGGATGTGTTGGGCGCCCGCTTCCCGTGCTGCGTCGATGGCGGCGCTGTTGGCGGTCAACGCGCCGCCGCCTCGAATGGCCGCGGAGACGACCAGGACGCGCTCGGCACCTTCGAAGGCGTACTTCAGACTGTCGGGTTCGGTGAAGTCTCCCGCTCGGACTCGGATGCCGCGCTCGGCGAGGTCGGCGGCCTTGCTCACGTCGCGCACACTGACGGCGATCCTGTCGGCCGGTACCCGCTCCAGCAGGCGGTTGACGATCAGCGACCCGAGGTGGCCGGTGGCTCCCGTGACGATCAGCATCGGTGGCTCCAGTCTGATGGTGTTTCCAACGGAACAAGAATAACGATAACACTGATAATTCCGTTGGATGCAACCGCATGAGTCCATCCGGAGATGGGCTGATGCTGCCAGCAACTTCGCACAGGTCGACAGCGGAGGATTGGCAATATCAGCGATAACATCGCCTGTCACGCATGGGCGATACCATCGTCTCCATGGCACCGAACACGCAGCGGCGAGACATCACCCGGGACCGCATCGTGAAGGTTGCGGCAGGCCTGCTGCGCGACCAAGGGCCGGCCGCGGTGACCACGCGCCGCGTGGCCCACGAGGCCGGGCTGCAGCCTCCTGCTCTCTACCGTTTCTTCCAGGGCAAGGACGACCTGCTGGATGCCGCCGCGGAGCATGTCTTCGCCGAACATGTGGCGAGCAAGCAGACCACCGCTCCCTCGGACGACCCTGTAGAAGACCTCCGCGCCGGATGGAATACGCAGATCAGCTTCGGCCTGGCCAACCCGTACGTCTACGGCCTGTTGCTCGACCCGGCCCGCGCACGCGACACCCCGGCACAGGTCATGGGTGTGCTGATCCTCGCCGAGCGTGTGCACAGAATCGCCGCCGCCGGGCGGCTTCGGGTGAGCGAGGAACGCGCCGTCAACCTCATCCGCTCGGCGGGGATCGGAACCGTCCACACCCTGCTGACCCTGCCACCAGAGCAAAGCGACCCGCACCTGGCCGACGCCGCCTTCGACGCGATCGCTCGCGCCATCCTCGCAGATGGGCCCGCTGTCCCCACCCAGGACCCGGCGGCCGTCGTTGCGACCTTCCGCACCCTCCTGCCCGAACTGCCCAGTCTCAGCAAAGCTGAGGCCGCGCTTCTCGACGAGTGGCTGCAACGCTGATCCAGCACCGCGCTACGGCCCTGGCCACGATGGAAAGGTTTCGCAGAGCTCGTGCGGTGGGGCTGAGATCGGTCGGCACGCGAGCAGACTAGGTGGTCACGAGATGAACCGGAAGTAGATCGTCCGGAATCGGTCCTAGCATGCCGTCCATGACCGAGTTCCGCCAGCAGGACCTCACCGGAGCACGCTTCGAGCGCGTGAGCCTCCGGGACGCCACCTTCACCCAGGTGTATCTCAACAACGTCAGCATGCACGCGGTCGACTTCACCGGGGCCCGGGTCCGCGGCGCCCTGTTCAACCAGAGCCGCCTGCGCGGCGTCGAGCTGGTCGACGTCGAGATCAGCGGCGAGTTGCAGAACGTCGTCGTGAACGGCGTCGACATCGCACCGCTCGTCGAGGCCGAACTGAACCGTCGCATGCCCGAGCGGGCGAGGATGCGCCCCGACGACGCCGACGGGTTCCGTGAGGCGTGGGCGATCCTGGAGCGGCTGTGGGAGGGCACCGTCGCGCGTGCGAGGACATTCCCCGAAGCGGCGCTCCACCGCAGCGTCGACGACGAGTGGTCCTTCATCCAGACCCTGCGGCACCTCAACTTCGCCAGCGCTGCCTGGGTGGGCCGGATGATCCTCGGCAACGCCTCGCCGTGGCACCAGTTGGACCTTCCGTGGGACGAGGCGCCCGGGTGGGACGGTATCCCGTGGGATCGCGAGGCACGACCCTCGCTCGACGAGGTGCTCACGGTCCGATGCGAACGCCAGGCGATGGTCCGCCACGTCATGGAGTTACTCACCGACGATCAACTCGCCTCCGAGGTGACTCACAACGAGCCCGGCTGGCCCCGGATGGAGAACTTCCCCTTCAAGGAATGTCTCCGCATCGTGCTCAACGAGGAATGGGAACACCGGCTCTACGCCGAACGTGATCTCACCTCACTGGAGAAAGAAGACTGATCATGGACATCCTGCTCATCGCCGGCCTGTGGCTCGACGGATCCGCATGGGACGATGTCGTGCCCACGCTCGAGGCACTCGGCCACCGCCCCGTGCCGCTCACCCTCCCCGGCCAGGGGGACGGATCCGCCTCAGCCGCGCTCGACGACCAGGTGGCAGCGGTGCTCGCCGCCATGGACTCAGCGTCCGGAAAGCCCATGGTGGTGGGGCATTCCGCCGCCTGCACCCTGGCTTGGCTGGCCGCCGACGCGCGACCGGAGCAGGTCGCCAAAGTCGCCCTCATCGGCGGCTTCCCGGCCGCCGACGGGCAGCCCTACGCCGACTTCTTCGAGGCGAAGGACGGTGTCATGCCCTTCCCCGGGTGGGGCCCATACGAGGGGCCGGACTCCGCTGACCTTGACGAGGAGGCCAAGCGAATCTTCGCGTCCGCTGCGATCCCCGTCCCCGAGGGAGTGGCCAAGGGCGTGGTGCGTCTGACGGACGAGCGACGGTTCGACGTCCCGGTCGTACTCGTGTGCCCCGAATTCACCCCCGCCCAGGCTCAGGCGTGGATCGACGCCGGTGACGTGCCCGAGCTCGCCAAGGCCAAGCATGTTGACTTCGTCGACATCGACTCAGGCCATTGGCCTATGGTCACCAAGCCGATCGAACTCGCCCGGCTCCTGGCCGCAGCGGCTGCCGAGGGCTGACACGGCGGCCCAAGACGTTCGGCCGCGCGCCGCAGCGCCGCCACCTCGGTCAGCGCTCGCCGTCCATCCTCCAGGATGGCGCCGCAGGTCCCGGTCACGCCTCAGCGCTTCCGCGAGCTGCGCGCGTCCCTGGTGGCCATGGCGTGGAAGACCGCCTTGGGCAGGAACCCGTGTCGTAGTTGATCCCCTTTTGGCCTTCCGTGCAGGAGATCATCGGCCGCTCGCTGCGGCCAAATCCTGAAACCTTAAGGGCGCACTAGGACAAGCGGACATGCAATTGCCCGGTGAATGTCCGGTCGCTGTCCTGGATTAATTTCCATCAGTAATGGAGTGTTGTGGTTATCAAGCGCCGAAACCGATCGCGAATGCTCGCCTGAGGTAGTTCCAGACCTGCGCGGTCAGCACGCCGCGGGTCGCGGCCTCGGGCCCTTTCCGTTCGATCCGGGCATAGATCGACGACATCATGGCCGGTTCTCCACCCGCCATGTCCCGCATCACTGCGGTCCACCGCCGGGCCAACTGCTGTACGGCGGGATCGGCCGGATCCGTTCCGCCCTCGATGTGCGTCTGGAGCTCGGCGACGATCTCCGCGCCCTGTCGTTGCCATTCGGCGAACCTGTCGGGAAATCCGGGCTCCAGGTGTCGCTGTTTCGCCTGCGCCAGTTGCTCGGGCGTGAAGTCGTTCGCCTGCACCAGTGCCTCCATGGCTTCGATGAGTTGGTCGATGGACGGCTCGGTGGCCCGCAGGATGGCCTGAAGCAGAGCCGTGAGCCGGATACGCAGGTGGCGCTGCGCCTCGATGGTTCGCTCGACGCAGGCGAGCTGGGCACGTACCGCCGAGCCGAGACCATCGGGGTCGCCGTCGAGCGACTCGGCGATCTGGGCCAGCGGTATGCCGAGCTGGCGCAACGCGAGGATCCGGTACAGCCGGCGGACGTCGCCGTCGGTGTACACCCGGTGCCCGGCCGGCGTACGCAGCGCCGGCACCAACAGCCCGATCCGGTCGAAATGATGCAGGGCACGGACAGTGAGACCTGTCGCCGCGGCCAGGTCGCCGATCTTCCAGCATCGCTCATCCATGTGGATCACCCGGATCGACGCTATTACCTGACGCGACGTCAGATGCAAGCCCGAACGTCGCCGATTTCTCCTGGTTGCACCTGACGCGACGTCAGGCGGCAGCATCCCCTCGCAGATCCTCTGGGCGGGCCGATGTGCGGCCAATCCGCAGCGGCCTGCCCGATCACATTCGAAAAGGAGAAAACCGATCATGCGTTTCAGAACCTCCAGTGGGCGAATCCGCAGGGCGATGACCGGAGTCGGCGTCGCCGTCGCGATGTCCACCGCCTTCACCGGTCCGGCACACGCCGGGACGCAGCGCACCCCGATCGTCACCGAGTTTCCCGTCACGCCCGGTTCCGGCCCGACATTCATCGCCGTCGGCCCGGGCGGCACCGTGTGGTTCACCGAACTGACCGGCAACCGGATCGGCCGCATCCGCAACGACGGCAAGGTCACCGAGTTCCCGATCCCGACGCCGGACGGGGCTCCACTCGACGTGACCGCCGGCCCGGACGGCGCCATGTGGTTCACCGAATTCCTCGGCAACAAGATCGGCCGGATCACCGGCACCGGCGACATCACCGAATTCCCGATCCCCACCCCCGACAGCCGCCCGGAGGGCATCGCCACCGGCCCGGACGGAAACCTGTGGTTCACCGAGGGGGCCGGAGACAAGATCGGGCGTATCACCACATCCGGCAAGATCACCGAATTTCCGATGCCCACCTCCGGCAGCTCGCCACACGCCATCACGGCAGGCCCGGACGGCGCGATGTGGTTCACCGATCCGGGCGGCAACCGGATCGGTCGCATCACCCTGACCGGGCGGATCACCGAGTTCACGCTTCCGACCCCCAAGAGCAACCCGCACCGCATCGTCACCGGCCCGGACGGAAACCTGTGGTTCACCGAGCGCGCCGTCGACCGGATCGGCCGCATCACACCGAGCGGCCGGATCACCGAGTTCCAGCTCACCAAGGGCCGCCTCCCGCTCGACATCGCCGCAGGCACGAGCGGAGACCTGTGGTTCACCGAGCGCGCCGCCAACTGCATCGGACGGATCACGCCAACCGGGAAGATCGCCGAGTTCGCGGTGCCCACCCCCGGCAGCGATCCCCTCGGCATCACCGCGGGCGTCGGCACGACCGTCTGGTTCGCCGAAGGCGCCAGTGACAAGATCGGCCGGCTTCGCGCCCCGCACCACGACCGCCGCGGCCACACCGGATGCCCATGAGGCCGCAACGCCGGCTACCGTGGACGGTCGTACGAGTCAGGCGCTCGCACGCGCCTGACCCCGCCGGAGCAGCAGTCGCACACGTTCGGCGCCGCCCAGGGTGGACCCGGCGGTAGAGCACCGAGTTGCCGACGGCCTGGCTGCGACGGCAGGCGATCGCGCGCCACTGGCGGGTCCAGTCGACGGTCAGCCGCGTATCCAGCGCTCACAGGGGTGAGCAACCACACTGTATTCGATCTTGGAACGACCGTGCCCCAAGACCACTGGCCGTAAGGTGACACAGTCTGCCCTCGCCGGTGCGACCGCCGCCATCGTGGTCGGGGCGTTGGCGGCTCCGGCCTCCGCGGTGGCCGGATGCCCCACCGGTCTCATCGAAGGCGGTGAACGCGACTACTGCTTCACCGCCGAGCCGGTGGATCTCGCCAGGCAGAGGGTTACCCCCATCGACTCCGGTTCCATCCACGGCACCCAGTCCAAGTGGGCCGCGGGTGAGGGCTCGATGATCGCCACGCTCCATGAACGCGATGCCGCCGGCGAGAACGTGGAGACTATGCGAGGTTTCTACGCCGACGACATGCCCGAGGTCGAGCCCGTGCGGGTCAAGGGCAACAGGGCCTACATCGACGAGGACAACGGCACGCTCGTCTGGTCGGAGGGCCAGGGGTACGGCGTGGCGCTGCAATCTCCCGGCCTGACCGGCGACGCGCTGGTGGAGATGGCCGAGGGCTTCGAGTTCCGGGGCTGATGCCCTGACGTTCACCGACAGGCCCGGACATGTCCTGGGCCTGTCGTCCGAGCCGTCACCGGAGAATGTACCTTTAGTTGGTGTTCTCGCCTCAAGGCCCGTCGCTGCGTGAACTGGTGGTCCAGGCGCTGTCCTCGGTCGAGCGCGGCTACGACCAGCTTGCCCCGAAGTTCGACCACACGCCTTTCCGCACCCCAGATAGCGTTCTTGACGCAACCGCCGACGCTCTGCGTCCGCTCGGGCCGTTCGGGCAGGGGCTGGACGTGTGCTGCGGCACCGGCGCGGGCATGCGGATCCTCAAACCCCTGTGCCAAGGACGGATCACGGGCGTCGACTTCAGCACCGGCATGCTCGCGCAGGCGCGCCGAGCACACCCGGACGCCGAGTGGGTACAGGCCGACGTTCGAGCCCTGCCCTTCGCCGAGGCCTTCGACCTCGCGGTCAGCTTCGGAGCGCTCGGACACTTCCTGCCCGCCGAACGGCCCACGCTCTTCGCCGAGGTGCACCGCGCACTACGGCCTGACGGGCTCTTCGCCTTCCCGGTCGACGCGCCCCCGCCCATCACGTCGCGCTGGTACTGGGCGCTGCTCGGATTCGACCTGGCCATGCAGGTGCGGAATGCCGTGTGGCGTCCCCCCTTCGTCATGTACTACGGCACCTGCCCGCTGCACGCGGTCCGCAACGACCTGACAGCAGCCGGATTCACCGTGACGACAGTCCCCTTGACGGCCCTGGGCCGACGCCACGACGGCAGCCCGCAGTGCCGGCTTGTCCTCGCGCGCAGAACTTAGACGCAAAGGGTAGGCGACCAGCCTCAGCGACCGGTGGTACCACCCAGGTGCGGCGGGTTCATGTTCAGCGAGCGCTGGTACCACCCCATCGAGCCGGGCTTGGTCGTGGCTGGGCAGCGGCCATCTCCGCCGACGTGGTTGGTGTCGCTCCCGCACGGGAGGGTCTTGCGTACTAACTCTATCTAGGTAGATATTGGAGTCATGGCACGCGCACGACGTCCCTCCCCGCAGACTGCGGCCGTGATCACCGCCCTTGCCGAGACAGGCGCGGGCTGGAGCCACGGCTACGACCTGTGCCGCGCCCTCGGCCTGAAGGCAGGCACGGTCTACCCGATCCTGATCCGCCTCGCCGAGCGCGGGCAGGTGGAGACCGTCTGGGAGGCCGACCCGCCGCGCGGGCGGCCGGCCCGGCACCTGTACCGGCTCACCACCGCGGGCGCCGAGCTCGCGCGCACCATTGCCGCGCTGGCGCGTGCCGGCGACGGCGCGCCCGCCGCAGGCGCGCCCCGGCTCGCGCCCCGGGCTGCAGCTCGCCCGTGGTGACGGAGTAGCCGGTGGCGCGGGCCTCCGCTATCGCCGGGCGCTCCCCGGGGCAGGGCGGGCGGCCGGCCAGGATGGCGATCCCCGAGGCACCGCGGTTCGCGGGATGCCGGGTGCCAGCGCGATAGCTGGCGTGGAACTGCGAGACGAGCGTTGTCAGAGGTCCGTCACGGACCTGGAGTGTTGCCGTGGATGGTGGCAGGGTAAAGGCTCTAAGCTGAAGGGTCCATGAATGGAGAGCCATCTGGGTATGAGGAACCGGACGTTGCGGATTCCCGCGACTGCTGCAGCAGTCGCGGAAGCCATCAATCATGCGGCAGCGGGAGAAATAGTCCTCTTGGAGCAAGGCGGTCATGTGGTAGCCGCCGTGGTTCCCCTTGAGGTTGCCGCCGCTGGTGTGGACGCTCTCAGCGCGGCGGAGGACGTCGCCGATCGCTTGCTGGGAAAAAGGTTGATTGCGGAGCTCGACGCAGGAATGGCAACGATGCGGCTAAGCGACCTGCGCCGTGAGATCGCGCTATGAAGGGCTACTACGAGATCCTGATCGCCGCATCCGCCGTGCAGGAGATTCGCTCCATTTACGGCTACGATCCGGTGGCCGCCAAGTTCATTCTCGACTCGCTGGAGTACCTCTCCACAGACCTGGAATCTGGAACGCTGCAAACGATCGACAAGGAGACGGGCCTGCTGAAGGTGGCAGTGGGCGACTTCGATGCATTGTGCTGGATACGGCACGAGGAGATGAGCGTGGTGATTCTGGCCGTCTCAAAGCGCCGTCACCCAACGTGAAGCCGCACCCTCGTTCGCCCGCTCGGCAAAGTCGAGGAAATCCTGCGCGCGCCCTGTGTTCACCGGCTCGGCATAAATGTACGGACACATGTCCGACTGCGTCATCTTCGATCTTTGGTAAAGCGAGAAGTCGCACCACACGTAATCGTGCCGCGACAGCTGCTCGACCACCTCGTCCTTGATCCGTTCTCCATACATCGAGTCGTGCATCTCGATCAGGATCGCCGGCTGATGGTGACGTATCGTCTCGGCTGCGCCCGCTAGCGCCTTTCCCTCATGGCCCTCGATATCGATCTTGATGAGCCGGACCCTCTCCTTGGATCGGCACGCGATGAGGTCGATCGGGAGAGCGTCCACGTCGCCGAGGAACGCGCCGAACCCGTCCTCTCTGGAGTGCAGCGTGGAGATCTCGCAGTCGGCGGGTACGGTCGCCGGCTCGTCCGCGGTTAGCGTGCGTGTGCAGGGGCCCGCAGTCACGTTGAAGGGATCCCAGAGCCGAAGTCGCGCCCTGGATTCGTGTGCAGCCACCGGGTGGACGTCGACATTGCCGATGTCGTTGAGCTGGAGATTCAAACGCAGCGTCTGCAGGGCCGCTGGATTCGGCTCGATGGCGATGACCCTCGCGAAGGCCTCGGCCATCCGAAGGGTGTAGTGGCCGACATGCGCACCGACGTCGATAAACGCCAAGCCCGGTGCGGCGAAGGACCGAGCGAGTCGCCAGATGTCCTGTTCATGGGGACCTGGGCCGACGCGGTCGCCGCTGTCAGGCCGGAGGGCCCAGGTGAACCCGTCGCACTTTGTGAGAGAAGGTGCAGTGAACATCAGAACCCCCCAGGGAAAGGTCGCTGAACTCACCGACTCTTGATCGATCTCGTGTCAGAGGAGATCCAGCCTCGGTGCGGATAGAAGTTCCTCAACTCCCGCATGCGCGACGACTCCGTGAAAAACACGAACTCAAGGTTCGCGTGCTTCAGCATGCGGCGCTTTGACTCCTCGCCCAGGCTGCTTCCAACGAAAGGCACTGAATCGAGTGCCACCTCGGTGAGCGTGGACAGGCCGGTCGTCGCGAACTGCTCGGCCATCTTTGCCAGTCTCGGCATCTTCCTGCGCAGGAAGATGCCGAGACTGGTGGGCTTGACCGTCAGATGCGGGCGTGTTGCCCGGATATGGTCGCATATGTGCTGCCAGTAGTCGGCGGCACAGTCGGCCAAGGCGGTGGCCAGCGCGTCGTCCGGGTCGCGAGCGTCAGAGACTTCGAAGTACGACTGGATCTCGAAAAGCTCTCTGGCCTGCTCGCGCAACTCCATGATTTCTTCGACGCGAAGCATGGCGAGCAGGTCGGGCGACGGCCCTTCGACCATGCGGTAGGCCGCCTCCACGAGTTCCGCTGCGTCCAGCCGGGGCCCGGCCTGCCTCTGCTCGATCTCTCCATTGGTGAGGACAGCCTCAGCTAGACCCGTGCCCCGTTCGGAATCCCAGTCAGACCCCAGAACTCGCGCGTTGAACGCCCTTGCGTGCGCGGTTTCGTCGAAGAGCCCATGGATCTGGATCAGTTCGCTGGCGACCGGCAATCCGGAATCGTGCAGCAGCGCGAAGATCGGCGTATGCGAGAACCGCGGCCTCGAAAGGATCTTGTCATAACGCCTCCGCAGCTCGATCGGCTGCTGTGCTAGGAGGCCGGCCAGCACTGAGTCCGGCGAGTTCGCTGCCTCGCGAACCTGCCGCATGAAGTCGTCCTTGGTCTTCGCATAGTCGTAGCGGACGACAACGGACCTGTCGTCAGCGAGAATCCCGTCGAGCTCTGCGATCATCCTGGAGCGTACGTCCGAGATGGGTGAAATGACCCAACCCTTGCCGTCCGGGCTGTTCCTCTTCCAACTGTTCAGGACGTCGGTCAGGGAATCGCAGGGATCGAGCCTGTCTTCTTGGTAGAGGTAGTTGTGTTCCCGAAGCCCCACCGCGACGACGCCTGCCGTGATGAGTTCTCTGAGTAGGCGGTAAAAACTGCTCTCCCGCAGGTCAGACCTGCTGAAATCCCCCACGACTCGCGGGTTGTCAACGAGTTGGGTGTCATGCACGTAGACGCGCTCGTTGAAGAGTGCTCCGAACACGAGCAGAACCCGCAACTGGATGGTCGAACTGATGCCAGCCCAAATCGGCTCCAAGGCCGCGAACTGCGATGTGGCACGCAGGGCGTTGACGGAGCGGGAGTCATCGCGCTTCATCGATTTCAGATACCACCCTCAGAGAGCACATACTCTTCGCCGGTTTGGTGAGCGAATTGCCCGCTTCCACGGCCAAGCGTCCACCACCAATCCCCGCATCTAAGAGAAGCACAATCAAGCACCGGGTGGAAAGGTCGTCTGAACCGACCCAGGTCTGATGGTGGCTCTGGTGCCCACGGTTTGGTGGGGTATGTAGAACCATGCGTCCTCCGGTCGCGCAGAGAGCCGACCAGGACCAGTCGCACGGTGCGATGATCTTACGGATCCGCGCCGATGTCTACGGAAGACCGGCCTACGGGACGATCCGGCAAGGCTCGGCTCGGTGTTGGAGGACTGAGGCACGAGCCTTGGTCATCTGCCTGTGCGGCCGGGTCAGTGCCCAGTTACGAACTCGCGCAGCACCGGCACCACCGCTTCGGCGGTGAGGGTGTGGTTGGCGGTGGGAATCTGTCGCAGTTCGCCTTTGGGCAGCACGTCGGCGATCGCGGTGGCTGCTGGTGGCAGGAACGGGAAGGTTTGCTCGCCGACAAGCACGAGGACCGGCGTCGTGACGTCGGCGTAGCGCTGGAGGGGGGCGGGGTCGCCGGCCATCAGTCCTTCCATGATTCGTCCGTCGTAGCGCAGAGTAGGTGTGACCTGGATCGCGGGCTCCCAGGTCGGCATGGCGGTCATGCCGCCGAGGTACTCTTCGGGGATGCCGACGGACTCGACGGTGAACAGCTTCAGCGCCTCCTCTCGGCGGCCTTCGGCAATGAGCGCGTCCAGTTGCGGCAGGTAATCGGCGGGCACCGGTGGCCGCTGGTCGTCGACGACGAACGGTGGCTCGAACATCACCACGCCGTCGACCGGCAGCCCGGCGCGGGCGGCCTCGAGGGCCAGCACGGCGCCGGAGGATTCCCCGAGCAAGGTGGCGCGGCCGCCGGCGTGGGCGACGAGGGCCGCGATGTCCTCGATCTCGCGCTGGACATCGTATGGTTCGGTGTCGCTGCTCTCGCCGCGTCCTCGCCGGTCGAAGATGATCACTCGTAGGTCGTCGCCGGCGACGTCGGCGATGGCGGCCGGCGAGGGCTGCACCGCGCGGTGTGCGGTGGCGCCGTAGACGTGGACGATCGCCGGCGCGTCGGCCGGGCCGTACTCGTCGAATGCGATCACGGTGCCGTCCTTCGAGCGGACTGTTCCCATCGTGGTTCTCCTCTTCAGCGCAACGTCTTGTTGATACCAGGTCGTGTGGGTTTCGATGGTTCCACGGTGGCGGAGCGCCCTTATGGTTTCCTTCCGCCGGCCTTAACGTGCGGGGTGAATGATTCGCGAACCGGGATTCAGTTGACTGGAGGTCTGAGCAGGGCCATCGGGGCGATGCCGAGATCGGCCAGCGCGGCCGCGCCGCGGGCGGCATGGTCGCCGCCGGCGAGCACCAGGGTCCGCGCCGACTGATAGCGGCAGCCGGCGGTGTCAAAGGCATCTACCGTGGCGAGCAACCGCTCCTGGTCATTGTCGAGCAGCGCTTGGGCCCGCTCCACAATGGCAGTGGCGACTGGGTTGCCGGCCACGACGGTCCGAGCCTCGGCCAGGCGGTCGCCGACATCGGAGCCCCTGGCGAGCACGGCAGCTTCGGCGCGCAGCGCCACATACCAGTGGAGCCAGATCCAGGTGACCCATTTCCACACCTCGGCCGGCTCGGGCGCCATCCGCTCCAGCGCCTGCGGTGCCTGCCCGTGGTGCAGGAAGAGGATCGCGTCGAAGATCGCCCCGTAGCCGTAGGTATGTTCTGGTGGGGTGCCGAGCTGATCGAGGACCTCTTGCCATTCGCGCCGGGCGCCATGGTCGTCGCGGAGGCCGTGGATCATCGCCACACCGGCCACCGCCGGGCCGAGGAACGACCGGGTGGGGCTGCCTGCCCGCCGCCACGCATCGAGGAACCGGACGCTGCCGGTGAGCACCTCGTCGACATCGCCCGCCAGCGCTTCGACCACCAGCAGCCGGCACGTGGCTTGGTGACCGACCTCCGCCAGCGACGGATGGTCGGCCAGTTGCCGTGCCCATCGGCGGGCGCCTGGTACATCCCCCGCGCCGAGGCTGGCCTCGGTGACCATGCCGAGTGCGTCGATCAGCTCCTGGGTGCCGGTCGGCGAGATCGGCATGGACGACAGGAGCGTGATCCGGCGCCGGGCCATGGCCGCGGTGGCGAACGTGTCACCGGCCCAGCTCTGAGCGCCGGTGAGTGCGTCGAGCGCGGCGGATTCGGCGAGCGGATCGCCGGTCCGGCGGGCGAGCTCGACCGCCCGCTCGGCGCGCGCGATCGTCTCGGGCACGGCGTTGTCGGTCGGGCCCTGGACGGCGCCGAACGCGTCGGTGAGCACCGCGGCCTCGGCCAGTGCCACCGCGGCCTGCGCGGCCAGGTCGTCGCCGGCCAGCTCCCGTGCCTCGGTGGTCAGCGCGAGAGCCTCCTCCAGGGGCGGGATCCGCTCGAACTTGCCCGAGAACCGGTACGCGTTGGTGGCGGCGGTCGCCAGGTCACAGGCGGCACCGGCGGTGTCCCCGGATCGACGGGCGGCGTCCGCGGCCGCGCGCTGCAGGCGGTACATGTCATCGCCTCGCATCCGGCAGCCGGCCACGGCCGCGGCCTGCCGGAGCATCGACGCGGTGGTGGCCGGGTCGTCGGCGAGGGCGGCGGCCTGCTCGTAGCGTTGCTGGGACTCGCCGATGAGGTTACGGGTGAAGGTCGGCTTCGCCAGGTGCCGGGCGAGATCGTAGGCGTAGGTGCGCTGATCTGGCTGGTCGGCCGCCCACGCGAGGGCCGCGCGAAGCTCGTCGGCCACCTGGTCGAAGCGGGCCCGCCAGTCCGCCCGTGGCACCGCCAGGTCGGCGGCGATGGACAGGCACCAGCGAAGGTGCCGGGCTCGAGCGTCGACCAGCTCACCGGCCTCGGTGAGCCGTTCCGTTCCGTACTGGCGGATGGTCTCCAGCGCCCGGTACTCGGTCCTGCCCGGGGACGCCGTCACCACCAGCAGGCTCTGTTCGGCGAGCCGGGCCAGTCCGTCGGCGACCAGGCCTTGCTCGGCCCCGGCGATCTCCGCCGCCGCCGTAGCGGTGAACGGCGCCACGAACACCGACACCCGGCGCAGTAGCGCCTTGTCGTCCGGCTCCAACAGGGCATGGCTCCAGTCCAGCGCCGCCCGCACCGAACGGTGCCGTTCATCGGCACGGGAGCCGCCGGTGAGCATCCGCAGCGGGTGGGACAGGGCGGCGGTGATGCCGTCGAGCCCGAGCGTGGGATACCGGGCGGCGGCCAGCTCGATCGCCAGCGCCATTCCATCCAGCCGCTCACAGATGGAGGCGATCTGGTCGCGCAGTGGCGGATCCAGCGGCCGGCCCACCGCCGCCGCCCGCTCCATGAACAACGCGACCGCGTCCGACTCACCGTCGTCGGCCAGCGACAGCGGAGGGACCGGATACACCCGTTCGAAGGGCACCATCAGCCGTGCCCGGCTGGTCGCCAGCACCGACACTCGAGGGCACGTCCCCAGCAGCCGCTCGAGAAACAGCGCCACCCCGTCCACCACGTGCTCGCAGTTGTCCAGCACCAGCAACGCGTGATGGTCGGCCAGCGCGGCGACCACGGACTCGGTCATGTCGCGGCCGGGCTGCTCACCGAGGCCGAGCGCCCCGGCGACCGCGGTCGCGATCAGGTCCGGATCGGTGACCGGAACGAGGTCGACGAACCACACCCCGTCGGAGTACTCGCCGGCTGCTTCCGCGGCCACCGCCAACGCGAGCCGGGTCTTGCCCACTCCGCCGGGACCGACCGCGGTCACTTGACGGTGTGCCTTGATCATCTTGGTCAGCTCGGCCTGCTCGCTCACCCGGCCGATGAACGAGGTCAGCGGGGCCGGTAGAACCGGTGCCGGGTGAGACGGGCCGGCGCCGGCCGGCTCGGGCGCACGCTGGGCGAGCGCCCGCCGATCCGGCACCTCCAGCTTGCGCAGCAGCGAGGAGACGTGACTCTCCACGGTACGCACCGAGATGAACAGCCGTGCCGCGATCTCAGCGTTGCTGAGATGGGCCCCGACCAGTTCCAGTACCTCGGCTTCCCGAGGCGAGATCTCCACTGCTGCCAACACTGTCCCAGTTTGCCGCATTTCCTCCGCACCCCCATCCGCAGTGGCCACCGTGCGCGATCCGTGCCATCGATCCGTGGGCGGTTCCGTGGTCACCACGGATGTGGGTCGGCCGGTCCGGAAGCAAAGCTGTGAGTACGCAAACAGCGGGTCGATGCGACCCACGACGACAGGAGTGACCATGACCGGCTCTTCCACCCAGGGAATCAAGACCGTGCTGCACCCCGTGTCCGACCTGAGCAAGGCCAAGGCGGTGTACGCGGCCCTGCTCGGTATCCCGCCGCAGACCGACTCGTCCTACTACGTCGGCTTCGAGGCCGAGGGCCAGCACATCGGACTGGTGCCAGGCGGTGGACCGCAGGGCATGACCTCGCCGGTGGCCTACTGGCACGTACCGGATATCGAGGCGAAGCTGGCCGAGTTGACCGCCGCGGGGGCCACCGTGAAGGAGGCCGCGCACGAGGTGGGCGGCGGCCGCCTGGTGGCCACCGTCACCGACCCCGACGGCAACGTCCTCGGGCTCCTGCAGGACCGGTGACCGCCGGCCTGCCCCTGCCATATCCGCCCCGTAAAACGACCGCCGACACGACGACAAACCCACCTCGCTCAAAGGACCTGCCATGACCTCCTTCGCATCCGTCACCCTGGAAGTTCCCGACCCCACGGCCGCGGACGCCTTCTACCAAGCCTTCGGTTTGCGCCCCTACGTGAACGTACGCGCCTCGGATGCGCCGACGACCGGCTTCCGTGGGTTCGCGCTGTCACTCGTGGTGTCCCAGCCGGGCAACGTCGATGCCTTCATCGGCGCCGCCCTCGACGCCGGCGCCACGACGCTGAAGCCGGCCACCAAGGGGTTCTGGGGCTACGGCGGCGTCGTACGCGCCCCGGACGGGACGATCTGCAAGATCGCGACCTCGAAGAAGAAGGACACCGGCCCTGCCGCCCGGCACATCGACCAGGTCGCGCTCCTGTTGGGAGTGGCGGACGTCAAGGCGAGCAAGCGGTTCTACGTCGACCGCGGCCTGGCCGTGGCCAAGAGCTTCGGCGGCAAGTACGTCGAGTTCGACACCCCGTCGTCGGCCGTCACGCTGGCGCTCTACCCGCGCCGCGCCCTCGCCAAGGACACCGGCGTCTCCCAGGAGGGCACCGGATCGCGCCGGATCCTGATCGGCAGCGATGCCGGGCCCTTCACCGACCCCGACGGGTTCGTATGGGAGGCCGCATCCGTCTGAGGCACGCGGCAAGGCGATTCCGAAAATCAAGATCCTCAAGGAGGAAATCTGCCATGAGCAGCACCGAAAGCAGCACGTACGAGGGATTCACGGCCGAGGAGCGGGCCGCGATGAAGGAGCACGCCCAAGAGCAGAAGAAGGCAGCGCGCCGTAGGTCACGTGCGGACAAGGCGGCGCAGGACATGCGGGACGTACTCGCGAAGATCGCCGAGATGCAGCACCCGGACCGGCTCCTGGCCGAGCGCGTCCACGCCATCATCACAACCAGCGCCCCGGCCCTGGCGCCGAGGCTCTGGTATGGCATGCCCGCCTACGCGCTGGACGGCAAAATCGTCTGCCACTTCCAGCCCGCGGCGAAGTTCCAGACACGCTACGCGATGCTCGGGTTCAGCGATCAGGCGAACCTGGACGGCGGCACGATGTGGCCGGCCGCTTTCGCCCTGACCGAGGTGACAGCCGAGGTGGAGGCGCGGATCAGTGCGCTCGTGAAGCAGGCGGTGAGCTGAGGCGCAGTCCAGGGGTCTCTCCCCCCTGGGTCGATTGCCCAGTGACGCCACTCGCCGTGATCCGCCGCTTTCTGAGCCGGCTTTGCTGAACCCCGCCTGTCTCGCGGCAACGGCCGCCGCTGCCGCGCTCCCCGCGTGAAGCTCAGGATCTTCCGTTCCGGATGCTGCGGGCGCGGTAGGCCGACGGGCTCAACCCGAAGTGGGCGCGGAACCGCCGGGCGAAGTAGTTCTGGTCCGGCCAGCCGACCGTGGCGGCGACCTCGGCGATGGAGTCCCGGGTGTTGATCAGCAGGATGGCCGCCATCTCCACGCGGTGGCGGGTCAGGTAGGCCATCGGGGGCAGGCCGGTGGCCGACTTGAAGATCCGGATGAGGTAGTTCGGGGTCAGGTGGAGCGCGTCGGCCAGGCCGGCGAGTGTCCAGGGATGGGCGAGGCGGGATTCCAGCAGCTGTATGGCCTGCATGGCAGTGGGATGACAGTGGCTGGTCGACAGGAGCTCTCGCGGGTCGCGGGCGTTGTCGGCGGCGCGGGCCAGCTCGCCCAGGACGAGGGTCAGCTGGCCGATGACATCGCCGCGGTAGCGCAGCAGGGGTTGGTCGCGGAGTTCCGCCAGGGCGTCCAATCGGCCGGCGCAACGCTCCAGCGAGGCCTCGTCGAGCCGGAAGATCAGCATCCCGTGCTGCTTCGGCGCGTAGGGGCCGTCGCGCAGGAGGTAGCCGAGGAGCGGGTCCTCCCAGGCCCAGCTCAGCTCCCGGCGCAGCAGGGCGGGGTCGACGCACAGGTTGAAGACGTTGAGCGCCCGGCAGTCCTCGTATCCGTGCCAGGCGCCGGGCCGCAGCACGAGGACGTCGCCGGCCACCAGTTCCTGACGCCCCAGCGGGGACACGTGACAGCCCTCACCGCCGATCACGGTGACGATCTCCACGACGCTGTGGCTGTGAAGAGGGAAGACGTCATCGTGCTGAAAACGTCCTGCCACCGCGAGAGCACGCTCAGCCAGGACGCTGGCTTCCTCTCCGATGTCAACAGGGAGATCGATCCCGCCGGGTGCTGACAAGGCGCCGCTCCACTCCATCCACAGGCGAATTTTGTGCTAATCGAGGGCGACGGGATGCTACCCGGTACGACCGTCCGCCGCCTAGTGTCTATCGCCTACAGTCCCGCGAAATCACCGCGAACCCCGCATACATCCGCCACCGGCCGGCCACGAACGCCGATCCGGTGCTGATCATTGCCGTGATCACGGAGGACTCATGCCATTGAAGAGGCGATTGTTGCCGTTCGTCCTGACTGGGCTCTTGACCATCGTCTCTGTCTCTGATACACATCT
>NZ_VCJS01000654.1 GCF_005893125.1 Nonomuraea basaltis | reverse complement strand
GGATGCCGGGGCTGCTCTTCGTGCCTGTCGCCGAGGGCAAGACGTCGAAGAACCGGCTCCACCCCGACTTCCGCCCCGACGACCAGGAGGCCGAGGTCGCCCGGCTGCTCTCCCTCGGTGCCCGGCGCGTCGACACCGTGCAGGATGAGCAGCACTGGGTGACCCTCCTCGACCCGGAGGGCAACGAGTTCTGCGTCCTGGGTGAGCGGAAGAGCTGAGCGGAGGCCGGCAGTTATTCGGGGGCCCCGAGTCGTACGGCGGAGCTCGAACCCCTCGACGTTGCAGCAGGTCAGAGCGCTCAAGATCCACCCATGGCCGGAATTCCCGTTATCTCGGCTCGACCCGAAGTAACGGCGAAAGGGGCAGTTCCCCAGCACGCCGCGGCGGTTCCCGAACGTGCCGAGCGTCCCGCCGTCGGCCAGGGTGTCGAACCCGTCGGTGGCGCAGCGACCGGGGCCGGATCGCGTGTGGT
>NZ_VCJS01000134.1 GCF_005893125.1 Nonomuraea basaltis | reverse complement strand
TCGTGGCGGGCCGGTCGTGGCGGGCCGGTCGTGGCGGGCCGGTCGTGGCGGGCCGGTCGTGGCGGGCCGGTCGTGGCGGGCCGGTCGTGGCGGGCCGGTCGTGGCGGGCCGGTCGTGGCGGGCCGGTGGGCTGGCGATGCCAGCCGGTCGCCGAGTGCTAATGGATCCGCTGCCGCATAGCGGACGTCATCTGTCGCTGACCCCGCAGTTGGAAGCGCAGGGATCAGGACGCGTCAGGGAGATGGAGGCGGGAGTGGAGGTGGATGCGAGAGGCGGTTGTTTCACGTGAAACCGTGAAACGCCGTCAGTCCTCCGTCTCCCGCATGGCGCGGACCGCCTCCGGCGCCATGGTGCCGATGATGCGCTCAAGGTCGTCGATGGTGGCGAACTCTACGACGATCCGGCCCTTACGGCGGCCCAGGTCGACTTTCACCTTGGTTTCGAAGTGGTCCGAGAGACGGTCGGCGAGGTGGATCAGGCCGGGTGCCGTCGGCTTGGCCGGCTGGCGCTCCCGCGGCGCGTTCTTGGCGGCCTTGGCGCTCCCCATGGCGACGATCTCCTCCACGGCCCGGACCGAGAGGAGCTCAGCCACGATTCGCTTGGCGAGCTGTATCTGCTCCTCGGCGGAGTCGAGGCCAAGGAGGGCTCGGGCGTGCCCGGCGCTGATGACACCGGCGGCCACCGTGCGCTGGACTTCGGGCGGGAGGTTCAGGAGGCGGAGGGTGTTGGTGATGTGAGACCGGGACCGCCCCACCCTCTGAGCGAGCTGCTCGTGAGTCGCCTGGAAGTCGTCGAGGAGTTGCTGGTACGCGGCAGCCTCTTCGAGGGCGTTCAGTTGCTCGCGCTGAAGGTTCTCGATGAGCGCGTCCCGGAGGAGATCCGTGTCCTGCGTGTTGCGGACGATCGCGGGAACCGGATCGAGCCCGGCCTGCTGACACGCGCGCCAGCGCCGCTCCCCCATGACCAGCTCATACTGCCCACCGCCAACCGGCCGGACCACGATGGGTTGCAGCAGGCCGACCTCACGGATGGATGCGGCCAGTTCCTCGAGCCGCTCCTCGTCAAAGATCTCACGTGGCTGGCGCGGGTTCGGGACGATCGCTTTGAGGGCGACCTCCTTGAAGTACGCTCCGGCAATCGGCTTCGGGCCGGTCTCCCCCGTCGATCCGTTGGCCGGGGCCGCAACCGCCCCCGTGCCGTCAACGATGGGACCGGTCGGGATGAGCGCCCCGAGCCCCTTGCCCAATCCCCGCCGCTGCTGACTCACTACGTCTCCTCATCCACCCGGCCGATTCCGGTCACTCCAGGAGAGGTTACCGTCGCGGGCCCGGCGGGGCGCCCTCTCGCCACACACCGTCCTGTTGGATTTACACCGACACGGTCACAAATCTGCCCAACTCGTGACCGTCCTCGGCATGTGGACTCTCCACCGGCCTATCCCAGCCGACCCATCGCCGCTTTTCCCAGTGCGTGCCCAACCCCACGACTCGCTTCTGTGGCGCTCCTTGGCTAGCGCGGGCGGCTTCAGGCGCGCACGGCACGCGGCTTGCATCGCCGTCAGTCGGACGGGAACGACACACCTCCACCCGGACACCGAGGGCATCAGCGCAGGGTTCGGTGCATCGCGCGAACGGCACACCAGACCGGCCCGATCCCGACAGTGGAGAGATTCGATAGCGCCCGGCGGCCATGGATGGCGGCCGCGGTTGGTGAATGGCGGCCGACAGCGATATCGGGTGGTCGGCTGCTGGTCGATGATGGTGGCCGATGATGGTCGGCAGCTTGTGGATGGCGGCCGTCGCTGGGGATGGGATAGTCGCCGCTTGTGGATGGCGGTCGGAGCCCAGAGTGGTGGTGCCGGTGGCCGCGGGCGGTGGTGGCGGGTGGCGGGGCATGGGTGGTGGCCGATGCTCGTGTGTGTGGCCTCGTGCTCGTGTGGCCTCGTGCTCGTGTGGCCTCGTGCTCGTGTGGCCTCGTGCTCGTGTGGCCTCGTGCTCGTGTGGCCCTGTGCCCGTGTGTAGCCCCCGTGCCCGTGTGGCGGTCGACGCTGGCGGCTGGAGGCGCCGGTGGTCGCGGGTGGTCGCAGGTGGTCGCAGGTGGCCGCCGGTTCTCGTAACGGATCGGGGTGCAACATGAAGCGCTTCCGTGCCGACCGCACAGCCAAATGGACCCGGGTCTGAACGTGGTCAACAGGAACGTACGAGTACGCCTCACGCCTCCGCCACCGGGTCAACAGCGGAAGCGGCCCCTACTCGGAGTCAGGCCACTTTGGCGCGATGGGCTATCTCGCGGGCAGCGTCCATATAGGCCATGGCACCGCTCGACCCCGGATCGTACGTCATGACCGACTGCCCATAGCTGGGCGCCTCCGACAGACGGACGCTTCTAGGGATGACCGTGTTCAGCACCGTGTCGCCAAAGTGCGCGCGAACCTCGTCCGCCACCTGCGACGCCAGCCGCGTACGCCCGTCGTACATCGTCAGGACGATGGTCGAGAGCCGCAGCGTCGGGTTCAGGTGGGCCTTGACGAGGTCCACGTTCCTGATGAGCTGGGTGACGCCCTCCAACGCGTAGTACTCACACTGGATGGGGATCATGACCTCGTCCGCGGCCACCAAGGCGTTGACCGTCAGGAGGCCGAGGGACGGCGGGCAGTCGATGATGATGTAGTCGAATTCGATCGCCTTGTACGCCGCCAGCCCGCGACGGAGGCGGGTCTCCCTCGCCACCAACGACACCAGCTCGATCTCCGCACCCGCCAGGTCGATGGTGGCCGGCGCGCAGTAGAGGTTCGGCATTTCCGGAACCTGCTTGACGATGTCTGCCATGGGCAGGTCGTCGACCAGGACCTGGTAGACGTCCCGGACGCCGACGTGGTGCTCGGTCGTCAGAGCCGTGGAGGCGTTCCCCTGCGGGTCCAGGTCCACCACGAGCACGCGCTGGCCGTGCATGGACAGGGCGGCGGCGATGTTCACCGACGTGGTGGTCTTGCCGACGCCGCCCTTCTGGTTCGCCACCGCGATCACCCGGCACTTGGCCGGGCGGGGCCAGGTGCCGTCGCCGTTGCCGTCGCCGGGGGCCTCGCCGGGTTGGGCGGCCGTCTGGGTTGCGGATGTTTCACGTGAAACCACTGAGCTGAGCGCCTCTCGTACCAACGGTGAATCACCGGGGTTCAGGGGAGTCTGGGTCACGATGGCCATCCTTTCAACCAGTGGTGTGCCAGTGCCGGGAATTTGCTGTCGCGACACGCCCATTTCGGGCCAGCCAATCCCGGTTGGACTCTCGGACGGAGGGTTGCCCGGCCATCCAAGACCGCATGACGCGACTGGCACAACCGTCACCTCCTTTGTCGCCGCCTGACTCGCTCCGGCGCGCGACCCGCTACCACCCGAACCAATGTTGCAGGCGGCTCGACCTTACCGTGCCCGACGGTCACAAGCTCGGCCGTTCGGGCTCCGCTGGCCCGCAATTGCTCCTCGGCCTCGGCCAGCTCACCGGCGGCCCGTTCCCCCTTCATGGCGATCAGCTCGCCGCCCTCACGGAGCAGCGGCATCGCCCAGGTCAGGAGCCGGTCGAGCGGCGCCACAGCGCGGGCGCTGGCAACGTCGAACTCGCGCTTGCCCGCCAGCTCCTCCGCCCGCCCGCGCAACACTTCGACGTTGTCCAGCTTGAGCGCGTCGACGCACTCCTCTAGGAACACGGTACGGCGAAGCAACGGCTCCAGAAGAGTCACCGCGATGTCCTGGCGTACGATCGCCAGCACGAGCCCCGGCAGCCCGGCACCCGAGCCGATGTCCACCAGGCGCACGTCCGGCGGCACGACCTCGGCGACCACCGCGCAGTTGAGCAGGTGGCGGTCCCAGATCCGCGGCACCTCACGCGGACCCAGCAGCCCGCGGACGACGCCGGGTCCCGCCAGCAGCCGGGCGAACGCATTGGCGCGATCCCAGGCCTCCCCGGCGAAGACGTCCCGCGCTATGTCCGGCGGCGCCGGAAGCTCATCGCTCACTGGTTGGTGGCCCTCTCTTGGTGCTCATGTCGTAGCCGGGCGTGAACCCTCAAAGGAAACAGTCCCTATCCAAGGGTATGAACTGTTGCTGGCGCTCGCTATGCGAGCTGGTGGTTACCGGTAGAACTGTTGTTGGATTTCTCCGGCCAATAGGCTGCGACGGATGGTAATCGTGAGACAACATTCTGTCGCAGCCGGGTGTCTGACTGGCGCCCGGTCCCCCCGTTGGTGTCCGCCCCGTGGGACAGCGTCCCGCGGGGCGGTGGCCCAAGAGCCACACTCCGTCCAGGAGTGCGGAGTCAGGCCCCGACAACGCGGTTCTCGGCCACGGTCTGCCCGGCTTGCCGGACGGACGCGGCTTCGGCTTCCACTGGCTCGCTGCCCGACCTCGGTCGGCGTGCGACGAGGCTACGCCGGTGTCCGGTTTACTTAGGTAAACACAGAGAACCGAAGACGCTAGATGGGCGATCACAAGGGAAGACTAGCGGGCGTGCTCAAGGCGACCTTCGTGCACGCCACCATCGTGGCTGGGCTCATCAGGCACCAGTAGAGCCTTATAGGGATCTAAGAGCACATATAAACCGTACGGAGCACGTAGGAGGACAAAATACGAAAACGACCGCCTACCGCGCGCTCAGGCGGGCAGACGGCCGCATCGGACGACGAGCCGGACGTGTCACAGGCTCAGGCGGGCAGAACCACCACGTACCGCTGGGGCTCCTCGCCCTCGGACTCGCTGCGGAGCCCGGCGGCCGCCACCGCGTCGTGAACGATCTTGCGCTCGAAGGGCGTCATGGGATGCAGCGACTTCGGCTCGCCACGCTCCCTGACCTGGTTGGCCACCTCCGTGCCAAGCTTGGTCAGCTCCGCGCGACGGCGCTCGCGGTAGCCGGCCACGTCGAGCATCAGCCGCGACCGCTCCCCCGTCTGCCGGTGCACGGCCAGCCGGGTCAGCTCCTGCAGCGCCTCCAGGACCTCTCCCCCGGGCCCCACCAGCTCCGTGCCCTTGAGCCCCACGACGGAGACCATGGCGCGGTCGCCCTCGACGTCCATGTCGATGTCGCCATCGATGTCGGCGATGTCGAGAAGGCCCTCGACATAGTCGGCAGCGATCTCACCCTCCTGCTCGAGCTGCTCGAGCGTGGTGAGATCAGGAGCCTTCTCCTGCTCGGCCTCGGTCATGGCCGGCCTCTCCTTCGTGTTCAAGACTTCTTGCTGCCGGTGCGCTTGCTGCGGGGCTGGCGGCTCGGCTGCTGCCTGATGATCTTAGGCTCCGGCGGGGGCGGAGGCGCCTGCTCTTCCGGCGTGGTCTTGCGGAACTTGCTGAGCAGCCCCTGCTTGGGCTGCACGGGGACCACGTTGCCCTTGGCGTCGAACTCGGGCATCGGGTTCCGGCTGTAGAACCAGTGCTGCTGGCCGAGCGTCCACACGTTGGTGGTGACCCAGTACATGATCAGACCGAGCGGGAAGTTCAGGCTGAAGAACGCGAACAGCGGCGAGATGTACATCAGGATCTTCTGCTGCTGCGCCATGGGGTTGTCCGGCATCTGCGCCATGGAGCGGGTGACGCTCTGCCGGACGGTCAGGAACGTCGTCAGCGAGCTGACCGCGACGAAAATGCCCAGGACAATCTTGGTCTGTACGACGCCCGCGTCGAAGCTCGCGATGTCCGCCGAGGACATGAAGAAGTTGGCGGGCAGCGGCGCGCCGAAGATGTGCGCGGACCGGGCGCTCTCGACCAGTTCCTTGCTCATGCCGTACACCGGACGGCCGTTGGCCATCGCCTGCAGCACGGTGAACATGGAGATGAAGATCGGGAACTGCGCCACGATGGGCAGGCAGCCACCGAGCGGGTTGGCCCCCGCGCCCTGGTAGAGCGCCATGACCTCCTGGTTCATGCGCTGCTTGTCGTTCTTGTAGCGTTTGCGGATCTCCGCCACCTTGGGGGCGAGCTCCTGCATCTTCCGCGATGAGCGCATCTGCTTCAGGAAGAGCGGGAAGATCAGGACCCGCATGAACACGGTCAGCGTGATGATCGTCAGCGCCCAGGTCAGCCCGCCGTCCGGGTTGAGGACCGTGCTGTACGCAGTGTGGATCCAGATGATGACTTGGGCTACGGCTTCATACAGCCAGCTCAGCCAGGACAGCTCCACCGAGCTATCTCCCTTGCGTTTCGTGGGACCGGACCGGGCGTGGGGGCACCGGGTCTAAACCTCCGGGATGGAATGGGTGGCACCGCCCGATGCGCCGGACAGTCAGCCATGTGCCGCGCAAAGCTCCGTGCACGGCAATCGCCTCGAGTCCGTATGCACTGCACGACGGGTAAAAACGGCAGCGCGGACCGAGCATCGGGCTGATGAACGCCCGATAGAACCGGATCGGGATGATCAACACCCGAGCGGCGAGGCTCGGCACCTCTTGCGCCTGCTCCGTCATCTGTGTCCACCCGTCGAGGACTCGCGCCGCCTGAGCAAACGATCCAGCGCGGAATCGAGCTCGGCGGCCAGGTGCTCGAATCGCGCGGACGCGGCCGGTGGGTTGGCGCGTACCACAAGCAGGCTACCTCGCGGCAGCCGGTCCAGACGGTCCCGCATCAGGTGTCGGAGCCGTCGCTTGACCTTGTTCCGGGTAACAGCGCCACCTACAGCCTTGCTCACCACGAAACCCACCAGAGGTGGCTCTTCCCCGGAAGTGCCGAGATGCACCACCAGGGTGGGGCGGCCTGCGCGCTTGCCGCGCCGGACCGCCGCCTCGAAATCATCCCCGCGTCGCATGCGGGATTGTCGGGACAGCACCGTATACGCCTAACGCCCGCCGGCGAGATACGCCGGCGGGCCAGTCATCGGGCGCGGGACGATCAGGCCGACAGCTTCTCGCGGCCCTTGCGGCGGCGAGCGGCGAGGATGGCGCGACCGGCCCGGGTGCGCATCCGCAGCCGGAAGCCGTGGGTCTTTGCGCGGCGACGGTTGTTCGGCTGGAAAGTACGCTTGCTCACGGGTGGGCTCCAGGCTTGATGGTGCGCCCGAGGGCGCGTAAACACACATGAATGGCATGTCAGGGAAGCGAGGGCACGCGAAATAGCCGTCGCGTGACAAGCCGACCGTCGTACGTTACGGGGCAAGCACGCCCCAGGTCAAACTGGACGGGTTATCCACCAATCCACAGGCGGGTTTTCCACGGGCCCAGCGGCGTCCACAGTATGTGCACCCCGGTGCCACTAGGCTGTGGACAACGTCTTGAACACAGCTGTGCACATGGCTACTGTCGGCCCTTCCGGACCCGCCGAAACACTGTGCACAACTTGTGGAGATCCTGTGGAGGGCCTGGGTACGAAGCCCGGCCGCCACGCTGTGGACGAAGGAGCCGCCGAACGACCGGGCGACCGCTCCATGTGGATAAACGATCGCGGGGGGCCGCGAGAGGGAGGAGGGGGAACCGCACTGTGAACAGTGTCGACCTCGGCACGGTATGGGCGAGGGCTCTGGGCAACTTCCTCAATGAGAACGTGCCGATCCAGCAGCGCACCTGGCTGTCGATGGTGCGTCCGATCGCCCTGGCCAACGACACGATCGTGCTCGGCGTCCCCAACGACTTCCTCAAAGACCTCATCGAGGGCAAGCTGCGCCCGCTCGTCGCGCACGCGCTGTCCCAGGAGCTCGGCCGGACCATGCGGCTGGCCGTGATGATCGACACGACGGCGCCCGAGCAGCCGTCCATCGATGGTCATCAACAGTCTGTGGCTCAGAGTTATCCCCAGGGTGTGGAGAGTCACCCGCGTTACTCACAGCCGCTGCAACCGCAGCACCAGCAGGCTTCGGAGCCACCGCAGTTCTATTCTCCACAGCCGGAGCCGGACCGGATATCCACCGAATATCCACAGCCGGGCTTCTCTTTTGAACAGGCACAGCCGTACACACCACCTGTGGAGAAAGCGCCGGAACCGGCGCCGAACCGGTGGGAGGCGAAGAGTAACAAGCCCAGCGAACCGGCCAGGCTCAATCAAAAGTACACATTCGAGACATTCGTCATCGGAGCCAGCAACAGATTCGCCCACGCGGCGGCCGTGGCCGTGGCCGAGTCGCCGGCGAAGGCGTACAACCCCCTCTTCATTTACGGTGACTCCGGGCTGGGGAAGACGCACCTGCTGCACGCGATCGGGCACTACGCCCAGAGCCTCTACGACGGCGCGCGGGTCAGATACGTGAGCTCCGAAGAGTTCACCAACGACTTCATCAACAGCATTCGCGACCACAAGGCCGACGGGTTCCGCGGCCGCTACCGGGCGATCGACATCCTGCTGGTGGACGACATCCAGTTCCTGGAGGGCAAGGAGCAGACGCAGGAGGAGTTCTTCCACACCTTCAACACGCTGCACAACGCCAACAAGCAGATCGTCATCTCCAGCGACCGCGCTCCCAAGCAGCTGATCACGCTGGAGGACCGGCTGCGCAACCGGTTCGAGTGGGGCCTGATCACCGACGTCCAGCCGCCCGAGCTGGAGACCCGGATCGCGATCCTCAGGAAGAAGGCCATACAGGAGGGCCTGGCGGCGCCGCCCGAGGTGCTGGAGTACATCGCCAGCCGCATCTCCACCAACATCCGCGAGCTGGAGGGCGCCCTGATCAGGGTGACCGCGTTCGCCAGCCTCAACCGGCAGGGCGTCGACCTGCAGCTCGCCGAAGTCGTGCTGAAGGACCTGATCACCTCGGAGTCGGACACCGAGATCACGATCGCCGCGATCATGAGCGAGACCGCCAACTACTTCGGCATCAGCATCGACGACCTGTGCGGCACCTCGCGCAGCCGGGCGCTCGTCAACGCCCGGCAGATCGCCATGTATCTGGCGCGGGAGCTGACCGAGCTGTCGCTGCCGAAGATCGGCCAGCAGTTCGGCGGCCGCGACCACACCACCGTCATGCACGCCGAGCGCAAGATCCGATCGCTCATCGCCGAGCGCCGGTCGATGTACAACCAGGTCAACGAGCTGACAATGCGGATCAAGCAGACACAGCGCGGGTCCTGATAGTCATGCACAGCCTGTGGAAAACACTGTGGACCAGCGGAAACGCCGAAAGGGTTCGGCCTTATGCCGGGCAATGGCCGGAAAAATCCGCCCACAAGGGCTGGGGACAACGGTGGGGACATCCTGGGGAGAACTGGGGATGACTCGTGGATAACGTGTGGACGGCCTGTGAACAGTCGATCTGGGGCTCCAGGAGGGTCCGATTTACCCCGTGGACAACCTGTGGAAACCTCGTGGATAACCCCCGGATGTCCGTGGATGAACGCACCATGATCTGGGGAAGAGCTGTGGGCAAAGAATCGCCGTCCCCAGGCGCCGGAGTTTCCCCCAGGCTTCGCCCACACCGGCAGTGGATGAAAACAGGGCGGCTGACCAGCCACAACGCTGGTTGTCCACAGTTCCCACAGCCCCTAGTGTGATGACCTCTTCTATCTCTTACTAAGAAACTCAAAGACTCATAGAGGGGTTCTCCCGGAGCTCAGGTGCGGGAGAGTGAACCTTGAATCAGCGACGAACCCAGGAGGCCGATCACCGTGATGTTCCGAATCGAGCGAGACGTCCTCGCTGAGGCGGTGGCATGGACGGCACGCAGCCTCCCGGCGCGGCCGTCGGTGCCCGTCCTCGCCGGCATGCGCCTGGAGGTCACGGAAGAGCAGCAGCTGAAGCTCTCCGGATTCGACTACGAGGTCTCCGCCGAGGTGACGCTCGAACTCCACACGGGCGAGCCGGGGGTCGTCCTGGTCTCGGGCAAGCTGCTCGCGGAGATCACCCGCGCCCTTCCCGCACAGCCTGTGGACTTCGTCGTGGACGGCGCCAAGGCGGTCGTCACGTGCGGTAGCGCGCGATTCACATTGCTGACCATGCCTGTGGAGGACTACCCGTCGCTCCCGGCCATGCCCCCGGCCGCGGGCCGGGTGGGCAGCGACGTGTTCGCCTCCGCCGTCGGCCAGGTCGCCGTCGCCGCGGGCCGGGATGACACGCTGCCGATGCTCACCGGCGTGCGGATGGAGATCGAGGGCGACACCGTGACCCTCGCCGCGACCGACCGCTACCGGCTGGCCGTACGCGAGCTGAAGTGGCAGCCGGAGCAGCCCGACTTCGCCGCCATCGCGATGATCCCCGGCAAGACGCTGGCCGACACGGCCAAGGCGCTCGGCACGACCGGCGCGGAGGTCGAGATCGCGCTCAGCTCCGCCGGCGGCACCGGCGAGGGCATGATCGGGTTCTCCAGCGCGGGACGGCGCACCACGACGCGGCTGCTCGACCCCGAGTTCCCCAAGTACCGATCGCTGCTGCCCACGGAGTTCTCCGCGCGCGCGGACCTGTCCACAGGGTCGTTCGTGGAGGCGGTCAAGCGCGTGGCCCTGGTCGCCGAGCGCAACACCCCGGTCCGGCTGGCGTTCAAGAGCGGCGAGGTCGTCCTCGAGGCGGGCAGCGGCGACGAGGCACAGGCCGTCGAGGCAATCCCTGTGGACTACGAGGGCGAGGAGATGAACATCGCCTTCAACCACCAGTTCCTGCTCGAGGGCCTGGGCGCCATCGACTCGGACGTGGCGCGCCTGCAGATGACCACGTCGACGAAGCCCGCTATCCTCACGGGTGGCAAGCCTGTGGAGGACGGAGCCGCTACGGACTACCGTTATCTGATCATGCCCATCCGCCTGTCAGGCTGAACCTGTCATCGGGGATGATGGAAGTCTGACAAGGGGGTAGGACAACATGCAGATCGGCATGGTCGGACTGGGCAAGATGGGCGGCAACATGGCCGAACGGCTGCGCCGCGGCGGTCACGAGGTCGTCGGCTACGACCGCGATCCGTCGATCAGCGACGTGGCCAGTCTGAAAGACCTGGTCGAACGCTTGCAGGCGCCGCGCGTGATCTGGGTCATGGTCCCCGCCGGCAAACCCACCCAGTCCACGGTCGACGACCTCGGCGAGCTGCTCCGCGACAACGACATCGTCGTCGACGGCGGAAACTCCCACTATGTGGACGACCAGAGGCACGCCGCCGAGCTGGCCGAGAAGGGCATCGGCTTCGTCGACTGCGGTGTGAGCGGCGGCGTGTGGGGCCTGCAGAACGGCTACGCGCTCATGTGCGGCGGCGACAAGGCCTACGTCGACCGGCTGATGCCGATCTTCCAGACGCTCAAGCCCGAGGGCGAGGACGGCTTCGTCCACGCCGGCGAGGTCGGCGCCGGGCACTTCGCGAAGATGGTCCACAACGGCATCGAATACGGCATGATGCAGGCGTTCGCGGAGGGCTGGGAGCTGCTCGAGGCCTCCGACGTCGTCAAGGACGTCAAGGGCTCCTTCAGCAGCTGGCGCACCGGCACCGTGATCCGATCCTGGCTGCTCGACCTGCTGGTGCGGGCGCTCGACGACGATGAGCACCTCGACCAGCTCCGCGGCTACGCCCAGGACTCCGGCGAGGGCCGGTGGACGGTGCAGGCGGCCGTCGACCACGCGGTGCCGCTGCCGGTCATCACCGCCGCGCTCTACGCCAGGTTCGCCTCACGCCAGGACGACTCCCCCGCGATGAAGGTCGTCGCGGCGCTGCGCAACCAGTTCGGCGGCCACGCGATCACCTCGACCGAGGGCAGCACGGGCAAGGGCGCCGATGCGCCGGGCGCGGACGTGACGCCTCCGCGCGAGTTCGACCGATAGCGGTTTTCCACCGGGATCGCATGCCGGTGACCCCGGTGGCTCGCGTGGCCCACTAACCTTCGTGGGGTGTATGTCGCCCACCTCTCGCTGACCGACTTCAGGTCCTACGCGTCCGTGGAGCTCGGCCTGGAGCCGGGCGTCACGGCGTTCGTTGGGCCCAACGGCCAGGGCAAGACCAACCTGGTCGAGGCCCTCGGCTACGTCGCGACGCACTCCAGCCACCGGGTGGCCGGCGACGCACCGCTCGTCCGCCAGGGGGCAGCCCGGGCGATCGTGCGCTGCGCCGTCCAGCGGGACGACCGGCGGGCGCTCATCGAGCTGGAGATCAACCCGGGCCGGGCCAACCGCGCGCGGCTCAACCGCTCCCCCGTGTCCAGGCCGCGCGACGTCGTCGGCCTGCTGCGCACGGTGCTGTTCGCCCCCGAGGACCTGGCGCTGTCCAAGGGTGACCCGTCCGAGCGCCGCCGCTTCCTCGACGACCTGCTGGTGGCCAGGACACCCAGATTCGCCGGCGTCCGCGCCGACTACGACCGGGTGCTGAAGCAGCGCGGTGCCCTGCTGCGCACGGCCGCGCAGGCCCGCAGAGGCGCCAGGAGCGCCCGGCGGGCTGAGAGCGACAGCGCCTTCGCGGCGGCGGGCGCGGGTGACGCGCTGAGCACCCTGGAGGTGTGGGACGCCCACCTCGCCAGGCACGGCGCCGAGCTGCTGCGGGCGCGGCTGGAGCTCATCGAGGCGCTGCGCCCGCTGGTGGCCGGTGCGTACGCGGCGCTGGCCCCCGCGAGCGCTCCGGCGACGCTGGCGTACCGCAGCACGTTGTCCACAGGTGGGGATGCGGATGAGGGTGTCGCGGAAGGCGAAGCCGCCGGTGAACGGGGATCTTTCGATACACAGACGTTATCCACAGACTTGGGGAAAACCCTTGAAGAACGTCTGCGGGAGCGGCTATTGGAGGTCCGCTCCGCGGAACTGGAACGCGGCGTCACGCTCGTCGGCCCGCACCGCGACGACCTGATCCTCGGCATCGGAGACCTGCCCGCGCGGGGCTACGCGAGCCATGGCGAGTCCTGGTCGTTCGCGCTGGCGCTGCGGCTGGCCGCCTACGACCTGCTGCGGGCCGACGGCGGCGATCCCGTGCTGATACTCGACGACGTGTTCGCCGAGCTCGACAGCCAGCGCAGGCGGCGGCTCGCCGAGATCGTCGCGCCGGCCGAGCAGGTGCTCATCACCGCCGCGGTGGCGGACGACGTACCGCAAGAGCTCGTGGGAGCCAGATTCGACGTCGCGGAGGGGAGCGTGACCCGTGTCCGATGAGGACAACCCCACGGCCAAGGGCGCGGCCATGGCCAGGGAGAAGCTCGCCCAGGCCAAGGCCGACGCGGCCAAGCGCGGGCAGCTCCCCCGGCGCGCGCCGAGGCGCAAGGCCGCGGGGCCGCGCCGGGATGGCGGCGATCCACAGCTTTTCGGACGCGCGATCGCGGACCTGCTGGCCGATCGCGGCTGGGAGCGGTCGGCGGCGGTCGGCGGGGTGTTCGGGCGCTGGCCCGACATCGTGGGCCCTGACCTGGCCGCGCACACCAGGCCCGAGTCCTTCGCCGACGGCGAGGTGGTGATCCTGGCCGACTCGACCGCCTGGGCCACGCAGGTGCGGCTGCTCGCGCGCACCCTCGTACGCAGGCTGAACGAGGAGCTCGGCGACGGCACCGTGACGAAGGTCAAGGTCAGGGGACCGCAGAACGCGCCCCGGCCGTCAGGTGGATTGCGGGTGACCGGAAGCCGTGGCCCAGGAGACACCTACGGATAGCACGTCCAGCCGCTATCCGCAGCAGGCGCTTCGCCGCTACGGTTAGGCGCCGAGGGCGATCAGACAGCCCCAGACGCGATAGGCCCCCTTTCCGGAGGGGGGATGCTTGCCTGGGGGGAAAACGAGCTAGGGAGCATCACAGGCGCGTTCATTGCCACCTTGGGCCTCCGGAGGCGGTAGAATGCAAAAGGATTCCGGACACGTCCGCTTGCGTGTCACCCCGGCAGCAAGCCGACTCCCCCGGGTGACCGCGCATCGGGGCACTCACGACGGTGACGGGCACGGCAGGGGCAGCTTTGTATTTTGACGCCTCCCCCGCCGCGTGTCCGCGGCAGGAGGATTTCGCAGTTGTCCTACGACGCTAGCTCAATCACCGTACTCGAAGGGCTTGAGGCGGTTCGCAAGCGCCCGGGTATGTATATCGGCTCCACCGGGGAGCGCGGCCTGCACCATCTCGTCACCGAGATTGTGGACAACGCGGTGGACGAGGCCCTGGCCGGCCACGCCAGCATGATCGACATCACGCTGCTCGCCGACAACGGCGTACGCGTGATCGACGACGGCCGCGGCATCCCCACGGGCATTCACCCGGTGGAGAAGCGCTCCGCCGTCGAAGTCGTGCTGACCACGCTGCACGCGGGCGGCAAGTTCGACAGCCAGTCCTACGCGGTCTCCGGCGGCCTGCACGGCGTCGGCTCGGCCGTCGTCAACGCGCTGTCCACCGCCATGGACGTCGAGGTCAAGCAGAACGGCCACTACTGGCGCCAGCGCTACGAGCACTCCAAGCCCATGGCGCCGCTGGCCAAGGGCGAGGAGACCGACGAGACCGGCACCACGATCACGTTCTGGCCCGACCCGGACATCTTCGAGACCACGACGTGGAACTACGAGATGCTCTCGCGGCGCTTCCAGGAGATGGCCTTCCTCAACAAGGGCCTGACGATCACGCTGACCGACGAGCGCCCCGACCACATCAACGGCGAGGCCCGCACCGTCAGCTACTTCTACGAGGGCGGCCTGGCCGACTTCGTCGAGCACCTCAACAACAAGAAGGAGCCGGCGCACGCGTCGATCATCGCCTTCGAGGAGGAGGGCGACGGCATCGCGGTCGAGATCGCCATGCAGTGGAACAACTCCTATTCGGAGTCGGTCTACACCTTCGCCAACACGATCAACACCGCGGAGGGCGGCACCCACGAGGAGGGCTTCCGCGCGGCGCTGACGACGATCGTCAACCGCTACGCGCGCGAGCAGAAGTTCCTCAAGGAGGGCAAGGACGAAAACCTCTCCGGCGAGGACGTCCGCGAGGGGCTGACCGCGATCATCTCGGTCAAGCTGTCCGACCCGCAGTTCGAGGGCCAGACCAAGACCAAGCTGGGCAACACCGAGGCCAAGTCGTTCGTGCAGAAGGCCTGCAACGACCACCTGCGCGACTGGTTCGAGCGCAACCCCGGCGAGGCCAAGGACATCATCAACAAGTCGCTGCAGGCCTCGCGCGCCCGCCTCGCCGCCCGACAGGCCCGCGATCTGACCCGGCGCAAGTCGCTGCTGGAGTCGGGCAGCGGCCTGCCGGGCAAGCTGGCCGACTGCCAGTGGAACGACCCGCAGAAGTGCGAGTTGTTCATCGTCGAGGGCGACTCGGCCGGCGGCTCCGCCAAGGGCGGCCGCGACTCGCGCTTCCAGGCGATCCTGCCCATCCGCGGCAAGATTCTCAACGTGGAGAAGGCGCGGATCGACAAGGTCCTCAAGAACAACGAGGTCCAGGCGCTCATCACCGCCCTGGGCACCGGCGTGCACGACGAGTTCGACATCGCCAAGCTGCGCTACCACAAGGTCATCCTCATGGCCGACGCCGACGTCGACGGCCAGCACATCAACACGCTGCTGCTGACGCTGCTGTTCAGGTTCATGAGGCCGCTGATCGAGGCCGGCCACGTCTACCTGTCGTGCCCGCCGCTCTACAAGATCAAGTGGGACCGCAAGGGCGAGGACGCCTCCTACGCCTACTCCGACCCCGAGCGCGACGCGGTCATCGCCGAGGGCATCGCCAACGGCAAGCCCGACCCGCGGCCGCGTGACAACGTACAGCGGTTCAAGGGTCTGGGCGAGATGAACGCCGGCCAGCTCTGGGAGACCACGATGAACCCGGCGACCCGGCTGCTGCGCCTGGTCACGCTCGACGACGCGGCGCAGGCCGACGACCTGTTCAGCGTGCTCATGGGCGAGGACGTCGAGGCCAGGCGCGACTTCATCATCCGCAACGCGCGCGACGTGCGCTTCCTCGACGTCTGAGCGACTAGCCATGGGTGCAGATTCTGCAACCTGCGGTGGGCCGCTGAAGGCGGCTCACCGCAACACTAAGAAGGACCTCTACCTGTGACGGACGTGAACACCACTCCCCCGGCTGACCGCATCGAGCCCGTGGACATCCAGTCCGAGATGCAGCGCAGTTACATGGACTACGCGATGTCCGTCATCGTGTCCAGGGCGCTGCCGGACGTGCGCGACGGTCTCAAGCCGGTGCACCGGCGGGTGCTCTACGCGATGTACGACGGTGGCTACCGTCCCGACCGCGGCTACTTCAAGTGCGCCCGCGTCGTCGGCGACGTGATGGGCACCTACCATCCCCACGGCGACACCTCGATCTACGACGCGCTGGTACGCCTGGCGCAGCCGTGGTCGCTGCGATACCCGCTGGTCGACGGGCAGGGCAACTTCGGCTCGCCCGGCAACGACCCGGCGGCGGCGATGCGCTACACCGAGTGCAAGCTCGCGCCCATCGCCATGGAGATGCTGAGGGACATCGACAAGGACACCGTCGACTTCCGCCCCAACTACGACGGCAAGTCGCACGAGCCCGACGTCCTGCCGGCCCGCTTCCCGCAGCTGCTGGTCAACGGCTCGGGCGGCATCGCCGTCGGCATGGCCACCAACATCCCGCCGCACAACCTGCGCGAGGTCGCCGCGGCGGTCAAGTGGTCGCTGGAGAACCCCGAGGCGGGTGACGAAGACCTGCTCGAGGCGTCGATGAGGCTGGTCAAGGGGCCTGACTTCCCGACCAAGGCGCTGATCGTGGGCCGGCGCGGGATCGAGGACGCCTACCGCACCGGGCGCGGCTCGATCACCATGCGCGCGGTGGTCGAGGTCGAGGAGGACAAGGGGCGGCAGGCTCTGGTCGTCACCGAGCTGCCGTACCAGGTCAACCCCGACAACCTCGCGCTGAAGATCGCGGAGCTGGTGCGGGAGGGCAAGCTCACCGGCATCGCCGACGTACGCGACGAGAGCTCCTCGCGAGTCGGCCAGCGCCTGGTGATCGTGCTCAAGCGGGACGCGGTCGCCAAGGTCGTGCTGAACAACCTGTACAAGCACACCCAGCTCCAGGACACCTTCGGCGCCAACATGCTGGCGCTGGTCGACGGTGTGCCGCGGACGCTGCGCCTCGACCAGTTCATCCGGCACTACGTGGCGCACCAGATCGAAGTCATCGTCCGCCGGACCCGCTACCTGCTGCGCAAGGCCGAGGAGCGGGCCCACATCCTGAGCGGGCTGCTGAAGGCGCTGGAGCGGCTCGACGATGTCATCGCCCTCATCCGGGCCTCGGAGTCCGCCTCGCACGCCCAGCAGGGCCTCATGCGGCTGCTGGAGATCGACGAGGTGCAGGCGCAGGCCATCCTCGACATGCAGCTGCGCAAGCTGGCCGCCCTGGAGCGCCAGGCGATCCAGGACGAGTTCGACTCGCTGATGCACCAGATCGCCGAGTACCAATCGATCCTGGCCAGCGAGACCCGCCAGCGGGAGATCATCAACGAGGAGCTCGCCGAGGTCGTCGGCCGCTACGGCGACGAGCGCAAGACCGAGATCATCGCCTACGACGGCGACATGTCGGTCGAGGACCTCATCGCCGAGGAAGAGATCGTCGTCACCATCACGCGGGGCGGTTACGCCAAGCGCACCAGGACCGACCTCTACCGGGCCCAGAAGCGCGGTGGCAAGGGCGTACGCGGTGCGCAACTGCGCCAGGACGACATCGTCGACCACTTCTTCGTCACCAGCACACACCACTGGTTGCTGTTCTTCACGAACAAGGGCCGGGTTTACCGGGTCAAGGCGTACGAGCTGCCCGACGCCGGGCGCGACGCGCGCGGCATGCATCTGGCGAACCTTCTTGCCATGCAGCCCGACGAAACAGTCATGGAGGTTCTCGACCTACGCGACTACCACGTCGCCCCTTACCTCGTCCTGGCCACCCGCAGCGGCCTGGTCAAGAAGACGCGCCTGTCCGAGTACGACTCCCCCAGATCGGGCGGTCTGATCGCGATCAACCTGCGGGAGGACGACGAGGTCATCGGAGCCCGCCTGGTCTCCGAGACCGACGACCTGCTGCTGGTCTCCAAGGGAGCCCAGTCCATCAGGTTCACCGCCTCCGACGAGGCGCTTCGCCCCATGGGCCGGGCGACCAGCGGTGTCATCGGCATGAGGTTCCTCGATGGTGACGAACTTCTCGCCATGAATCGGATGGCGGACGGCCAAGATGTGCTTATCGCCACGAAGGCTGGGTACGCAAAACGGACGCCGGTGGAGCAGTATCCAGTTCAGGGACGTGGCGGTAGAGGGGTGTTGACGGCCAAAATCGTAAGTTCCCGTGGCAAGCTGGTCGGTGCCGTCATGGTCAACCCAGAGGACGAGGTCTTCGCGATCACGTCCGCCGGCGGGGTGATCCGAACGAGTGCCGGTGAGATCAAGCAGTCCGGCCGCCAGACCATGGGAGTGCGATTGATGAATCTCGCTGAAGGCGACAGCGTGGTGGCCCTCGCCCGGAACGCGGAGTCGATGGAGACTTCGGTGGAGAATGAGGAAGACGGGGGAGGAGAGTAGTCCATGAGCGCCCAGGGTGGCCCTGCCAGGACGAAGGCGGCTTCCGGGAACGGACAGCAACCGAACAAGCCAGCAGAAACCGACATTTTCAATCCGGTCGACGAAGGCCAGGACACCTCGCCCGCGCAGGGCAAGTCCGGCCCTGCCAAAGAAGACCACCAGCAGCAGCAGCGGTCTCAGGCGTCCGGCCCTGCGCCCGCGCAGGCTCCGCCGGGCCCGCAGGCGGAGGGCAACGACACCGTTCGCATCCGCCCTTCGCTGGCCACCGAGGCCCCGCCTGCCGTCGAGCTGCCGAAGAAGAAGTCGTCGAACTCCGGCGGGGGCCGCCTGCCCCGCAAGGCCCACCTGGTCCTGCGCCGCGTCGAGCCGTGGTCGGCCATGAAGTTCAGCTTCGTGGTCTCCCTCGTCTGCTTCGTGGTGCTGTTCGTGGCGGTGGCCGTACTGTACGGGGTGCTCTCCGCCCTGGGGGTGTTCGACTCGATCGTGGACCTGGTCAACCAGCTGGGCCAGGGCGAGCAGGGGCAGAGCTCGATCCCGATCGACATCGCCTCCTGGTTCGAGCCGGTGCGGATCCTTGGGTACACCGCACTCATCGGGGCCGTGAACGTGGTGCTGATCACGGCACTTTCCACGTTGGGGGCGGTCATCTACAACATCGCCTCTGACCTTGTCGGAGGCGTTGAGGTGACCTTCAGCGAGGCCGAATAAGGCGCATCAGACGGGGTGCTCGCGCCGTGCTCCGGGGTGAGAGCGGCGCGAGCAGCACGCCAAAGGCGGTAAGCTTTTCCCGTCCGAACAACCGGTTCGCCTCTGATCTGCGGATGCGGTAACGTTCGGGATGCGCGGGGCTATAGCTCAGACGGTTAGAGCGCTTCCCTGATAAGGAAGAGGTCCCAGGTTCAAGTCCTGGTAGCCCCACAGAGTTTCACCAGCTCAGAGGCTAGATCCCGAGATCGAGGATCTGGCCTCTTGATCGTTTGCCATCAATTTGCCACCAAGATCGCCTGTCACCAGGTGACAGAGATCAGTCCACAGCGACAGCAGGCGACCCCCCCATACGGCCTCGGCCAATCTCAAGTAGAACGTTGAGGGGGTGCCTCGCTCGGTGCTGCTGCTCGGCCCGTAGGCGTAGCTGAGCCCCGTGACGCAACGTCATGACGAGGACGCCGCACACCGATCGCTGGCCGCCGACGGCGAGGAATGGGGTGGTACGGCGCATGGCCATCATTCCCGAGCCGCACCGTGGCGAACGGCAGGCCCGCCGTGGTGGTGGCCTGATCGATCTGCCGCAGTCCGGCGCCGCCGCTACGGAGGCTCAGGGGCCGAGATCGAGGACGTCCCACTGCACTTCGCCGGCGACCGCCCTGGGCTTCAGTAGCCGATGGACGCGCCGTTCTCCATGGCGTCAGCGGTGGCCTTCAGCAGGGCGTGGAGCGAACGGATGCGGACTCCGCCGGGCCTGATGCTCATGCTGCCCTCGTGGTCGAAGTGCGATGGGGGATGCGGAGACGCGGGATAGCCGTGATGACGTGCGGAAAACGGCGCTAGACCACGTCGAACTCGTTCCCCTCGGGATCCACCATCGCCACCGCATAGTGATCAACCCCAGGCTGCGACGATCGTCTTGAAGCACTCCGCGGTCAACATCGCCGCCGTCATCACCGAGCCGAGGCCGCTCGCGGTTCCGGCCAGGGTGGGGTAGCCCACTGCCGGACGGCGCAGCCGCACGCCGTGCCCATCGGGGACGGCGCTGATAGCCGTTCCCCTCGGGGGATGTGGTCCTAGGTGCACGCTCCCGTCCGTAACTGGATATATGGCCGTGGGACCGAGGGAGAGCGGCCGGTCGGGATCGATGGCCCGGGTGAGGGCTTGGCACTGCTCGGTCAGGCGCGACGGGAGCCCGTGGGGGGCGAGGTCAAGGTGGACGGGCAGCCGTCGCAGGTTCGCGATCAGGATCTTCAGGGCGTCCGTGACGCCCTGCACGTCGGGCTCCGCGGTGAGATGGAGGTGTACTGCTTCCAGCCGCACTCGCAGGCCTGGCTCGGCCAGGCCGCTCCCCTGCGCTGCCATGCGTAGAGGCCGGGAGTAGTCAGTGCTCACTGGTGCCATCCTCATCGAAGACGAAGACCCGCTCGTGGGCGACGGCGCCCGATGCGCGGGGGTCCAGCAGCGCGGACGCGGTCGCCCACCATCCCCGGTCGTGCCGCCACCATCCCCAGCGGGCCGGGTCAGTGGGTGGGTCGAGGTAGTTGGGGATGATCGCGCTGGTGAAGCCAGCGACGTTCAAGCCGCCCTTCCGGTCGATGCAGGGTCAGGTTCTTCGGTCAGGTCGCCGGTGTCTGGCCCCCCGCTCGATCATCCCGATCGAGCAGGCGGGATGCTCTGGTCAGGCAGCAGGCTGTTCAGCGCGGTCCGTATGGCCACGCGGCTCACGCCATGCCTGCGGGCAAGCGCGGCGATCAAGGCGCCCTCGTCATGGAAGGCTGCGCGGACTTCCTCAAGCTTGTCGCCGTCCAGCGCGGGCGGCCGACCGCGGTAGCGGCCCTCGGGTTGCCCGACGGACCCCGAAGCTATGCCTTGACACGAATATTCGTTATGAAGAATACTTCTCTTCATGGACGCACTCCTCACCGCACTGGCCGACCCGGCCCGCTGGCGGCTCGTGACTCTGTTGGCCGAGCGGCCCCGGTCGGTCGGCGTCCTGGCCCAGCTCGCCGGGGCGCGTCAGCCGCAGACGACCAAGCACCTGCAGACCCTTGAGCGTGCCGGTGTCGTCGTCTCCCAGCGCACCGGCCAGCGTCGCGTGTACGCGCTCCAACCCGGTCCCCTGCGGGATCTGGCGGCCGCGCTCGACCGGCTCGCCGACACCGCGGACCGGGGCGGCGGCCCACGCGAGACCCATGACCGCTACGGGGCCAGCCTCCACGCCGAGCGGCGCGCCGCGCAGGAGCCGGGGTGGGCCGATGGCCGCTCGTTCTGCTTCCGCCGCTCACTGACAGGGCGCCCCGAGCTGGTCTGGCGTCACCTGACCGAAGCATCGCCGCTCGCCCGCTGGTGGGCGCCCGACGGCCTGCGCGTCTCGGAGTTCGTGTTCGAGGCGCGACCGGGTGGGCGGATCATCCTGGAATACCGCGATGCCGAGGACGTCGACGGCTCCGACGTGGTCGTCGGGCGCGCACAGGGTGTTGTCGACGACGTACGCCCCGGCGAGCACCTGGCCTACCGGCTCTCCCCCCTGCTACCCGACGGCGGCCTCGCCTTCACCGGCCACCTCGACTTCGACCTCCGGCACACCGACACCGGGGCCGACCTGGAGGTCCATTACCGGATCACCGACAGCACCACCGACTCGGCGGACTTCATCGCCGGCATCGAGATCGGCTTCGGCCAGAGCCTCGACAGACTCGCGGCGGCCCTCGCCGCCGACACCCACGACACCGAGCACGACACCGACACAAGGAGCACGAAATGACCGAGCAGACCACCGGACGCAAGGTGACCGCCAATCTGGTCATCAGCCTCGACGGGCGCTACCACGGCGCCGGCGGGCCCGCCGATTTCGCCGCGTTCGCCACCTACGCGACCACCGACGTAGCGCGCGACCAGATGACCCGGATGCGGGAGAACGCGACCACGGCCCTGCTCGGCCGGGTCCTCGCCGAAGGATTCATGGCGTACTGGCCGTCGGTCGCCGCCGACGACAACGCCGATCCGCGCGACCGCGGCTACGCAAAGTGGCTGGTCGACACCGAGAAGGTGGTCTTGTCGACCACCCTGACCGAGGCGCCCTGGGAACGCACCCGCGTGGTGAACGGCCCCGTCGCCGACCTCATCGCCGAGCTCAAGGCCGACGGCGAGGGCGACATCCTCGTCAACACCAGCCCCAGCATCACCAAGGCGCTGCTGGAAGCCGACCTGCTCGACCGGATGTACCTCACCGTCATCCCGGAGATCGCCGGAGGCGGCCTGCGGCTGTTCGACGACGGCCTCCCGCCGTCGAATTGGAAGCTCACCTACCAGGAGACCGGCGAACTGGGCGCGATGGCCCTGGTCTACGACCGCATCCGCTGAACCCACACGGTTTCAAAGGACTGAGCCACAGGTCAGCAGGGTGTTCTCGCAATCAGGACGATCGAGGAGATGAGATCCTCTGGTCGGGCAGCAGATCGCCAAGTGCGGTTCGGATGGCCGTCGCGGCTGACCCCGTGGGCCCGCGCGAGTGCCGCGATCGAGGCGCCTTGGTCGGTGAACATCGACCGCACCTCCTCCAGTTGGGTGCCGGTCAGGGCGGGTGGCCTACCGCGGTAGCGGCCTTCGGCCTCGGCCGCGGCGATTCCCTCGGCGGTCAGCTCGTTCTGCAGGTCGCGCTGGAACTGGCCGACGGCGTCGATCACGTTAATGATGACCGCCGTGGTGGCGTCGCCTGCGGCGAGGTCATGGAAGTTGGATAGCGGCCCCGGACAGGACACGCAGGACGACGCCGCGGGCCTGGCACCAGTTGCGGACGGAGTGGATGTCGGCTAGGTCGCGGCAGAGCCGGAACAGCTCTGACACCGTCAGGGTGTCGCCAGGGTGGGCCTTGGCGGCGATCTTGCCGAACGCAGGCCGGTCCAGGGCGGGAATCTTGGAGGTGGTGGCCGGGTCCTCGAACAGCAGGACCCCTTCGGCGGGACGTAATCCCTCGGCGACGCCTTCAGTGCGGATCAGCAGGCCGGCCTCGGTGAGGATGTGCCGCTGCCGGAGCAGGGACTGGGTCGCGGTGGACGAGCGGGAGTAGACGATCTGCACCGGCGCAGCCGCGCGGTGGCGGTGGCCCAGTGCACGTACTCGATGGCGCCGTCCTTGGAGACGACCCGGGCGCGGCGGAACTCCAAGTCGAGGTCCTCGACGTTGAGGCTGAGGATTTCCTCGGTGCGGGCGGCCGTGTCGTACAGGAGCCTCCAGAGCACCCGTTCGCGCAGGGCGTGGGCGGGGTCGGTGAACAGCTTGTCCAGCCGGGCGGCGACCGGATACTGAGGCCCGGCCACTAATGCAAGTTCTGTGTCACAGATGTGCGCTAGGTGGTTGTTCGTGACCGGGCCTCGGCGGCCCAGTGGGGTGCGTTCCACCGGTCGGCGATGGTGGCGGCCTGGGTGAAGTGGGCGGCGGCCTCGTCGGTGCGGCCGAGGAAGACGGCCAGTTCACCCAGGGTGTGGGCGACCGGGCGCAGCGCCAGGCTCGCAGCGCCCGCCGGGGGGCTATTGCGGTGCGGAAGCAGCGTCGCGTAGATCTCCTCGGCGGCGTCGCGGTCGTTCAAGGCGACGATGGCCATCGCGCGCAACGTTGTGAGGAAGGTGAAGAAGAAGTCGGGGCGGATCGGGCTGGGTGACGCGCGGACCTCGCGGGCTTCGGCGTCCAGGCCGTTGGCGTGGAGGGCGAGCGCGAGCAGGTCGGAGGTCATGGGGCCGAGCGCGGCGTGGAGGGCGCGCACGTCGTCCAGGTGCGCACCGAGCGTGCCGTCGTTCAGCCAGATCGTAGCCAGGGCGAGTTGGAGAAAGCCCGTGGCGTGCACCGATCCGGCGCGCCGCATGCCCTCGTCGGCCTTGATGTAGAGGAGCTCGGCGTCGGCGAATCGGCCTTCGATGAGCGCCAGGCTCGCCAGCGCGATCTCGGCGACGGCGATCGCCTCGCGCATTCGGTAGGTACGCGCGAGTTCCAGGGCCTCGGTGATCACCTGGTGCATGGTCACCGGGTCGTTGGCGGCGGCGTCGCCGCCGGCATGGTTGAGCAGCCCAGTGACGCGGTAGACCGGCAGGTCGTGCTCGGTGCCGATCTCCACGAGCTCCCGGCAGAGCTCGGCGTCGCCGTGGACTCGGGCCAGGATCTGGAGTGCCGCGGCCCGCAACCGGGGTCCCGTGGCGAGGTCGAGTGCCTCCTGCGCTGCCTCCAGAACGGTCGGGTCGTCCTCGCCGACCAGTTCGTCCGCGTACGCCGTCAGGAGCCGGGACCGCACCGAAGGGGTCAGGTCACGCTTCAACAGGCGGCTCAGGCGGTCGACGATGGGCCGGTCCACCGTGCCGTACGTACGGGCCTGCCAGGGGGTCGGCTCTGTCCACGCGGTGAATGCGGCGATCATCAGGTCGTCGCGGCCCAGGGACTCTGCGTACTCCACGGCTTCACGGCGCGTCTCGCGGGCGGCTGCGACGGCTCCCGCCCGGATCTGCACGCGCAGCAACCTGCCGAGCAATTCGACGCGTTCGTCCGGTCCGGTCGAGTTGGTGACGGCGTCGGCGAGGAGGTCGGCCGCCACGTCGTGGGCGTAGCGGGCCTCGGCAAGCTCGGCGGCCTGGACGCAGTAGCCGACGGCCTTCGGTGAGCCGGCGCGCGCGTAGTGATGGGCCAGCGCCGCGATGTCGTCGGTGCCTTCAAGAGCGGCGGCGATCCGGGCGTGCATCCGGGTAGCACGCAATCTGCTGACGTCGGCAATGAGCGTGTCCCTGACGAGGGCGTGGACGAAGCGGATGAGGCCTGGGCCGGGCTCGTCGAGGAGCCCGGCGATGACGCCCGCGTCCAAGGCGTCCATCACCCCGTCCTCGTCGGTGTCGGCGGCCTTGACGAGGACGTCCACTGAGCTTTCCCGGCCTGCGACCGCGGCCAGCCGGAGGACGGACACGCCTCCCTCGGGCAGGCGCGCGAGCCGTCGGCGCAGGACGTCCCGTACGCCTTCGGGGACCTCGGAGAGGGCGACCAGCGCGCCTTCGCCGTTCAGCAGCCGGGCGCTTTCGCGCACGTAGAACGGGTTGCCGCCGGTGCGCTCGGCGATCCCTGCGATGGTCTCCTCGTCGGCCTCGCATTCGGTCCGTACGAGCTCCGCGACGGCCTCGTCGTTCAGCCCCGGCAGCGCTAGGCGGAGGGGCGTGGCGCGCGCGAGGGAGGCCAGCGTTTCGGTGAGGTGCCCGCTCTCGTCCGCGCGGTACGCGGCGACGACCAGGATCGGGGCCCGCATGCCGAGGCCGCCGCCGAGCAGTTCCAGCGTGGCGGCGTCCGCCCAGTGCAGGTCGTCCAGCACGACGGCGACCGGGCGTTCCGTGGCGACCGCCGCGAGCCACTTCCACACGGCTTGGCGCAGGCGGAACCGTCCAGCGGTGGCGTCGGCGTTCACCGGCCCGGTGTCGGTGAGCAGCGGCGCGAGGTCGTCGGCGAACTCGCCCGGGGACGTGGACGCGGCGACGGCTCTCAGCGCCTCAGTCCAGGCCCACGCGGGCGGCGCGCTGTCGACCTCGGGGCAGCGGCCGACGGCGACCAGCCACCCGTCACGTTCGAGCCGCCTGCCGAGGTGTTCCAGCAGCGTCGACTTGCCGAGCCCGGCCTCGCCGGTGACAAGGGCGATACGGGCTCCGTCGGTGGCGGCCCCGGTGGCGGCCGTGACCAGTGCCGACAGCTGTGCCTCGCGTCCGACGAACGGCGCCTCGACGATCGGAGCCGTCCCCGGGAGAGGGGCCACCTGCGGCAGCGGGGCGGTCAGCGGGGGCGGGGGCACGGTCGCGCGTAGGACGTCTGTGCGCTGGGTGAGGATCGCCTCCTCCAACGCCGTCAGGTCCGGGCCAGGGTCGAGCCCGAGCTCCTCGGCGAGGATGCCGCGGGCGCGACGGAGCGTCGCCAGCGCATCGGCTTGGCGGCCGCTGCTCCACAGTGCCAAGGCGTGCAGCCGCCAGCCTTCCTCGCGGAGGGGCTCGTCGCGGGTGAGCCGCTCGGCCTCGGGAACCACCGCGGCGGGGTCGCCGATGCGCAGACCCGCCGCGACGTGCAGCTCGGTGGCGACCAAGCGTAGCTCGTTCAGCCGGGCCGTCTCGGCTGCGGCCCACGGCTCGTCGGCGACCTCGGCGAACGCCGGTCCCTGCCACAGCCCCAGCGCCTCGGCGAGCCGAGCCTGCGCGGCGCGTAGGTCGGTGTCCGTACGCGCTTGGCCCAGCAGGCCCTCGAACCGCCATGCGTCCACCGCCTCCGGTGGCAGCCGCAGCGCATAACCCGGCGCCGCGCTCACCAGCAGCCGGGCCGGCGTGCGCGGCGGACGTCCGGGCTCCAGCAGCCGGCGCAGGTTGGACACATACGCCTGCAGGGACATCAGCGCCCGCGCGGGCGGTTCCCCGCGCCACAGATCCTCGATCATCCGGTCGACCGGCACGACCTGCCCACGCGCCGCCACCAGCAACGCCAGCACGCCCCGCTGCCGCGGCCCGCCGAGGTGAACGGCCGCACCGTTCACCTCGCTCGCGAACGCGCCCAGCACCCGGATGAAGACCATGATCTGCACATCGTATGTGGGCGGTTCCAAGTCGCGCTCCAAGTCCCCTCCAAATACCCGGGAGCAGCCTGAACACGTCGCAACCGACCGAGGGCAGGAACAGATGAGCGTCAACACCCAGGATATGGAGATCGTCCACCGCGTGCTTCGCCGTGAGTCACGGCTGCTGGTGGAACTCGTCGCGGCCGTCGCCCCGGGTGACACCGCTCGCGCCAAGGTGATCGCCGACCACTTCCGCGTCTACCGGCTGGGCCTGCACAACCATCACGAGGGCGAGGACGAGCTGCTGTGGCCGCCGCTGCTTTCCCGGGTGGATCTGGAGGCCGACATCGTCCTGCGCATGCAGGCCCAGCACGAACGCATCGCGGCCACCCTGAGCAGGCTGGACGCCGCGGTCCCCGCCTGGGAGGCCACCGCGGGCGCCGACGAACGCGACACCCTGGTGGCCGCCCTCTCCGAGCACCGCGCGGTCCTGCTGGAACACCTCGACGACGAGGAGGCCACCCTCCTCCCGCTCGCGGCCAAGCACATCACACAACAAGAGTGGGCCTCCCTGGGCGACCACCTGGTGAACAACACTCCCAAGCTCACTCTGCTCACGCTCTTCGGCGCCGTCCTGGAAGACGCGAACCCGGCCGAGCGCGCCATCGTCCTCAGCGGCCTGCCCGCCCCGGTCCGCGTCATCTGGCACGTCATCGGCCGCCCCCGCTACGCCCGCCACATCCGCCGTGTCCGCGGCTGAACCCTGCCCAGCCTGAACATCAAAGGAGAACAACCATGTCGCTGAAGAAGCTCAACACCGTCCTGGCCACCGCCGTCGTCCTGTTCACCCTCTACCTCGGGTTGTCCTTCGTCCTGCCCCTCGAGACGTCCTTCCCGGGCCTGACGAACTGGCCCTCTGGCGACAGCGGCTTCCCTATCGTGAAGGGCAGCCGCGAAATCGCGATGGGCCTGGCCATGGGCATCCTGCTGGTGACGGGCCACCGCCGCGCATTGGGCTGGGTCCTGCCGATGGTGGCCGTCGCCCCGTTCGGCGACATGGTCAACGTCCTGGCCCACCACGGCTCCACGGCCGCCGCGTTCGGCATCCATGGCCTGACCTCGGCGCTGATCGCGGTCACGGGGTTGCTGATCCTCCGCGAGACCAGCAAGGCGCGCAAGGCCCAGGAGGCCGCCGCCCCAGCGCCCGCCGCGCAGCTCGCCTGACGTCCCCGCAGTGCAGCACGGTATTCCTTCGCATTTTCTGACAACTCGAAAAAGGGAGACGACGATGACGATCAACGATCTGCGCGGTGTCCTGAAGGGGCGCGTGCTCCTGGCCGATGACGACGGCTTTGAACAGGCGGCCACCGCGTGGAATCTGACCGTCAGACAGCCGGTGGCGGCCGTGGCGGAGGCCGCGGACGCCGATGACGTGGCGGCGCTCGTGCGTTACGCGCGGCGGGCGGGTATGACGGTGACCGCGCAGCCGAGCGGGCATGGCGCCTCGGGTGATGTGGACGGCCTGATCCTGTTGCGTACCGGCCTGCTGAACGAGGTGGAGGTACGCGCGGAGGAGCGCGTGGTCCGGGTGGGCGCGGGTGTGAAGTGGGGGCAGGTGCTGGCGGCGGCCGGTCCGCTGGGGCTGACTGGCCTGGCCGGCAGCGCGCCGGGGGTCAGCGTGACCGGCTACACCTTGGGCGGTGGGGTCGGCTGGTTCAGCCGCAAGTACGGCTTGGCCTCCGACAGCGTGCGGGCTATCGACATCGTGGACGCCGATGGCGAGCCGGGCCGGGTGACCGCCGAGTCCGATCCCGAGCTGTTCTGGGCGCTGCGCGGCGGTGGCGGGGACTTCGCGGTGGTGACCGCCCTCGAACTCGAGCTGTATCCCGCGCCGGTCCTGTACGGCGGGCGCGTGATCTGGCCGGAGCACCGGACCAGGGAGGTGTACGACGCGTTCCTGGAGATCACCGCCGAGGCGCCGCGTGAACTCAGTGTCTGGATCAACCGGCTCCAGCCCCCCGGCGCGTCGCCGATGGTGACGCTGGATCTGGCCTACCTGGGTGAGGCGGCTCAGGGGGAGGACCTGCTGGCGCGCATCGACAAGATCGAGGGCGCGATCTCCGACAGCCGCGGCGTCGTCCCGGTTGCCGACTTGGGTGACATCGCCGCCGAGCCCACCGATCCGGCCCCATCCATCGCTCGTGCGGAGCTGCTCACCGGCCTGGACGCGGACGCGGTGGAGCTCCTGCTGGCCAAGCCGGTCGAACCGCTCATCAACGTGCAGATCAGGCACCTGGGCGGGGCGCTCGCCGAGCCGGGCGGCGGGGCCGGTGCGAGCGGCGCGGTGGCTGAGCCGTACCTGCTCGGACTGGTGGGTCTCGGCCTGCCGCACGCGGCCGATGCGACGCGCGCCAAGCAGGCCGAGGTCGTGGCCGACCTGGAGGCCTACATCAGCGGCCGCAAGCCGTACACCCTGCTGTCCCCCGGTGACACGGCGGCGAAGTCCTTCTCCGGCAGCGCGCTCGCGCGGCTGCGGGAGATCAAGCGGGCCCGCGACCCGCACAACGTGTTCCGCGCGAACTACCCGGTGCACGGATAGATCGGTTCCCAGCAGGTCACGGCCCCTCCGCCCACCGGGGCGGCGGGGCCGCACCGAACCCGAGTGACAGATGTCGCCGCGAGCACTGTGAAGGGCACACCCATACAGGAAGGACTCGCACAATGAGAGGTATCCGGTGCACCGTGGCGATCAGCAGATCCGCTGGCGCATCGGTGACCTCCCGCTCCCGCTCCACCAACAGCGCGGCCAGCAACGTCACCGCGCGGACGCCTGCGAACTGCGCGCACGGCGCCGCAGATGCGACAGCGACTCGACCGCAGCCCGCGCCCGCCAGGACGCCAGCACCTTCGGTGCCACGTCCGCGAACGGGACACCACGCGTAGAACCCGTCACCGGCGTATAGGTCTTCGCTGCTATCGGGAGCGAACGTTCGGACGATCGAGGTCCGGCGGATGGCCACATCCACGATCACGAACCCTGCGGTGAAGGGGTATTCCATGCCGAACGTGTAGTCCCGCGTGGTGAGCAGCAGGCGTCCGCCGTCGGGTGACCAGTGCGGGTTCGACAAACCCTGCCGTAGGGCCAGCGCCACCGGGACGGAGAAGGTCTCACCGGTGATCCGGTCGGTGAAGCGCACCGTGGGGGAGGTGTTCCGCCGGAACTGCAGCTCGTCGATCACCACCAGCCGGTCACCGTCGGGCGAGACGCCACCTGGTCGTCCTCGGCGACCTTGGTGAAGGTGGACTCCCAGCGGGCGTAAGACCTTGGCCGAAGCTCCTTGTTGTCGTGGTTCGGGTCGTACTCGAGCGTGTACGCGGTGAGTCGCACCGGGTCGGAGGGATGTTCGTACAGCACCCCGGCGTTGTCCGGAAGGGTGATCTTGGTTGCCGTCCGCTCCGTGAGCACGGGCGGTGGCTCGGGCTTGACGAGCGCATACGTTCCGTCGCCTGAGGCCATCGCGATGGCCAGCCCTGCGGCCACCAGCCAGATCGTGCGTCGCCGCATCGTCATCGCCGCCGGGTGTAGAGGAGCGCGGGGATCTCGACGTCTGAGTCATCGCTCTTCAACGTGGCCGGCTTCCGGCGCCTGCGACCGCGGAGATCCATGGTCATGACCGATACCTCGCCGAGGAACTCCTGTCTCGCCGTGACGAAGTGATCATCGTCGTACCAGGCCAGCAGCGTGCCCCCGCCCAGGGAGGCCGGCAGCGCGCCACTCCCGGGCCGTCGGGCAGCCAGGAGTAGGGACCCCTGCCCCCTTCGATCTCCACCAGCTCCGGCTCGCGGGTCGCCAGGTCGACATGGAGGAACCCGGTGGCGGCCGTGAGCGACAGGCGAGCCAGTAGGTGTGGCCGCGTTGGTCTCGATCGTCTCCGGGGAAGTCGGCCAGGTCATGCGCCGCGTCACTGCGCACGTACTTGTCGCGGGCGCTTGCCGTCGAGGAGTTGGTCGATCAGGTCGGCCGCGACGCTCAGGATCCGGCATTCCGCCGGTGTCAGCGAGCGGGACATCGCCTCCGCCAGCGACAGGTCGGACTCCCTGACCCGCTCGACGAGCATTGCTCTGCCCGGCTCCGTGAGGACGATGTGGTGCCGCCTGCGATCGCTGGAGTCCCGGGAACGGCGGATCAGCTCGCGCGTCTCCAGCTCGGCGAGCACGCGAGTCACCGATTGAGGCTGCAGGTGCTCGGCCGCCGCCAGCTCTCCTGCGGTCATCTCGCCATGCCGATACAGGTGGCCGAGCAAGGAGAGCCCGAGCTGGCCCGGCCCCTGCGTGGGCCGCTCGTCACGCAACCGCCTGGCCAGCCCGATGGCGGCGCGCCGCAGCGAGACGGCGGTCGCCCGCAACTTTTCATCATCCATGATTATTACGTTAGCACTTACTAAATTAGCGGGGATCGGTCGCCTATGTCTCCAAAACTAATAAGCAAAGCGTATGGAATGCTAAGATCGCCGACGGAATGAGGTGGTCGCATGGCGATCGAGCTGCGCCGCATGGCCATCGCTGGGCTGGGCCTCGGCGGTCCTGTCGCCTGGGGTGTCGTCTCCGGGCGGCCTGAATTCGGCATGCTGGCCGCGCTGGGCGCGCTCGCCGTGAGCGGCATTTCCATGACGGGCGGCACACGTGCGCGCCTGACACGAGGCGCCTGCACGATGGCGGCCATCACCGTGGCCGGGTTCGCGGGCACCGCGCTCGCGGGACGGGGCTGGATCACGGCGCTGGCCGTGGTGCTGGTCGCCGCCGTCGCAGCGATCCCCGCCGGGATGAGCCGGCCCATGGCCGAGCATGCCATCCGCTTCATCACCGTGCTGGTCATCACCATCGGTCTGAGCGCGGGCGCCGATCCCGTCGGTGTCGCGCTGTTGTACGCCGCGGGAGCGGTCTGGGGGCTGCTGCTCGCGCTGCTCCTCACCCGAAAGGAGCCGGGAACGTCACCTCCGGCCCTCAGGTGGCGCGAAGCGTTACGCCGGTGGCGGGGCGCGCTGCGCCGATGGCACTACCCCGCCCGCCTCACCTGCTGCCTCGCCGCCGCCGGTGCCATCGGCCTGCTGTGGCCGCAGCCCACATCCTCATGGATTTCCCTCACCGTGGTGATCGTCGTCAGGCCCAGACTCGATGACGCGCTACGCCGCCCGTTCGAACGAGCCGCGGGTACCGGCGCAGGCGTGCTGGTCGGGTCCGCGGTGCTGCTGTGGGCGCCGCCGTCATGGCTGTTTGTCCTGCTCGTGGGCATGCTCGGCGCGCTGCGTCCACTGCTCAAGGACCGTCACGACACCCTGTACGCGACCGTGATGACGCCGCTCGTGCTGCTGCTCATGGACGGCGGCCAGGGCGTGTCGGCCGCCACGATCGGCTACCGACTCGCCGACACCGCGATCGGCTGCGCCCTGGCCCTCGGGCTCGGCTACCTTCCCTGGATTCGCCGTCACCAAGACAGGAGCGCCCGTGCCGCCCTTGACTGACCACGCGATCTGGTGGCCAATCTATCCACTCGGCTCACCGGAGCTCCACCAGCAGCCCTACCGGACGGCGCCCCGGCCGGCACGGCCGCGCTCACCGGCCGCACCCGCCACGACCTGCTTACCGTGCACGCGACCACCCGCCCCGCTCGTCCGCGGCGCCCTTCCCAGATCCGCCCAGATCCGCAGCCACTCGGCCGCCCGAGCATGCCGACCCAGGACCGGCCACTTCTTCTCCAGCACTACCGTGCCGCTCAAGCCATCTCCCAGTTCCGTGGTCAGGACCGAGGAGACATGATCACCCCCACGGCCAGATTCCCACGTAACTTTAAGCTGATCAAGCGGCAGGGGTACGGCCGCGCGAATTTTGATCTTCTCGGGAAATGAATCCTGCTTCGGGGCTGACGTGTCCAGCGTCACAAGATCAGCGACAGAGCCCTATTTGGGATATGGGCTCCTGCTCGCTGGGGGATTAGATCTAGCGCGACTCGCCGGTGCACTGGCGTCGGTGCCGGTGAGTGAGGTCGATCTCTTCGATGAGGACGCCATCGATCGGAATTGGGATGCGCTGGTCGCTTGCGAGGTCAACCACCTTCGCGGGGATGTGGACTGGTACCTCGACATCTATATTTCGGCTCCGCCGGAAGCGAGGCGGCCAAGTCCGCAGGAACTTGCCGTTGGCCTGGCGGAGCGGCTGGAGACCGTCGTGCTGTATGACACAGGGCTGCTTCGGCCGTCCGCGTATTGGCTGGTGACTCCGGAAGGCCGACAGATCCGCGCCCGCGTGTACGAACATGACGGTGGGAATGGCGCGAGGAGGGCGATGGCGGAGCCGTGGTGGTCGTGGAGCGATCCTCAGGCGTGGGAGGCCAACGGGTGCGGCGAGGTGACGCCCGCCCAGCGGGAGGTGATCGTCGGTCCGCCGGTGCGTCAGCCCTGGCTGGCGTGGGCACTGCTGGTCTTTCTGGTGATCGTCGAGGGCGGCGCCGGCGTGCTGGGGGCCACTCCCAAGCATGGCCTCGTCCCCGGCGGCGGACCGGGCTGCCGGGCGGTGAGGACATCGCGGTACTCGGCCTCCGCCCCGGCATAGTCCCCCCGCGCCTATCATCCGGGCGATCTCGTGCCAGGTGGCCAGTGTGGACGGGTGGTCGGGGACGAGGTCCCGCTGCCGGGCGGTGAAGACCTCGCCGTATTCGGCTGCAGCCGCAGCGTAAGATCCCTGGCTTGCCCGGTACCGGGCCGCCATGTACGCAGCGTCTGCTGCCGCCCCGATCGTCTCGTCTGAGCTGTCCGGCAGAGCGCTGAGGCTGTTCAGTACTACGGCAGCGTGCGGGGCCAGCAGTTGCCAGGCCGACCACGTCGGCGGGTCCTCGGGGGTCGCCGGTCTCCCCGGCGGCTTCTGCTGCGGCCTTCAGCAGGCGGGCGGCCAGTTCCGTAAAAGCCAGCAGGTCCGGGCCAGGTGCCGGGCGGCTGGTGTCGCGTACCAGCGGGTGCAGCCGCGCGACCGGCAGCGCGTCCAGCCCGGCCGCGGAGTGCCAAGTTAACTTGACACTTCCTCCCGTCGCCGGTCATCGCTGGCTGTGGCGGGGATGGCGTTGTCGATGAGGACGGCGGCGATGGCGGCGGCGGCGGGGAAGGCGTCGGCGTTGAGGACCCGGGTGCGGGCCGCGGCGCCGTCGATGAGCAGCGCGAGCTGCTCGCCGAGCTGTTCAGGGTCGGCGGCGCCGGCTTCGCGGGCGGTGTCGGCGAGCCGCGCGGCGACGGCTTTCTTGTAGTCGCGTGCGTACTGGGATGCGGGGTGCTGGGGGTCGTGGAGTTCGACGGCGGCGGCGATGTAGGGGCAC
>NZ_VCJS01000133.1 GCF_005893125.1 Nonomuraea basaltis | reverse complement strand
GGACGTGGCATGGGGGGTGGGAAGGCGAGGTTGTTCCTGGGTTGGTGTTTGGGCTTGGGCGGGGGATGGCACGATCGTTTGTGGGTGTGGTGACGTAGCCGGGATGGGAGGACGGGTGTGGGCCGGGACGAGGTGGTCGCCGAGTTCGGTCGGTACCTGCGGTTCGAACGCGATCTATCCCCGCATACGGTCCGGGCCTACCTGGCTGACGTCAACTCCCTGCTCGATTGCCTGAACGGGCCGGTTGAGGGTCTCGATATCGGGGTGCTCCGAAAGTGGCTGGCGGACCAGCACGGGGCGGGGAAGGCGCGGGCCACTCTGGCGCGTAGGGCCGCCTGTGCTCGTACGTTCACCGCCTACTGCCACCGTCGTGGTTGGCTGCCGGTGGATCCCGGGCTGCTGCTCGGAAGTGCCAAGGCAGCCCGTTCCTTGCCATCCGTACTCGATCAGGAGCAGGCGCAGGTCGTCCTGGATGCGCCTTCGACGGTGGAGCCCAAGGAACTGCGGGATCAGGCCCTTCTCGAGATGTTGTACGCCACTGGCGTGCGGGTGAGCGAGCTGTGTGCGCTGGATGTGGATGACGTGGACCGGGACCGGCACGTCATCAGGGTGTTGGGCAAGGGGCGCAAGGAGCGTTCGGTGCCGTTCGGGTTGCCTGCCCTGCGAGCGCTGGACAGGTGGTGCATTCACGGGCGGCCGCTGTGGGTGCGGGCGGGGTCGGGGCCGGCGCTCTTCCTTGGGGTGCGTGGTGGCCGGATCGACACGGGGACTGTTCGGCGGGTGGTGCATGCTCGGCTGGCGCAGGTGGAAGGGGTGCCGGACATGGGGCCCCACGGTTTGCGGCACACGGCGGCGACGCACCTGCTCGAGGGCGGCGCGGATCTACGTAGCGTTCAGGAGCTCCTTGGGCACGCGTCCTTGAACAGCACGCAGATCTATACGCACGTGTCGATTGAGCGCCTGCGTGCCGCGTACAGGCAAGCTCATCCAAGGGCATGAGGGTCCATTCGCTCGATTTCGTCGGCTGACTGCTCTTCGCTCGTCCCTTCCCGTGGCGGCTCTCTGCTGTTCGTTGGTAGGGGTGCGTCTTCTCATTGCGATGGCGGGGGCGCTGTGGTGCGTCGGTCCCGGAGGTTTCGGACGTGGCGTCTGTGGCGGCGTCTGCGGTGCTGACCCCTTCTTGCGCTGTGCTCGCTTCTTCGGGTGCGCCGGCGTCGTCGCCGGTGTAGGGCGGTGATCAGGAGGAGCACTCCTAGAAGTGCGCCGGCCAAGCCGATGGTGGGTGCTATGTGGGTCGAGGTGGAACTGCTCAGGAGATAGCCATTCGGGAGAGCGGGCGGCATGGGGCGATGGGGTGGACGGGATGCGGCAACGCTTCGCGATGTGGTGAAGGTTGGAGATGTGGTGAAGGTTGGAGATGCGGTGAAGGTTGGAGATGCGGTGAAGGTTGGAGATGTGCTGGAGGTCGATGATGGCGCCGTTGCATTTACAGGAGCAGGGGCGGCGGCGGAGGAGGATGCGGGCCAGAAAGGCAGCAGGCGGATGGGGGCGTGGCCCAGGAGGAGTAGGGGATCGAGGTAGCGGGCTTCGCGGAGGAGGCCCCAGTGCAGGCATGATTCCGGGCAGTGGCCTTCTGATGGTTCTATGACGCCTAGTTCGGCTCCTGGCGTGATGGGCTGGCCTCGTTTTACCGATGCTGTGACCGGCAGGTACGTCGTGCGGAGGCCCCCTTCGTGCTCGATGGTGACCACGCCTTTTCCTGCTACGGGGCCGGCGAAGCGGACTGTGCCTGGGCCTGCTGCCAGGACTGGGGTGGTTGCTGGGGCGGCCAGGTCTACGCCGCGGTGTCCGGCGAGCCAGGGTTCGGGTGGTGGGGTGAAGCGGCGGAGGATGCGGGGGTGTCCGTCCAGTGGCCAGCGCCAATCGGGAGGCGACGCCCTTGCAGGGGGAGCGGTGAGAGAAAGGATCGCGGTCGCGAGGGCCGTGGCCAGCAGGATGATCTGGGACTTCATGGCGCGAGTCTGCGCGAGGTGACCGGGACGCCGTTGGATCGAACCGCATTCTGTGGATGGAGAAGGTCAGGATGGGTGACCTGTGGATATGTGGAACTCTGTCGGCGCTGGGTGAGGGGATGGAGGACGAGGGTGGCGGGGGCGTAGAGGGGAGGTCCAGATCCAGAGGGTGCTCAGGGCTATGCCGGCCGCGCAGGTGAGGATCACCGGGCGCAGGCCGAGGAATTCCGCGGCGACGCCGCCGGCGAGGCCGCCCAGGGCCAGGACGCCCTGGATCGCGAACGTCATGGTGGCGTTCACCCGGCCGCGCAGCTCCGGGGAGGTCTCGCGGAGCGTGATGGCGCCCATGCAGGTGGCGAAGGCCACGACTGTGCCGCCCGTGATGAGTCCCGTGACGGTCAGCAGGGCGAGCTTCCACCAGAGAGGGCCGGTCAGGAGGCCGACCGCCAGGATCTCGATGGGGAAGAAGAGCACCGCGATGAGCAGGATGCGGTTCTCGCCGTAGCGCTTCGACAGGCGGGCCGTGAGCCACGCGCCCAGGAGGCCGCCGGCGCCGCTCAGGGCGATGAGGAGGCCGATCAGCCCCTTGGGGATGCCGAGGGTGTTCACCATGTAGAGCATGTAGACGGCCGTGTACGCCATGGCGAAAAAGTTGATCGTGACGCCCGCCGCCAGCAGGGCGCGCAGCACGGGGTGGGTGACGCCGGCTCGGAGACCCTCCACGATTTCGCGCCACATGCCTCGGGAGGGGGCCGGCGCGTTCTTCTCCGGGGTACGGATGGCGCGGAGCAGCAGGGCCGAGGTCAGGAACGACAGAGCCTCGGCGAGCACTGCCAGCGGGGCTGTGAGGATCTGGACCAGCAGGCCGGCCAGGCCGGGGCCGCCGACCGAGGCGACCGAGTAGGAGGCGTGGAAGCCGGCCATCGCCTCGGTTCGCTGGGCCGGCGGTACGACCCCCGCCACGTAGGGGAAGTTCGCCGCCTTGAAGAGCACTCCGGCCGAGCCGATCACCAGGGCCACGGCGATCAGCCAGGTGATGTTCAGGAAGCCGAGGAGCCAGGCCAGGGGGACCGTCGCGGCGGCCGCGCAGGAGACGAGCTCGCAGGCGATCATCAGCGGGCGGTGCCGGGTGAGCCGGTCGGCGATGGCGCCCGACTGGAGGCCGAACAGGAGGGCGGGCACCGAGGCGGCCGCGGTCAGCATTCCCATCTGGGACGGGGAGGCGGTCAGCAGGGTCACCGCGGTCAAGGGGATGGCGAGCTTGGAGACCTCCGAGCCGGTGATCGAGATCGTCCGGGCCGTCCACAGCAGGCGGTAGTCGCGTTGCCTGCGGAGGGGAGGCGGTGGATCGGAGGCATGCTGAGGCGAGAGAGAGTTGTGAAGGGAATGCTTCATAATTTATGAAGGTATCCCTTCATAGTTCTGAAGGCAATGTTTCAGATCGGTGCGGGTACCTTTGGCGCATGACTCGGGACGGAGACTGGCTCAGTGATCCCAAGGCGATGCGGGCGCTGGCCCACCCGGCGCGGCTGATGATCCTGAACAGGCTCGGAGTCGAGGGGAGCGCCACCGCGACGGAGGTGGCCGAGATCGCGGGCATCACGCCCAGCGCCGCCAGCTACCACCTCCGGATGCTGGCCAAGTACGGCTTCGTCGAGGACGCCCCGCCCCGAGGCGACGGCAGGGAGCGGTTGTGGCGGACCGTGGACCGGCCCCTCAGCGTCGGTATCGCGCCCGGCGACCAGCCCGACGTCCGGGACGCCAAGATGTCGCTGATGCTGGCGTTCCGTCGCGAGGCCGACGAGGAGGCCGACCGCGCGCTGGCCAACGCCGGCAGGGAGCCGGCGGAGTGGCGCGACGCGACCGTGTTCAACCGCGTGCGGATCAGGGTCGACGTCGAGGAGCTGGTGCGGCTCAACGAGGAGATCAGGAAGCTGATCGAGCCGTACGCCGCCCGCCAGCGCGGCGAGAAGGACGCGCCGGGCGGAGCCAGGATCGCTGAGGCGCAGGTCAATCTCTTTCCGGTCGCGCCGAGGGTGGTGCCGGGACTGCCAACTGAGGATCACGACGCGGTGAGCTGACGCGCACCTGCGTACCACGCTCCGGGCCGGCGGGTCGGCTGCCTGCTGGAGGACGGGGTCGGCGGCGTGGAGCGGTTCGCAGGGCGGTACCGCGATGGACGCGCCACGCTTGGGCTGCCGCCGTCCGACGATCACAACCGCGGGGTGATGGCGGCGCAGGCCTGCCTCGAGGAGGGTTGATCGGCGTATGTGGTGGCGGTGGGACAAGATGTCCGTTTGACCGTAGACGGTCTGCCTGGGGCGATGTGGGAGGTAGACTTTTCGGTGGCCTGTGACTACAGGCCGACTTCGCATGTCCCATTGCGGACCGCGCCATCGGTCCGGGCCTTACCGCCCGGCTGGAGCGGGTTCGGGGCATCAGGGCGGCAGCCGACGCGTTGCCGCGGCACAACCGAGAATCGCGCCCATCCGCAGGGCGCCCAGACCTGGAGGACCAGCAAATGGCCCCCGTCGTCACCATGCGACAGCTGCTCGAGAGCGGCGTTCACTTCGGCCACCAGACTCGGCGCTGGAACCCGAAGATGAAGCGCTTCATCTTCACCGAGCGCAACGGCATCTACATCATCGACCTTCAGAAGTCGCTGGCCTACATCGACCGCGCGTACGACTTCGTGAAGGAGACCGTCGCCCACGGCGGCACGGTCCTGTTCATCGGCACCAAGAAGCAGGCTCAGGAGGCCATCTCCGAGCAGGCCGCCCGGGTCGGCATGCCCTACGTCAACCAGCGCTGGCTGGGCGGCATGCTCACCAACTTCTCCACCGTGCACAAGAGGCTTCAGCGTCTGAAGGAGCTCGAGGAGCTCGACTTCGACAACGTCGCGGCCTCGGGGCTCACCAAGAAGGAGCTCCTCATGCGCCGTCGCGAGAAGGACAAGCTCGAGCGCACGCTCGGCGGCATCCGCGACATGGGCCGCGTGCCCAGCGCGGTGTGGATCGTCGACACCAAGAAGGAGCACATCGCGATCAGTGAGGCCAAGAAGCTTGGCATCCCTGTCGTCGCGATCCTCGACACCAACTGCGACCCCGACGAGGTCGACTACCCGATCCCGGGCAACGACGACGCCATCCGCGCCGTCGGCCTGCTGACCAGGGTCGTCGCCGACGGTGTCGCGGCCGGTCTGATGGCCCGCTCCGGCGCCGCCCGCGGCGACGAGAAGCCGGCTGCCGCCGAGCCGCTGGCCGAGTGGGAGCGCGAGCTCATCGAGCAGGGCACCGGCGAGCGCGCGGCCGACGAGGTCGAGGCCGCTCCCGAGGCTGCCGCTCCTGAGGTTGCCGCTCCTGAGGCCGAGGCTCCCGAGGTTGCCGCTCCTGAGGCGGTCGCCGAGGCCGCTCCGGTCGCGGAGGCTCCGGTTGAGGAGGCTTCGGCTGAGGCCGCTCCCGCTGAGGCCGCCGCCGAGGGCGAGACCGAGCAGCAGGCCTGACGCACGGCACGGGCAATGGCCGCCGACCACGGCCATTGCCACCCGTTCGGGGCGCAGGCCAGGAATTCAGACAGCTGAATGTGTGGCGGCGGTCAGGGTTGAGGCCCCGGTGGTCGCTCGCCCGAGAGGGTGCGGCGGCGGCCAGGCTGAGGTCGCGTGGTTGCCCGCCTGAGGCGGTGAGCGAAAGGCCCGGTGTGGTCGCCGGGCCGGTGGGCCGCGAGGCGGTGGCCGAGCCGGGGTGATAGGCCGCGGCGAGGCTGGGCAGTATGCCGAGCGGAGCAGCAGCAAGCCGACCTGACCCCGAGCCCCGGACAAAGACCAAGGCTCCTGTACGGCACGCGCCTGCCGTACCGACAAGGGTGGGTGACCGGATCCCGGTGCCCACCCGATCCACGACGACGAAATCCCACAAGGAATAAGAGCAATGGCTTCCGTGAACATGGCCGACGTCAAGCGGCTTCGCGAGATCACCGCTGCCGGCATGATGGACTGCAAGAAGGCGCTCGAGGAGTCCGACGGCGACTTCGACCGCGCCATCGAGCTGCTGCGCCTGAAGGGCGCCAAGGACGTGGGCAAGCGTGAGGCCCGCACGGCCTCCAACGGCCTGGTCGCGCTCAAGCAGGACGGTGACTCCTTCGCCGCGCTGCTCGAGCTCAACTGCGAGACCGACTTCGTGGCCAAGGGAGAGCGCTTCCAGGAGCTGGCCGGCCAGGTCGTCGCGCACGTCCTGGAGACCAGGCCCGCCGATGTGGCGGCCCTGCTGGAGTCCTCCTTCGATGGCAAGACCGTCAAGGAGCACCTCGACGTCGCCAACGTCGCGCTCGGCGAGAAGATCGAGATCCGCCGCTTCGCCGTGCTCGAGGGCGGCTACATCGGCGTGTACATGCACAAGACCGACCCCGCGCTGCCGCCCGCGGTCGGCGTGCTGGTCCAGCTGGACAAGCCGAACGCCGACGTCGCCAAGGACATCGCGCAGCACGCCGCCGCCATGGCGCCGCAGTACCTCAAGCCCGCCTCCGTGCCGGCCGAGATCGTCGACAAGGAGCGCAAGCTCTTCGAGGAGATGACCCGCGAGGAGGGCAAGCCCGAGGCTGCGATCGGCAAGATCGTCGAGGGTCGTGTCAACGGCTGGTACAAGGACTTCACGCTGCTCCAGCAGGCCTTCGTGAAGGACAACAAGAAGAGCGTGGGCAAGTACGCTGAGGAGAACGGCGTCGAGGTCCTGGCCTTTGTCCGCTTCAAGGTCGGTCAGGCTTAGGCTTAGGCAAGCCACCAGCCCATCGATCCACCGAATGAAGGAGGCCGCCGCCGTGCAGGACCACCGGGAGCCAGCCCACGAATCCACACGGACGGCGGCTTCCTCATCTCCAAACCCGCACAACCACCTCAGGTGGAAGCGGGTGATGCTGAAGCTGTCGGGCGAGGCGTTCGCCGGCAGCGAGCCGCTGGGCATCGACCCGGTGGTCGTCGATCATCTGGCCGATTCGATCGCCGAGGCGGTCAAGGAGGGCGTGCAGGTCGCCGTAGTGGTCGGCGGCGGCAACATGTTCCGCGGCGCAACCCTGTCGCAGGGCGGCATCGACCGGGCCAGGGCCGACTACATGGGCATGCTCGGCACGGTCATCAACTGCCTGGCCCTGCAGGACTTCCTCGAACGGCGGGGCGTCGAGACACGCGTGCAGACCGCCATCACCATGCAGCAGGTGGCCGAGCCGTTCCTGCCACGCCGCGCGATCAGGCACCTCGAGAAGGGCCGCGTGGTCATCTTCGGCGCAGGGCTCGGCTCGCCCTACTTCTCCACCGACACCGCGGCGTCCCAGCGGGCCCTGGAGATCGGCGCCGAGGCGCTGCTCAAGGGCACGCAGGTGGACGGCATCTACGACTCCGACCCACGGAAGAATCCGGACGCGGTCAGGTTCGACCACCTCGACTACGGTGAGGTGCTGCTGCGCGACCTCGCGGTCATGGACGCCACCGCGATCAGCCTGTGCAAGGACAACGATCTGCCGATCGTGGTCTTCGACCTGATGGGCGAGGGCAACATCCTGCGAGCGGTTCGCGGTGAGAAAATCGGCACACTGGTGAGTCCCGCAGGCAAATGACGGAGCGAGCCCGATCCCGCCAGCTAGCAGACGACAGGGAGCCGCTGTGATCGACGAAACCCTCCTCGAAGCCGAGGAAAAGATGGACAAGGCCGTCTCGGTCGCGAAGGAGGACTTCGCGACCATCCGTACGGGTCGGGTCACCCCCTCCATGTTCAACAAGATCCACGCCGAGTACTACGGGACGCCGACGCCGATCCAGCAGCTGGCGTCGTTTCACGTGCCCGAGGCCCGCATGGTGCTCATCCAGCCTTACGACAAGAGCTCGATGACCGCGATCGAGAGGGCCATCCGAGACTCCGATCTCGGCGTCAACCCGACTGACGACGGCCAGGTCATCCGCGTGACGTTCCCGGAGCTGTCCGAGGAGCGCCGCAAGGAGTACATCAAGGTCGCCAGGAACAAGGGCGAGCACGCCAAGGTCTCCATCCGCAACATCCGCCGCTCCGCCAAAGAGATCCTCGACAAGATGATCAAGGACGGCGACGCGGGTGAGGACGAGGTCAGGCGGGCCGAGAAGGAGCTCGACGACATCACCCAGAAGCACGTCGCCAAGATCGACGAGCTTCTCAAGCACAAGGAAACCGAGCTGCTCGAGGTCTGAGCGGCGGGTCGCGTTCAGCGGGCCGCCCCAGGTAGCGGGTCTTGCACCTACGGCCCTCGCCCGGACGGCGGGGGCCGTGGCTCTTGGAGAAACTCTGTGGAAGAACGTACGGCTGGCACCAGCTCGAGCGGCGGCAGCCGTACGGGACGGAACCTGCCTGCCGCGATCGCCGTCGGCGTGGTGCTGGGCGCGCTCACCCTCGGCTCGCTCTACACGATCAAGGAGCTGTTCCTCCTCGTGGTCGTGGGCGCCGTGGGCGTCGGCGTGGTGGAGCTGACCAAGGCCTTCGCCACCCGTGACATCAAGGTGCCGGCCGTGCCCGTGCTGGCGGGTCTGGCGGCGATGCAGGCCGCGGCGTACTGGGGCGGGGCGGTCTGGCTGCTGGCCACGTTCACGGTGTTCGCGCTCGTGCTGCTGATCTGGCGGATGTTCGGCGACGGCACGGAAGGCTACGTGCGCGACGCCTCGGCGTCGGTGTTCACGCTGTTCTATCCAGCGCTGCTGGCGGCGTTCGTGGCCATGCTGCTGCGGGCCGACGACGGCGACCACCGGGTGGCGATCTTCATCGCGGTGACCGTGGCCAGCGACATCGGCGGATACATCGCGGGCGTGCTGTTCGGCAGGCACCAGATGACGGCCATCAGCCCGAAGAAGACCTGGGAGGGATTCGCCGGGTCCCTGGTCGCGTGCACGGCGGTCGGGGCGTGGCTGGTGACGTGGCTGCTCCACGGCGACATCTGGCAGGGCGCGCTGATCGGGGCGCTGGCCGCGCTGCTGGCGACCGTGGGCGACCTGATCGAGTCGATGATCAAGCGGGATCTCGGCATCAAGGACCTGGGCACGATCCTGCCCGGCCACGGCGGCCTGATGGACCGGCTCGACTCGCTGGTGACGACGCTGGTGCCGGTCTGGGTGCTGATGACCCTGTTCTTCTAGTGGTGCTGCGCTTCGAGCGTTTCCGCGGTGATGGGCGTCAGCCACAGCCACCGTACGGCCTCGCCACCGAACGCGAATCCTGACATATCAGGCATGTGGGGGGCATCGGCCAGCATCAGCACACCGGAGTACTGCGGCCCCAGCGGGAACGTCGAAGGCTCGTGATACCACTTCGCCGTGTGCCCGTGGCCGAGCCACGTGACCGAGTGCCACGGATATTGCGCCAGCCACACCAGCAGCAGCGCCGCGTCCCGGGGATCCTCCCGGGTGGCCACGGCCAGCTCGATCCTGGCGTACGCGCCCGGCTTGTCGATCCACTGCTCGACCGTCGGCATGCGCTGGCAGCTCATCCCCACCGTGGACAGCACGGTGAAGTCGCGCTTCTGGTGCGGCGGGCGCTCGGTGATCCCGACGGTCGGCAGCCGCTCACCGCTGGCGTCCCAGTACCTGCCCGCGGGGCCCAGCGCCCGGTCCAGATGGCCCATCACGAACTGCTGGAACGACGGCCACGACCCCTCGCCGTGCCGCCACCGCCAGTAGGACTTGGCGTTGGAGATCCGCGGTTCCAGCCCTTCGAGCGCCTCCGACAGGGCCCACGCGAACGGCGACTCGCCCACCGCGTCGCGCGCGTAGCCGGGCATGCCCCTGCTCATGTCGGCCCAGCCGGGGATGACCGCGAGGAGGTCGCCGTCCTCGTACAGCGCGACCCCGTCGCCCTCCTCGAACCACAGCGCCGTGAGCTCCCCGAGTGGCCGGCGGCCGTCGGGATGCAGCGTGTTGGGCCTGGGCATCAGCGGCGGTAAGCCGGCGTTGATCCGGGCCAGGTCCACGACGGGCGGGGCGGGGCGGTGGTTGGCCAGCCAGACGGCGCCGTGCACCGTGCCGTCGGGCGAGCACAGGTAAGCTACCGAGGAGTCCTCGTCCCGCTCGACGACGAGCGTCCGGCTACCGTACGGGTTGCCGGCGGCGAGAACGACCTCGGCGCCACCCTCGCCAGACGCCGACCGAAAAATCGCCATACGTGTGCACTGTAGATCCGGCAGAGACCATGACGCGAGGAATTCCACCTCCGATCCGAACGTTCCTTACCCTGGCCGACAAACCCTCAAGCAAAGGCAGTAACGTGTCCCAGCCCCCAGGTCAGCTCACCTTCGTCGCGCCCCGGCGGGCCAAGCCCGCACGGCATCTGGCCGACCTGTCGATGGCCGACCGGCGGGCCGCGGTGACCGAACTGGGCGAGAAGGCCTTCCGCGCCGACCAGCTCTCGCGCCACTACTTCGAGCGCCTCACCGCCGACGTCGGCGCGATGACCGATCTGCCCGCGGGGGCCCGCGAGACGCTGGCCGCGCTGCTGCCCACGCTGCTCACCCCGGTCAGGGAGCAGACGACGGACGGCGGCACCACGCGCAAGACGCTGTGGCGGCTGTTCGACGGCGCGCTGGTCGAGTCGGTGCTCATGCGCTATCCCGACCGGGTCACGATGTGTGTGTCGTCGCAGGCCGGCTGCGGCATGAACTGCCCGTTCTGCGCCACCGGGCAGGCGGGGCTGACCCGCAACATGTCCACCGCCGAGATCGTCGAGCAGGTCGTGTCGGGGGCACGGGCGCTGGCGGCCGGCGAGGTGCCCGGCGGTCCTGGCCGGGTGAACAACGTCGTGTTCATGGGCATGGGCGAGCCGCTGGCCAACTACAAGCAGGTGATCGGCGCGGTCCGCCGCCTGGTGGAGCCCGCGCCGGACGGGCTCGGCATCTCGGCGCGCGGCGTCACGGTCTCCACCGTCGGCCTGGTGCCCGCCATCGGCAAGCTCGCCGACGAGGGGCTGCCGGTCACGCTGGCGCTGTCGCTGCACGCGCCCGACGACGAGCTGCGCGACACGCTGGTGCCGATCAACACGCGGTGGAAGGTGTCGGAGGTGCTCGACGCCGCGTGGGCGTACGCGGCGAAGACCAAGCGGCGGGTCTCGATCGAATACGCACTGATCAAGGACATCAACGACCAGGAGTGGCGGGCCGACCTGCTGGGCAAGCTGGTCAAGAACAAGCTGGTGCACGTCAACCTGATCCCGCTCAACCCGACGCCCGGCTCCAAGTGGACGGCGTCGCGGCCGGAGGACGAGCGGGCGTTCGTACGGCGGCTGCAGTTCCACGGCGTGCCCGTGACCGTACGCGACACGCGCGGGCGCGAGATCGACGGCGCCTGCGGCCAGCTCGCCGCGGCCGAATAGGTCACCTCCTGAGGCGCCGCCGGGCGTAGAACGCGAGGGCGATCAGGCACCAGACGAGGGAGACGGCGGCGAGCTCGGGGAGCCGGTCCGCCAGGTGGCCGTCGTTCGCGGCCCGCATCCAGGCGATGAGCGGGACGGTGAGCCAGCACACGGACGACGCGCTGAGCAGCAGCATCGCCAGGAAACCGAAGACCAGGGCCATGATCGAGATGGCCGGGGAACGCAGGACGGCGCGGCTGGTGAGCGCGCCGAGCGCGGTTCCCGTCAGCGCCGCCAGGCCGTACAGGAGGACGACGGCGGCCAGCACCCCGGACGATGGGGACGCGCTGACGCCGAGCAGCAGGGCCCAGCCCAGGCCGAGCGCCGCCAGCGCGGCACACGCCGCGAACGCCGCCACCAGGCCCGCGGCCACTTCCCTGCCCCGGCCGCCCACCTGGACGGCGGACATCTCGCGCTGCCGGTCGGGCTCGGTGTCGAGGAGGCTCCTCGCGGCCCAGGCCAGGATGGGGATGATCAGTACGGCGCCGTCCGCGAGCACGGCGGCCTCCTCACCGCGCGGGGCGCGGCTGCCGTAGACGATCGCCAGCATGGCCAGGGCGAGGAGGAGCGCCTGGTACACGCGGTGCGAGCGAACGTAGGCGGTCAGCCGGAACGCGGCCAGGGCGATCATCCGATCTCCTCGATCTCGCGGGCCCGATAGCCATCGCCGCGCATCCTGGCGAGGAAGCGGTGGAGCTCTTCGGCGGGCACGGTGACGGCAACGGTCGCCACCCCGGACGCACCGGTGGGATGCGGGCCAGAGGTAGGCGCGGGGTTCGCGGTGCCCTCCTTGAGGCGGCCGTCGAGCACCGACCAGTGGCGGGCGGCGGGTAAGGCGCGCAGGCCGCCCTGATGGTCGCTGGCGATGACGATGCCGCCGCGAGCCGCGACCTCGGCGGCGATCGAGGGCAGTGCCTCCCGCGTGCCGGCGTCGAGACCGGCGAACGGCTCGTCGAGGATCAGCAGCCCAGGCTCGGCCATCAGCGCCTGGACCAGGCCGACCTTGTGCGCGCTGCCCTTCGACAGCTCGCCCAGCGGCAGGGCCAGGAGGTGGCTCATGGTCAGGCGCTCGGCCCACGGCTCCCAGCGGGCGCCGCCGCGTACGCGGGACATGTGACGCAGGTAGGCCGTGACCGTGAACGGCTGGCCGGTGGGAAATCGGTCGGGCGCGAACCCGACGACCTCGGGACGGCCGGTGATCGTGCCCGTCGTCGGCGCGGCGAGCCCCGCCAGGAGGCGCAGGAGAGTCGATTTGCCGGCCCCGTTGACACCCGTCATTTCGATCACGTCGCCGGGAGCGAGACGCGCGTCGGCGTCCTGGATGACGAAACGGTCACCCCTTCGGTAGCGGAAAGAGACCTTGGACAGATGCATGGTGGTGTAACGGTATATGTCGGGTCGCATAGCCGCGATAAAGAGCCTCACAATGGGGGGTACCCCAGCACGATTCAAGAGGAGTATCAGCTTGAACCGCTTTCCGCGCGTCATGGGTGTGCGTTCAGGCTATGACCCCGTGGAAGTCGATGCCTTGATCGGCCGCATCGAAGCCACCTTAGGAAGGGGCCCGCACAGCTTGGACCCCGTCACCGCCGACGAGGTGCGTACGGCGACCTTTCGCGCCAAGCGCGGCGGCTACCAGGAGACCGCGGTCGACTTCGCCCTCGAAGCGTTCGTGGTGGCGCTGGAGACCCAGGCCAAGCGGCCCATACGGCTGGCCATGGCCGAGCCCACCGGCGAGATGCTGCGTGAGGAGTGGTTCGAGACCCAGGCCGCCCGCGTCGAACGGGTGGCCTTCCGTCCGGGCCGCATGGGCACCGGCTACAACGAGGACGAGGTCGATGCCTTCCTCGATCGGATCGTGGCCACGTTGCGCGGCACGACCGAGTTTCCCGTGACGGCGAAGGAGGTACGGGAGGCGAAGTTCTCGACCGTGCTGTTCAGGCCCGGCTATCTGATCACGGATGTGGACTCGTTCCTGGCGGGCATCACGGAGGTGCTGGAGCAGCGCGTGTAGCCATTCCGGACGGCGCGCGCCGGCGCGCATCCCGATCCGTCCCGCCCGGCCGAGGCGGCGCGGCTAACCGTCCTGTACGGCCGTGAGCAGGCCGTGCAGGTCGGGCAGGGCCTTCTGAATGATCGTCTCGTCGTCGGGACGCTCGCCCAGCCGGTTGATCCACACCCGGCGGATACCGAGCCGGTGCGCGGGCAGCATGTCGTGGAAGTAGCTCTGCGCCACGTGCACCCAGGCCGCCGGCTCGTGCGCCCGCCTGAACACCTCGAAGTGCGCGTTGGCCGGCTTGTACGCCCCGGCGTCCTCTGAGGTCACCACCGCCTGGAACCGCACGGGCAGCCGCCGCTGCGTCTCCCCGATGAGGTCGCGGTCGCAGTTGGTGAGCAGCGCCAGGTTCCAGCCTGCCGCGCGCAGCGCCGAGAGCTCGGCGCCGACCTCGGGGAACACCGGCCAGTACGGGAGCGTCGCGGCCAGCACCGTGGCGTCGTCCGCGCTCAGCTCCACCTTCTCCTCGGCGCAGGCCCTGCGCAGCGTCTCGGCCAGGACATGGCGGTAGCGCATCCCGGGCGACTCGGCCTGCACGGCGTGCTCGTGCCGGCTGTACGCCTCCAGCAGTCGCGCGCCCTGTCCGGGCGCGATCAGGTCGGCACTGGTGAGGATGCCGTGCCGCCAGTCGACAAGTGTTCCGAAGCAGTCGAACGTTACCCATCGCATAAGTCACATAATGCTGCTCATGACGCTCTCTGTAGTCCTATCGAGCCCCGAGATCTCGAAACGGTGTCCAAGGTGCTGCGGGACAGCTGGGGCGGCACGACCGTCGTGGCCATGGGGCGCGGGCCCCAGGCGACCGGCCGACGCTCAGCCGGGCGGTGCCAGGTGCGGGCGCTGGGAGCGCTTGTTCGCCTCGTACGCCTCCCGCATGGCGTTCGGCGTGCCCACCTGCGCGACGGGCACGTCCCACCACGCCCCGGAGGAGGGCGCGTCGTCCGTCATGGGGTCGGTGCGGACGTAGATGACCGTCGTCTCCGTCGCGGAGCGGGCCGTGTCGAGGGCCTTGCGCAGGTCGGTGACCGACTCCGGGCGCAGCACGGACGCGCCGAGGCTGGCGGCGTTCGCGGCCAGGTCCACCGGGAGCGGGCCGCCGTCGAAGCGGCCGCCGCCGCGGTAGGCGTACGAGGTGCCGAGCCGCTGCGCGCCGACGCCCTCCGACAGGCGGCCGATCGAGGCGAAGCCGGAGTTGTCCACCAGCACGACGACCAGCTTGATGCCCTCGGAGATGGCCGTGACCAGCTCCTGGGCCATCATCAGGTACGAGCCGTCGCCCACCAGCACGAACACCTCGCGCTCCGGGGCCGCCATCTTGACGCCCAGCCCGCCGGCGATCTCGTAGCCCATGCACGAGTAGCCGTACTCGACGTGGTAGCTGCCCGGGCCGCTCGGCCGCCAGAGCTTGTGCAGGTCGCCGGGCATCGATCCGGCCGCGCACACCACCACGCCGTCGTCGCCCGCGGCCGCGTTGACCGCGCCGATCACCGCGGACTGCGGCAGCGGCACGCCCTCCAGCGCGTACGCCGCGTCCACGGCCGCGTCCCACGCCCGCGTCAGCTCGGCGGCCCGGTCGCGGTGGGCGGCCGGGGCGCTCCAGCCCGCGCACGCCCCGGCCAGGTCCGCCAGGCCCTCGCGGGCGTCGCCGACCAGCTGCAGGCCGGACAGCTTGGCCGCGTCGAAGCCGGTGACGTTGAGGTTCACGAAGGCGGCGTCCGGGGCGAAGATGCTTCTCGACGCCGTGGTGAAGTCGCTGTACCGGGTGCCGACGCCGATGATCACGTCGGCCTCGCGGGCCAGCGCGTTGGCCGCCGTGGTGCCGGTGGCGCCGATCGCGCCCACGGCGAGCGGGTGCCCGTACGGGAGCGCGCCCTTGCCGGCCTGCGTCTCGGCCACCGGGATGCCGTACGTCTCGGCGAAGATCCGTAGCTGATCGGTGGCCTCGCTGTAGATCGTCCCGCCACCCGCGACGATCAGCGGGCGTACGGCCGATTTGATCTGCTCGGCGGCCCGGGCGAGGGCGGCCCGCTCGGGTCGCGGCCGCGGGATGTGCCACAGGCGGCGGGCGAACAGCTCGTCCGGCCAGTCGTACGCCTCCGCCTGCACGTCCTGCGGCAGCGCCAGCGTCACCGCGCCGGTCTCGGCCGGGTCGGTGAGCACCCGCATGGCCGCCAGCAGCGCGGACGGCAGTTGCTCGGGGCGGTTGATCCGGTCCCAGTAGCGGGAGACCGGCTTGAAGCAGTCGTTGACCGAGATGTCGTACGAGCGCTGGTCTTCGAGCTCCTGGAGCACCGGGCCGGCCACGCGGGTGGAGAAGATGTCGCCGGGGAGCAGGAGCACGGGCAGGCGGTTGATCGTCGCGCCCGCCGCGCCGGTGATCATGTTGGTGGCGCCGGGGCCGATCGAGGTGGTGCAGGCCAGCGTGGCCAGCCGGTTGCTCGCCCGGGCGTACGCGGCGGCCGTGTGGACCATGGCCTGCTCGTTGCGGCTCAAGTGGTAGGGCAGGTCCTCAGCCGTCGTGGCCAGCGCCTGGCCGAGACCGGCGACGTTGCCGTGGCCGAAGATGCCCGTGCAGCCGCCGAAGAACCTGCGCTCCACGCCGTCGCGCTCGCTCCACTGGCAGGCGAGGAAGCACACGATGGCCTGTGCGACGGTCAACCGGGTCATGGAGTCCTCCCGAACGGCAGTCTGGGGTCGATGAGCTGGTCGTCCCAGGAGGAGCGGATCCAGGCGTGCCGGGGGTCGTCGCAGAACGCCATCGAACGCTGCTCCGCTGGGCCTGCCAGGACGTTCAGGTAGTAGAGGTCGTAGCCGGGAGCGGCCATGGAGGGGCCGTGGTAGCCGTACGGGACCAGGACCACGTCGCCCGAGGAGACCTCAGCGAGGGTGTCGATGTGGCCGCGTTCGGAGGAGTAGACGCGCTGGTAGCCGAGGCCCTGGCCGGCGACCTCGAAATAGTAGATCTCCTCGAGCACGGCCTCGCCCGGGTTGGGGGTGTCGTGCTTGTGGGGCGGGTACGACGACCAGTTTCCGGCCGGGGTGAGGACCTCGACGGCCATGAGCTTGTGGCAGTCGAAGACACCGGGGGCGCAGAAGTTGTTCACCTGGCGGCTGGCCTGGCCGGCGCCGCGGATCTCGACCGGGACCTCGGCGGCGGCGACGTAGCGGGGTGGTCGGATTTCGGTGGCGCGGGCCGAGGGCAGCGCGATCCGTCCGGCGCCCTGCAGGGTCACGTCCGTAGAAATCGGGATATAGGCGAAATCGGAGGGGCCGTCGAAGACCGAGGCACGCCCCGCCAGCACGAACGTCTCGGCTGGGGTGGTGACCGTGCAGGAGCCCGCCAGCGGGAGGACGAGCAGCTCCTCCTCGCCCGTGCCGAACGACACCGGGGCGGCCGTCAGGTCCACGATCCGCAGGCCGGAGTAGGTCCATCCGGCCAGGGACGGGGTGATCTCCACCGACCAGGGGGCATTGGCGGTCTTGCCGTACGGAAGGTAGGTCATGCGCGGGCCTCCCGAACCAGGGCCGCGGCCCCGTCCACCGCGGCCGCCACGTCATCGTCCGGCGGGTAGAGCAGGGCGCGGCCGACGACGAGTCCACGCACCCCAGGCAGGCGCAGCGCGCGGTCCCAGTCGGCGTAGGCGACGTCGATGTCCGGCGGGTCACCTCCGAGGAGCAGGACGGGCAGCGTGGTGGCGGCCATCACCCGCTCCATCTCCGCCACGGCGGGGATCTTGAGCCAGGTGTAGGCCGAGGTCACACCGAGGGCCTGGGCGATGCTGATCGACCGGATCACGGCCTCGGGCGACAGGTCGTTGCGCAGGGCCCCCGACTCCGAACGCAGCGACCAGAACGGCTCCAGCATGGCCACCAGCCGCCGCCTGGCCAGGTCCGTCACCGCATGGGCGCAGGACTCCAGGGTGGTCACGGTCGCGTGGTCGCCCGGGTCGATGCGGCACAACATCTTGCCGCCGTCCAGGCGCATCGAGTCGATCGAGGCCGCGTCGAAGCCGGTGAAGCGGTCGTCCAGCTCGAACACCGAGCCTTGCAGGCCGCCCCGGTTCATGGAGCCGAAGGCCAGCTTGCCCTCCAGCGCCCCCAGGAGCAGCAGGTCCTCCAGCACGTCGGGGGAGGCCAGGATGCCGTCCACGCCGGGCCTGGACAGCGCCGTCTGGAGGCGGTCGAGCAGGTCGGCCCGGCTCGCCATGGCCAGCGGGCGGTCGCGTACGGCCAGGGCGCCACGCGCCGGGTGGTCGGCGGCGATGATCAGCAGCCGCTCGCCCTGGCCGGGCAGGCCGCGGCGCTGCCGCCGGGCCGCGGCCTCGGCGATCTCCTCGGGCCGGGTGGCGCGGATGTGGGTGAGCCGCTCGTAGCCGGTGGTTCTGGGCAGCGTGATGTCACTCAAGGACGCACCTCGTTCTCCCGGCCGCTGAGCAGGTCCTCCACCTCGGCGGTCGTGGGCATGGCGTCGGCGCAGGCCAGCCGGGCGGCCACGAACGCGCCCGCCGCGTTGGCGAAGCGGACCGTGCGCTCCAGCGGCCAGCCGCGCATCAGCCCCAGGCACAGGGCGCCACCGAACGCGTCGCCCGCGCCTATCCCGTTGACCACGTCCACCTCCACCGGCTTGACCAGACAGCTCTCCTCAGAGGTACGCGCGAAAACCCCCTCGGGGCCCATTTTCACGATCGCGACCCGTACCCCGGCCTCCAGCAGCGCCTCGGCGGCGGACACCGGGTCACGGACGCCGACGGCGGTTTCCACCTCGTCGAGGTTGCCGACCGCGACGTTCGCGTACGGCAGCGCCTGCCCGGCCGCCGCGTGCGCCGCCTCGCGCGACTCCCACAGCGCGGGCCGGTAGTCGAGGTCGAACACGGTCCAGCCGGTCCGGCGCGCGGACAGGGCGGCGGCGTGGGCCGACGCGCTCGGCTCCTTGCTCAGCCCGGTCAGCGAGAACCAGAACATGCTCGCGTCGCCGATCGCCTCCAGGTCCAGTAAGGCCGGGGAGATCCGCAGGTCCGGCGGGTGCTCGCCGCGGTAGAAGTAGATCGGGAAGTGGTCGGGAGGGAAGATCTCGCAGAACGTGACCGGCGTCGGCGCCTCAGGAACGGTGGTCACGAACCTGTCGTCGACGCCGAATTCGCGGATCGCCCGCCGGACGTACTCGCCGAAGGGATCTGCCCCCACGCCGGTGACCACCGCGGAGCGCAGGCCGTGGCGGGCCGCCGCGACGGCGACGTTCGTGGGGCTGCCGCCGAGGAACTTGCCGAAGGTCTCGACGTCGGCCAGTCCGACGCCGGTCTGCAGCGGATAGACGTCGACGCCGCAGCGGCCGATCGTGATCACGTCGTACAACGCGCCTCCTGGAAGGGAGCTCGAAATATGGCCGGCCCTTTACGTCATATGGATGTCATGACATATTGGCCTGTGGCTTACCTCCTCAATGGACTTGTGCTCGACTGCTTGTTTTCAAGTGGTTAAGTTCAGCGTACGCGTCATCGGCTCGGCACCCATGAATCCGCTGGACGGCGCCGTACGAGGTGACACGCTGGAAGTGGCAGGCTGGCCCGAGGGCAGCGAGCCAGGGGATGGGTATGAGAGGGCACTGGAGCCTGGACGACCGGCTGGAGCGGAGCCTGCGCGAGGTGCCGTTCGAGGTGCCGGCGGGAAGCGCCGCCGTGACCGTCAGGTTGGGCTACGACCGGTCGCAGGGTGTGATCGACCTGGGGTGCGGCTCGCCCGGCGGCTTCCGCGGCTGGTCAGGGGGTGCGCGTGACGAGTACACGATCACCGCCGATTGGGCGACGCCCGGTTACCTGCCCGGCGCGCTGGAGGCGGGCACGTGGCACGTGTGGCTGCGGCTGCACCGGATCCCGCCGCAGGGTCTCGACTACACGCTGGAGATCTCCGCCGAGGCCGTCGCCCCGCCCGAGCCGGTCGCCTCCGAGCCGCCGCACGGGGAGCGCCCGCCGCGGAGGGACATTCCCGAAATCGACGGCATGCGGTGGTACGCCGGGGACTTCCACGCCCACACCGTGCACAGCGACGGCGGCCTGACCATCGCCGAGCTGGCCGAGCTGGCTCACGGGCGCGGGCTCGACTTCCTGGCCGTCACCGACCACAACACGATCAGCCACCACCCCTGGCTGGACAAGATCGACCGTGGGATCGCGCTCATCCCCGGCCAGGAGGTCACCACCGACCGCGGCCACGCGAACGTGTTCGGCGACGTCGGCTGGGTGGACTTCCGGCAGCCGGCCGACTCCTGGGTGGAGCACGCCGAGCGCGCGGGCGGCCTGATCTCGATCAACCACCCGCTCGGCGGCGACTGCGCCTGGCTGCTGCCGATCGGCCGCCGGCCCAGGGTCGCCGAGGTGTGGAGCTCCGGCTGGTGGGACCGCCGCTGGGGCGCGCCGCTGGCCTGGGCGGACGCCTGGCGCGACGACGTGATCGCGATCGGCGGCAGCGACTTCCACCGCCCCGGCTCAGACGGCCTGCCCGGCGCGCCCACGACCTGGGTGCTGGCCGAGGACACGAGCACGGTGCTGGACGGCCTGCGGGCCGGGCGCACCGCCGTCTCCGCGGGCCCCGGCGCGCCGCTGCTGCTCGATATGGGCGACGAGCTGCTGGCGCTGGACGCCGACGGCCTGGTCCTGGTCCGCCCCGGCGGCGCCCGGCAGGTGATCCGCGGCGATCGGGTGCTGGTGCCGGCGGGCGGCGGGCGGCACAGGTTGGAAACCTACGAGAACGAGGTGATCGCGCTATGCAGGTGAAGGTCGCTAACGCTCCTGTGAGCTTCGGCGTGTTCGAGCTGAGCGACGCGCCGCCGCCGCTGAGCGCCGACGAGATGGTCCACGCGCTCGCCGAGGCCGGGTACGAAGGCATCGACCTGGGGCCGATCGGTTATCTGGGCACCGGTTCCGAGCTGGTGGAGCGGCTCGGCGGGATGCTGCTCGCCGGCGGCTGGGCGGACCTGCGTTACAGCGACGCCGAGGAGTTCAGGCGAGGGCTGCCCGCGCTGGAGGCCACGCTCGACGTGTTCGCCGCCGTGCCGCCCGCGTCCTTGCCGCCCCGGCCCACACTGGGGTGCTCCGGATCGCCCGAGAGGTTCGCCCGCCCGGGCGGCAGCGTTCCAGGGTTGGCCGCCTCCGAATGGCCGTCGTATGCCGCCCGCGTACAGGAGGCCGCGAACCGCTGCCGCGACCGCGGCTTCGAGCCCGCCTTCCACCACCACCTCGGCACGTACGTGGAGACGCCCGAGGACGTGGAGCGGCTGCTGGAGCTGACCGACGTGCCGCTCTGCCTCGACACCGGGCACCTGCTGCTGGCCGGGGGAGATCCGGTGGCGGCGCTGCGCGCGTGGGCGGACCGGGTCGGGCACGTGCACATCAAGGACGGCGACACCAAGATCCTCGCTCAGGCCCTGGCCGACGGGGCCGACCTGCGCGAACTCATGGGCCGCGGCGGGTTCGCCCCGCTCGGCGAGGGCGAGCTGGATCTGCCCGCCGTGGTGCGGACGCTCGACGAGATCGGCTACGCGGGCTGGATCGTCATCGAGCAGGACACCCTGCCCGGCCGCCGCACCGTCGCCCAGAACATCGCCGACCAGGCCGCCAACCGCCGCAAGCTGGAGGAACTGGGACTGTGAGAATCGCTCTCATCGGATGCGGCGCGGTCACGCAGGCGGTGTACGTGCCGCTGCTGTCCAGGCGCCGTGATCTGTTCGAGGTGGCCGCCGTCTGCGACCTGTCGCGCACCCTCGCCGACGCCGTCGGCGACCGGCTCGGCGCCGCCCGCCGGTACACCGCGCTGGAGGAGATGCTCGCCGCGGGCGGCTTCGACGCCGTTTTCGTGCTGGCCTCGGGCTCCCACGGCGAGGCCGCGCGCCGGGCGCTCGCCGCCGGCTACGCCGTGCTCTGCGAGAAGCCGCTCGCGCTGACCAGGGCCGAGGTGGCGGCGCTGCCCCAGGGGCGGCTGATGGTCGGCTACATGAAGCAGTACGACCCCGCCGTGCGCCGGGCCGAGGAGCTGCTGGCCGGCCTGGGCGGCCCCAGCGTGATCAGGTCGGTCGAGGTCACCGTGCTGCATCCGAGCGGGGAGTCGCAGCTGGCGTTCGCGAATCTGGCGCAGGCGCGCGACGTGGACGCCGGGCTGCTCGCCTCGCTGCGGGCCGCCGAGAGCGAGCTCGTGTCGCGGGCGCTGGGGGAGTCGGCGCCGGAGGCGGTGCGGAACGTGTACGGGGTGGCGCTCGGCTCGATATGTCACGACTTGTCGCTCTTGAGGCGCTTTACCGGGTCGCCTGCGGAAATTTCGTACGTTGAGACCTGGGGTCCCGCGCCCGGCTCCATCGAGATCTCCGGACCGCTGCCCGTCCGGGGCAGGTTCGCGATCCGCTGGCACTACCTGGAGGACTACCCGGCCTACCGCGAGACCGTGGCCATCCACCACGACCAGGGCTCGCTGGAGCTCGTCTTCCCCTCGCCCTACCTGATGAACGCCCCCACGACGCTCACCGTGGTCTCCGGCGGCGAGAGCCGGACCGAATGGCGGGACGTGACCGAGGCATTCGAAGTACAGCTGGCCGCCTTCCATGATTTCGTGAACGATGGCAAGCCGCCGCTCACCGACGCGCGCGGCGCGCTCGAGGACATCGTGACGGCCCAGCGGATCGCCGCCCGCTTCGCCGTACAGCATGATCTGCCCGTGGGAGGGGAGGCAGCGTGAGCACGGAGATCGTCGTCGTACCGCACACGCACTGGGACAGGGAGTGGTACGAGCCGTTCCAGCGCTTCCGGCTGCGCTTGGTGGCGCTGCTGGACGAGGTGCTCGACACGATGGAGCGCGAGCCCGGCTACCACTTCACCCTGGACGGGCAGCTGGCCTGCGTGGACGACTATCTGGAGGTGCGGCCGGAGAACCGCGACCGCATCGCCGCGCTGGTCGAGTCGGGGCGGCTGGCGGTGGGGCCGTGGCAGATCCTGCTGGACGAGTTCCTGTGCTCGGGCGAGAACATCGTCCGCAACCTCGAGCTCGGCCTGGACCGGGCCGGCAAGCTCGGCGGGGCGATGCCGGTCGGGTACCTGCCGGACATGTTCGGGCACACCGCACAGATGCCGCAGATCCTGAGCAAGGCCGGGCTGCGGCACGCCTGCGTCTACCGCGGGGTGCCGTCCTCCGTCACCACCGACGCCTTCGCCTGGGTCGCGCCCGACGGGACGGCGTTGCGGACCCAGTACCTCCCGGCCGGCGGCTATGGCAACGGGGCGCACTTGTTCTTCGATCCGGAGGGGCTGAAGGATCGGGCGGCCGCGTTCGCCGAGACCATGCGCGAGTGGCACGGGCCGGAGGGGCCGCTGCTGGCGATGTACGGCACCGACCACTCGGCGCCCGTGCGCGGGCTGCCGGAGATGGTGGCGGCCATCGACGCCCGCATGGACACCTTGTCCGGCTATATCGGCCAATATTCGGGCGATGTCCCGGAGCTCGCGGAGCTCGCGGAGCTCGCAGCGCTCGACGGGCTGCCCAGGGTCCACGGCGAGCTGCGCTCCCACGCCCGCGCCAACATCCTCCCCGGCGTCATCTCCATCCGCCCCCACGTCAAGCAGGCCATGGGACGCGCCGAACGGATGGTCGAGCGCTACGCCGAGCCGCTGGCCACCCTGTGGGGCGGCGAGTGGCCCGGGCGGTTCCTCGACATGGCGTGGTGGCGGCTGGTGGACGCCAGCGGGCACGACTCGGTGACCGGGTGCGGCGTGGACGAGACCGCCCAGCAGGTGGCCGCCCGCATCGCGGAGGCCGAGCAGCTCGGGCAGGCCGTACGCGACATGGTGACCGCGCGGCTGGCGGCTTTCGTGCCGTCGGACGGGGTGCTCGTCGTCAACCCCACGCCGGACGTACGCAGCGGCATCGTGATCGTGGACGTCGCCGGGAGCGACCCGCTCGTGGATCCCTCCGGTGCGCCGGTGCCTGTCCAGCCGCTGGAACACGCGCCCACGCTGCTGCTCGACGAGGAGATGGACCCCGCCACGGCGCTGACCTTCGTGCACGGGACCGAGCTGTACGGGCAGCACATCACCGGCTGGTCGGTCAAGAACGGCACACTGACGTTCACGGTGGCGCGCGAGACCACGGCCGCCTTCGACCTGGCCGACCTGCGCGGAGCGCTGGACGGCGTGACCCGCGTCCGCATCCTCGCCGAGCCCAGGCGCACCGTCGCGGCCATGGTCGAGGTGCCGCCGCTGGGCCACACCAGCATCCGGCCGGTGCCGCGGGAGCAGGTGTTCGGCCCGCCCGTACCCTCCGGTGGCCTCCCCAACGTGCAGCACCACCCGTCCTGCTGGCTCGGCTCCGACTCGGCGACCCTGCCGGTGCGCGGGGACGAGGAGGTGCTGGACAACGGGCTGCTGCGGGTCGTCGTCGCCGCCGACGGCACGCTGACGCTGGTCGGCCAGGACGGCACGACCGTGACGGGAGCGGGCCGCATCGTGGACGGCGGCGACGTGGGCGACACCTACAACTACGCGGCTCCTCTGGACGACCTGATCGTGTCCGCGCCGGAGTGGGCCGAGGTCGAGCTGATCTGCGCGGGGCCACTGGTGGCGGCGGTGGAGGTGCGGCGCACATACCGGTGGCCGGCGGCCGGCGACAGTCTTGAGGGCGCGCCCGAGGTCCCCGCTCTGTCGCGGACGCTCCGGACGGAGGAGATCCTCGTCACGACCCGGGTGGAGCTACGGGCCGGTGAGCCGTACGTCCGCCTGCACGTCGAGTTCGACAACCGCTGCGCCGACCACCGGGTCCGCCTGCACGTCCCGCTGCCGGTCGCGGCGTCGGAGTCGTATGCCGAGGGCCAGTTCGCGGTCGTCACCCGAGGGCTCACCTCGGAGGGCGGCTGCGGCGAGACACCCTTGCCCACCTTCCCCGCCTCGTCGTGGGTGGCGGCCGGCGGGGTGGCGGCGCTGCTGGAGCATGTGACGGAGTACGAGCTGGTGGACGGGGAGCTGGCGCTGACGCTGCTGCGCTCGGCCGGCTACCTGTCCCGCAACCGCAACGCGTTCCGCCCCGAACCGGCCGGTCCGCAGCTGCCGACTCCGGCGGCGCAGTCGCGCGGGGTGCGGTCGGTGAGCCTGGCGCTGATGCCGTACCAGGAGTCGTGGGGCGAAGTGGTGCCGCAGGCGGAGACCTTCCGCCACGACCTGCTGGTGGTGCCGGGGTCGGGCGATCGTGCTCTGGACCTGCCCGCGCCCGCTGCCGGGCTGTCGGTGACGGGGGACGGCGTGGTGATGACCTCGCTACGGGACCGCGATGGGTGGCGGGAACTGCGGGTCGTCGCGCTCACTCCGAACGACACGGAGGCCGTCATTTCCGGCGATCTCCTGCAAGCCCGGCATGCCGATCTGCGGGGGCGTCCGGGTGAATCTGTGCAGGTCACGGATGGGGTGGTGCGGCTGCCTCTGGGCGCGTGGGAGATCGCGACCATCCACATTCGTCAACTCTAGGTAAAGACTCGAACGCAAGGGTTAGCGGGTGCCCCAGGAGTACGTCTGCTTGCGCAGCTTCAGGTAAACGAACGACTCCGTCGTCCGTACCGAGGGAATCGCGCGGATCTTGCTGAGGATCTCCAGCAGGTGACCGTCGCCCTCGCACACCACCTCGACGATCAGGTCGAAGGAGCCCGCCGTCAGCACCACGTAGTCGATCTCGTCGATGGCGGCGAGTTCGTCGGCCACCGAATCCAGGTCGCCCTCGCAGTTGACCCCGATCATCGCCTGCCGGGGGAAGCCGAGGGTGAGGGGGTCGGTGACCGCGACGATCTGCATGACGCCGGTGTCCTGAAGGCGCTGCACGCGCTGGCGTACCGCGGCCTCGGACAGGCCCACCGCCTTCCCGATCGACGCGTACGGCATGCGCCCGTCCGCCTGGAGCTGCTCGATGATCTGCTTGGAGATCTCGTCGAGCACGACGGGACCCGCGTTCGAGTTGCTTCGGCGGACGCGCGGCGGCGTGGTCATCGAGGGATCCTCCTAGCGGTCCGGCGTTACGGGGGCGTTCTCGCTCGGTTGCCGTCCTGGTGCGACATGTTGTCAGTTCTTGGTGGTCTGTCAAGCGAATTCGTAGCAATTTGATATCTTCACCACGAAATCCCTTGTCCAGATGCTTCCACTCTGTAAGAGTCGCGGCATCTCAGCCACCTCACGAGGAGGTCACCTTGACCACCCGTCTGCAGAACTTCATCAACGGTGAGTTCGTGGACGCCAAGAGCGGCCGATTCTCCGACATCATCGACCCGTGTACGGGCGAGGCCTACGTACAGGCCCCCGTATCGGGCACCGAGGACGTCGACGACGCCTTCGCCGCCGCGGCCGCCGCGTTCGACTCGTGGGGCAGAACCACCCCGGGTGAGCGAGCCAACCTGCTGCTCAAGGTCGCCGACGCCATCGACGCGCGGGCTGACGAGATCAACGAGGCCGAGTGCCGCAACACCGGCAAGCCGCGTGCCCGCATGGCCGAGGACGAGACTCCGATCGCCGCCGACCACTTCCGCTTCTTCGCGGGCGCGGCACGCACGCTCGAGGGCCCCACGGCCGGCGAGTTCCTCGCCGATCACACCAGCGTCATCAGGCACGAGCCGATCGGCGTGGTCGGGCAGGTCACGCCGTGGAACTACCCGATGATGATGGCGGTCTGGAAGATCGCCCCGGCGATCGCGGCCGGCAACACGGTCGTGCTCAAGCCGTCCGACACCACCCCGGCCTCCACGCTCAAGCTGGCCGAGATCCTCGGCGAGGTGCTGCCCGCGGGCGTCTTCAACGTCGTCACCGGCGACCGCGAGACCGGCGCCCTCGTGGTGAGCCACCCGACGGCCTCCATGGTCGCGATCACCGGCTCGGTCGGCGCGGGCATGTCGGTCGCCAAGAGCGCCGCCGACGACCTCAAGCGCGTCCACCTGGAGCTCGGCGGCAAGGCGCCGGTCGTGGTGTTCGAGGACGTCAAGGACCTGCGCAAGGCCGCCGCCGACATCGCCGTCGCCGGCCTCTACAACGCCGGCCAGGACTGCACCGCCGCCTGCCGGGTGCTCGTGCACGAGAGCGTGCACGACGAGTTCGTGGCCGCGCTGACCGAGGCCGCGGCCGGCACCGTGACCGGTGACCTGGGCAACGAGGACGCGCTCTACGGGCCGCTCAACAACGAGAGCCAGCTCGCCAAGGTGCAGGGCTTCATCGAGCGGACCCCTGCCCACGCCAAGATCCTCACCGGCGGGCAGCGCGTCGGAGACAAGGGCTACTTCTTCGCCCCGACGATCGTGGACGGGCTCAAGCAGGACGACGAGATGGTGCAGAACGAGGTCTTCGGGCCCGTGATCACCGTCCAGACGTTCAGCGACGAGGCGGACGCGCTGGCCAAGGCCAACGACGTCAGGTACGGCCTGAGCGGCTCGGTCTGGACCTCCGACCACGGCCGCGCGATGCGCATGTCCAACCGGCTCGACTTCGGTGTGGTCTGGGTCAACACGCACATCCCGTTCGTGTCGGAGATGCCGCACGGCGGCTTCAAGCACTCCGGCTACGGCAAGGACCTGTCCGTGTTCGGCCTGCACGACTACACCAGGGTCAAGCACGTCATGCACTACATCGGCGAATAGCCCGCGATGACCAGTGCCATCGAGCTTGAGGACGTCGTCAAGGATTACCTCTCGCAAGGAGAGATCGTCCAGGCCGTCAAGGGTGTCTCGCTGGACATCGCCGAGGGGGAGTTCTTCTCCCTCCTCGGCCCGTCCGGTTGCGGCAAGACCACGACCATGCGGATGATCGCCGGCTTCGAGGCCCCGTCGAAGGGCCTGGTGAAGCTGCACGGGCAGGACGTCACGAACGTCCCGCCGAACAAACGCGACGTCAACATGGTCTTCCAGTCCTATGCGCTCTTCCCGCACATGAGTGTCTGGGACAACGTCGCCTTCGGGCTGAAGCAGCGTAAGACGCCTCAGGAGGAGATCAGGCGGCGGGTCGGTGAGATGCTGGAGATCGTCGATCTCACCGGCAGGGAGAAGCGCCGGCCGCGCGAGATGTCGGGCGGCCAGCAGCAGCGCGTGGCGCTGGCCAGGGCCCTGGTCAACCGGCCGCGGGCGCTCCTGCTCGACGAGCCGCTCGGGGCGCTCGACCTCAAGCTGCGTCAGGCCATGCAGATCGAGCTCAAGCGCATCCAGCGCGAGGTCGGCATCACGTTCGTGTACGTGACACACGACCAGAACGAGGCGCTCACCATGAGCGACCGGATCGCCGTGATGAACGACGGCCTGGTCGAGCAGCTCGCCGGGCCGCGCGAGATCTACGAGCGGCCCGCGACCGCGTTCGTGGCCGGCTTCATCGGCACCTCCAACCTGCTCACGGGCACCGCGACCGGCGGCGAGCTGAAGGTCGGCGGTGGCCGGGTGCTGGTGCCCGGCCAGGACGGTGACGTGACGGTCACCGTTCGCCCGGAGAAGATCACCATCGGCACGGAGGAGCCCGTGAACGGCCAGAGCGCCGTGCGCGGGACCGTGGCCGAGGTGGTCTACCTGGGGACCTACAACAGTTACGCGGTGAGTCTCGCTGACGGGGCCGAGATCACTGTGTTTCAGCAGAATGCGCACGATGCCACGGCGACGGCGGAGCGGGGCGACTCCGTGTGGCTGGCGTGGCAGGCGCAGCACTCGTACGTGATTGGAAGTTGATAGCACCTCATGAACCCCCGTCTGCACCTCCCTCGTACTCGTCGTGACTTCTTCAGGATCACCGGGCTCTCGGCCACCGGACTCGCTCTGGCCGCCTGCGGCGTGCAGGGTCAGAAGGCGGCTCCGCCCAAGCCGGACGCCGTCAAGGACTTCTGGTCCAAGCAGACCAAGCACGGCAAGGTCGTCTTCGCCAACTGGCCCGAATACATGCCGGAGGACCAGGCTCCGCTGAAGAAGTTCCAGGAGGCCACCGGCATCTCGTACGAGTACAAAGAGGTCATCCAGGAGAACGCCGAGTTCTTCGGCAAGGCCGACCCCGTGCTGCGCGCCGGGCAGTCGCTGGGCTACGACATCGTCGTCATGACCAACGGCATCCAGCTCCAGCACATGATCGAGCTGGGCTACGCCGTTCCGCTGGACCACACCCAGCTGCCGAACTTCGCGGCCAACGCCGGGCAGAAGTACAAGGAACGTGCCTACGACCCCGGCAACAAGTACACGATCCCGTACACGTCGGGCGTGACCGGCATCGCCTACAACACCAAGTACGTCAAGGACGACATCACCAGCATCGATGCGCTGTTCGATCCCAAGTACAAGGGCCGGGTCGGGATGATGTCCGACGCCCAGGAGATCGGCAACTTCGGCATGTTCGCGCTGGGCATCGACCCGGAGAAGTCGACCGAGGACGACTGGCGCAAGGCCGGGGAGAAGCTCAAGGCGCAGCGCGACGCCGGAATTGTCCGGAAATATTATGACCAGAGCTATATCGATGCCGTGGCCAAGGGCGACGTCTGGGTGACCATGGCCTGGTCGGGCGATGTGTTCCAGCGCCAGCTCGCCGGCGAGCCCGTCAAGTTCGTGGTGCCCGAGGAGGGCGGCACGATCTGGACCGACAACATGCTCATCCCCAAGGGCGCCGCCAACCCGGTGGACGCGCTCATGCTCATGGACTACCTGTACCAGCCGGCCGTGGCCGCCGAGCTGGACGAGTTCATCCAGTACGTCACCCCGGTCCCGGCGGTGCAGGACCTGCTCAGGGAGAAGGCCAAGACGGCCACGGGCGAAGACCAGAAGGCCCTCGAGGACATGATCGGCAGCCCGCTCATGTTCCCGACCGAGGCCGACTACGCCAAGCTGCGCAGCTACACCAAGCTCACCACCCAGCAGGAGCAGGTCTTCAACCCGATCTTCCAGTCCATCACCCAGGCGTAGCGATGCGGCGGCTCACCCCCTACCTGCTGGCGCTGCCCAGCTGGATGTGGCTGGCGATCTTCCTGGTCGTGCCCCTGGTGGCGATGGCGTCGGTGTCGCTGCAGACCGGCAACGCCATCGACGGCTTCGCCATGACGTTCAGCTTCTCCAACTACGGCGACGCGCTCGGCAGGTACAGCACCCAGCTGCTCCGCTCGCTGCTGTACGGCGGGCTGGCGACGGTGGCCATGCTGGTGATCGGGTACCCGGTGGCGTACTGGATCGCCTTCAAGGGCGGCCGGCGCAAGTCCGTGTACCTGTTCCTGCTCCTGCTGCCGTTCTTCGTGTCGTTCGTGCTGCGGACGATCTCGTGGAACTTCCTGCTGTCTGACAACGGCATCCTGTTCGGCACCCTGAAGGGCTGGGGGCTGCTGCCGGACGACTTCCACGTGCTGGCCACGACGCTGGCCGTGGTGAGCGGCCTGACGTACAACTTCCTGCCGTTCATGATCCTGCCGATCTACGTGGCGCTGGAGCGGGTGGACCCGCGGGTGGTGGAGGCGGCGCAGGACCTGTACGCGTCGCGGCCGGCCGCCTTCCGCCGGGTGGTGCTGCCGCTGTCGCTGCCCGGGGTGTTCGCCGGCGTGCTGATGACGTTCGTGCCCGCCACGGCTGATCCGGTCAACGCGGCGATCCTCGGCGGCACCTCCAACACGATGATCGGCAACATCATCCAGACCGAGTACCTGACGAACCTCAACTACCCGATCGCCTCGTCGCTGTCGTTCACGCTGATGGCGGTGCTGCTCGTGGGCATCTTCATCTACGCCAGGGCGCTCGGCACCGAGAACGTCCTCGAGGCGGCGGCCCGATGAGGACGAGACTCGGGGACCGGCTGCTGCATGGCTACACCTGGCTGGTCATCATCTGGCTGTCGTCGCCGATCGCCGTGATGATCCTTTTCGGGTTCAACGACAAGAAGAGCAAGTCCAACACCACCTGGCAGGGCTTCACCCTCAGGTGGTACGCCGAGCTCTTCGAGATCTCCGACCTGACCGTGGCGCTGCGCAACTCGCTGGTCGTGGCCGCGGTCAGCACGATCATCACGGTCGTGATCGGGACCATGCTGGGGCTGGCGCTCGGCCGGCACCGCTTCCGCGGCAAGGGGGTCACGAACTTCCTGGTCTTCGCCGCCATCTCCACGCCCGAGCTGGTCATGGGGGCGTCGCTGCTGTCGCTGTTCGTCTCCGGGAACGTGCCCCGGGACGCCAACACGATCATCATCGCGCACGTGCTGTTCTCGCTGTCCTTCGTGGTCGTCACGGTGCGGGCGCGGGTCGTCACGCTCGACCCGTCGCTGGAGGAGGCCGCCAGGGACCTCGGGGCCACGGCGTGGGGGACGTTCCGGCAGGTCACGCTGCCGGCGATCATGCCGGGTGTGATGGCGGGGGCGATGCTGTCGTTCGCGCTGTCCGTGGACGACTACGTGGTCACCAGCTTCGTCAACGGCTCCACCGTCACCTTCCCGCTGTGGATCGTCGGTGCGGTGAAAACGGGAATCCCGCCCCAGGTCAACGTCATGGGTACGCTGATCTTCGGCATCGGGGTGCTGATCGCGATCGGGAACGCGGTCGCGGCGAGGCGCCGTACCTGATTCTCGTAGGGATGTGAGATTTGTGGATCCGCTGAAGGCGCTGGCTGACGCGGAGCGCAAGCCATACTGGCTGGACAGGCCGGCCAGACCCGAGCCGCGACCGCGGCTCGCCGGGAACTCCGCCGCCGACCTGGTCGTCGTCGGCGGGGGCTTCTCGGGGCTGTGGACCGCCTTGATGGCCAAGGAACGCGACCCCTCGCTGGACGTCGTCCTGCTCGAGGGGCGCGGGATCGGCTGGGCGGCCACCGGCCGCAACGGCGGGTTCTGCATGGCGACCCTCACCCACGGCCTGGCCAACGGGCTGGAGCGGTGGCCGGACGAGATCGACCGGCTGGAACGCATGGGTGTGGACAACCTCGACGAGATCGAGCGCACGCTGGAGCGCTACGGCGTCGACTGCTCGTTCGAGCGCACCGGGGAGCTGCACGTCGCCACCGAGCCGTGGCAGCTCGACGGGCTCAACGAGCACCTGGACCTGATCTCCGAGCTGGGGCTCGACTACCTGCCCCTCGACCGGGAGCAGGTGCGGGCCGAGGTGAACTCGCCGGTCTATCTCGGCGGCCTCTGGGAACGCAGCGGCTGCGCCATGCTCGACCCGGCGCGGCTGGCGTGGGGGCTGCGGGAGGCGTGCCTGCGGCTCGGCGTACGCGTCCACGAGCGCAGCCCGGTCCGCTCACTGCACGACGACGGCATGAGGATCTCGCTGCACACTCCGCACGGCACCGTCGCCGCCCGTCACGTGGCGCTCTGCACCGGCGTGTTCCCGCCGCTGCTGCGGCGGCTCAAGCACTTCGTGGTCCCCGTGTACGACTACGCGCTCATGACCGAGCCGCTGACCGGCGCGCAGCTCGCCGAAGTGGGCTGGCGCCACCGGCAGGGCGTCGGCGACTCCGCCAACCGGTTCCACTACTACCGGCTGACCGACGACAACCGGATCCTGTGGGGCGGCTACGACGCCGTCTACTACAACGGGGGCCTGGTCAAGCCGGAGTACGACCAGCGCGACGAGACGTTCGTCAAGCTCGCGCGGCACTTCTACGACACGTTCCCGCAGCTCGACGAGGTGCGCTTCACGCATCGGTGGGGCGGCGTGATCGACACCTGCAGCCGGTTCAGCGCCTTCTACGGCCGGGCGCACGGCGGGCGGCTGGCCTACGCCCTCGGCTACACGGGCATGGGCGTCGGGGCCACCCGGTTCGGTGCGAACGTCATGCTCGACCTGCTGTCGGGCGAGCGTACCGAGCGGACCGAGCTGCGGATGGTGAAGGAGAAGCCGATCCCGTTCCCGCCCGAGCCGGTGCGGTCGGGGGTGATCCAGCTCACCCGCTGGTCGATCGCCCAGGCCGACGAGCACCAGGGCAAGCGCAACCTGTGGCTGCGCACGCTCGACCGGATGGGGCTGGGATTCGACTCGTGACGTGAGGGCATGATCCTGCCAACCCCCGATGAGATCACGGGGGTTGGCGCGTGCGTACGACATGGGTGGTTGTCTGCGGTGGCCTGGCGCTTGTGGCGGGGTGCGGGACCGGGCGGGTGCCGGCCATGCCGAGTCCGGTGAAGGCCCCGGTCAAGGTGGCGCGATGTGTCCTGAAATTTCCGAACCCGCGGGCCGGGAGCGCCGCCCGGGCCCGCCTCGTACGCGACCTCTCCCGGTACGTGAGCAGCCGCCCAGGGCGGATCGTTTACGCGGCGCGCGACCTCGTCAGCGGGGTAGTCGTGGAGCAGGGGGCGCACCAGCACGACATGATCACCGCCAGCGGCGCCAAGGTGGACATCCTGGCGGCGCTGCTGGCCCGCCGCTCCAGTGGGCTGGACGAGGGCGAGCGCGATCTGGCGGCCCGCATGATCAGGGAGAGCGACAACAGCGCGGCGGACGCGATGTGGTCACGGGTCGGCGGGGGTGGCGCCATGAGCGACTTCTACCGCCGGATCGGGCTGCGGGAGACCGAGCCGGGGCCGGGCGTCTACTGGGGCGGCACCAGCACCAGCCCGGCCGACCGCATCCGCCTGCTGAAGGTGCTGGTCAACGGGGGTAAAGGGCTGAGCGCCGCCGATCGGAGGCTGGTGCTCGGGCTGATGGGGCAGGTGCAGAAGGACCAGGCGTGGGGCGTCAGCGCCGCCGCCCGGCCGGGGGATCGGGTGGCGCTCAAGAACGGCTGGACGCCGCGGCCGTTCATCCACAACACGTGGGCCGTCACCAGCTACGGCCGCATCGTGGGTCCCGGGCGTGATCTGCTGCTGGCGGTGCAGACGGACCGGCAACCGGGGGAGGGGACGGGCATCACGTCCATCGAGGGGGTGGCCCGAATGATCGGCACCCGCCTCCACACCCTGTCCCCAACCACCACGCGCCCCTGCCCCGCCAACCCAATCGCCTGACCATCCGGCACCGCTCTCCTACAGCGGGTGCCGTAGGTTCGAATCCTGCCGGGGGCACTCTTCTCCACCAGGCATTTCGCCCTTCGACCTGCGGTTTCTCGGCCGCAGGTCTTTGCTTCCCAGGCCCTTGATAGGTCGCCGAGGGCACCCGCATGCAGCCGAAGGACCATGATCACGGGACATTTGCGGGATGATCTTGAAGGCATTTCCCCAGGCCCTCTGTCTATGCGAGACCGGAGGCCGCCAGTCCCGACCATCCCGGTGAGGCAGTACTTGCCCCAGCGGTGCGGCTACCGTCGAGGAGGGACGAACTAGCGTCGGTGGACCGCTGTCTCGAACCAGTCTGCACCCCACCAGCATGAACGCGAGCTCGAGGAGGGTTCCCTGCCGCTGGAGATCAGCGACGAGTACAGTCCCTCCCGCCGCAGCAGCGCACCCTTGCCCGCCTTGTCGAGCTGCTCGTACTCCTGCAAGATCCGGGCCTTGTACGCAGCGCTGCAACGGCGGACCACCGTCCGCTCGCGAACCTCGGGGTCAGGAACCCCCTGCTTCCTCTTCCGTGCTCCCACGAAGGGATGTCTCCTTCCCCGCCCCCAGTACAGAGTTTTGTGCCCGTTTGTTACCTAATGAGAGCTGCCGGGCGGGGTCGTTCCACCATTGGGGCAGACTCGGTTCCGTAGCCGCCAGAACACCAACGCCATCCGCTACTGTACGTGGCGACAACGGCTGCAAGTGGCGGTAAGCAATCAGAAGGATCTGTGACGCTGCGTGATACGAGCTGATCAGGCGTCGAGTGCGACGGGCGGCATCCACAGGTTGCCGGTGAAGGCGCAGTGGATCGCGTCGAAGGCCGACAGGCCGTGCT
>NZ_VCJS01000132.1 GCF_005893125.1 Nonomuraea basaltis | reverse complement strand
TGCGCCTTCTTGAGCCAGTCGGCGAAATGATCGGCGACTTCTTAGAGGGAGAGAGCTACGAGGCCGTCGAACACCAACGGCTCTTCATGATCAGACAGGGCATCCCGGCGTCGTTCCTTCCCGACCGTGTCGACGACGAGCACATCTGCCTTCGGCCCACCCGTAGAAAACGTGTCCGTTAGGGGAACCCTCAACGAGACACGCCGCGCAGCCGATCGGCGAGGACGTGACCAGCGGAAACTTCGTCTCGTTAGACCGGTCCGCGAAACTGTCCGGTGAAGGGGGGCTAAACGGTACGCTTCCCGAGTGGGAGAACTGATCGGCTACGCCAGATGCTCGACCGTCCTGCAAGACCTCACCGCCCAGCGCGAGATCCTCGCGTCCCTCGGCGTCGCCGACGACCGGATCTACCTCGACAAGGGCCTGACCGGAACCAACCGCAGCCGCCCCGGCCTTGACCAGGCCCTGGCAGCCGTACGCGCCGGCGACACCTTGGTCGTCCCCAAACTCGACCGCCTCGCCCGCTCGGTCCCCGACGCCCGCGACATCGGCGACACCCTGCTCGCCCGCGGCATCCGCCTCTCGCTCGGCGGCACCATCTATGACCCCGCCGACCCCATGTCGAAGATGTTCTTCAACATGCTGGCGGTCTTCGCCGAGTTCGAGGCCGATCTGCTGAAGATGCGCACTCGTGAGGGCATGGCGATCGCCCGCTCCAAGGGCAAGCTCAAGGGCAAGCAGCCCAAGCTGTCGGCCCGCCAGCAGGCCGAGCTGGTGCGCATGCACTCCTCCGGCGAGTACAGCATCGCGGACCTGATGGAGGTCTTCACCGTCGGCCGCGCGACCGTCTACCGGGTCCTGGACCAGGCCAAAGCCCAGCAGAGCGCATGAGCGCATAACTCCCCCTTACCGTCGGAGAGTTTCGTGAGCGGAGCGGGAACACTCCGGACGGGGCCGGCGCAGTGAGGTCATGGCCGGTCAGGAGGGACGGTTGATGGAAGCAGCCGCACAGGACGGGGACCCCGCCCCGCTGATGGGCTTCAGCGACGCTCAGCGCCTGGAGGCGATCGAGCGCTGGCTGCTGCTGCGGCCCCACCTCGAAGACGATGTCCCGCTGGCCCAGGTGGCCGGGTCCTGCGGGGTCTCCGAGCGGACGTTGCGCCGGTGGCGTGCCGCCTTCCAGGCCGGCGGCCTAGCCGGGCTGGTGCGCCGGCCGCGCTCGGACCGTGGCCGGGCGCGGATGCCTGAGCCGTTGCGGCTGCTGATCGAGGGCCTGGCGCTGCGGCCGCCCCGCAGAAGTGTCGCAGTGATTCACCAGCAGGCCGTCAGCGTCGCCACCGCACAGGGGTGGCCGGTTCCCGGCTACTCCACCGTGCACGAGATCGTCCGCAACCTCGATCCAGCGCTCGTCGCGCTCGGGGTGGAGGGCACCAAACGCTACCGGGAGGTGTATGAGCTGGTGCATCGCAGGGAGGCATCCAAGCCGAACCAGATCTGGCAGGCCGACCACACCGAGCTGGACCTGTGGGTCGTGGACCCCAAGGGCCAACCGGCCCGGCCGTGGCTGACCGCCATCGACCTCATGCTGCAGACCGGCCGGGGCAACGGCGATAACCCTTCACCAGGAGCCAGCTCCACCGGTGCCGAGCTCCTGATCGTGGATGAAGCCGACCGGCTCAAAACGGCCGGGCTCGAACAACTCCGCGACCATCACGACCGCACCGGCATCGGCGTGATCCTCATCGGCATGCCCGGCATCGTTCTCTACCCGGTTCGGGTCTGTTGCAATTTGATCTTTCATAGTCGTCTTGGAGCCCATCAGGGCACGGGATCGCAGTCCCAGGGCTCGGAGGAGATACCTAGTGCCGCGTCAGGCAACGTTTGCGACGTTCGTCGTTGGCCCTGAGCCGACGGTAGGTGACGTGGCACCGTGCATCGAAGTCGAGCGTTATGGGCGCCGTCCCGTTGCGAACCTGAACGCCCCGAGCGCCGAATCGGTCGCGCGCTCGGTCTGCGGTCTGGTTCGCATATCGACGGCGTTAAGGTTCGCATCGCGACGGTGTTGAGTAGGTGGGATCGGGCGCCGATGAGAAATGGCGCCGACAGTCGTCTAAGTACGGTCCGGTGAAAACGCGCTGCGCGCATCAAGGGAGAGCAACGAGATGAGACCACTTCGATACTCGATCAACGTCACGCTCGACGGCTGCTGCCATCACGAGGCAGGGCTCCCCCCGGACGAGGAGTCGATGCGCTACTGGACCGCTGAGATGGAGCGAGCCGATGCCCTGCTATTCGGCCGGGTGACCTACGAGATGATGGAGTCGGCGTGGCGGAAGCCGGCCACGGACACGTGGCCTGACTGGATGGATGAGTGGCAGATCCCGTTCGCCGAGACCATCGACCGGGCGAAGAAGTACGTCGTGTCGAGCACGCTGAGCGGGGTCGATTGGAATGCCGAGCTGGTGCGAGGCGACTTGGGGCAAGCGGTTCAGCGGCTCAAGCAGGAGTCAGGCGAGGGCCTGTGGGTGGGTGGCGTGACGCTCCCCCTGGCGTTGGCAGATCTGGGACTGATCGACGAGTACGAGTTCCTTGTGCAGCCGGTCCTTGCCGGACACGGGCCGACGTTGCTCGCCGGTCTGCGCGAGCGCATCCAGCTCGAGCCCGTGGACCGCCATGAGTTCCGGTCGGGGGCGGTCGCCCTGCGATACCGGCCCACGCGAGTTACGGCTTGACGTGATTTATCCTGGCACGTTGGCCGCTCCCTCGCGACGGAACGACGGCCCGGGGTCGCGTTGGCCGCGCTGGCCGTGCTCCCGAACGCGCGGACATATCGACGGGGGACATCGCCCCGAGGTGCCGGTAGCGGACAGGGCAAACGTTGCCTGACGTGGCACTAGGCCTGTTTCAGGGCCTGGGGTCACTTGGCGGTGAGCTTGTCGACGTCGGGGGCGTAGACGGTCATCCAGTGCGGGCGCAGTCGGTAGAAGACCACATCGTTGTCCCAGTCGAAGGCGGTGCTGCCGTAGAAGTCTTTGAAGTAGGCCAGCAGGTCTGGCCAGTCCGCGGCAGACTCACTGTCTTGGGGATTGAGGATCTCCACCGTGCCATGCGTAAACACACCCAAGTCCTCTCCGCGCATGTGCGCGACGCTGGCGACCGGCCGGGCGGCGAGATGGCGGGCCTTGGCGGCGCTACGCGCCGTGCCGAAGTGCCACTTGCCGCGCAGGAAATGCCCGTCCACGCCGCTGATCCGCGGCTCGCCCTTTGCTGTCACAGTTGACAGGGCGAGGGTGCACATGCCAGTGAGGACCTGGGTGAGCTGCTCCGCGGTCAGGGTGTGTTCGGTGATGATCGACTGGAGGTGTGAGGTGGAGCGGGAGAGGGAGGAGTCGAGGAGGCCTTGGAGCTCTTTGAGATCTTCTGGCGTTTCGCGCATTGAGGTCCTTATCTATCCGCATCTATCCGTAGGCCCGGTTCGCGTCCGCCATTGACGCCGACCGGTGAAACCATGCTCGACCAAAAACCTGACACCTTGTGTCGTATTTTCCTCTGGAGAGGATCAACCACGCACGGATGTATCAACACACCTACCCGCGGCGGTGGGCGCGCCCAGAGGGGTCAGCGGGTGAAGGTGTCGTTGGCGCGGCGGGTCGGCCGGTGGTCTGCGAGGACCGCGACGGCGTCGTGGTGCCGCCGGGCGAGTTCGGCCAGGGCCTCGTCTCGCTGCTGCTGGGCCTGGATGAGCTCGTCGGTGAGTTCGGTGATGACAGCGGCGTAGGTGTCGACGAGTTCCTTGAGTCGTCGCTTGTCCTGGCGAACTTTGGTCAGGTCCTTCTCCAGCTGGGTGGCTCGGTCCAGGGCGGTTTGGACGGGCGCCGACACTTGGCCCAAGGTCTTGAACTCGGCTTGGAAGGCGTGCATCAACTCGGGATGCTTGTGGGTGAGGACCCAGCGCTTGATACCCGCTTCGGCCGCCAGGTCGGAGACCGTCAGTTTTCCCGATGACCTCAGCGCCGTCCCGGCGATCAACCGGTCGGCAGCAGCCCGCAGGTCCTTCAGCAGCTTCTCGTCCGGTTCAGCCTTCGTCATGGCCGATCACTTCATCGTCGGTCACGCTCGTCCCGTGCTCAGTGATGATCTTCTCCAGCCGGTCGAGTTGTCTGCGCTCGCGATCGTGGCGGATCGGGGGGCTGAGCGGATCATCGACGATGGCTCGCAGATCGGTGGCGTGCTGGTGCACGGTGGCCATGTCCTGGTCGGTGCGTGCGATGTTGCGGCAGCCGGGGCGGCAGTCGTCCAGGTCCGGGGTGCGTCGGTCGTCGCCGGTGTCGGTGCCGCGCATCTGGCAGAGGGCTTGGGTGGGGTCGAAGACGCAGGTCATACCCTTTCCTGGATAGATCTGCAGGGCTGGGTTGGCCAGGACGGCCTTGGCTTGGCGGCCACTGCGGATTACCCGGCCCGCGAACCGGGCCGGACCACCGACGACGCGGCTGCGGTAGTTGTCGGCGGCGGGTCCGCTGACGTGCTCGCCCGCCTGAAGGCGTTGCTCGGCCTGTTCGAGGTGTTCGAGGCGGGTCAGCCATTCCTCCAGGGCCAGTTCGTCGGGGAATCCGGAGGCGTAGGTGCCTAACGGCACCGTCGGATATCGGAACTGTCCGAATGGGTCGCCCGAGCACCGTGATGGACCGTGATCAATCCTGGTGCGGTGCTGCTGTCGGGTGGGTTACCTTCGCGTGATGGCAGACGAGGCGCGGGCTTATCGCTATGTCGGTCCAGCCGAGGTACTGGCGGCGATGCGGCACGCCCCTGCTGGCCAAGTGATCAGGACGACGGAAGACCTCATTGCCTGGTTGGGCGTCGTCGGCCAAGACGAGTTGGCGAACCCATTCACGTTCGTTGTTGACGTGCAGGGGGACCTCCGGCTGGCGCCGCGGCGTAGCGAACATGTGGCGTGCGCAGGCGGCGGTGTGGTGTTGAGCGCGGGTGAGATCGCCTTGGCGCAAGGGCCTGGTGGTTGGGAGGTTGCTGAGGTCAGCAACCAATCGACGGGTTACTGTCCGGAGGCAGGTTCCTGGCCTGCGGTCGAGGAAGCGCTTGATCGGGTTGAAGTGGCTCATCCTGGCCGGTTCACCGACGAGTTTGTCTTCCGCCGCTGCCCTGAGTGCGGCGAGCGCAACGTGGTCAAGGACGGCTCCTTCGTGTGCGCCGTCTGCGACGGGGATCTCCCGGCCACCTGGAACTTCGACGTGCCGGCAGAGGGCTACTGATCGCCGCCCAGGTCGTGTTCGCGATCAAGAGCCCTGCAGGTGTCGGCGTACGGGTTCAAGTGCAGAGCCACGTACAAGTAAACGGGCTCTGTCGCTGATCTTGGGACGGGTTGAGGATCATGTTCGGAGCAGGATCCGCTTCCGAAGGAGATCGAAGTTGGCTCTGCCATAGCTCTGCCGCTTGATCAGCTTCACTCGCGTGTTCTGACCCTCGGCCTGTCCGGAGTTCCAGGGAAGCGACAGGCCGGCGATGATGGCGTCGAGGTCGTAGCCAAGGCCATGGGCGAATCGGTGCAGGTGGGGCAGGCTCTCTTCAGGAACTGCGTCGATCCAGGCGGGGAGACGGTCGCCGCGAAGGTCGCGCATCATGGTGGCGAAGCTGCGGACGTGGCGCAAGGTGGCGTCCAGTTCGGGGCAGGCCTCGCGGACCTGCTGAAGGTCGGGCGCGTCGTCGGGACGCAGGTTGTCGGGATGGGTCATGATCCAGGCTGTGATCTTGCGGGGTTTGGGCGTGGCCCTGGGTGGTGGCGGCGCGATGCTTCCTTTGCGGAGCAGCCGGATGTAGCGGTCGACCGGGCTCGCGCTGCCCTGGTATCCCTGTGCCTGGATCTCACGAAACAACAGGCTCGCGTTGTGGCACCCCTGGCTGAACCGCTCATAGAGGTACGGCTTGTAAGCATCCAGCAGCGTGGTGCGGTGGGTGGCAGCGACTAGCAGTTCCTCCAGGCCGGCCGCGCGGGCGTAGCGGCGTACGGCGTAGTAGTCGAGATTCAGATCCCGGCTAATGCCCCTGAGCGAGCGGCCTTGGTCCACCAGCTCCTGAACCTCGGCGTATCGCCTCCTCGTCCGCATCACCATGGCGCGTTCGCGGCCGTGGACGTCCAGGTAGCCGTCCGGCGGCTCGGGCGGGACCGCGAGCTCGCCGCCGTTGCCGGGCAGTTCGGCATACGCCTGCTTGACGCAGCCGTGGTGCGCACCGACCGTCTTCTCCACGGCTTCGGTCAGGTTGTTCCACACGTGCCAGCGATCAACAATCTGCCGGGCTTGAGGCGCTCCCGTGCGGGCGGCCTCGGCGTAGGCACGGGCGCGATCCCGGGTGACGATCTCCACCTCCGGGTGAGCGGCCAGCCAGGCGGCCACCGGGCTCGCCTCCCGGCCCGGGAGCACCTCCACCGGACGCCGGGCCTCCAAATCGACCATATGAAACAACTCCGGAGTTCCCTGACGCCTCTGTCTGCGCAGCAGTCCCTGGACCTGGGCTTTCTCGTTCCATCCATGCCGGTTGTGTCATCTGAGGAGACCTCGGGATTTCTGAGGTTCTATCGTCTCGGTTGTTCGTCTTACTGGTTCGGTGAAGACGAGGAGACGCGAGTTGAGCGTCGCAGTCGTACGAGATCTTCGTGAGGTCCGCTCTCCGGTGGGTCCGGAGGAGATCGCGAGGTTTGAGACCGACGTGCTGGCCGGGTTGGTGCTCGCTCGTGCCGCCGCTGGCCTCGAGGCCACACCACAGTGTGGGCAGATTCCCTTGTCGCCTTGGCGCCGGGCGTGCAGGATCACCATCCCCGCGACCCGCTCCACAACCTCGACCACGATCCCCGCCCAATGCGGGAGCAACTCCTCAACGCATCCCGGAACGCACTCCGCAAACGATCAACTACCGGATCATCCCACGTCCCAAGATCAGCGACAGAGCCCGTTTACTCGTACACTTCTTTGCACATCAAGGAGTACGCCGACAGCAGGCGGCGGTGAGGTCTCCTGTGGCGATCAGATCGGCAACGGCGTCGACCATCGCCGGGATCCCCGGCCGACGCGTGATGATCAGGTCTGTGGTCCAAAAGTAGGCGCCGCTGCTGCATTCGCCGGTGTCGCGGTGGCGGTCCATGACCTGCTGGACCGCATCGAGGGTCATGAAGGACGCGTAGTGGCGCGAGCCGTTCGGAAGAGTGATCGTGGCGTCCGCCTCGGGGGTGTCTTCCGGGGCGTGTCCTTCCCAGCGTTGAATGGTCAGAGTGAACCCGTCGGCTCTGACCTGGTAAAACGGCCCGTTGATTTCGATCATAAGCACGTTCTTCCGCTGGGATGGTGTGACGCGGTCATGAAGGGGTCGTGCGGCGGCTGAGGTCGGCGGCGTAGGTCATCCAGTCGCCTGCGGAGGCTTGTTGCCAGGCGACGGCGACCTTGATGTGGATGCCGAGCATGCGGGCGAGGATGGCGGCGGGGATCTCGGTGGCGAGGCCGAACAGGGCCGTGGAGCGGTCGCGGCCGGCGTGGATGCCGATTTTCTTGAGTCGTTGGCCGAGGTAGTCGGGGCTGAGGGGGTGGCCGTGTCGGCGGCCGGGAAACAGCCAGGGCGTGTCGGCGGTCTTGTTGAGGATGGTGTTGCCTCGACGGGTCTCGACCAGTTCGAGGACGAGGTCGGCGAGCGGTTCGGGGAGGACGACTGGTGAGGTGCCGAGCAGGAGCTCGACGTGGTTCTCGTGGGCGTTAACGTGCTCGGTGGTGAGGCGGCTGATCGCGCTGAGGTACAGGGATCTCGGCAACCAGCCGGGAGGACCAAGGGCACCAGATGCAGCCGGGCAGGAAGGCGCCGCATGCCTCGTCCAGGTGGTCTTCGGTGTACTGCGCTGAGGCGTCGCAGACCTCGACGGCCGTGTGGAAGAAGCTGATGGTGTCAGGGTGGAGGTGGAAGTTCCAGCCGGGGTTGTAAGGGGTGGGTCTCTTGATGATGCGGCCCATGACGTGGATCTGGGCTGTTTCCTGTCCGCTGAGGATGCGGCGGGCGTGTTCGATCTTGGCGGGATCGGTGAGCGCGATGACGAACGGACGCTCCCCGGGATCGGCCTGCATCTGGAAGTAGACGGGTGCGGCTCGCTTGGCGGGTGCCTTGACGGGCAGGGCTTGGGCGACGGCGGCGGCCTTTGAGCAGACACGCGGCCCGGCTGCAGCCGCTGCGCCGGCGGTCACGGTGGCGGGCAGGATACCGAGCGCAGCGCCGGTGACGAGTGCTGCCGCGCGCGTTGCGATTGTTGGCATGGGATACCTCCACGCTGACGATCAGGGCCGCGATGGCGGCCGCCTGCCGCCAGTTCGGTAAATGTCTTAGTCCGTCCCGAAAACGACTCGTTTGAGGCGATCGCGATACTGTTGGTCTCCTCCCGCTCCGTTAAGACCTGGAACAGCAGTTCGGCACCGTGCCGGTCAAGCTCCATGTAGCCAAGCGGCCATAGCGCCTGCCGGGGCTGCTCGGGCCGGGGCGGCAACGTTGGAACCGGTGCTGGAGGACTGACCGCCACACGCGTGACCTGACCCGAGTCGGTATTCCGAGACGAGGCGCAGCGGCTCCAGCCGATCGGCGTCGGCGGGGTCTCAGTCAGCGGGGCCGCAGGAGCTGGTCGCCCAGGGAGGTGCGGGCGTACAGGACAACAGCACCAGTGCGGTGGGAGGTGACCAAGCCGGCCGCTCGCAGGCGGGTGAGGTGGGCGGAAACCCCGCCGGGTGCGAGGCTCGTGCGCCGGGCCAGCTCGGTGGTGGAGGCGGGGGCGTCGAGTTCGGCGAGCAACCGCGCGCGGGTCCGGCCGATGACTTGGGACAAGCCGTCGGGGGCGGTCTGCGAGGCCGCCCACAGCCCGGCTATCCCGCGAGCGGGATAGCGCACCACGGGGATCCACGGCCGTGCGACCTTGGTGAACACCCGGGGCCAGGTGAACGCCGACGGCACCAGCACGAGCCCTCGCTCGTCCAGGTCATGGTCGCCGGCGACGGAATGCGTGATCATCACCGTACCGTCCTGCCAGGCGATCGAGGGGTCGAGGTCGGCGAACAACCTGGCGGCGCCTCCCTGCGCGAGTCGGCGACCCCGGTGCATCATGTCGCCTTCGAGAAGTCCGCGGATCTTCGGCCAGTCGGGTTCGAGCACGACCTCGTGGTACGCCCGGATCTGCCCGACGAGGGCCCGCAGACCGGCCGCGGGATCGTCGTCGAACACGGCGAGCGGGCCGCTGAGAACACCGAACACCTTGTGCACTTCGTCCCGGCACAGTTCCGGTTCGGTGCCGGCCAGGGCCTCCAGCTCGAGCTCAAGGGAGGGCAGCGGGGTGAGCGGCGTTGGAGCGAGGAAACCCGGGATCGCCCGCGTCGGGACGGGAACGAGTGCGCGCAGCAGCGACACGTCGGCCCCGGCGCCCTTCAGCCGCGCCCCCGCGGAACGGATCCACGGCAGATGCAGCGTGTGAGCCGCCGGCTGGCCGAGTACCCGCACACTGGCCACGATCTCCCACAGCGGAGAGAATGCGAACCTCAGCCCCGCCAGGTCCGTCACCGAGAGCCTCAGCCGCAGCACCACGACCTCCCGGACATGTAGAGGATTCACGACAGAGTGAATGTCTACCGCATCCCGGAGCCCGGCCCGCACGGTGATGGGATGCACCCCGACACCGCGGCACAAGCATCTCGCCGCACCCCTGACCGTCCGCCCCGCCCCAACGGTGACGCAGAGACCGCACGGCGCGCAGACTTCCGGTGGTTCTTCACCGCCGCTGTGGTGAGCAAGCTGGGCACGCAGATCAGTTACCTGGCGCTTCCCCTGGTTGCGGTGGTGACTCTGGACGCCTCTCCCGGTCAGGTCGGGCTGCTCGGTGCACTGGGCACCGCGGCGTTCCTGGTCGTCGGGCTGCCGGCCGGCGCGTGGCTGGACCGGGTGCGGCGGCGCCCGGTCATGATCGTGGCGGATGTTGTGAGAGGACTGCTGCTGGCGTCGGTGCCGATCGCGTGGGCGGCGGGGGTGCTGACGCTGACGCAGCTGTACGCGGTGGTGCTGCTGACCGGCGCGGGCACCGTCTTCTTCGACATCGCAGCCCAGAGCTACCTGCCGCACGTGGTCGGCAGGGACCGGCTGGTGGCGGCGAACTCCTGGCTGGCCACGGCCGACTTCGCCGGCCAGACAGGCGGGCGGGCCGCCGGGGGATGGCTCGTGCAGGTGCTCGGCGCACCGCTGGCAGTGGTGGTGAACGCCGTGGGATATCTGTGGTCCGCGCTCTGGCTGGTCATGGTGCGTGCCCGCGAGCCCGCCGTTCCCGCCCCTCCGGCCGGGCGCCGCTTGGTGGCCGAGGTGCGGCAGGGACTGGTCTTCGTGGGAAGGTATCCCGTGCTGCGCGCGGTGACGGCCGCCGGAGGGCTGACGAATCTGGGCGTCTCGATGAGTTCGGTGATGGTCCCGATCGTCCTGATCCGCGAGCTCGGTCTGCCCGAGACGGTACTCGGCGCGTACCTGGCGGCCGGCGGCGTCGGGGGCCTCGTCGGCGCGACCGTCGCCCGCCCGCTGTCGCGCCTGCTGGGGGAAGGCCGCTCGCTGTGGATCCTCGGCCTGGCTGTCGTTCCCGCCGCGATGCTGACGCCGCTGGCCGGCACCCTGGTCCCCATCTGGATAGCCGCGGGCGGGTGGGCGGTCGTGTGCGCGAAGATCGGCTATGACAACGTCCTGCTCGTGTCGTTCCGCCAGCGCGTCACGCCGGATGCCGTGCTCGCCCGGGTCAACGCCACGATCAGGGTGTTGCTCACCGGTGCTGTCACGATCGGTTCCGGCGTCGCCGGGGCCGTCGCGGAGCTTGCGTCTCCCCGCGCCGCGCTGTGGATCGGCGCGGGCATCCTGACGATCATCTGGGTGCCGGTGTTCTGCTCCCCGCTGCGCCGTATTCGCACCCTCACCGGCGAGCCCGCGGACTGCCGGACGGGCCCGCCCCAGCCGGACACTCCGGTGGACGATCCGGGCGGCGCCGCGCGGCGACGGCGCTCCGCCGGAATGGCGTGGCGGACCGCCGTCCGGTCCGGGCGACGCCCGGCGACGGCCTTGGCCTTCGCCGCGCTGGCCCTGACGTGGGGCACGAGCTTCGCGTTGATCAAGATCTCTCTGGGTGCCGGGCTCACCCCGCCGCAGGTGGTCTGGGCCAGGCTCGTCGTCGGAGCGACGGCGCTGGTCGTGATGTGCGTCGCGGCCCGTACGCGGCCGCCGCGCGACCGCGCCTTCTACGGTCACATGTTCGTGGTCGCCGTCCTGGGATGTGTTCTGCCTTTCCTGATGCTGGCCTGGGCCGAGCAGTATGTCCCGTCGGCCTTGGCCGCGATCCTGAACGCCGCGACCCCGCTGGCCACCGCCCTTATCACCCTGGTCTCCAGCCGGGCGGAGCCGCTCACCAGGCTGCAGGTCTCCGGACTCGCCCTGGGGCTGGCCGGTGTCCTGCTCACCCTCGGCCCCAGTGCCGGTCTCCTGCCGGGCGCGCTCGCCCCGGTTCCCGTGCTGGCCTGCTGCGCGGTCGCCTGCTGCTACGGCATCGCCTACGTCTACCTGCGCCGGTTCGTCACCTCGCCTGGGGAACGGCGCGACGGCTCGACGTCGTCACCCCTGATGATTGCCACGGTGCAGGTGGGCTGGTCCGCCCTTGTCATGGTGGCGGCCACGCCGCTGATCGGCGGGCCACCGGCGCGGGTCACGCCGTCCCTGCTCGCCGCCGTCGCCGTCCTCGGCGCCGCTGGAACCGGCCTGGCCTACGTATGGAACACGATCGTCAATGCCGCATGGGGCGCGACCCGCGCGTCCACTGTCACGTACGTGATCCCCCTGGTTGGCGTGCTCACCGGCGTTGTGCTGCTCGGCGAGGACATCGCCTGGCACCATGCCGCCGGCGGCGCCGTCATACTCACCGGCGTCGCCGTGACCACATTCGGACGGCGGGACGGGCGAGGACGGTGATCCGACCGCTTTCCCGCCGGCCGCTGCTGCCGGCCACGACTCGGGCAGGGGCTTCCACAGCAACCGCACCAACATGCCAGCACCGTAACGCGCGTGGGGTTTCCTGCCTGGAGATCTGCCGGGTTGGTCTGGGGGCGGTCCAGTTCCTGCTTGGTGATGAGCTTGTCGAGCTCACTGGAGACGGCTACACGGCAGACCTGTCGTTACGAAGCTGTCACCAGGTACACGCAAGGGGCGTTAGCGCTGGTCAGCGGGCACCTCGCGGTTATGGGCGAGATGTCGGGCCGGGGGTTGCGGGCGGATTCGTCGCACTCCAGATCCCGCGTAGCGGTCGCATGCCCTCCTCGACGTAGTCGGCGATGGAGCGGGTGCCGCCGTCGAGATACCACTGCTCGAGCGCGGCGAAGTAGCCGAAGGCGAGGGCGTTCGCGGTCACCCGGGCCTGCGTCTGGCTCAGCTCTCCGGTCTCGGCGAGCAGCGGTGCGATCCGCTGGCCCGCCCGGTCGAGCGTGGCGCAGACCGCCATGCGCACCGACGGCTCAGCGAAGAAGTAACGGACCCTGCGCCAGGGTCCCTTCTCCGCCGGCGGGCTTTCGTCCTCGGATGCGCCCTCTGGCGCGGCTTCGTAGGCACGGACGGCCCGGAGCAGACTGCCGACCGGATCGCCGGGGGTGAGGAACTCTTTGATCGCCTCCAGGCTCATGCTGTCGAACTCATCGGCGACCAGGATCCCTTCCTTCGTGCCGAAGAAGCGATACACCGACGATGGTGAGACCTCGGCCGCGGCCGCGATCTCCTCGATCGTGACAGCACTGAACCCCTTCTCGTCGAAGAGATCGAGGGCGCGTTCCCGGATGGTGCGCATGGCCTTGAGCCGCCAGCGTTCACGAAGCCCGCTCATATGTTCAGGGTAGCAGCAAGTCACACGCTTCAGAGCGTCTCTGCCATTAGACATTGACTGTCCGAAAATTGAGATCTAGAGTAACTCGCTAGAGAAAGTGGCTGTCTCAATCGGTGCTGCGGGCACCACGCCTCGCCCGGCACCCTGCTCATCTAGAAGGACTCCTGTCATGACGACGCTGAAGCAGAGACCGCGCAACCGAAGCGCACTGACGACGATGTACGTCGGGGCGGGCCTCACCGCGATCGCCTCCCTCTTTCCGTTCCTCGACCAAGCCGCCTTGGCCGACCACATCAGGGCGGGCTATCCCGCCTACGAGCCCGCCGCGATCGACGCCGCCGTCACCGCGTACCTCGCGATCCTGGCCACGGTCGGAGGACTGGGACTCCTCGGCTGGCTCGGCGCCATATGGGCCGTCCGTGCCGGTAAGAGCTGGGCTTCCTGGCTGGCCGCCGGGCTGCTCGCGATCGCGGCCTGCTTCGCGATCGCCGCACTGACCATCCGCGACACCTCGGACGACGTCGGTCTCGCGCCACTGCTGAGCTGGCTGCAGGTCCTTCCATGTCTCGCCGGTCTCGCCGCGGTCGCACTGCTGTGGAGAAGAGCGGGATGAGCATCTGCCGTGTTGTCGTACGGGGGGTCGTGACGCTCAAGCGCGCGATGTATCGCGGCATGCGGCCGAACGCGCTCATGCGGCTCATGAACCAGCTCGACGTCCTGGTGTACGGGGCTCGGCGGCTGCGGCTCTCCCGGGCCGCCGTGTTGAAGGTGGTGGGACGCCGCAGCGGGAACATGACGTCGGTTCCGGTCGCGGTCACCGGTTACCGCGGCGCCGAGTTCCTCGTCTCGATGCTCGGGCCGGACGCGAACTGGGTGCGGAACGTCCAGACTGCCGGCGGCAAGGCCGTGCTCCGTCGCCGGGGGCGCGAGACGCCGATCCTGCTCGAGGAGATCCCGGCCGAGCATCGCGCCGAGATCCTGCGCCGCTACCTCGCCGCCGCGCCCGGCGCCCGGCCGCACCTGGGGCTGACCCCGACATCACCTCTGCCGGAGTTCCGCAGGATCGCACCTGGTCACCCCGTCTTCCGCATCCACCCGTTGATGCCCACACGCAAGCGGCGAACGAGTGAGCGACCAACCCTAAAGCAGGGTGGCACGACCATCTCGATCAGCGCGTCGGCATCGGCGTCGACTATCAGCACGCCGGCCATCCCCCTCCGGTGCAGGAAGGTTCCGACGACGTCATGAACAACAGCACCCGCTCCGGCTCGCCGAGTGTGTCCCGCAGTGCGAGCCGGTGCGGCTCCTGCAACCGCTGGGCCAGGATCTCGCGCAGGGCCGGATCGCTGACCGCGTCACTGAACACACCCGTTCCTCTCGCGTCACATTGCGGACAAACCGCTTTCTTGGAGTGCCATGTTGTATGGGCGTCAGGCGGAGCAGGCCGTCATCGGCGAGCTACTGAAGGGCCGGTCCGGCGCTTTGGTCGTGCGTGGCGAGGCGGGCATCGGCAAGTCGGCTCTCCTGGAGTCCTCCGTGGCGAGTGCGCGGGTGCGGGTGCTGCGGGTGACCGGTGTGGAGTCCGAGGCGGATCTGCCGTTCGCGGCCTTGCATCTGCTGCTGCGCCCGGTCGTCGATCACATCGAGGCGTTGCCGCCGCAGCAGGCGGAGGCGCTGCGTGGTGCGCTCGGCCTCGGCGGCGCCACCCGGGGAGACCGGTTCCTTGTCGGGCTGGCGACGCTCAGCCTGCTGGTGGAGCTGTCGGCGGCGGGCCCGGTGGTGTGCCTGGTCGACGACGCGCAGTGGCTGGACGGCGAGTCGGCCGACGCGCTGCTGTTCGCCGCACGCCGCCTGCATGCCGAGCCTGTCGCCGTCCTGTTCGCCGCGCAGGAGGGCGGCTTCCCCGCGCGGGGTCTGCCCGAGCTGCGGCTGGGCAAGCTGGACACCGAGGCCGCCCAGAAGCTTCTCGCCGAACAGGCGGCAGACCTGCCGCCGGTCGTACGCGACCGGCTGGTGGCCGAGGCTGAGGGTAACCCGCTTGCGCTGGTCGAGCTGCCCCACCTGCTCACCGCCGAGCAGCGTAAGGGCGCACTCGTCCCCCTGTCCTTCTCCTTCGATACGGCACAGCCGGTGACGGACAGGGTGCTGACCGGTTTCCGCGACCGGATCGCGGCGCTGCCCGACACCACCCGCTCCTGCCTGCTGGTGGCGGCCCTCGATCACCACGACGAGTTGGACGTGATAGCCCGCGCGGTCGGCCTGTTAGGCGCCGACCTGGCCGACTTCGCCGAAGCCGAGCGCGCGGGCCTGGTCAGGGTGGGGCCGGGGGGCATCGCCTTCCACCACCCGCTGGTGCGCACCGCGGTACTGCTGGCCTGTGACATCGCCGCCCGGATGGCGGCGCACCGGGCGCTGGCCGAGACGGTCGATGACGACCGGCGGGCCTGGCACCTGGCTGCGGTCACCCGGCAGCCCGACGAGGACGTTGCCGGGAAGCTGGAGGGCCTGGCGCTGCGCGCGCGGCAGCGAGGCGGGCAGGCGGCGGTGTCGGCGGCTTACGCGCGGGCGGCCGAACTGTCCGCCGACCCCGGCCAGGGCGTACGACGGCGGGCCGCCGCGGCCGAAGCCGCGACCGAGGCGGGCCTGTGGCAGCGCGCGGGTGAGCTGGTGGACAGGGCCCGGCACCAGGCCGAGGCGACGACGCTGAAGGGCTCCGTCCTGGCGGAGCTCGCCTACGTGCGCGCGAGGCTGGAAATCGAGGCCGGTCGGCCGTTGGAGGGCGTGCGCCTGCTGCACGAGGGGGCCGAGGCAGCCGACGACCTGCTCGTCAGACTGTCGCTGCTCAGCATGGCGGGCTACTACACCTGGGCCAGCGCCGCCCACCCGGACCAGCTCCCGCTGGCCCGCCGGAGCGAGGAACTGTGCCCGGACGGCGACGGGCTGCCCGCCGTGGTGCGCACGATCAACCACGCCTTCCGCCTGGTCCTCGAGGGGGACGCCGTGACCACGCTCACCTACCCCGTGCCGGACCAGGCCGATCGCATACCGTCCGAGCTGCGTTTCGTCATCACTTTCCAGGCCATCGTCCGTGCCGACCACGACGGCATGCTCGCCGGCGCGACCGGGCTGGTCGAGGAATGCCGGGTGCAGGGGCGCCTAGGACGCCTGCCTCAAGCCATGACGCTCCTCGCCATCGCCCAGCTCCTCAACGGCCGCCACCCGTCCGCGCGGGCCACGGTGACCGCGGGCCTGGCCCTGGCCTCCGACGTCGGCCAGCCGATGTGGCACGGCTACCTCGCGGCCCTGCACGCCTGGCTGTCGGCGGTCGCAGGCGAGGAGGAACAATGCGAGGCGATGGCCGGGCAGGCGATCCGCGAAGCCGACCACCGCAGGTGGATGCCGGCAGCCTGCTGGGCCGAGTACGCCCTCGGGGCTCTGGACTTCGGGCTGGGCCGCTACGAAGCGATGCTCGACCGGGTGGACCGAGCGATGGCCGGTCCCACGCGCCACGCCTTCCTGTGGCGATACTCCTGGCCGGACTACATCGAAGCCGCCGTGCGGGTGGGGGACCCGCAGCGGGCACGGGATCGGCTGAGGCGCTACACGGAGTGGGCCGAGGCCACCGGCCGGGCCGCGCCGCTGGCCGTACTGCATCGGGTCCGTGCGCTGCTGGCCCCGGACAGCGAGGCCGGGGCACTGCACGAGCGGGCGCTGGCCCTGCACGGCGAGGGCGAGCAGCCCTTTGACGAGGCACGCACCCGCCTGGTCTATGGAGAGTGGCTGCGCCGCACCAGGCGGCGCGCCGAGGCGCGCGGCCAGCTCCAGGCCGCCATGGAGGCCTTCGACCGGCTCGGCGCGGTTCCCTGGTCCGACCGCGCGGCCGCCGAGCTGCGCGCCACGGGGCACTCCCTGCCGGACCATGCCTGTGCCGGAGATCCGCTGGGCGTGCTGACACCGCAGGAGCTCCAGGTGGTACGGCTGGCCGTCACGGGCGCGTCCAACCGCGAGATCGGCGCGCAACTCTTCCTGAGCCCGCGCACGGTCGCCTCCCACCTGTACAAGGCCTTCCCGAAGCTGGGTGTCTCCTCGCGCGCCGAGCTGACCAGGCTCCCAGGACTGACCTGAGGGCAGGTCACACCCGGCGGTAGATGATCGGCTGCGCGGCGACGCCGTTGGCCTTGAAGTTGGCCAGCACGAAACTGCGGAAGGTGGGCCGGAAGATCAGGCTGGGCAGGAAGGCGCGCAGGGTCGGCCAGCTCGCGTGGTTGATGAGCCCGTAGTCGGCGCTCTCGCCCTCCAGCGGCTGCATCAGGGCGGAGTTGGGCAGCGCGGTCTTGGCCTGGAACCAGCCGGCGGTGTAGTCGAACACCTTCAGCAGGGTTTCGTGGTCGTCGGCGTAGAAGTAGTTGAACAGGAAGCAATGGTTCTGGCTGTGGTCCACGTCGCCGAGCCGGCCGGCGTTGCGCGCGACGATCTCGTGGGTTCGGCGAGCAGCCGCGCGCAGCGTCTGGGCCAGTTCCTTGTAGGCCGCGCTCTCGCGCACGGCGAGTGCCGCCTCCACGGACACGGTGCGGATCAGCACGACGACGTCGTAGCGTGCCGGTTGGATACCTCTGGCGGCCAGGAGCTTGTCGCCCTCTCCCGGGGTGTGGAACAGGGCGCGGAACACGTTGGCCTCACGAGCCTCGACGTCCGCGGCCAAGGACTTGAGGTGAGCGGCCAGCCGGGTGGGGGCGACGGGAAGTAGCCGCGCCAGGTGCCGACCTCGCCGGCCAGCACGACGAAACCGTCGTCGGTCGTGGGCAGCGCGCGCGCCTTGATGGCCAGGTGATCATTGATCAGCTTCATGCCGCCGACGCTAGACCGCGCCCCTCGCCGGCCGCCTCAGTCACCTGACTGAATCACCATGCTGATCACCTCTTTCCTCCGACTCCGTGAGGGTGGTCGACAGCTCCCATACACGGCCCAGCTGAACATGCTCTGCTCCGCAACGAAGCGGCCACGTCCAGCTTGCACAGGGCTGACCAGAGGCAGAGCGTGGCAAAGCCCGGCATGACCGCCGCCAGCGTGACCGGGTCACGAGCCGGCCACCGTGGGCGTACGCAAGGTGGAAGCCGTCCTGCCTCCTGCCGATCAGGTGGTCGGGCATGCCCAGCCATGGCTGGAGTGCTCCCTCCGTACTCGACCTCGATGGTCACCGGGCTTATGGCGACCGGCGAACCGGTCGGTGTCCGTTGAGCACTTTGATGTGGGGAAGACGTTGGACCGAGGCCGTTGTGCCTCACCTCCGTCGCTTGACTGGTGTCACCGCGAACGAACATCAGTCACGTGACGGAGGCGGCGATCACCTCGAGATTCGTAGGGTCCGCGCTATGACCAAGCGACCTGAGCCCTATTCGGCGACCGTGATGGCGATCCTGGCCGTCGCGTTCTGCGCCTGGGCGCTGCTCACCCTCCCCATCCAAGGCGCCATCGTCCTCGTGGTGGCCAGTGTGCTGGCCTGGAGCGGCTGGATGGCCTTCAGCTACGCCCGCCCGGTGAAGTCGAGGAAAGTGATCGCCGTCTACCTGTGCGCTGTGGGCTTCCAACTCATCCACATGGCCGAGGAGTACACCGGCGGCTTCCCCCACGAGATCGTCGAGCTGTTCGACTCGCCACGGGACTGGCCGGAGAAGGAGTTCCTGCTGGTCTTCGTCTTCGGTTTCGGCGCGCTCTACTTCTTCGCCGGTGCGGGGGCGCTCTACCGGATCCGGGTGTCCAACTTCTTCCTGTGGTGGTACGCCCTGGGCGCCGGCCTGCTCAACGGCATCGCCCACTTCGTCTTCCCGATCATCAAGGGCGGCTACTTCCCCGGCCTGTACACCGCCGGCGGCCACTTCATCATGAGCGGACTGCTGATCTACTTCCTCATCAAGGAGAACCGCCAGCTCAAGACCGAGGAGCAGCAGGTTCACTCGCTGGTCAGGTAGGGCTGGAGGGTCGGCGCGAGCCATTCGATCACCTCCTCATCCGACATGTCGACCGTGGGAGGGAGCTTCAGGATGTAGCGACACAGCGCCATCCCCAGTACTTGGGAGGCCACGAGCGCCGCTTTCGTCGCCGCCCGATCCCCGGCGGAGGCGACGATCATGGGTGCGAGCTGGGCGCGGAATATTTCGCGCATGCGCTGGGCCGCGGCCTCGTTTGTCACCCCCGTACGTAGCAGGACCTGGAGCCCGTCGTCGGCACGCCATCGCTCCAGGAAGTGCCGGATGATCGTCTCGCCCAGGCGTTCGCGCGACACCTGGCTCAGGTCGGGCAGGCGCAGGTCGAACTCGGCGGCGGTGGCGAACAGCTTCTCCTTGGAGCCGAAGTACCGCATCACCATGGCCGGGTCGACGCCGGCCTCGGCGGCGACCGCTCGGATCGTCGCCTTCTCGTAGCCGTCGGCGGCGAAGCGCTCGCGCGCCGCCGCCAGGATGACCGCCTTGGTCGCAGCTGCTGATCTCCTCATGCCAACAATTGTAGGCCAACGACTGTTGACTTTGCGAGCCGACGAGGTCAACAATTGTTGGCATAGCCGAAAGGAGCATGAAGATGTCGAATACCGTCCTGGTGACCGGCGCTTCCACCGGAATCGGGCGCGCCACTGCCCTGCTACTGGCCCGCGAGGGCTTCACCGTCTACGCCGGGGTGCGGAAGGAAGCCGACGGCCAGGCGCTCGGCCCCACCGTCACCCCGATCAAGCTGGATGTCACCGACGCCGGCCAGATCGCCGAGGCCGCCGAACGGATCGGCCACCTGGATGCCCTGGTCAACAACGCCGGCGTCGGCGTCACCGGCCCCCTGGAGTTCGTCTCCCTGGACGCGCTGCGCTGGCAGTACGAGGTCAATGTCTTCGGCCAGGTGGCAGTCACCCAGGCGATGCTGCCGATGTTGCGGGCCTCGCGCGGGCGCGTGGTCACGGTCGGCTCGGTGGGCAGTTGGATCACGCTGCCGTTCGGCGGCCCGCTGTGCTCGTCCAAGCACGCAATCCGCTCGCTGAACGACGCGCTGCGGATGGAGCTCAAGCCGTACGGTGTGGCCGCTGTGCTCGTCGAACCCGGCTCCATCCACACCGACGCCGTCGACAAGCTGCAGGACGAGGTCGAGCCCCGCCTGGCCTCCCTCGGCGAGGAAGGACGGCGGCTGTACGGCCGGGCCTACCGCACCATGACTACCGCCGGCCTCAAGGAAGAGCGCTCGGGCTCCAGCCCCGACGTCGTCGCCCGGGCTGTCCTGCACGCCCTCACCTCGAACAAGCCGCGCTCCCGGTATCCCGTTGGCAAGAAGTCGCGGCTGATGAGCACGCTCGGCCGCATCGTTCCCCAGTACAGCCTCGACCGCCTGCGCCTTCGCGCGCTCGGCCTGTCCTGAACAGGAGCCCACCATGACCCAACTCGCCGGAGCCGACGCCCTCGTAGCGCTCGACCCCGTCTTCGCCCGGCTCGCGGTCGGCGCGGGCCACAACCTGTGGGGCCTGACCCACCTGACCATGCGGGAGAAGGCCTTCGTCTGCCTGACCGCCGACCTGTGCCACCCCCACCTCGACCAGCCCCTGGCCATGCACCTGCAGATGGCACTGGCCCAGGGAGTCGACCCCGAGGCGATTCGCGAGCTCTACCGGCACCTGGCGCCCTATGTGGGCTATCCGATCGTGGTCACCGCCTTCCAGCGCCTGATCGAGCTCGGCCTGCCCCCGGCGCAGGACACCGACCCGGTCAAGCCGGTGCCGCTGACCGGAGCGCTGGCCCGCGCCGTACACGATCTCGAGGACTTGGACCCGGGACTGGCCGCCTTCACCGAAGACCAGCTCGCCCAGCGCTGGGCCCGCCCGCACCTCAGCATCCGCGAACGGGCGATCGCCTGCCTGACCGTGGACGTTTTCTACCAAACCCTGGGCCAGTCGATGCGCCTGCACGCCGCCTTGGCACAGGCGGACGGGGCCACCGAAGAGACCTTTCGTGACCTGATCCGCGGACTGGCGGAGTTCGGGCTCACCCGAGCTTGGGCGGCCGCGGAGGCCCTGCTTCCTCAGCGGGGCCCTGGCGCCGAGGACGCAACATGAGCGTCGTCATCACCGGCGGTGGCTGGCATCTCAACGGCTCGTCGCGGACCTCGACCCCCGTTCCGTGCGCGTACTACGTCGCCGCGCTCATCATGTGCCCGCGCGGTTGAAGTCCCTCACCCCGATGGCCGCCCCCCGCACACCACCTCGGCCGTCGCTGTGGTCAACAGTCGGGCTGCTGGGGTCGCCCTGGCCGTGACCACCCGCCCAGGCAGTTCGTGAGCCATGTCACTGGTCGCACTTGTCACGCCGGGCGATACCCATCCGTCCCGGTATGTGTGAAGACCTCGCAGACACTGAGGAAGATCATGGTCAGACTTGAAGAGACACCGCCGGCTTCGGCCGAGCGGCCCGCCCGACGGCGGCAGCGAGATCTACGCGCGGGCGCTCGCCGACCCGGCGTTCAGCAAGGCGACCGCCGCCGAGGTGGCGGCCATCCGCGCAGCCGAGGATGACAATGGCCGGGTGCCGACCAGAGGGGCGGCGCGATCCGCTGTCAGCGCCGAAAGCGCGCCAGTTGAGTCCCATATGCGGACACGAGGGCCCGTGTACGATGAAGGCCGCGCCGGTCTCGGCGGCCATGATGGGGAAGAACTTCTTCGCCTCGGGTGACTGGCCGGTGGTGGCCCAGGTGTAGTCCGGACCATCGCGGAGCGCCCTATGAATCAGGCGGCGGCCGAGGCCCTGGCGCTGCCATTCCTCGTCGATGGAGATCTTGTTGACGCAGCCGTGCCGGCATTGATCGCAGACCTGCCAGACCAGGCGGGCGATGTCGTAGTCGAGGGAGTCGTAGACGTAGATCTCACGCAGGTCTGCCGGGTCGGCCGGCGGGTGGTAGACGAAGCGCAATGGCGCTCGGGGCATGGTGATGCGTGTCCACCACCAGCGGATCCTTGAGACCCGCGGAATGCGTAAGGGACTTCTGCTCTCGCGCATGTTGATCACCCTGTCGGAGTGGGCGTCACCCAGTCGATCACGATGGTGCGGCGCACTCCGGCATCCAGCAAGGCCTGGCTCTTGTGCTGGCCGTTGATGTAGGACGTGCGCCGATGCCCGGCAGGAACGGTGAGCTGGATTCCGTCGGCTGGGCAGATGAGGGCGTCCAGCGCATCCAGTTCCCAACCGCCGAGTCCTTCAGCCTGAGCGGCGTCGCGCACGAAGTCGCGAATGTCGTACGCCGACACCACGCCTGCGCGCTGGGCCTGCCGTACCAGGTGGATCGCGGTGGCGCAGACGCGATGCCAGTCTCCGCCGTGATACCAGCAGCACCGGCGTGCCTGGCGGCGGGGAACGAGCTCGGTACGCCTGGGCGCCCTGTTCCATCTGGCCTTCGACGGTGGTCTGCTTCAGCTGCACCGAGGCGACGCTCCGCGATCGGCGAGGTGATGACCATGACCGTTCCCAGCCGCCGACCGACAGCAGCAGCCATGGCGTCGACGTCCCCGAGAGACTTCCGGGCTGAGCCACTTAGGTGGTCGGCAACATGAATCGGGTCAGTCCGCCGAGGGCGGTGTGACCGGGAGCAGGCCGCGGGAGTCCAGGACCCGCCGGGCCGCCAGCATGGCGACGAAGACCCGGGGGAAACCCGCGTACGGCAGGGCCTGCATGATCGCCTCCACCAGCTCACCCGAGCGGAGTCCCGCGTTGAGCGCCGCGCCGATGTGGGCTTCGAGCTGGGCTTCCTGCCCGCCGAGAGCGATCAGTACGCCGAGGACGACCAGTTCCCGCCGGGCGGCGTCGAGCCCGGGACGGGCATGGATGTCCCCGTAGGCGAACTCCACGGCCAGACGGGACAAGTCCGGCGCGATGTCCGCGAGCACGTCGTACACGCCGGTGCGGGTGGGGCCGGGGCCGCCGAGTTCCGCCTGCCGGGCGAGGCCGCGTTCGTACCGGTCGTTCATTCGGTCGCCTGGCCGCTGTGGCGGGCGGCGAAGGCGAGGAGGCGGTGCCAGGCGTCGGTGCACGCCTCCTGCCACTGGCCGTAGGAGTCGTCGAAGAAGGAGTGCGGGGCTCCCTCGTACGTGTGGGCCTCGTATTCCTTGCCCGCGTGGTCGAAGGCGGCCAACAGCTCGCCGTACTCCTGGGCCGTGGTCGCCACGTCGTCGCCCGCGAGCAGCATGAGCAGCGGCGCGGACGGCTGCGCCGTACGGTCGCCGACGAAGCGCGGCGGTCCGTAGAAGCCGGCGGCGCCGGACAGGCCGAGGCCGGCGGCGCCCACCCGCCAGGAGTAGCCGCCGCCCAGGCAGAAACCGACGCTGAAGAGCGGTCCCGGATGCCAGGCGCGGATCGCTTCGGCGGCAGCGGCGGCGTCAGTCTCGACGTGCTGCGCCTCCAGCAGAGCCAGGTGGGCGAGGCCGTCGAAGGAGTCGTCCCGGGGCGCGGTGCCGGCGCTGCGCCCGTAGTAGTCCATCACCAGGGTGTGGAAGCCCGCCTCGGCGAACCGCTGAGCCAGGGCAGCGTAGAACGGGTGGGCACCGCGCAGGTCGGGCAGCAGCAGCACGTTCCGGCCGTTCGGGACGGCCGGAGCCGCCCGGTAGGCTCGGAACCGGTTGCCGTCGGCGGCGCCGATCTCCAACGGCCCGTGCTCGGCCACCCCTCCGGTGACGACGGGCGCCGCGGGCGGCCGGCTGTCGACGTCGTGACACATACTGATCATCTCCTTGAAGTCCGGTGCGTCATCAGCCTGGCCCGAGCGGAACCGGCGCCCCAGGCCCGGGCTTTACCGGTACTGGCAGGGCCACCCTCAGCCGCCGCCCGCCCTGGATGAGGCCGACATAATGGGCTCATGGGAGATCGACACGAGCTCGCCGGCTTCCTTCGATCCCGCAGGGACCGGCTCACCCCGGAGAGCGTGGGGCTCGCCGGCGGGGAGCGGCGCCGGGTGGCGGGGCTTCGCCGGGAGGAGGTCGCCCTACTGGCCGGGATCAGCGTGGAGTACTACCAGCGGCTGGAGCAGGGGCGTGTCGGGCATCCCTCGCCCGAGGTGCTCGACGCCATCGCCACCGCGCTCCGCCTGGACGACGTGGAGCGCGATCACCTGCGCGCCCTGGCCCGCGCCGCACGGGAACGCCACCGCGCCCCGATCCCCCGCGCCGAGACCGTACGTCCGGAACTGGCGCGGATGCTGCACCTGGTCGCCACGCCGGCGATGGTGCTGAACGACCGGTTCGACGTCCTCGCGGCCAATGCCGTGGCCGTCCGCCTGTTCGCCCTCGACGTCGCGCCGGGCGTCGTCGCGCCCAACCTGGCCAGGCACCTGTTCCTGGCGCCCGCCGCCAGGGACTTCTACGTCGACTGGGACGCGGTCGCCGCCGTGACCGCCGGGCAGTTGCGGGTGACGCGGGGGCGCTACCCCGCCGACGGCGCTGTGACCGAACTGATCCGCGAGCTCGGCGACGGCAGCGGCACCTTCCGCGCGTTGTGGAGCGCCGGGGACGTCGACGTCCGCGCGCACGGGGCGAAAAGCTTGCGGCATCCCGCCCTTGGCACCGTGACGTTCGCGTTCGAGCACTTCGCACCGGTCGGCGAGGCGCGGCAGCGGTTGGTCGTGCTGGTGCCTGAGGCGGACAGTGCCACTGAGGCCGCCGTCCAACTGCTGGCGACCTGGGCACATGCCCAGCCGGCCGCCCTCTCCTTAGGGATGGCGTGGACGAGCGGATCGGCGTCCGTGTCAGAGGGGGTCAGACCTGCGGGTGGGTGACGCCCGCCGAGGGTGAGGGGGATGGTGATGCCGGGGAGGCGGGCTCCTTCCTCCGTGGCGCAGGAGGTGGTCGCTGATCCAGGCCGGACGGACGGTGTGCCAGCCGAACCTGTATCCGTGGGTGTCCATGTACGGCGTGGTCAGGATGTGGTGGAACTCTGTCCATGCCGCGAGCTGGTGGGCCGAGCACCGGCACAGGTCCCCGTCTTGCAGGTGGCTGTTGTAGGTAGCCAGGGCCTGCTGGACGATGTCCTCATCGAGCGGGCCTGTGGTCATGGCGGTGGTGACGATGAGCTTGGCGAGGTCGTATCCGAAGGGCGCCAGAGTGATGGAGTCGAAATCGACGACAGCGATGGCCGTGCCGGTGATGAGGAAGTTGCGCGGGTTGGCGTCCTTGTAGAAGGCGACCGGTAGGTCGGCTGCCTCCTCCATCCAGGCGTCGGCCGCCTCAAGCGTGAGGAGAGGGTGCGGTATCGCGCCGGAGGCGAGCAACTCGTGAAGGCGTTCGCGGCGGCCGTGATCAAAGGCGGCGATGGTGACACCGGCCGCGGTGTGGGGTTCGTTCATGCAGGCCGCGTGGAGAGCGCCTGCGTAGGCTGTCGCGTGCTGGCGGCCGAGCAGGTCAGCCAGGATTAGCAGGTCGTCGGGTCAGCCGTGTCGCCCCTGTAGGTACTCGAAGTCGATCTCTGTGGAGCGTACGTCGAGGATGGCCGGTATACGGATGCCGGGTGTGGCGTGCGCGATCCACTGGTGGTGTTCTTGTGACCTCTGGCGGACACCGGGGTTGGCGTAGATCTTGGTGAAGACCTTCATGGGCGGGTGGCCACGACGTAGGTGACGGTGGAGGTGGTCTCGAGCGGGCCGTTCCCGACCGTGACCGATATCCCTCCGGGGGCAAGGCAGCGGGCGATCTCAGCGACCGCGGTGGCGGGGCAGGGCGAGTGGTAAACGCGGCCACGATCGCCGTGGCGCTGGCGCTGGCGTCGGCCAGGGCGATGGCGTGGAAGTCGCCTTGCAGGAACTCCACATGTGCGTGTCCGGCGAGCCGGCGTGCGGCCACGGCGAGCAGGGCGGCGGACTGGTCGAAGCCGATCAGGCGGGGCGGGGCGAGCCGCTGGGCCAGGGTGAGGGTGGTGGTGCCTCTGCCACAGCCGATGTCCACGACGGTGCCCCGTCGTCCAGGGGAGGCGAGGCCGGCGATGACGTCGGCGGGATGGCGGCCGGCGGTTTTAGCGTGCCGCAGCGCGGTGGTGCGCTGGGTGATGCGGGCGGCGTCGCCGTACAGGCTGTCGCGGATGGAGTCGGGGTCGAGGAACGGGTTGGCGGTCTTGGGGCCTTCCCGGAGACGGGGGTCAGGTCATGTTGGGCCGGGGGAGCTCGGCCAGGAAGCGGCGGGCGGCTCCGCGGCTGGTCAAGGTGATGACGCGGGCGTGGGCGGCGTGCTCGGCGATGAGGGCGCGGACCTTGGGCCGCATCTGGCGCCGGTAGCTGAGGACGTAGCGGATGAAGCCCCAGTGGATGCGGTCGTACACGCCCTGTTCGGCGTGCTGGCCGCCGCGGTAGAGCAGGCGGCGCCGCGGCGCCCTCGCGCAGGGCCGGCGCGGCCTGTGCTCACCCGCCGGTACGCAGGCTGTCGAGGTAATGACGGAACTCCTCGGCCTCGGGTTCGCCGGCCGGGAGCTTTCCCGCGAACGCGCGTAGCTGGTCCACCACCCGGCTGGAGCCGATACGGCTCACGAGTTCGGCGGCGCGCCGGGCCGTGTCCAACGCGCCATCGAGGTCCCTGCGGCTCAGCTGCGCGTCGGCGATCGCGGCCATACCGAGCGCGGTGTCGCGGGCGTAGTCCTCGGTGCGCTCGGCCATGCCCTCCTCGAGCATCCGCACGGCGGTGCCGGGCTGGCCGATTTCGGCCAGGGCCATGCCTACCTCGATCGTCGTTGATGGCCGGCGCATCCAGTAGATCCAGGCGGGGTCTTCGTCGGGGTCGCGGTGTTCCCAGTGTTGGTCGGCGCGTGAGAGCAGGCGACTCCTACGAGCGAGGCGAGGTGCACCCCACCGACGACGTGATAGCCGAGATCGATGCGCGGCTCCAGCAGATCATCGACCGCGAGCCCCAGGACCGATTGGACTACCTCGAAAGCCTGGCAGCCCGGATCGGACTGCGCTGGAAAGGCAGCGAAACCAAGCAAGAGCAGGAAGATTTGGCCGCTCAACTGGGAGCGACACCCGAGGACTACGCAGACGCCAAGAAGATCGGCGGTATCTACCGCGAGATAGGACCGAGGTGAGCCGTAGATGACCGGCAACGGGTTCAAACGATGCAAGTGCCGTCAGGACGGCCGCGAGCTCGGCGCGAAGTGCCCCAGACTGCGCCGCAAGGACGGCTCGTGGAACCCCAACCACGGGAGCTGGTACGGCAAGGAGGAAGTACCGGCCGGGCCCGACGGGAAACGCATCTATCTCCGGTGTGGCGGGTTCGCCAGTGAAACGGATCTCATCACCTGGTATCAGGCGGCCGGACGCCTGCTCGACATCTCCGACGCAGGCCCGGAAGGTCACGAGGCGCGTATGGAGATTCTGGAGATGATCCGGGCGGCGCATCGCAAGAAGGCGCCGATGCCCGAGTATGAAGAGCTGCACCGCAAATACCGAGCCGGCCAGCCGCTCCAGTCGATCACGTTCGGGGAGTACTGGGCGACGTGGGTAGAGAGGCGGCGGCGACTCAAGGACATCCGCGAGAGCACGCTGCTCGGCTACATTTCGCACTGGGAGACGCACATCCGCGAGGTGTTGGAGAAGGCGCGGATGGATCGCCTCTTCGTGCCGACGGTCGAGGCTGTGTTCACGCGGATCGACGAGAAGAACGCGGCACTGCTGGCAGCCCGCGAGTCCGACGACCCTGTGGTGCGCGCTGGCGTGCGCGGGAAGCGGCCGACGGGCCCGGTGACGAAGCAGAGGGTGCGGGCGACCATTCGCACGGTGCTGGCCGACGCGGAGCGCGAGCACCTCATGTCGTTCAACGCCGCGGCGTTGGTGAAGCTCGACGCGGGTCAGAAGGCGCAGGGGCTGGTATGGACGAAGCCGCGGATAGAGGCGTTCCAGGCGGCATTCGAACGGCGGTTCGCGGCGGAGCGGTCGGCACCAGTACAGCCGAAGAAGCCGTTGGAGAGGTTCAAGGTGTGGCTGGCCACGCCGCGGCCGTCGCCGGTGATGGTGTGGACGCCGGCGCAGCTCGGCGAGTTCCTCGACTTCGCGGTGTCCGATCGGCTGTACGCGCTGTATCACCTGGTGGCGTTCCAGGGGCTGCGCCGCGGCGAGGCGTGCGGCGCCCGCTGGGTGGATGGTGAGCTGGAGGAGAGGCTGCTGGCGATCGCCAAGCAGCTGAACAATGTGGGGCGGACGGTTCAGGAGTCGGCGCCGAAGACGCGGTCGTCAGAGGGAACGGTGGCGCTCGATTCGGGGACGGCGGCCGTCTTGAGGGCGCATCGGGTGCGGCAGCTGGAGGAGAAACTAGCGTGGGGTTCGGCGTGGGTGGATTCGGGCCGAATCTTTACGCGAGAGAACGGGGCGGAGCTGACTCCGGACTGGGTGTCGGAGCGCTTCGAGCGACTGACATTCGCGGTCGGGTTGCCACCGATCAGGCTTCATGATCTCCGGCATGGTGCGGCGACGCTCAGTCTGGCGGCGGGCAACGACATGAAGATCGCGTCGGCGATGCTGCGGCATTCGAGTCAGTCGATCACAGCGGATCTGTACACGACGGTGTTGCCGGAAGTCGCGCTCGCGGCGGCGGAAGCGTCGGTCGCCCTGGTGCCTCGGAAGATCGCTGTGGGGGAGGCATCCCAGACTGCCGGTCTCCCTTCGGTCTCCCATCGGGACCATCGCCGACCCACGAATTCAGCGTGATCAAGGAAACCGCAGCTCAAGACACAAGGGAGAGAGTAGGGCGGGTGGGACTTGAACCCACGACCCACGGATTATGAGTCCGATGCTCTGACCGGCTGAGCTACCGCCCCTGGATTCAGTTGTGTGACGTGCGGCGCGGTGTTGAGTGGATCCTGCCGAGCCCCGTGCATGGCTAAGGCTAGAGCATCGAATCCGGTCGTGTTGCCCGGCCGAACGGGAGACAGGTCTCCGCGGGACATCATTCCATGCTCCGCGGCGTTGTTGGAGTCTAAGCCGATCATATTGGCGTCTCTGGTGCGTCTGGCGTCGGCGCGGGTTCAAGCGTGTCGGTTCGCCACTTGTCATGGGAATGTTGCGGATTCGAATCCCCGCCCGCACCCCCGGGTCGGCGGCGGGATGTGGACGTTGTCTACGCGTCCGATCTGCGGAGGACCGCGCGGACGGCGGAGATCACCTTCGGGGGCGGCAAGGAGTTCAGGCTCGGTCGTGGTACGCGGCCGAGGCGAGGCCGGGTCGCTGGCGTTCCGGCCTCGCCTCGGGGTACGCGGCTAGGTGGTTATGGGCGGTTGAGGCCCAAGGTGTACGAGCCCGAGCCGCTGTAAGCGTGCACCCGGTACCGGTAGTACCCGGCCGTACCGTTGTAGCTGATCGTCTCGTCGGGGTTCGGGCTGGTGCCGCTGGCCACCACCGCCCAGGACGAGCCGTTCCACTTCTGCAGGTAGACGTCGAAGTCCGTGCCCGCCGGCCCGTCCAGGCAGGCCGCGTGGGTGCCGGAAACCGTCGCCTGGTAGTAGGAGCCGTTCGGCTGGTACGCGTTCGCGTTAGAGCTCAGCGACCCGCTGTAGGTCTCCTCATAGCCCTGGCAGCCGGTGGGCGGCGGATCCGTGCCGCCCGCGGTGACCAGCGTCAGCCCGCCCACGGAGAGAATCTCTCCGACGGGCTGGAAGTACGTGGTGCCGCCCACGGTGCAGTTGCCCGAGCCGCCCGAGGTCATGCCCTGGGCCTGGTCGCCCGAGATGAACGAGCCGCCCGAGTCCCCGCCCTCCGCGCACACCGTGGTACGCGTCAGCCCTGTGACCGTGCCCTCCGGGTAGTTGACGGTGGCGTTGAGCGCGGTCACCGTGCCGCAGTGCCACTGCGTGGTCGAGCCCGAGCGGCAGACCGAGCCCTGCGGCTGGGTGACGGTCGCGCCGCGGACGGGCAGGATGCCCGCGCTGTAGCCGTTCACCACGCCGGGCGCGGTCCAGTCGGAGTTGGCGGCCACCCACGCGTAGTCGTTGCCCGGGAACGACGAGATCTGGAACGTGCCCTGCGCCACCCGGTTGTACCCGGTCGTGGTGATGCCCGTGGCGCCGCAGTGGCCGGCGGTGGTGAAGCCGAGCTGGGTGCCGCGCCTGGCCGCGAAGCCGATCGAGCAGCGGTAGCCCTGCGAGGTGTAGTACGCGTCCCCGCCCCGGATCTCGTAGAACAGGCGTGGCCGCTCGGCCGACTGCTCGACCCGCACGGCCGCGGCGTCCACGCCGCTGGAGGCGATCCAGGATCGAGCCGCCTCCGCGTCGCTCGCCAGGACGACGACCGCGTTGTCCTGGGGCGAGATGGCCCAGCTGTGTACGGAGGCGGGCGGCGCGGCCCGGTCCAGGCCGTCCTTGGCGGCGGAGAGCTGGGCGAACGTCCGCGGCACGATGCGGGCCACGGCGCCCGCGCGGGTGATCTCGCCCGCGTCGGCCGGGTCGGCGCTGGCCACGACGAAGGTGCCCTCGGCGCCCTCGTACCAGCTGCCGGCGTAGCGGTCGCCGAGCTTCTTGCGCAGGCCGGGCGCGGCGGCGTTGCCGCGGGCCTCGTTCGCCAGGCGCTTGATCGCCTGGTCTTCGGTGATGCCGAGGTCGCGTTCGAGCGCGTCCACCACGCCGGATGGCGGTTTGGCGGCTGTGGCTGAGGCTGAGACGGCGGGGGTCGCCGTCATGACTAACGCGCCGATCGCGATCGCGATCAGCGCCGGGGTGCGGAGCATGTCGTCTCCTCGTGGCTGGGGGTGCCGTCACGGTATAGGCGAGCCCAGTCGCGGAGGAGTACTACTTTGCCCCTATCACCGTGTTATGGAGCGGTGCCGTATCCCGGATTTCGTACCAGCCAGTCGTGGTAGACCGGGCTGCGGCGTACGGCGTCCATGTGGGCCTGCTTGGCCTGTGCCACCACCCACGCGGCGTCGGGCGCGGTGGGGTGGCGGCCGAGGAGCTGCCGCCAGCGCAGCGGCGCGCCGGCGAGCGGGACCATGGCCAGGCCCTGGGCCGCCTGATGGGTGGCCTGGCAGAGCACCACGGCGCGGCCGACCTGCGCGAGGTGCGTGCACGTCGGCACGTCCGTCTCGTAGATCGTGCCGGGCGTGAACCCGGCGCGGGCGCAGGCCATCGCGAAGCAGTCCGCGAAACAGCCGTCGCCCGGCGTCACCGCCCATTGCTCCGCGGCCAGATCGGCCAGCTCCACCTCCTTCTCCTTGGCGGTGGGATGGGCCTCCGCGACCAGGCAGAAGACGGGGTCGAGGCTGATCGTCTCCCACAGGAGCGAGCCGGTGGGGGTGCCGGAGTCGCCGCAGGCGCCGGTCAGCACGTAGTCGAGGCGGCCCAGCTCGACCATGCCGGTCAGCTCGTGGGCGGACCAGGAGGTGTACGTGCTGACCGCGCGCTCCGCGGCCAGCCGGTGGACCAGGCCGCCGAGTATGGGTCCGTTGGTGGCGCCGATGCGGAAGCCGGGGGAGGGGGTGTGGGCGAATCGTACGGCTTCGTCCTGCAGCTCCTTGGCTGCGGGCAGGAGCACCCGTGCCCTGGCGAGCACGAGTTCGCCGAGGCGGGTGGGCCTGGCGCCGTGGCGGTCGCGCTCGAACAGGGTGCCGCCGAGCACCCTCTCGATGCGCTTGAGCTGCGCGGTTAGGGCCGGTTGTGCCAGCCCGAGCAGGGACGCGGCCTTGCTCACACTTCCCGCGTCCGCGACCGCGCGGACGATCCTGAGGTGCCTGAGCTCGAGGTCCATAACGGGAAGGTAAAGCTCGGACATCTTACAGACAATCCCTATATGTCAGGAATTGTGACAGATATTGTCGGGGGCCTTCGGGTAGAGGGGTCCCATGACGACGATGGGAATTGATCCGGCCCAGCTCAGCGACGAGGACGTGATACGCGAGCTGCGGCAGCTGCACGCCACCAGGAGCGACACCTTCTTCCACGGCTCCGACGACGCGCTGGCACGGCACACGTCACGTACCAATCAGCTCGAGTCCGAATACCTCCGCCGTAATCCGGATCGCGAGATAGATCCCTTCAGGTTGAGGGAGGGAGCGAGGCAGCGCTGATGTCCGAAGCCCACGATGTGCAGGCGTTGTCGGACGTCGACATCCACGTGTACGAGGCCGTCGCGTCCCAGACGGTCGAGTCGGGCGGTGCCGGGCTCGAAGGGCTGGTCCGGGCCACGGGACTGACCGAGGACGAGGTGCGCGAGAGTCTCGCGAAGCTGATCGAGCATGGGTACGTCGTGCCCAAGGGCGACGGGTACGGCCTGGGCGCGCATACGTTCGAGGTCGAATACTGACCCCCTTCAGGCCGACAGCGCGCGGAGCACGCTCGCCTGCGCCGCCGTGACGCCCGCCGCCCGTTGCCCGGCCGCCTCCCCAGGCGTGAGCCCCGCCGCGCACCAGGCCGCCACCTCCTCCAGCGGGACGGCGCCCCACCAGGCGGCCATGACCTCGACGGCGCTCAGCCCGGTGCGCGCCGCCTCCGCCGCTGTGAACCCCAGCGCCCGGAACACCCGCGCGTCCCCCTGATCCACCCGCCGCCGCGCCCACTCCTCGGCCTCGCCGCCGTCCCACCCGGCGTAGGCGTAGGCGCGCGCCACGTCGGCGGGCACGTCCGCCCGTAGCAGGCGCCGCAACGCGTCCGCGCAGGCGGGGGCCGGCGGCTCCGAGGGCTCGGTGCCGGCCCATCGGGCCAGCCGGGCCGGCCACGGCACCCGGCGCGGGCGCTCGCCGGCCAGGTGCCTGCGGGCCGCGTCGTGCGCGGCAACCCCGAACTCGTGCCAGCGCACCGCCTCCGCCGGAGTCATGCCCGCCCGCTGCCAGGCGATGACCGTCTCGGGGATGGCGGCGGCGGTGCGCCAGAGGCGGGCGTCGGCGGGCGACATCACCCCGGCCGCGCGCCAGGCGGCCGCCTTGCCGGGCTCGAACCCGGCCGCACGCCACCGCCGCATCTCACCCTGGGTGAAACCATCCCACTCCATCACGTCTCATTCCCTATACGCCCGGCCGAAGCCGCAGCGGCGTCCGCCGGCGGCCGTGGTACGCGGACCGTGCTCGCCCACGGCGGCGCTGAGCCGCGCTCGCCGAACAGGCAGACCACCACGTACGGCCGGGGCCGTCGCTCCGGCCACGGCGTGTCCCCATCGGTCAGCACGATCACCACGTCCGCCCCGGCCGCGGCCGCCAGCCCCGCCCGCAGATCCGTGCCGCCGCCCCCGGCCAGCTCGACCTGATCCGCCCGGCGTACCCGCTGCACCGGGTACGCCTCGGTGTCACAGCAGATCGCCTCGATCCACCGGTGCCCGGCCGCCCGCAGCACGCCGTCGAGCTCGCCGAGGGCCTGCGTGAGGCCGGTCCGCGTGACGCTGCCCGAGGTGTCGATCACGACCGCGATCCGCGGGACCGGCCGCACCAGGGCGGGCAGCACGATCGACGGTACGGCGCCCGCGCGCCTGGACGGACGGCGGTAGCTGTAGTCCACCCGGCCCGCCGCCTGTGCCAGGCCTCTCCTGACCAGGGCCGCCAGGCGGGCCCGCCAGTCCACCTCGGGGCGCAGCTCCGCCTCGGCCCAGCGCCGCCAGCCGCCCGTCGCGCCGCCCCTCGCCTCGATCTCGGCGGCGACGGCGCGGGCGAGCAGCTCGCGTTCGAGGGCCGTCATCGCGCTCGGCCCGGTGAACGGCGCCCTCCCGCACCCCACCAGGTGAGGCGGCACGTCGATGAGGTCGAGCAGCTCCGCGTACCGCTCGGCCAGCAGGCCGTCGGGCAGGCCCAGCGTCTCGGGGGAGATCGCGCCGGCGGGGCCGCCGTCGAGGTCGTCGTTGATCTCCGCGTCGGCGGCGCGGTCCCAGCGCAGCCGCGACTCCGGCTCCCGGTACGGCTCCGCGCGGGCATGGTGGCTTCTGAGCAGGTGCCCTACCTGGTGGATCAGCCACCAGCCGAGCTCGGGCACGGGCGTGTCACGCACCGCGTCCGGGTTCAGGTGCACGTTCCAGTGCTCGTCGGCCGGGAGGCGGGGCGGTGCCGTGTCGTGGACCAGCGGGGTGAGCGCGAAGAGCGCCGAGGCGAGGTACGGGGCCCGCCCCGCCGCCCACAGCCGGGCCGCCGCGAACCGTTCGACGGCGGTGTCCTGCCCGCCGGTCATGGCATGAGCCCGGCGGAGCGGAGGATCGGGGCCAGCTCCAGCACCGTGGCGGGCAGGACGGCGCCGTGCGGGCGGCGGGCGGCGAGCGCTCGGGCCGCGCCGGCCGCCACGTCCGGGGTGCGTCTCGCCACCCGGGCGATCAGCGTCCACGCCCGCTGCCACGACTCCGCGCCGCCGTCGGCCGCCACGTGCGCCAGATCGCGCCGGCGGGGCCGCCGTCGAGGTCGTCGTTGATCTCCGCGTCGGCGGCGCGGTCCCAGCGCAGCCGCGACTCCGGCTCCCGGTACGGCTCCGCGCGGGCATGGTGGCTTCTGAGCAGGTG
>NZ_VCJS01000131.1 GCF_005893125.1 Nonomuraea basaltis | reverse complement strand
GCGCCAGGTCGCCAACCGCCTCGTCGGCATCCTGCACGGCTGCCTCAAGACCGGCACCCTCTACGACGAGGCAACCGCCTGGCCGCATCACGCCGAATCGCTTGCTGCTTGACAACTAAAGCTCCTGGGATGTCTTTCATTGTTTGACTCCGCCGGTGGCCAGGCCGCTCTGCCAGTAACGCTGCAGCATCAGGAACGCCGCCACCAGCGGGATGATCGACAGCAGCGAGCCGGTGACGACCAGAGGGATGACCTCACCACTGCCGCCGCCCCCGACCGACGCCTGCGCGGCCCAGTTGGCCAGGCCGACGGTGACCGGGTACAGCGACGGGTCGTTGAGCATGATCAGCGGTAGGAAGTAGTTGTTCCAGGTGGTCACCAGCGTGAACAGCAATACGGTGACGAAGCCGGGCGCGAGCAGTCGCAGCACCACCTGACGGAAGATCCGGAACTCGCCGGCGCCGTCGATGCGCGCCGCCTCCAGGAGGCTGTCCGGCACCGCGTCCTGGGCGTAGATTCGCATGAGGTAGAGCCCGAAGGGGTGCACCAGCGAGGGCAGGATGATCGCCCACGGCGTGTTGACCAGGCCGATCTTGGCGAAGATCAGGTACGTCGGAATCGCCAGGGCCGTGCTCGGCACCATGATCGCGCCCAGCACCAGCCCGAACAGCGCCTTGTTGCCGCGAAACGGGAACTTGGCGAACCCGTAGCCGCCCAGCGCGGCCAGCAGCGCCGCGCCCCCCGCGCTCACCAGCGCGTAGATCGCGGTGTTGAGCAGCCACCGGCCGTAGACCCCCTCCTGCGCGGTGAACACCCGCTGGACGTTGTCCGGCAGCGCGAAGTCGCGGCCGAACCAGAGCCCGAAGCTGTTGAACAGGTCGGCCGTGGTCTTCGTCGAGGCCACCACCAGCCAGAACAGCGGCAGCAGGAAGTAGATCAGGAAGGCCAGCATGCCGAGCGTGAGCATCGGGCTGCGCTTGCGGCCCGCGGCGTTGCCGGACACGGCCTGGGCGGTCGCCCTGGCCGGAGCCGTTGCGGTGGTGGTCATGTCCTTCTCCTCGTCACGGCGAGCTGGACGGTGTAGGAGACCACGACGATGACGATCCCCAGCAGGAAGGACACCGCCGCCGCGTAGTTGACGTCCTGGCTGGTGAAGGCCAATGAGTAGGCGTACAGATTGGGGGTGTAGGAGCTGTCGATGACGTTCGGCGCCAGGCGCTGCATCAGCTGCGGCTCGTTGAAGAGCTGGAAGCTGCCGATGACCGAGAAGATCAGGGCCAGCAGCAGGGCCGGCCGGAGCGCGGGGATCTTCACGCTCCAGGCGGTCCGCCAGGTCCCGGCTCCGTCGACGGCCGCGGCCTCGTACAGCTCGGACGGAATCGCGCGCAGCGCGGCGTACAGGATGATCATGTTGTAGCCGGTGAACTCCCAGGTGACGATGTTCGCCAGCGAGCCGAGCATGACGTCCCCGCCGAGCAGGTTCGGCGCGGGCAGGCCCAGCGTCTCGGCGAACTGGGCGATCGGGCCGAACTCGGGTCCGTACAGGTAGCTCCACATGAGCGCAGCCACCACGCTGGGCACCGCGTACGGGACGAAGATGCCCAGCCGGATGAACCGCGACAGCCACAGCACCCCGCTGTCCAGCACGAGCGCGAAGATCAGCCCCAGCAGCAGCATGATCGGCACCTGGACGAGGAAGAACCTGGCCACCCGCAGGACGCCGTCGAGCAGCCGCTCGTCGGTCAGGGCCCGCACGTAGTTGTCCAGGCCGACGAAGGTGGTGCCGCCGATCAGCTGCTCCCTGAACAGGCTGAGGTAGCCGGCGTACGCCAGCGGCACCATGAGCATGGCGACGAAGACGATCAGGAACGGCGCCACGAACAGGTAGCCCGTCCTGGCCCTGAGATGGTTCACTTCGAGACCTTGAAGCCCTGGCTCTCGGCGTACGTGGTGATCCGCTGCTGCCACTGGTCGAGCGCGGGCGTCGGGTCGGTCTTGTCGGCGAGGGCCTTGCCGACGGTCTCGTCCCAGTCGTTGACCGTCTGGTCCAGGAACGGCGGCCAGCCGAAGTCCATGGCGACGGTGTCGCTGATGCCGGCGAAGAGCTTGTTGACCTGCTGCCCGCCGTAGAACTCGGGCTTCTCCTCGACGAACGCCTTGTCCTCCAGCAGCGCCTTGGTGGGCGGGAAGAGGAACTGCTCGGCCGCCATCATCTTGGTCGACTCGGGATCGGTGTTGAGGAACTCGGCGAACTTGGCGGCGGCGATGGGGTTCTTCGACGACTTGATGACGGCGCTGGTGGAGCCGCCCCAGTTGCCGGCCTTGTTCTCACCGGCCGCCCACTGCGGCAGCGGCGCGGCCCGCCACTTGCCGCTGGTGTCCTTGGCGCTGCCGGCCAGGAACACCGGGCCCCAGGCGGCGGTCAGCCAGGTGGCGTACTTGCCCTTGTTGAGCGCCTGGTACCACTGGTCGGTGAAGTCGGTGTCGGTCGACACGACGCCTTCCTTGACCAGACCGCCCCAGTAGCCCGCGACCTTCTTGGAGACCTCGTCGTTAACGCTAACACTGATCTGGTCGGGCGCCGCCATCTGGAACGGCTTGGCGCCGGCCTGCCACAACAGCCCCATCCAGGCGCCGTTCTGGTTGCCGGCGAGGTTGGTGATGTAGACGTCTGGGTCGGCGGCGTGCAGCTTGCGGGCCGCGACCGCGAACTCGTCCCACGTCTTCGGCGGCTGGATGCCGTGCTTGTCGAAGATGTCCTTGCGGTAGAGCATCCCCATCGGCCCGCTGTCCTGCGGGATCGCCCACACCTCGCCGTTCTTGCCGGTCACCTGGCTCCAGGTCCAGTCGACGAACTTGTCCTTCAGCGCCTCGGCGCCGTACGGGCGCAGGTCGAGCAGGTTGTTGGTGATGGTGAAGGTGGGGATGTACTGGAACTCGATCTGCACGACGTCCGGCGCGCCGCTGCCGGCCTTCAGCGCGGTGCGCAGCTTGGTGTACTGCGGCTCGCCCTGCCCGGCGTTGACCACCTTCACGTCGATGGCGGGGTACTTCTTCTCGAACAGCGCCACCTCCTTCTCGATCTCCGGGACCCAGGTCCAGAAGGTGAGCTCGGTGGGCGTCTGCATGGCCTTGTCGATGTCGGCCTGGCTGGTGACGCCCGGCGGCTTGTCGGCGGCCTCCTGTGTTTCCCCGCCTCCGCCGCAGCCGGCGACGAACAGGGCGGTGGCGGCCGTGGTGGCCAGCCACCGGGTGCGTGGCGTTGTCATGATTTCTCCTTGGGGGGTGCGGTTGACTGGCGCACCACGAGGCGCGCCGGCAGGTGGTCGTGGGTCGCCGGGCCGGCGCCGTTCTCGATCAGCTCGACGAGCATTGCCAGGCCGTGCGCGGCGATCGCCTCGAAGTCCTGGGGGATGGTGGTCAGGGGCGGGGACAGATACGCCGCGGACGGGATGTCGTCCAGCCCGACCACGCTCACCTGCTCGGGCACCGCGCGGCCGGCCTCGGCCAGGGCGCGCAGCACGCCGATCGCCATGTCGTCATTGGCCACGAACACCGCCGTGACCTCGGGGTTCGCCGCCAGGATCCGTCCCGCCGCGTACCCGGACGCGGGGGACCAGTCGCCCTCGATCGGCGGCGGCACGGGGGCTCCGGCGGCGGCCAGCGCCTCCCGCCAGCCGCGCTCCCGGTCCCGCGCCGCCCACCAGCGGTCCGGGCCCGCGACGTGCCAGACGGTGGCGTGGCCCAGGCCGAGCAGATGCTCGGTGGCCAGCCGGCCCGCGCCCACGCCGGACGCACCGGTGATCACCACGCGCGGACCGTCGATGCCGGGGCCGAAGCTGAGCACCGGGACGTCCGGGTCGATCCGGAACGCCTGGCCCTCCTCTATCGGCTCGGACACCACGATGGCGTCCACACCCTGTTCCAGCAGCGATTCGACGGCCTTCATGACGCCGCCTTCCTCACCCTCCAGCGTGTTGACGACGCTGAGGGCGTAGCCGATCTCTCTGGCCCGCCGCTCCAGCGCGACGAGCAGGGAGGCCGGGCCGTAGAGCGGCGTGCCGAGCGAGGCCACCCCGATGCGGTGGAAGCGGCCGAGGTTGAGCGCGCGGGCCGCGGTGTTGCGCCGGTAGCCGAGCTCGCGCGCGGCCGCCAGCACGCGCTCGCGGATCTCGTCGCTCACGTACGGCTCGCTGTTCATCACCCGGGAGACGGTCTTCTGCGAAACGCCCGCCCGCCGAGCGACGTCGATGCTGCCGGGTGGCCTGCGCCGTGGCTCGGTCATCGCAGCTCCTTGCGTCTGACTACGTAGTCAGGTGTAGTGGGCATCACTCTCCGTGCTGGACGTACGGATTGTCAAGGGTGCGTTTCCCGGATGTTTCCGCTTCGTGATTATTGACCAAGCGCTCGTTCAAGAGATATATAGGGAAGTGGATATATGTAGGAGCACCGGTATTCGCGCGGAGGCCCAGGTGGCGCGTACTCAGGACCAGCGGCGGGCCGAGACGCGGGCCCGGCTGATCGACGCGGCGGCCGACCTGTTCGCCCGCAAAGGTTTCCACGCCGTGTCCGCCGAGGCGGTGGCCGGCGCCGCCGACCGCACCACGGGCGCGCTCTACAACCACTTCGGCGGCAAGGAAGGGCTCCTGCTGGCGCTCCTGGAGGTCTGGAAGGAGCAGACCGCGGCCGAGTTGCTCGCCGGGTTCGAGGAGGTCACCGAGCTCGACGAGCGGCTGGCCGCCATGTTCGGCGCGCTGACCCGCGACTCCCGGGGCGGGTCGTGGCTGCTGCTGGAGATGGAGCTGTGGCTGCACGGCGCCCGCGACCCCGCCATCGGCGAGCCCCTGGCCAGGCGGTACGCCGACGTCCGCGCCCGCCTCGCCGAAGGGCTGTCCGACTGGGCCGAGGCGGCCGGGGTGCCGCTGCGCCGATCGCCCGAGCAGACGGCCGCCGGCGTGCTCGGGCTGCTCATCGGCTGCGCCGTGCAGCACCGCCTCGACCCCCCGGCGGTCGAGGCCCGAGCCGTGGCCGAGAACCTGCGCGACCTGCTGGGACTAACACAAGCGATCTCAGAAGTCGGCATGAGATCGCCATGACACAGCGATCTCAGAAGTCGGCATGAGATCGCAATAACACAGCTGTGCCCAGCCCGCACCGAAGGAGGCACCGATGCAGATCAACCTGCTGGAAGGGACCTGGGAGCGCGAGGTCCCGCACGATCAGTTCGCCTACCTGCGCAAGAACGCGCCCGTCCACTGGCACGAGGTGCCGGACGACACCGGGTTCTGGGCCGTCACGAAATATCAGGACGTGAAGGCGATCAGCCGCGACGTGCACACCTGGTCCACGCAGCTCGGCACCGCGTTCATCCGTACGCAGACGCCCGAGTTCATCGCGCTGGCCAGCCTGACCCTGCTCAACATGGACCCGCCGAAGCAAACCCGCTACCGGCGGCTGGTCAGCGCCGGCTTCACGCCTAAGATGATCGCCCAGCTCAAGGGGAAGATCCAGCGGCGCGCCGAGAAGATCGCCGACGCCGTACTGGACAAGGACGGCGAGGTGGAATTCGTCGAAGACGTCGCGCAGTATCTGCCGCTCCAGATGATCTGCGACCTGGTCGGCGTCCCCGAGCAGGACCACGCCCTGATCTTCGACTGGTCCAACCGCATGGTCGGCTTCCAGGACCCCGACTTCCGCACCACGCCGGAGGACGGCGAGATCGCCTCGGCGGAGGCGTTCGCGTACTGCGACGGCATGGTCGAGGAGCGGCGCAAGAACCCGCGCGACGACATCCTCACCGCGCTGGTGCAGGGAGAGGTCGACGGCGACCGGCTGACCAGGGACGAAATCAGCATGTTCTTCGTGATCTTGTTCGTCGCCGGGAACGAGACCACCCGCAACCTCATCGCCCACGCCATGAAGGCCCTCATCGCCCATCCCGACGCCTACCGCGACCTGGCCGCCGGCGTCGACGACGAGGACCTGTGGCGCACCGCCACGGAGGAGTTCCTGCGCTGGGGATCCTCGATCCACAACTTCCGCCGTACCGCGACCAGGGACACCGAGCTGCACGGCCAGCCGATCGCCGCGGGGGAGAAGGTGGTCACCTTCTACGCCTCGGCCAACCACGACGAGGACGTCTTCACCGACCCCCACGTCCTGGACATCCGGCGCGACCCCAACGACCACGTGACGTTCGGCGGCGGCGGGCCGCACTTCTGCCTGGGCGCCAACCTGGCCAGGCTGCAGATCCGCTGCATGATCAGGGAGCTGCTGCGCCGCTTCCCGTCGGCCGAGCACGCCGGGCCGGTCAGGCGGATGCGCTCGGACTTCATCAACGGCATCAAGCACATGCCCGTCCGCTTCGGGAAATAAATCGCCGGCACCGGCGTGATGTGCGTCGTTAGCGTCTCTGATTGGCTTAGCGATCCTGTGCGTTGCACAGGATCAGGACACAACGAGGTGCCCGGCATCCACCAATCGTCTTCGTGCCCTGGTACCGGCAGCGAGGCCACCGGCCCGTTGAACACGTCCCTCCGGACGCTGACCGGCCAGACGCGCACGGCCTGACCGAGGAGGGTGCCCGACGTCGCCTGGGCGCCGGGCGTGCAGTGACACTATGCCACACGATAACTACGGTTGGCTAACCCCATCAGCAACCCTAACGCCGGTGATCTACGAGCATCCTCTGGCCTACGTGCTCGGACTGGAAGGCCTTGCCCTGCTGCGGTCCTTTACCGGCGAGTACGACCGCGAGTTCGTCGACGCCCGCCTCACCGAGATCCGAAGGCTCCTCGACGACGAGTCGCTGGCGAGCGCCGCCGTGGAGGTCGCCCGCGTGGACACGGTGGAGGGCTATCAGATCTGGTCGAAGACCTACGACGGTCCCAATTCGGCGTTCGACATCGACGAGCCCATCGTCGGGGAGATCGCCGGCGCGCTGCCGGCGGGCGTCGCCCTGGACGCCGCGTGCGGCACCGGCCGGGTCGCGGCGTACCTGGCCGGGCGCGGGCATCGGATCATCGGGATGGACAGCTCGCCCGACATGCTCGACCGGGCGCGCGAGCGGGTGCCGCAGGGCGAGTTCCACCTCGGCGACCTGCATCGCCTGCCGGTGCCCGACGACGCCGTCGACCTGGTCGTCTGCTCCCTGGCGCTTGCGCATGTGCCCGTGCTGGACCCGGTGCTGGCCGAGTTCGCCCGGATGCCCGCGGAACCGCCCGCGCCGGCCCCGAGCGAGCCCGCGACCCTGGGGCCATGGGACGTCTGGCCGTGGTGCCTGAGCGACCTGGCGCCCGAGGCGGCGAGGGCGGCCATCGGCGGGACGCCCTCGATGGTCGTCTGGCACTTCCGACTGGCCGAGCATCCCGGCCGCTGACCGACCGGGTGCCGGTCGCGGGCGGGAAGACGCGGCCGAGCCCGGAGCCCGGTCTCCTCACAGGTGCTTGGCGGCCCACTCCTCGACGGCCGCCGCGATGGCCAGGGGCTGGTCCTCCGGGGTGTGATGCCCGGCGATCGCGTCGTGTTCCGAGATCTCGAGAGCGGCGATGTTGGCCTCGCACCAGGCGATGGTCTCGGGCGTCCACATCGCGCCCGGGCCGGGCCGGAAGCCGATCAGCAGCTTGGGCACCTCCGTGCTGGCGGCCAGCCACCGGTCGAAGGCCTCGATCCTGGCCACGACGTCGGCGGGCTCCCCGCCCAGCGGCAGCGAGCGCGCCCAGCGCAGCATCGGCAGGCGGCTCTCCCTGGTCGGGTACGGCCGCAGGTACGCCGCCACGTCCTCCTCGGCGAGCGGCGTGGCGACGGTGGTGGGCAGGCCCTGCCGGAGGAAGGCGTCGTCGTCGAGGATCATGGACTCTCCCACGCCCTCGGTCTTGATCGCCTGGAACAGCGGGCGGCCTCCCTCGGGGAACTCCTCCCAGGTCATCGGCTTGACGATGGCCTCGGTAAAGGCGATCCCGCGTACCCGGCCGGGGTGGCGGGCGGCCCAGTCGAAGGCCAGCGCGCCGCCCCAGTCGTGGCCGACGAGCACCACGTCGTCGAGGCCGAGGGTGTCGAACCAGGCGTCCAGGTAGCGGGCGTGGTCGTCGAAGGTGTAGTCGATGTCCGGCTTGCCCGACCCGCCCATGCCGATCAGATCGGGGGCCAGGCGGCGGCCGTGCCCGATGGCGGGCATGACGTTCCGCCACAGGTGGGAGGAGGTCGGGTTGCCGTGCAGGAAGACGATCGGCGCGCCGGTGCCGAGCTCGCGGTAGGACATCGTGGAATCGAGCACGTTCTGGATGGGCATGGTCGGGTCCGTTCAAGTATTGAGGGTCATGGTTCGGTTCACCGCGATCTCGATCACGACCCGGCCGGGCGGGCCGGGCGGCGGTGAGCCGTAGCGTTCGGTGTAGCGGCGGGCGGCCTCGGTCACCCGCCGCGGATCGTCGGACACCGTGGCGGCGCCCTCGAGGGTGACCCAGCGGAATCCCGCGACCTGGCAGAGCGCGGCCCGGCCGCCCGCCGCCAGGTTGCGGGCCTTGCGCGAGGCGGCCACGGTCAGCACGCGCGCCAGGCCCGCGTCGCCGTCCCAGGTGAAACGCACGGCCACCACATGCGGGGACCCGTCGGGCCGCAGCGTGGTCAGGGTGGCCACGCTCGGCTCGGCCAGGAAGGACTCCACCGAGCCCGGCAGGCCGCCGCTCAGCGGAAGGCCTCGACGTTGCGGGCGGTCCAGTCGGCGAAGGTACGCGGCGCGCGGCCCAGGATCCGCTCCACATCCGGGCTGACCTGCTGCTCGGCGGCGGTCGGCGCACCCAGGATGGCCAAGGTGCCCTCGGCGACCGGCTCCGGCATGAACCGCAGCATCTGGGCGCGAGCCTCCTCGCGGGTCTGCTCGGCGAACCGCACCTCCGCACCCAGGGCCCCGCTGATCGTCGCCGCGCGCTCGCGCGGGGTGACCGGCCGCGGTCCGGTGAGCTCATAGGTACGCCCCGCGTGCCCGGCCTCCCGCAGCACCACGGCCGCGACCTCGGCGATGTCGGCCGGATCGATGGTCGGCAGCCCGATGTCCCCGAACGGCGCGGCGGCCGTACGGTGCGCGCGGATCGGCTCGGCCCAGGCCAGGGCGTTGGAGTCGAATCCGCCCGGCCGCAGGATCGTCCACTCCAGCCCGGAGCCGCGGACGGCCGCTTCGAAGGCGGCCGGGTGCTGATACGCCTGCGGCCTGGTCCCGGCGCCCTGTGAGGAGAGCAGGACGACGCGCCGGATCCCGCCCGCCTTCGCCGCGTCCAGGATGGCCTGCGGGTCCTGCCCGGCGACGAGCAGGAACAGCGCGTCGGCGCCGTCGAAGGCGGCCTTCATGCCGGCGGGCTCGGCCAGGTCGGCCTCGAAGTGCCGCACATTCTCGGGAAGCGGCGCGGGCCGCCGGGAGACCGCGGTCACCTGCTCGCCCGCCGCGGTGAGCAGGCGGACCAGCTCGCCGCCGACGTTTCCGGTGGCACCCGTTACTACGATCATGGATCTACCTCGAAAAGTTAGTTAGTTGACTGACTTGGAACGAGACCATAGCCGTCGGACAAGGCGCTTGTCTATAGTGAGTCAGGTGACTGACTCAACGCGGACGGGGAAGCGGGAACGGCTGGCCGGCGCCGCCATGCGGGTGCTGCACGAGCAGGGGGTGGAGAAGACCACCCTCGCCGACATCGCGCGCGCGGCCGACGTCCCGGTGGGCAACGTCTACTACTACTTCAAGACCAAGGACCAGCTCATCGAGGCGGCCATCGACGCGCACGGCCGGCAGCTCGAGTCGATGATCAGCACGCTCGAACAGCTCCCCACGCCGCAGGAGCGGCTCAAGTCCCTGCTGCACGGCTGGATCGAGCAGCGCGACCTGACCGCCCGATACGGCTGCCCCACCGGCACCCTCGCCTCCGAGCTCGACAAGCGCGACGACGGCCTCGACCGCGCGATCGCCAAGGTCATGGGTGAGCTGCTCGACTGGGTCGAGCGGCAGTTCCAGGCCATGGGTCGCGACGACGCCCGCGAGCTCGCGGTCGCCCTGTTCGCCGCGTACCAGGGCATCTCCCTGCTGACCAACACCTTCCGCGACCCCGGACTCATGGCCGTGGAAGGCCGTCGCCTGGAGCGCTGGATCGACTCGCTGGCCTGACCCGCTTGCGCCGTGGGCGAAGACGTTCGGCCGTGGGCGATCAGGGGGTGCGGCGGGCGGCGCGGGAAGGGATGGTGGGCCGAGAAACAGACGGCGGGCGAAGGGACGGTGGGCGCGATGGCGGTCGCGGAAGTGCTGGGGCCGGGGGAGTGGCTGGGAGCGGAGATCCGCGACAGCGACGCCTGGCGGGTCCGGCTCGACGACAGGCAACGACAGGAAGTGCTCAGCGCCGTGCGCGCGGCGCAGCCGGCACCGGGCGAGATCGCCCGCGAGAGCTTCCCGCTGCCCACGCTCGGCCCCGTCCTGCGGCGGGTGCGCGAGGAGCTCGTGGACGGCCGCGGGTTCGTGCTGATCCAGGGGGTTCCCACCGATGGGATGAGCGAGCGGCAGTGCGAGATCGCCGCGCTCGGGCTCGCCGGCCACGTCGGCGGCATCGTCCCGCAGGGGCCGGACAGCGCGCCGCTCATGCACGTACGGGACACCGGCGCCGACCCGGCGCGCGGCCAGACCCGCAGCTATGAGCACAGCGGGCGGCTCGGCTACCACAGCGACCCGACGGACATCGTGGGCCTGCTGTGCGTACGCCCGGCGAAGTCCGGCGGCCTCAGCTCCATCGTCAGCTCCGTGGCGGTGCACAACGAGCTCGTACGCACCCGCCCTGCCCTGGCGGGGCTGCTCTACCAGCCGTGGTGGCACGACCGTCGCACCGGCGACGGCCCCGACAGCTTCTCCACCAAGCCGATCTGCACGCCGCGCGCCGGCGGCGGGGTGTCCATGACCTACGGGCCCGACTACCTGCGCTCGGCGCTGCGCGGCGCCCACGTGCCGCCGTTCACCGACGCGCAGCAGGAGGTGATGGACCTGCTCGACCAGCTGACCAACGACCCCCGCTTCGCACTCACCATGGACCTGCGGGAAGGCGACATGCAGTTCCTCAACAACCATGTCGTCCTGCACGGCCGCACCGCCTACGAGGACCACTCGGAGCCGGGCCGCCGCCGCCACCTGCTCCGCCTCTGGCTCACCACCGGCCCGGCCCGATAGGCCGGGCCGCTACACCGGGGCCAGATCCCGGGGCGTACGGCTCCCACACCTGCGCGATGAGGTGTCGCCGCCCGGGAGGCCATCACTCCTGGTCTGCTACAGCACCCTGACCCGGCGCGTACTCGGACGTGCCGCTCGCCTCCCTGATGCCACTTCGCAAATATTCCAGTTGTCGGGAAAATTCCAGCAGACGTATATTTGGGTCATGCAGGAGTCTCGGCGCGAGCGGAAGAAGCGGCTGACCAGAGAGCGGATCGTCATGGCGGCTCTCCGGCTGTTCGAGGAGCAGGGATATGAGCAGACCACGCTGGCGCAGATCGCCGCGGCGGCGGATATCGACCCCAAGACGTTCTCCGCCTACTTCCGCGGCAAGGACGAGGTGCTGTTCGTCGACGTGGAGCGCAACTTCGACGTGATGCTCGAGGCGATCGCGGAACGCCGGCCACACGAGAGCCCGGGCGAGGTGCTGGCGAGGATGGTCCAGGAGTACGCCGCCTATCGCCGGCCCAAGGTTCCCCCCAGGGAGCCCGAGGAGCTGTCGGCGCCGTACCGGCTGGTCCTGAGCACGCCGGCGCTGCAGGCCAAGGCGCTTTACGTGCTGTTGGACCTGCAGCAGCGGATCACCGACGAGCTGCTGAAGGCGTTTCCCGGCCAACTGGACCCGATCACCGCGGCGGCGATGACCGGATCCCTGATGGGCGCCATCCAGCAGGCGAGCCTGGCCAGCGTCCAGCTTGGCCGGTCGCAGGACGAGCTGTGGGAGGCCGCCCGGCGTGGACTCGACATCGCCTTGCACGGCCTGCTTTCGGTGCGGCAGCCCACCGAAGCCGTTGACGAACGCCCCTGACGAGGGTGCGACCTATCACCGACGCCACCAGCATCCGCGCACATCGCCCGCACTCCCAGACCAGGGCGGATCGACCTGCGGCGGATGCCGCAGCTCACCAACGGCCCTTCTGGCACCAATGTCTCTCCACCACCCGGGAAGGCGACATCCCACTCACCGGAGAAAGGACCCGACCATCATGAAGGAAAGCGCCCGGCAGATCGCTCGCGACGCGCGACGCGCCATGCGGGAAGGTCACGCGGCGATCGCGCAGCGGCAGCGCGCCCACCTGGCCGAGATGGTGGCCTACGCCCGCGCCCACTCGCCGTACTTCCGCAAGTTGTACCGGGACCTGCCAGAAGAGGTCGACGACCCGGCAGTGCTCCCGGTCACCAGCAAAAAGACGCTGATGGCCCACTTCGACGACTGGGTCACCGACCGGAATGTGACACTCGAGAAGGCCCAGGCGTTCGTGGCCGATCCCGCGCTCGTGGGTGAGCGGTTTCAAGGGGGGTACCTCATGGTCACCACCTCCGGAACCAGCGGGCTGCGCGGCATCTTTCTGCTGGACGAGCGGAGTTTGGCCGTGGGCACCGCCGTCGGACAGCGCGCCCGCACCGGGCTGGGGATCGGCGACTTCATCCGTCTCCTGCGCGGCGCCGGCCGTACCGCGATCGTCTCCGCACCCGGCGGCCACTTCGCCACCGTCGCGGGGGCGGCACGGTTCCGCCGGGACCACCCACGGCTCAGCTGGATGCTGCAAGAATTCTCGATACACCAGCCACTGCCGGAACTGGCCGCCGAGCTCAACCGGTACAACCCCAGCTCCCTCGCCGGCTTCTCGAGCATGCTCGGGCTGCTGGCCGGAGAACAGGAAGCCGGCCGCCTGCGCATCCACCCAGGGATGATCATCGCCGGTGGTGAGGCGCTGACGGCGGAGAACCGCACCCGGATCGCCAACGCGTTCCACGCCCAGGTCCGCTCCGCCTACGCCGCCACCGAGTGCGGCTTCCTCGCGTACGGCTGCGTGCACAACTGGCTTCACGTCAACAGCGACTGGGCCGTGCTGGAGCCGGTCGACGCCGACTACCGGTCCGTCCCACCAGGTCAGCCGTCGCACACGGTCCTGCTGAGCAACCTCGCCAACCGCGTCCAGCCGATCCTGCGCTACGACCTGGGCGACAACGTCCTGCTGCGTCCCGACCCCTGCCCGTGCGGCAGCCCACTACCCGCCGTTCAGGTGCAGGGCCGCGCGGCCGAGATGCTTGCCTTCCCCGCCGGCCGCGGCGAGCACATCGGCATCTCCCCCATGGCCTTCGGCACTCTGCTAGACCGTCTTCCCGGCATCGAGCAGTTCCAGGTCGTCCAGACCTCGCCCGCCACACTGCGCGTGCGCCTGAAGCCCGCGGATGGCGCCGACCCCGACCGCGTGTGGCAGACGGTGCGCGACGAGATCACCCACCTGCTCACCGAGCACAAGGTCGACCACGTCACGCTCGAACGCGCCGAAGAGACACCACAGCAATCACCCGGCGGCAAGTACCGCAGGATCATTCCCCTGGCCACGCCGTGACGACACGGCTCGTACGCGTTGGTTTCTCGAAAGGATCACTGACGCGGTCGGTGTGAACGTCCGCGGCCTCGCCTTCGCCAAGGAGTGCGTTACCGGGGTTGGCCACCGACAGCCACGCCTGGAAGGCGATGGCCGAGGCCAACAGCAGGGTGGCGGCGAGCAGGACCGGGTCGGCGTCGCGCGCACCGGTGAGCACCGCCCGGCGATCAGGGGGTGCGCAGGGGCGGGCGGCCGGCCCGGGAGCGCCCGTGACCATCAGCGTCCTGCTGGCCGACGATCAGGCGATGGTCCGCGCCGGCCTGCGGGTCATCCTCGAGGACCAGCCCGACATCGAGGTCGTCGCCGAGGCCGCGGACGGCGACGAGGCGGTCGCCCTGGCCCGGCGGCTGCGCCCGGACGTATGCCTCGTCGACATCCAGATGCCGCGCCTGGACGGCATCGAGGTCACCCGAGCCCTGGCCGGACCCGCCGTCCCCGCCCCGCTCCGGGTGGTCGTGGTCACCACCTTCGACCTCGACGAGTACGTCTACGGCGCGCTGCGCGGCGGCGCCGTCGGCTTCGTGCTGAAGGACGCGGGCCCGGCCCTGCTCGTCGAGGCCGTGCGGGCCGCCACCGCCGGGGACGCCCTGATCTCGCCGTCGATCACCCTGCGGCTGCTGCGCCACCTGACGGCCGCCGGAGCACCGGCCCCCCGCCGGCCCGAGCAGCCGCTGTCCGAGCGGGAGATCGAGGTCGTCCGGGCGATCGCCAGGGGCCGCACCAACCAGGAGATCGCCGCCGAGCTGTTCATCTCGCTCAGCACGGTCAAAGGCCACGTCTCCGGCATCCAAGCCAAGCTGGCGGTACGCAATCGCGTCGGGATCGCCTCCTGGGCCTGGGAAAGCGGCCTGACGAGCATCTGATAAGAGTTCGCACTTCCCGGCCACGTCGACGCGCTACGGTGAGGAACGATGATCGGGCGGAGGGAGGCGACGATGCGGACCAGGCTGCCTGTCGCGTTGCTCCTCCTGCTGTCCTGGTTCCTGCCCGCGACCGCCCACGCCAGGGCCGTCGAGCCGCAGGTCACGGCCGTTCACGTGACGGCCTGGCGGGCGCAGGAGCACCCTGGCCTGGGCCAGGAGCCGTACCGCAACGCCGTGCTGCAGGGCCGGCACGGGCTGCTCGGCCTGGCGGGCCCGGCCGGACCGGCCGTGCTGCCGTCCGGCCTGCCGTACCCGACGCCCGCCTGGGCCGTCGCCGTCGCCCGCCCGGGCGCTGATGATCCGGCCGGCCGCCGGCCGGTGGTGGCGCCGGCGCGGGGGCCTCCCTCCACAGGGTTCTGACGATTCCCTGTCCCGCACATCTGTGCCTGTGGAGGCTTCCATGTTCCGTGCGCCTGTTTGGCGTGCGGTGGCGGCGCTCGCCGTCATCGCGATCTCTTTAGCTCTCGCCCTCACCACCGCGCCGCGCCTGGGCCTGGACCTGCGCGGCGGTACCCAGCTCGTCTTCGAGGCGAAGGACTCGCCCACCGTCAAGGCCGATTCGGCCGCCACCGACCGCGCCCTTGACGTGCTCCGCCAGCGGGCGGACGCGCTTGGGGTGGTCGATCCCACCCTGGTCCGCTCCGGCGAGAAGCGGATCATCGTCGAGCTGCCCGGCGTGCTCGACCCGCGGCAGGCCGCCGAGGTCATCGGTCGTACCGCGCAGCTGGCCTTCCATCCCGTGCTCGGCGCGGCCGAGGCGGGCGACTCCGCGGCGGTCCGCGACGAGAACGGCGGCCTGCTGAAGCTCGGGCCCACGGCCATCAGCGGCGACGGCGTGAGCGACGCCGTCGAGCAGAGCGACCCGCAGCGCGGCCCCGGCTGGTGGGTACGCATCGAGTTCCGCGACGCCGGCGCCTGGCAGCGGCTGACCGGCGCGGCCGCGTGCGAGCCGCAGGGCGATGCCAAGCGCAGGATCGCCATCGTGCTCGACCAGGAGATCATCTCCTCGCCGCCGCTCGACCTGTCGGTTCCGTGCCGGACCGGCATCCCAGGCGGCGGCGCCGACATCACGGGTTCGTTCACCCACGAGGAGGCCCGCGACCTGGCCGTGCTGATCAAGGGCGGCGCGCTGCCGGTCCCGCTCGAGCTCGTCGAGCAGCGCACGGTCGGCCCGACGCTCGGCACGGCGGCCATCGAGGCCAGCGCCAAGGCGGCGGTCGTGGGGCTGCTGCTGACGGCCGCGTTCATCGTCGCCGTCTACCGGCTGTCCGGGCTGCTCGCGGCGGTGGCGCTGACCTGCTACGGCCTGATCTCGTACGCGGCGCTGGTGGCGATGGGCGCCACGTTCACGCTGCCGGGGCTGGCCGGGTTCGTGCTGGCGATCGGCATGGCCATCGACGCCAACGTGCTGGTATTCGAGCGGGCCAGGGAGGAGTACGGGCCGCAGCGCGGGCTCAGGCGCTCCCTGGACCTGGGGTTCAAGAACGCCTGGAGCGCGATCGCCGACTCCAACGTCACCACCCTGATCGCCGCCGGGCTGCTGTTCTGGCTGGCCTCCGGCCCGGTCAAGGGCTTCGGTGTGACGCTGGCGATCGGCGTGCTCGCCTCGCTGGTCTCGGCCATGCTGATCACCCGCGTGCTCGTCCAGGGCGTCATCGGGATGATCGGGCCGCGCGCGTCCGGGCTGGCCTCCCCGGGTGCCGTCCGGACCTGGCTGACGCGCAGGAACCCGCGGCTCATGCGGCACAGGACGTTGTGGCTGGCGATCGCGGGCGGGCTGGCGGCGGTGGCCGTGGCCGGGCTGCTCGTTCGCGGGCTGAACGTCGGCGTGGAGTTCACCGGCGGGCGGCTCGTGGAGTTCGCCACCTCGCAGCCGGTCCCGGCCGACGTGGCCGGCCAGGCGGTCGCCCGTGCCGGGTTCCCCACGGCGGTGGTGCAGTCCACCGGCGACGGCGTCACGGTACGGGCGGTGCGGCTCGGCCTGGACGAGGCGGCCAGGATCGAGCAGGCGCTGGAGGCGCACGGGGGAGAGGTGACCAAGCGGCGCGAGGAGTTCATCGGCCCCAGCCTGGGCGAGGAGCTGCGCCGCAACGCCCTCATCGCGCTCGGCGTCGCCGTGGTCATGCAGCTGCTCTACCTGGCGGCCAGATTCCGGTGGACGTTCGGCGCGGCGGCGGTCGTGGCGCTGCTGGTGGACGTGACCGTTGTGGTGGGGTTGTTCGCGTGGCTGGGCAAGCCCATCGACGGGATCTTCGTGGCCGCCATGCTGACGATCGTCGGCTACTCGGTCAACGACAAGGTGGTGGTGTTCGACCGGGTACGGGAGCTGTGGACGGCACGCGGCAAGGAGCCGTTCGCGACGGCGGTCGACGGGGCGATCCTGCAGACGCTGCCGCGTACCGTGAACACCGGGCTCGGCGCGCTGTTCATCCTGGTCGCGCTGATGGCATTCGGCGGCGACTCGCTGCGGGACTTCGCCATGGCGCTGGTGGCGGGCATCGTCGTGGGCACGCTGTCGTCAGCGTTCGTGGCCGGTCCGGCGGCCGTCGCGCTCGCCCGGTTCGACCGGCGTCCACCCGCCCCGCCCGTCAGGCGGACCGCCCCGCGCGAGGGCACGGGGGCGGTGGTCTGAGCCATACGTAGGGGGCAGGCGTCACAGGTCGCCGCGGCGCCAGGCTTCGGTCTCGGCTTCCACCGGATCGCATCCCGGCCTTGGCCGGCAGGCGACGAGGCTACGCTGATGTCAGTTTTACTGATGTAAACACAGAGAACCGAAGACGCTCGCGGGGTGAGGTGGGTGGATCACTCGCGGTGGCCCTCAGCGGGCCGGGTGCTCGCCGTGATGTCGGTGGTGCCGGTGGTCGCGGTGGCCGGGTGGTTGCTTGCCGGGGTGCCGCTGCTGCTGCTCGGCTGGTTCCACCCTGTGCCGGCCATTCTGCTCGGGGCCGGCCTGACTTTCCTGCTCGGCCGGTACGGCCTGCGGCGGCTGCCGGAGACGGTGGAGGCAACCGGCTGGCACACGGCGGCCGTGGTGGGCGTCGCCGCCGCCTCGGCCATGTTCAACGGGATCCTCCACACCGAGCAGTTGATCGTGCGCCGGGACCCGGCGACCTACGCGCAGTACGCCGTGTGGCTGGCAGAGCACGGCTCGCTGCCCATCCCGTTCGACCTCGCCGCGTTCGGCGGCCCCGACCCCGCGCTCCGCTTCGACAGCATGGGGTTCTACCAGTACGACGGCGCCGTCGTGCCGCAGTTCATGCCCGGCATGCCGCTCATCGGCGCCTTCGGCCACTGGCTGGGCGGGCTGGCGGGCGTGCTGCTGATGCCGCCGGTCCTGGGCGGCCTGGCGGTCCTGGCCTTCGCAGGCGTCGTCGCCCGCCTGGTCGGCGCCCGCTGGGCGGTCCTCGCCGCGCTGGTCTTCGCGGTGAGCATGCCCCTGATCTACACCTCGCGCAGCCTCTTCAGTGAGCCCTCGGCCGTGATCCTCCTGTTCGGCGGCGTGAGCCTCCTCCTGGATGCCCGCTACCGGCTCCGCTCGGGCGCGCTCGGCGTGGGCTTCCTCCCCGCCGCCTCGGCCCCCATGCTCGCCGAGGCCGCCGACCAGACCGCTCGAGGAGAGCTCCGCAGCCGCCCCGCCGGAAGCGTGCTCATGCGCGCCCTGCCCCTGGCCTGCGCCGCGCATCCGGGCGACACCCCGGCTTCGGGGCGCGGCCTGGTGGGGAGCCCGGTCGTGCGGGCCCTGGGGTGGGTCCGGGCGGTGCGGTCGGGCGACGCGGCGGCGTCGGCGGCGCTGGCGGGGCTGGTGTTCGGGCTGGCGTTGGCGGTCAGGATCGACGGGCTGCGCGATCTGCTGCCGGTGCTCGCGTACGCCGGGCTGCTGATCGCGCTGCGCCGCCACCAGGTCCGGCACAGGGCCGGGGACGGCGTGTCCGACGGGCGGCTCGGGCGGCCGCTGCTCGCGGGGCTCGCGGTGGGCGCGGGGGTCGGCTCCCTGGCGGCGTACCTGCTGGCCCGGCCCTACCTGGCGTACCTGTCGGGGTCGCTGAAACCGCTGCTCGTCATCTGCGCGGCCGTCCTGGCATTGACGATCGCGGGCACCGTCCTCGCGCCGCGCCTCGGAGCGAGGATCGCCCGCCTGGTACGCCGCCCGTCGAGGCGGACCGCGCGGCTGCTGCCCGCCCTGGCCGCGGGGCTGGTCGTACTGGCGATGGCCGGGTTCGCCGCGCGCCCGTGGGCGCAGACCGTGCGCCGCGCCCCGCTCACCCCGCAGGACGTCCTCACCGCCGACTTCATCGCCAAGACGCAGGCCGCCAACCACCTGCCGTCCGACCCCGGACGGCTGTACTACGAGGACTCGCTGTACTGGGTGTTCTGGTACGTGGGCGTCCCGATCGCAGTGCTCGCCACCCTGGCCGCCGCCGTGCTGGCGCGCCGCCTCGTCCGGGAGCGCGACTTCGTCTGGCTGCTCCCCCTGGCCGTCATCGGCTGGACCACGGTCACCACTCTGTGGCTGCCGTCGATCACCCCGGACCACCCCTGGGCCTCCCGCCGGCTCGTCCCGGTCGTCCTCCCGGGCCTGATCCTGCTCGCCGCCTGGGGGCTGCGCTGGGTCCGAAACCGGGCTTGGCGCATGGGGTACGGCCGCCGGGCGCAGCGGGCCCTGCTCGCGGCGGGCTGCTTGCTGCTGGTAGCCCCGGCCGCGGTGACCTCGATCGGGACCGCCTTCACCCCTGTCGAGCGGGGCGAGGCGGCCGCCGTCGCGGGGCTGTGCGCGGCGCTGCCCCGCGACGCCTCGGTGCTGATCGTCGAGCGGGTCACCGGCGACCGCTTCACCCAGCTCGTCCGCGGCATGTGCGGCCTGCCCACAGCCCGGGTGGTGCTCACCCCGGGCACCCACCTGCCCTCGCCGGCGAACGTCACCCGGCTGGCCGACCGCGTCAGACGGGCGGGCCGCGCCCCGGTCCTGCTCGCCGCGCAGGCGGACCAGGTCTCCCCGTACGGCGCCCCGGTGCAGGTGATGCGGCTGCGCACCGGGCAGGACGAGCGCTCGCTCACAGACCCGCCGAACGGCACCTGGTCCCTGTCGGTCGATGTCTGGATGACGCTTCCGTAACCGTTTGGCTCGGCGATGTGCGCTGGTTCCGTCCCCACCGCCTGCCCGCCCGTACACCGATGGCGAGCTGCGGAAGGTGAACGCGCCGACCCAGATCCTCGTCGGGGTGCGCTACCGGCTGTTGCGCCCCGCCGCCGCGCTGGAGCGGGCCCACCGTCTCATCCCCGGCCTGGAGCGGGCGGAGATCGTCGCAGGTGCGGGACACGGCCGGCCCAGGAACGGCCGGAGCTGACCAGCGCACGGATTCTGGCCTTCGCCGACCGGCCAAGAGGCAGAGATCGAGCAGAGCAGCGCCGTTTTCGCCGAGGCATTCCTCCGCGCTCCGGCCGCGTCCGGGAACGGCGCGAGACGACCGCGGACCCCCGGTCGCCGGTGAATGTCAGAGCTTGATGCGGGCTGCGACCGGCAGGTGGTCGCTGCCGGTGGCGGGCAGGGTCCAGGTGGTGACAGGAGTCGCCGCGCGGGTCATGACGTGGTCGATCCGGGCGATGGGGAAGGCGGCGGGCCAGCTGAAGCCGAAGCCCTCCTCCGCCGGGGTCATCCGGGAGGTGACCGGAGCCAGGCCGCGGTCATCGAGGGTGCTGTTGAAGTCGCCCAGCAGAACGATCCTGTTCAGTTCTTCCGCGGCGATGGCCGCGCCCAGTGCGGCGGCGCTCTCGTCCCTCCAGCCGGAGCCGAAGCCGTCCGGCAGTCGGATACGGATCGAGGGCAGGTGGGCGACGTACACGGCCATGTCGCCGGATGGGGTCCGTACGGTGGACCGCATCCCTCGGTTCCAGTCTCCCCCGACATCCAGCGGCCGGATGTCCACCGGCCGGGAGTCCGCAAGGGGATATCTGGACCAGAGTCCGACGGTGCCCACGACGGCGTGGTGGGGATGTCCGGGCGCGAGGGCGGCCTCGTAGACGGGCAGGGCGTCAGGCATCAACTCCTCCAAAGCGATGAGGTCGGCCCCGGCCTGGGCCAGGGCTCGCGCGGTTCCTTCGGGATCGGGGTTCTCGTCGCTGACGTTGTGCTGGAGGACGGTCAGGTCGTGAGCCGCACCCCGATCAGCGGGTAGCAACCGCTCACCGAAGAGGGTGGCCCAGACCGCTGCGGGCAGCACCAGGGAAGCCATCGCGGTGGCCGAGCGACGCAGCAGTGCCAGGACCAGCAGCACGGGAACGGCCAAGCCACCCCAGGGAAGGAAGGTCTCCAGCAGGCTGCCGAGATTGCCCACGGTGTTGGGCACGACGCCGGGGAACGCCAGCAGCCCGGCCACCAGCATGGCAACCGATGCGAGGACCCGCCCGCCCGTCCAGGTCGTCCGGGCCGGCACGTCCCCGCCCCGACGCCACCGGCCGATGCGACAAGGGCGCCTCCCCGCGGCACGAACCTTCCGATCTTCGATGCTCATACGCCCGACCGTACGGGTCACTGTCTGTCCTTGTGCACCGCCGGCCAAGGCCAGGTGATGGTGAGCAGCTCGCCGGGCGGTGATCCCCTGGCCAAGTTCGGCGAAGAGTTCGTCATCCACGCGCGGATATTTCTGGACGTATCCCTCCGGCTGTAGCGCGGCGTTGCCACCAGGGAACGGATCTCCAAGATTCTGATCTTCCAACCGACCTCCAACCGCCGCACAACCGCGCACTGATCGACTCTTCCGTGTCCGGACGAACGAAGAGGAGTCATCGATGTCGCGATTCCGCAGGATGGGCGGGCGGTTCATCGCCGCCTTGGTCGGCGTCTTCGCCGCTGCCCTGATCAGCGCCGCTGTCGCCGCCCCCGCCCACGCACTGCCCCCCTGGTACGTTGGCGACGACATTGGCATGGATGTGGACACCAACCGCGTCTACTACGAGGACGGCCGCCCCTACGTGATCAGCTATTGCTGGTCTTATGAGTGGGGCCTCATGCCCTGCGGCCGATACCTGTGACCTGCCGCCCTCGGAACCCGCAAGGGTTCCGGGGGCGCGGGGGTCAGAGAGATACGGCGCTCGGGGAGAACCTGGCCCGCAGTTCGTCGCCGTCGGTCGTCATCAGGGAGAGTGCTTTTGCACCGTAAAGATCGTCCCCTTGAGGTTGATGGACGACGCATGAGTCTTTGGAGCTCAGGACACGTTCGGGAGAACACCCCCGGCTCCAGGCGGCCGTCGCTCGGGCCTTTTAAGCAGCTCGGAGCCTGATCTGAAGAAGGGGCGCCATAACTTCAGGGTATATATTCGAATTTAGGGAGGAAACCATCGTCATCGGGGGTTGCGATGGTTGGAGACCTGCCGCGACGGCTCGTCGCAGAAGCCATCGGAACGATGCTGCTGATCCTCTTCGGCGCAGGATCGGTCGTGGCGGCACTCGCTCTCGGTAAAGGTGAGCTGGACTATGCCGGACTCGGCTTCATCTCGCTGTCGTTCGCCGTGGTCGTCGCGATCGTCATCTACGCGTTCGGCACCACGTCGGGGGCGCACATCAATCCAGCGGTCACCATCGCTCTCGCCGTGGGGCGCCGGTTTCCGTGGGCCGAGGTGCCGTTCTACATCGTCGCTCAGCTCGTCGGCGCGTTCGCCGGCGGGCTGCTCATCGTGGGCGGATTCGGCCGGCGGGCGATCGAGCAGGGCGGCGTCGGGCTGACCCGGCTGGGCGAGGGCTCGACCTACGCGCAGGGGATCCTGCTCGAGGCGCTCGGGACGTTCCTGCTGCTGCTCACGATCATGGCTCTGGCGGTCGACCGCCGGGCGCCGAGCGGCTGGTCCGGTCTGATGATCGGACTGGCCGTGGCGGGCCAGATCTTCGTGATCGGTCCGGCGACGGGCGGCTCGATCAATCCGGCCCGAACCTTCGGGCCCTATCTGACGAACAGCCTGTTCGGCGGCGACACGCCATGGACGCAGATGGGCGTCTACATCGCCGGGCCGATCATCGGCGCGGTGCTGGCCGTCATCGTGTACGACCTGGTCGCCCGCCCGGCCCGCGAGGTGCCCGAGGTGGCCGAGCAGGGCGCCGCCGGGGAGATCACCGGTGCCCGGGAGCCGCAGGCCGGGGAGATCCGGCAGGGGCTGGCGGGTCAGATCCCGGAGGCCCGCGCACCGCAGGACGAAAAGATCCGGGACCGTGTGGGGCACGGCCGCCGGCGCTGGCGTCCCGGCCGGGGGAGGTGATCCATGATTCCGTGAACGACCGCTCATCCGTCACTGTCGAGCAAAGAAGGGATCGTCATGCCTGGCAACAGGGGAGTCATATACGACGGTCCGGGCAAGGTCGAGGTACGCGAGACCGACTACCCCGAATTCGAGCTCAAGGACGGCCCCGGGGTGAACCGGGCCAACATCGGCCGCAAACTGCCACACGCCGCGATACTCAAGACGGTCGCGACGAACATCTGCGGCAGCGATCAGCACATGGTCCGCGGGCGTACCACAGCCCCCCAGGGCCTCGTCCTCGGCCACGAGATCACTGGTGAGGTCGCCGAGACCGGTCCCGATGTGGAGTACATCAAGACCGGCGACCTCGTGTCCGTACCGTTCAACATCGCCTGCGGCCGCTGCCGCAACTGCAAGGAGGGCAACACCGGAGTCTGTGAGAACGTGAACCCGGACCGGCCGGGCTCGGCGTACGGCTATGTCGACATGGGCGGCTGGGTCGGTGGACAGGCCGAGTACGTCCTGGTTCCCTACGCCGACTGGAACCTGCTGAAGTTCCCCGACAAGGACCGGGCGATGGAGAAGATCCTTGACCTGGCCATGCTCGCGGACATCTTCCCGACCGGGTTCCACGGCTGCGTGAGCGCGGGGGTGAAGCCGGGATCGAGCGTCTACATCGCCGGCGCCGGCCCCGTCGGGCTCGCGGCGGCCGCCTCGGCGTTCCTGCTCGGGGCCGCCGTGGTCATCGTCGCCGACCTGAACAAGGAGCGGCTCGACCAGGCGCACAGCTTCGGCTGCGAGACCATCAACGTCGCCCTGGGCGAGCCGAAGGATCAGATCATGCACATCCTCCGCGAACCCGAGGTGGACTGCGCCGTCGACGCGGTCGGCTTCGAGGCGCGTGGTCACGGCCACGAGTCGGAGGTGGAGCGTCCCGCCACCGTCCTCAACACGCTCATGGACGTCACCAGAGCGGGTGGCGCGCTCGGCATCCCCGGCCTGTACGTGACGGGAGACCCGGGCGCGGAGGACGAGGCGGCCAAGCATGGGGCGCTGTCCATCCGGATCGGTCTCGGCTGGGCGAAGTCGCACAGCTTCGTCACCGGCCAGTGCCCTGTCATGCGGTACAACCGCCAGCTCATGCAGGCGATCCTGCACGACCGGGTGCAGATCGCGAAGGCGGTCAACGCCACGCCGATCCCGCTTGACCAGGCGCCGCAGGGATACCACGAATTCGACGAGGGAGCCGCACGCAAGTACGTACTCGACCCGCACGGCATGCTGACCAGGGCGGCCTAGCCCGCCCAGCCGGCGAGCCGTCCGGCGCCGAACACGCGAAGTCGACGGCCTGCTGGACGGCCTCGAAGCCAGGCCGTCCAGCAGGCCAGGAAGGCCGTGGCTGCGGAACCACGGGTGGTGTCAGTTGAGCAGCGGTACGAGCTGCTCCTCCTCGTAGTCCAGGTGCGCCTCCAGCTCCTTGGTGAGCCGGTTCACCTCGCTCAGCAGCGCCTCCGGGGCGACGTCGTCTGCCGCGAGGAGGTCCTGCAGTTGCTCGAGGAGTCGCTGCACGACTATGTGTTCGGCCCGCAGTCGCTCCAGCGTCGGGCCCAGCTCCGGATAGCGCTCCTCCAGCGCGGGGAACATGGAACCGTCCTCGCGCGAATGGTGCTCGTGCAGGCCCTGGCACATGGTCAGGCAATTCACGCGAAGTTGCGCGGCCACGCGCGGGCCCGAGGCGGCGACCTCCTTGCGGATCAGGGCCAGCTCGCGGCGGAAGGCGCCGTGGATCTTCCTGAGCGCGTCGCCCATGGGCCCGGCGGGCGGCCCGCCGTCGCCGCCCACGCCGCCGTGCGCCGACAGGGCGGCCAGCGTGTGAGTGCCCGCGGTCGGGAGGAGCGCGACCACGGGCAGGACGCGGCCCGACCGGTCCTGGTACGCGCCCCACCCGGGATCCGCCTCCACGGCGCGGGCGAACATGCGGTCCCGCTCCTCGCCCTCCAGCACGACCGCCGTCGCCTGGTAGGCGAAGGTGCCGTCCTCCACGTTGATCTGGGGGTTGGCGCGCAGATTGTGGTACCAGGCCGGGTGCGCGGGCGCGCCGCCGGCCGAGGCGATGATCAAGAGGCGGTCGCCGTCGGGCAGGTAGCCGAGTGGAGTCGTACGGCGGGCGCCCGTCTTCGCTCCGACGGTGGTCAGCAGGAGCAGCCTGGCTCCTTCGAAGGGGCCGCCGACCTGCCCCTGGTTGGCGCGGAAGTCGTCGATGATCTGCTGGTTGAAGTCAATGGGCATGCGTGTTCTGGCTCCATGCGGGATTGGCGTCGATGACAAGGAAACCCGCACGGCATGCCGAAAAGGGCGGGCCGACTACTCCGCCGAGGGCATGGGAAGGCGCGCGGGGACTATGCGCTCAGGCACGACCGGTAGGTGTGGTCACGGTGTCATCCCCTTTGATTCGGCGCCTCCATGCCGCCGCCGTCCTCCGGGCGGCGTCACGCGACGCGACGATCATTACACGCGCTCCCCGCGAAATCTGTCAAGCCGGATACGGCTCCACAGCGGAAGATCATCGAAGAGACGCAGGCGAGAGTCGAACTCGCTGAACGGGCTTTGCAGGCCTGCTTCCGCACCGGCGAACTGCGCCAAAAAATCCGCCCCGGCCCCCACGATGGCGAGGCGGACCGTGCGCGAGGACGGAGTCGAACCGCCACAGCCGAAGCGTCCGGTTTACGGCCGGGTGGGCTCCCCGTGTGCCCAGCTCGCGCGAGAGAAAATGTGTGCGTAACACATTCAAGTAGCCCCAGCAGGATTTGAACCTGCAACAGACCCGGCTTCGTAGGCCGGCGCTCTATCCATTGAGCTATAGGGCCGGAAATTGGCGTCGTACCCCGTACCGGACTCGAACCGGCGTTTTCCCGGTTGAAAGCCGGGCGTCCTGACCGCTAGACCAACGGGGCGCACCTCGAAAGGGAGGTTCGTACGTCCGGCGGGATTCGAACCCGCACCGTCCGGCTCCTGAGGCCGGTGCCTCTCCCATTGGGCTACGGACGCTTCAGAGCCGCAGCGGGGACTCGAACCCCGTCCTGCTGATTGGAAGCCAGCTGCCTTACCTGTTCGGCCTCTGCGGCGTGGACCGACAGGGACTTGAACCCTGAACCCCTGCTTGCAAGGCAGGTGTGATGCCTTTTCACCATCAGCCCATCGATGTCTTCCGCTGTGGAGTTGTCAAAAGCAAGGAAAGAGAAAGGCCGCCCGGGTATGTCCCTGGCGGCCTCCGGATCATCCTTGGCGAGGATTACCCCGAAGCCTGCCCGATGAGCGCGCAGCCGGACACCGCAGGCCGGCGACATAGGCACCGTTCCTGCCCGAGTGCGGCGGCTGCGTAGCGCATGACTGGCCTTTCCTGACGTTGCGGGGGGGCGGCTGGAATCCGCCCCGTCCTTTCGCTGTTATCCACGGTAACGGGGGGCATTCGGTGAATGCCACTCATTTATCATGAGGACGCGTTCGCGGCCGTTTCGGTTCAGCCCGGCGCTTTGCGGCTGAGGTGCTCCCAGGCGCGGTATTCCCCGGTGCGGGCCTGCTCCATCTCCTGAACCAGGTCGTAGGACCGGCCGCCGACGATCAGCCGCAGGGGCGGGTCGGGCAGGTCGACCAGCTCCATGATGACGGGCGCGGCGGTGCTCGGGCCGGGGCCGGCGTCGTCGCCCCACATCTCGGCCAGCCTGGCCCGCAGCGGGTCGTAGGCCGGGTCGGGCTCGGTCGTGGTGGTGCCCGTGGTGAACAGGCCCGTGTCGTACCCGCCCGGCTGGACGATGGTGACCTTGATGCCGAACGGCTCCACCTCCATGGCCAGCGCCTGGCTGATCGAGTCGAGCGCCGACTTGCCGCCCGCGTAGAAGCCGGTCGAGGCGAAGCCGCCGCCCGTGCCCATCGTCGTGACCTGCAGGATGTGGCCGGAGCCCTGGGCCCGCAGGTGCGGGATGACGGCCTGGGCGACCCAGATCGCGCCGAACAGGTTGACGTCGAGATGGGCCCTGATCTGCTCCTCGGTGGCCTCCTCGACCATGCCGAACAGCATCCCGCCGGCGTTGTTGACCACGATGTCGAGCCGGCCGAACGCGGCCGCCGCCCGGTCCACGCCCTCCTGCACGGCGGCGCGGTCGGACACGTCGAGCGGCAGCCGTACGAGATTGTCCGGATATCTCTGGACCAAGTCCGACAGCGGCTCGACGTCCCGCGCGGCGCCCACGACGCGATCCCCCGCCTCTAGCGCCGCCTCCGCGAACGCCCTGCCCAGTCCCCGCGACGCACCCGTGATGAGCCATACCCGAGTCATGGGGCTCCACCTCCTCCGATAGCGATTGCGAGACGAGACGGTACGTCTTGCAAGATGTACATGTCAAGACGGCACGTCTCGTCTCGTTTGCGTGATAGGCTTCGCCGCATGTCCAAGCAGCCGAACCCGGCGCGCCGCAGCGAGCGGTCGCGGCAGTCCATCCTCGCCGCCGCCCGCGAGCTGGTCTCCGAAGTGGGATACGCCAAGCTGTCGATCGAGGCCATCGCCGCGCGGGCCGGCGTGGGCAAGCAGACGATCTACCGGTGGTGGCCCTCCAAAGGGGCGGTGGTCTTCGACTCCTTCCTGGCTCTGAGCGAGGTGGGTCCGGAGGAGAGCATGGCGCTGCCCGACACCGGCGACATCGAAGCCGACCTGAAGGTCGTCATGCGGGCGACGGTGGGCGAGTTCGCCGATCCGGAGTTCGAGGCGCCGATCCGGGCGCTCAACACCGAGATCATCAACGATCCCGGCCTCGCCGCGCAGTACCGGCAGAAGCTGGCGGGCCCGGTCGACGAGGCCAAGAAGGCCCGGCTGCGCAGCGCCCAGCAGGCCGGGCAGATCGCCGCGGACGCCGACCTCGACCTGGCGCTCGAGCTGCTGTACGCCCCCCTCTACCAGCGCTGGCTGCTGCGCACGGGCCCGCTGACCCCCGAGTACGCCGACGCGCTGGTCGATCACGTGCTCAAAGCGCTGCGACCGTGAAACCCCGTTTGACCTTGACGCCACGTCAACGTCTTTAATGGAGGCATGCGGATCGGAGAGCTCGCCACGCTGCTCGGAGTGTCGACCCGGACGGTGCGCTACTACCACCACCAGGGCGTCCTGCCCGAGCCGCCCCGCCTGGCCAACGGCTACCGCGAGTACGGCATGCGCGACGCCATCGCCCTGGCCCGCGTCCGCCGCCTCGTCGCGCTCGGGCTGAGCCTGGACGAGGCGCGCGACGTCATCGCCGACGACCGCTCCAGGGAACTGCCCGAGATCCTCGCGGAGATCGACGCGGACCTGGCCAGGCAGGAGCAGGAGATCCAGGTCAGGCGGCAGCGGCTGGCCGAGGTGCTCCAGCAGGCCGAGGCAGGGACACTGGGCCCGGAGGACACCGCCTCGCCCGACCTGCTGGCCTTCCTGCGCGCGGTCGACCTGCCCGCGTCGAAGGCGGCCGCCTGGGATCGCGAGATGCTGGTGCTGATGGACACCGTGGCGGCGGACCCCGAGAGGGGACGCGCCTTCGCGATGTTCGAGACGCTCGCCGCCGATCCGGAGGCGACGGAGCGCGGGCACGAGTTCTACCGGCGGCTCGACGAGCTGGCCGGCGCCGAGCCCGGCGACCCGAGGATCGCGCCCTTGGCGGCGACGCTCGCCGAGTACAGCCTGCGGCACATGCGGCCCGCCGCCGCGCCGGGCCCGCCCGGCTTCGACGCCGAGGTGATCGAGCCGTTCCTCGACGGTCTCGCCCCCGCCCAGGCGGAGGTGGTGCGGCAGGCGGTCCGCCTCATCGCCGGTGGCTGACCTCGCCCCCGCAAAGGTGATTCCTATTCGAAACGCGCGTTGTCGGGCGCGGTCATGCGCTTGAGCAGCGGCAGCGCGGTGGCGATCACCAGCAGGGAGGCGAGCAGCCCGCCACCGACGGTCAGGAAGTAGCCGGGCTCGGGCAGCGCCGCCGGCGCACTCTTGATCGCGAGCTGGTCGATCATCGGCCCCGCCACGCCGAGGCCCGCACCCGCCGCGAGCACGGCGGCCACGACCAGGGGCACGGCCGATTCGAGCAGCACCACCGTGGACAGGGTGCGCGTCGGCGTGCCGCACAGCCGCAGCAGGGTGAACGACTGCCTGCGCTCCACCAGCCCGCCGGCGACCGCCACGAGGAGGCCGCAGCCCGCGACGAGCAGGGTCAGCACCACGATGGCCACCGCGATGCGCTCCGCCTGGTCCAGCAGAACCGCCCTGACCTGGGCGACCTCGGCGAAGGTTTGCGGCGTTTCGGTGCTGCCCGATCTGGCCAGGTACGTCGCCAGCAGCGTGCGGACCTGCTCGCGGACCGCCGGGTCGTCCGTGCCGATCAGCACCGCCGCCAGGCCCAGGCCCGTGACGGGCGTGGAGACGGCCGGGCTCTTCGCATGAACGAGCGGGAGCTCCCTGTCGACCGTCAGCATGTTGTCGCTGGTCAGCAGGCGGGAGAAGCGGGTCGCCACGGCGCCGGCGCCCGCGGCGCACCGCCCCAGCGCGGGGAAACGGGCCAGGCTCTCGCACTCGACGACGTTGCTGAGCAGGAAATCCTGCTCGCACAAGACGCCGGGGGCGCATTCCGGCAGGAGCTCGAGCTTGGGCGGGGGCTCGGGGACGTCCGCCCGCGAGTAGACCGGCAGCACAGTGACACGGGGGTGGGCGCGCAGCTTGGTGAGGAGCTCGGCCCCGGTCTCCGGCGACAGGGCTTGGTCGTCGTCGCGACGAGCTTGGTCGTCGCGACCGGCTTGGTCGTCGCGACCGGCTTGGTCCTCGCGACCGAACGAAGCACGCAGCACGTTGCTCAGCGTGCCGCCCCCCGCCGCCTGCTGGCCTGAGACGACCGCCGGGACGATCCCGGCGACCGCCGTGCCGATGAAGACCGCCAGCACGATGCCGTTCACGGAGCGGAAGGCCGCCTTCGGGTCGGCCGCCAGCCGCTGCGCGGCCAGCAGCGTCGCGGCGCCGCGGGTGAATCGGGCGGCCAGCCGCGCGGCCAGCATCGTCAGCCAGGGCCCGCCCACGACCAGCCCCACCATGATCAGTGCGAGGCCGGCGTCGACCAGCACGGCGTTCGGATCGTTGCCGTCGCCCCAGAACACCGGGCTCGCGAACAGGCCCAGGCCGGCCAGCAACGGGAGCACCCGCCACCACCCCGGCGCGGACGCCCGCACCTTCCGTGCCGCGCCCAGTGGCGAGATCCGCACCCGGCGCAGCGACCACAGGGCGGCGCAGGCCGCGGCGACCGGCACGCCGGCCAGCACGGCGGCGTACTGGAGCGCGGTCGGGGCGACCACTTCGGGGAAGAAGCGGGAACCGGTGATCGTCACGGCGGCGACGGCGGGCCGTACCGCCTGGAAGATCGCGATCCCGGCCAGCGTGCCGAGCAGAGCCCCCACCGCCGCGTCCACCGACGCGATGGCGTTGATCTGCCGTGACGTGGCGCCCACCAGCCTGATCGCCGCGAACCGCGCCTCGCGGCGGGCGGCGGCCAGCCGCGTGGCCGTGCCGATGAGCACGAGCAGCGGCACGATCAGGCCGATCGCGGCCAGGCCGAACCCGTGCCCGTACAGCGCCGTGGTGTCGTCGGCGACGGGCCCGGTGGCGATGGTGTCGACCTGGATGGTGCCGCCCATGGCGGCGACCTGGACGGGCGCCTGCCCTAGGACGATGACCAGGTCGTCGGGTCCGGACAGCGCCGCTGCGCCGATGAGGCCGGCCCGCGTGCCGGGGAAGCGGTCGGCGAGCTGCTCGCGCGGCACCGAGTCCAGCAGCTCGGCCAGGGCGGGCGAGACGTAGTACCGGCCCGCGCCGGGCATGCTGGGAATGCCCGGTACGGCGGGCGCCTGCGGGCCGAGCGCGGCCACGTCCAGCCGCTTGATGGTGCGGCCCGCGTAGAAGTCCTGGCGGTAGTTCCACAGGGCGGCGTCCGGCGTGGCGCCCAGGGTCCGGCCGCTGGGCGCCGAGCCGGTGGTGCACTCCCAGCACGGGCGGCCGGCGGTGGCTTTGAAGGCGTTGAACAGCGACAGCGTGCACAGCAGCACCACGACGCCGGTCGCGACGGCAGCGGTGACCAGCACCAGCCGGACGGCCGCCTCCCTGCCGCCGCGCAGCGACAGCCGCAGCCCCAGCCAGATCATCATCGGGCGACCCCGCTGGCGTACGGGTCGGTGACCCGGCCGTCGCGGACGATGACCTCCCGGTCGGCGCAGGCGGCCACGCGGGCGTCGTGGGTCACCACGATCACCGTCGTGCCCTCCTGGCGGGCCAGGCCGACCAGCAGCTCCATGACCCGCTCGCCGGTGAGCGAGTCGAGCGCGCCGGTCGGCTCGTCGGCGAACACCACCTGGGGCCCCGTCACGAGCGCCCTGGCGATCGCCACCCGCTGCGCCTGGCCGCCCGACAGCTCCCCGGTACGCCGCTCGCGCAGCTCCGCCAGCTCCAGCCGCTCCAGCCAGGAAACGGCCCGCCGGTAGGCCTGGCGGCGCCGGACCCGGCCGAGCAGCAGCGGCAGGGCGACGTTGTCGGCCACGGTCAGCTCCGGCACCAGCTGGCCGAACTGGAAGACGAAGCCGAACGCGGTGCGCCGCAGCTCCGACCGCCTGGCGTCGCTGAGCGTGTCCAGCCGCCGCCCGTCGAACCACACCTCGCCCGCGTCCGGGGTGAAGATGCCGGCCAGGCAGTGCAGCAGCGTCGATTTCCCTGAGCCGCTCGGGCCCATGATCGCCATGATCTCCCCGGCCGCGACCGACACCCCGGCCTCGCGCAGCGCGGGCGTGCGGCCGTACGAGCGGGTGATCGCGCGGGCCTCGATCAGCGGGCCCGTCACGGGAAGGCCGTCGATGGTCATGAGGGGCGCACCGTCTGCGCCAGCGCGGTCAGCCGGGCGGAGGTGACGTCGATCCACCGCAGGTCGGCCTCCAAATGGAACAGGCCGTGATCGGCCAGCAGCGCGTCCACCAGAGCGCCGCCGCGCTTGATCTCGGCGAGCTCGCGCATGCGCCGCATGTGCGTCGCGCGCTGGGCGTCGAGATAGCCCGCCGCGTCCTGCCCCAGCATCAGCGCCAGCACGACCTTGGTGAACAGCACCGTCTGCAGGTACGGCTCCGCCTCCACCGGCTCGCCCAGCCACGCCTCGACCTCCTGCTTGCCGACGGGGGTGATGGCGTACCGCTTGCGGTCCGGCCCGGCGCCGGGCTCGCTCTGCCCGGCGGTGACCTTGCCGTCCCTTGCCAGCCGGCCGAGCGTGGAATACACCTGGCCGAAGGGCAGCGGCTTGCCCCTGCCGAAGTAGGTGTCGTAGTCGCGTTTCAGGTCATACCCGTAGCTCGGCTCGCGGTCGAGCAGGCCGAGCAGGGCAAGAGGAACACTCATGCCGAGGACTATATACCGAGGGTATACTCGCCGCGCTGCCGGCCTGACCACGCCATCCCCCTCATGCTGTGCGGGCCGAGTGACCGGGAACATTTGTCCAATCCGCCGGCGTGCAAGGGCGGCGACACTCTGCCCATGAAGGATCCGCCGCGGACCGCCGCGTCCCTCCTGGCCTTCACCGCGATCCACGTCCCACCGGCGGACCGAACGAGACGATTGCACTGATCACTCTCAGCTACGATTACCTATCGTAAGTAAGAAGGCATGCTCATGCGGATTCTCATCTCCGGCGCCAGCGTCGCCGGTCCGGTGCTGGCGTACTGGCTCACCAGGCACGGCTTCTCCGTCACCGTCGTCGAGCGCGCGCCGGCTCTGCGCAAGACCGGCGGCCACGCGGTCGACCTGTTCCGGCCCGCGGTGGACATCTCGGAGAAGATGGGCGTGCTCCCGCGCGTCGTGGAGCGGGCCACCGGCACGAACCGGATGGCCATCTACCGGGAGGGCTCACGGCGTCCCGTCCGGGTGGACCTCTCCAAGATCTTCAGCGGCACCTCCGCCCGGCACGTCGAGATCATGCGCGACGACCTGAGCGAGATCTACTACGACGCCGCGCGCGACGACGTCGAGTACGTCTTCGACGACTCGATCACCGCGATCTCGCCCGACGGCGAGGTGCGGTTCGAGAACTCCGCGCCGCGCCGCTTCGACCTCGTCGCCGGCGCGGACGGGCTGCACTCCAACGTGCGCCGCCTCGTCTTCGGCGATGAGTCCCGCCTCAGCGCCTTCATCGGGGCCTACCTCGGGGTGCTGACCCTGCCCAACACCTCCGGCCTCGACGGCGAGCTCCTCATCCACGTCGGCGTCGGCCGCACTGCCGGCATGTACGGCGCGCGGCACCTCGGCGAGGCGCGGGCGTTGTTCCTCTTCCGCAGCGAGCGCGAGCTCGACTACCACCACCGCGACGTGCCCCGGCAGAAGGAGCTGCTGCGCGGCGCGTTCGACGGCGTCCACGCCGACGTGGACCGCTGGCTGGACGAGCTCGACCGCACCCCGGCATTCTACTTCGACTCGATCACCCAGCTCCGCATGGACACCTGGTCGCGCGGGAGGGTGACGCTCGTCGGAGACGCGGGCTACTGCCCCGGCCCGGCCGTCGGCGGCAGCACCAGCCTGGCCGTCGTCGGCGCGTACGTCCTCGCCGGGGAGCTGGCGCGAGCGGGCGGCGACCACGAGCGCGCCTTCCCCGCCTACGAGCGCGCGATGGCGGAGCACGTGCGCGGCAGCCGCGCAGTCGCGCTCAGCGCGGCGAACACCCTGATCCCCACGTCCCGCCTGGGCGTGTGGGGACTGGCCCAGGGCGCCCGTCTGCTCTCCGCCCTGCCCGCGGGACCCAGCCGCGCCCTCATGCGCCTCACCACCAAGAGCGCACGCCTCTACAACTCCATGACCGTCGACGACTACCCGCCGTCGCCCACCGCATCAGGAGGCCAGGTCGGCCTCGCGGGCGGCCCGGGGGTCCGGTAGTAATGGCTGTGAATCCACAGATGTTGCTGCCGACCTGCGCAGACTCCTTGGGGAAACACGATCACGGTACGGCGGGCCAAGTTCCGCTCACGCAGGTCAGACCCATATCCGTTGGATTTTCCGCGATTGCTACCGGGACCCCGGTTCAGTCGACTCGGTTGCCGCGGGCCGGGCGATCTGCTGGAAATCAGGCAAGGACTCAACGACAGGACATGAATACCTGATTTTCCTACCAAATGTGTGGGATACTCAAGCATGGGTTTGGACAGGACCCGCTCGCCCAGCGAGCGTGCCGAGACACCCCTGACCGCCGCCATCCTGGCCGGGCGATGGATACGCTCCGCCGCCGTGAACGACGTGCGCGGGCGGTACTGGATCGCCAACCCCGACGCCCGGGCCAGGTCGGCGCTCGCCGCCGCCGAGCCAGGGTCTCTCTACGCTGGGGCGGCCGGGATCGTGCTGTTCTTCCTGGAGCTGGCGGCGGCGACCGGTCACGAGGCGTACTTGCAGGACGCCCGCGAGGGTGCCCGCTACCTCGCCGCCACGTGGCGGGAGCAGGCCGACCTGTCCCTCTACCACGGCTTGAGCGGCATCGTCGTGGCGCTGATCGAGGCCGGGTGGGTGCTGGGCGACGGCGGCTTGGAGCAGGAGGCCGTGGACGTGGCCGAGCACATCGTCCGTGCGGCCCGCCCGCTGGACGGTGGCCCGGGGTGGACGGGTGATCCCGCTCAGCGTGGTGATGGCGGGATCGTGCTCGGGCTGCTGCGCGCCGCCACCGCGCTGGGCGTGCCGGCGTATGAGGAGATCGCGGTGGCGGCGGGGGAGCGCATCGCCGCCTTGGCCGTCCCCGGCCACCGCTTCGGCGACTGCCCGGATCTGCCCGTGGACGCCGTCACGCCGGGATTTCTCGCCGGCACGGCCGGCACGGCCTTCCTCCTGGCCCGCCTGTACGGCGTCACCGGCGAGCGGCGCTTCCTGGAGGCGGCGGGCCGGGGCGCCGGTTTCGTCCGCGAGGTCAGCGTCGTGACCGACC
>NZ_VCJS01000130.1 GCF_005893125.1 Nonomuraea basaltis | reverse complement strand
AGGGGCGCGAGTTCCGCGGCATCCACTACCTCGACGGCCGGCGGGAGGTGCGGGCCGCCTTCTCCGCCGCTCCCGGGCTGGGCGTACGCCGTACGCATCTGCATGCCGCGCTCGCGCGGCGGGCCGCCGAGCTGGGCGTCAAGACGGTCACCGGCAAGATCACCCGCGTCGAGCAGGACCGGGACGGCGTGGAGGCCGCCGGGCTGCGGGCCCGCTGGCTGGTGGCCGCCGACGGGCTGCACTCGCCGCTGCGCCGCTCCCTCGGCCTCGACCTGCCCGCGCGCGGACCCCGCAGGTACGGCCAGCGCAGGCACTACAGGATCGAGCCGTGGACCGACTACGTCGAGGTCCACTGGTCGGGCGCCGGCGAGGCGTACGTCACGCCCGTCGCCGGGGACCTGATCGGCGTCGCGATACTCAGCTCGGTGCGGCGCGGCTACGACGAGCACCTGCGCGGCTTCCCCGGCCTGAGCCGCCGCCTGCGCGGCCCGGCCGTCACCCCGGTGCGCGGCGCGGGCCCGCTGCGCCAGGCCGTGCGCGCCCGCCGCGCGGGACGCGTCCTGCTGGTCGGGGACGCCGCCGGCTACGTGGACGCGCTCACCGGCGAGGGCGTCTCGCTGGCCGTGCGCTCGGCCGAACTGCTGGTCAGGTGCCTGACCGAGGACCGGCCCGAGGACTACGACGGCGCGTGGCTGCGGCTGTCTCGCACGCACCGGCTGCTGACGGGCGCGCTGGTGCAGGCCGCGCGCCGCCCCGGCACGGCCCGGCTGGTGGTGCCCGCCGCCCGCCGCCTGCCCGGCCTGTTCACGGGCATCGTCAGGATCCTCGCCTGACAATTCCGTTCGTGATCTTCGCCTTCCTCAGCCTACGCAACACGCCCAGACCTTCCGGGAAACATCGAGCAGGCGCTGGCGGCGCTTCGCGCCGGGTATCGAGACGCTTGTGCATTCTTGGTCATTGTGCAGTCGCGCTCTGTAGCTTCCCATTATCGTGGTCCGGGTGCTCGACGGACTTCGTTGGATTCTGCACTTCGTCAGTCGTGATCTTCCCGTTCCGGCACGGCCGCTGCCGTTCCTGCGGGAGATCGACGACTTGGAGGAGTGGCGGGATCAGAGCGACAGCGGCGGGCTCGAGCAGCACGCTCCGGGGCTCCCGATCAGGACTCGCCGCAGCCGACCAGAAACTCGACGCCATGCAACGTCTGGCGGTCACGCACACCGCCGTCCATCTCGGCATGCCGGACTTCCGTTCTTCCGCTGGCCGCACCGCTCCCGAGCCCTGACCCCGCAGGCGCCGTTGTCATCCCCACCAGGGGGCCGCCTCCAGGGCACACCTCCTGAAGAACAGCCTCGACATCGGACGTGATCCAAAACCATAGCGGCCGCACCGCATCGCCCACCAGTTCGGCCCGCACCGCCGCACCAAGGTGACCTTGGTCAGGTCCCGTATGCGGAAGTGAGGGGATCTTGGTGCCGCGGCAAGCCGTCGCGGGAAAAGCCAAATGCCGGCGGTGAACGGCGTCGGTGAGCTGGGTGCGGGAGAACCGCACGTCCGGGCCACGGTCACCCGGGAGAGCACAGCCGACCTGATCACGCTCGGACGCACACAAAGGTGCTGACCGGCCCGTACGGGACACTCCCGGACGAATGCCAGGATGGGGGTCATGGGCGCGGGGGAGCTGTACGGGAGAAAGCCCGAAGCGGACGCGATCGCCGAACTGCTGGCGGGAGCCCGGGCGAGCACCAGTTCGTCGCTGGTGCTGCGTGGCGAGCCGGGCATCGGCAAGACGGCGTTGCTCGACCACGCCGCCGCGGCGGCCGGGGACATGCGGCTGGTCCGCGGTACGGGGGTCGAGTTCGAGGCGGAGCTGCCGTTCTCGGGGCTGCAGTTGTTGCTGCGCCCGGCGCTCGGATCTCTCGCCGCGCTGCCCGGCCCGCAGCGCGAGGCTCTGGAGGCGGTGTTCGGGCTCGGGCCCGCGGCCGGCTTCGAACCGATGCTGGTGGGGCTGGCGGTGCTCTCCCTGCTGGCGGAGCACGCGGACGAGACCGGGCTGCTGTGCCTCGTCGACGACGCGCAGTGGCTCGACCGGGCGTCGCGGGACGCGCTCCTGTTCGCTGCCCGGCGCCTGCACGCCGAGGGCGTGGTCGTGATCTTCGCCTGCCGGGACGGCGAGGGATCCTTCCCCGCCCCCGGCCTTCCCGAGTTGTGCCTCTCCGGGCTGGCCCCGGAGGCGGCCGCGGCCCTGCTCGACCGGCATCCGCTCGCGCCCGCCATGCGCTACCGCGTGCTCGCCGAGGCCGGCGGCAACCCGCTGGCTCTGCTGGAGCTGCCGGTCGCCCTGGCCGCCGAAGGCGGCAGCGCGTTCTCGCCGGGGGCGCTCCCCCTCACCAGCCGCCTGCAACTGGCCTTCCACGGCCAGGTCAGCCGGATGCCGGAGGCCTGCCAGAGTCTGCTCCTGGTGGCGGCGGCCGACGAGACCGGCGAGCTCGCCGTGATCCTGCGTGCCGCCGATGCGCTGGGGGCGGTCGTCGAGGACCTGTCCCCCGCCGAGCGGGCCGGCCTGGTGCTCCGCGGCGACGCCGACGGCACCACGATCCGCTTCCGCCATCCTCTGATCCGCGCCGCCGTCTACCAGCGGGCGCCGCTCGGGCAACGCCTCGCCGTCCACCGCGCGCTCGCCGCCGCCCTCGGCTCGCCCGAGCACGCCGACCGCCGGGCCTGGCATCTGGCGGCCGCCGCCACCGGAGCCGACGAGGAGGCCGCCGCCGCGCTGGAACGCACCGCCGCCCGCGCCCGCGAACGCAGCGGCCACGTGGCGGCCGCGGCGGCGTACGAACGTGCCGCCCGCCTGAGCGTCGAGCCCGCGGCCAGGGCACACCGCGAGGCCCTGGCGGCGGAGGCGGCGCTGGAGGCGGGTGATTTGGAGCGTGCCCGAGCCTTCGGGGGCCGCGCGGCCCGGCGGCTGGACGAGGCCCCGGCGGTGAAGGCGCGGATCGCCCAAGTACAGGCGCTCGCGGACTTCTGGCAGGGCTCCTACCCCGCCGCCCACCGGTTGCTGCTCGACGGCGCCGAGCTCATCCGCGACACCGATCCGGGCCAGGCCGCCGTGTTGCTGATCCAGGCCGTTCACACCTCCTGGTACCTGGGGGAACGGCAGCTCGCGGCAACGCTGGACCGGCTGATCGCGCTGCCGTTGGACGATGCGGATCCACTCGCGCCGGTGGGGCCCTACCTCGTCCACCTGGACCGGGGCCGTTCCGAGCGGCCGCCGCCGCTGGGCGACATCCTCGCAGCGGTGCGGCGGCGGGGCCGGGCCCCCGACCAGGCGTTGATGATCCTCTGCGGAGCGGCACTCGCGTTGGGCCAGGACGCCGACGCCTACGAGCTGGCGACCGCGCTCGCCGCCGAACACCGCGCCCGGGGCGGCGCCGGGCGGCTGCCGACGGTGCTGTTCTTCATGGTCGAGGGCGAGGTGTTCACCGGACGGCACCTGGACGCGCTCGCCACGGCGACCGAGGCCCTGGGGCTCGCCCGCGACACCGGCCAGCAGCAGTGGGTCAGCCAGTTCAGCAGCGTGCTCGCCTACCTCGACGCGGCCAAAGGGGAAGAGGCGGCCTGCCGGCGCAACGCCGAGGAAGGGCTGGCGGGGGCCACCGCCGGGGCCGTCTCCCCCGGCGCGCCGTGGGCGCACTGGTCGCTCGGGCTGCTGGACCTCGGCCTCGGCCGCGCCGAGACGGCGCTCGCCCGCTTCGAGCGCCTGACCCGCGAGCCGATGCGCCATCACATCTGCGCCACCCGTTCCACTCCCGACCTGGTGGAGTCGGCCGTACGGGTGGGAGCGCCGGCACGCGCCGCCGAGCCACTGGCGCGCTTCGAGCGGTGGGCCGGGTCGGTCCGACAGCCGTGGGCCGACGCGCTCGTGCTGCGCTGCCGTGGGCTGCTCGCCGCCGACGACCAGGCCGAGGCGTTCTACACGGCGGCCCTCGAACTGCACGACCAGGACGGCCGCGCGCTGGAGTACGCCAGGACCGCGCTGCTCTACGGCGAATGGCTGCGCAGGGCTCGGCGGAAGGCCGAGGCGCGCGGTTCGTTGAATGATGCCCTGGAGGTCTTCGACCGGCTCGGCATGCGGCCGTGGGCCGAACGCACCCGCGGCGAGCTCACCGCGACCGGCGCCCAGGACCAGGGCGCCAGACCCGCCGAAGGCGTGGCCGCCGGCCTCACCCCGCAGGAACTGCAGATCGCCAGGCTCGCCGCGCAGGGCCTGTCCAACCGCGACATCGCCGCGCAGCTCTTCCTCAGCCACCGGACGGTGGGCTACCACCTCTACAAGGCCTATCCCAAGCTCGGCGTCGCCTCCCGGGGCGAGCTCAAGGATTTCGCCGATCAACTGGGGCTGTGAGATCGTGTCGCGATGATTACTCCGGAACAGGTGCTACCTGGACAAATACTCCCCGTGGACGTCGACGAGGTCCCCCCGATCGAGCTGGGTCCCGGTGTCCACGTACGGACGCTCCCTGGCATGCCGGGGATCAGGACGTGGGTGATCGACATCGCCCCGGGCGCCGAATGGCCGGACCTCGACGTCCACGAGACCTACGGCGAGGCGTACTTCGTCGTGAGCGGCGAAGTCATCGAGGGCGACCGCACCCACGGCCCGGGCACCTACGTCGCCTTCGGCCCGAAGACGAGTCACCGGCCCCGTACGGAGACCGGTGTGCGCGCCTTCGGCTTCAACTACGACGTCACCGCTTGACGAACTCCAGGAGATCGGCGTTGAGCCGGTCCTTGTGGCCCCCGAAGACTCCGTGGTCCGCCGCCGGGTACTCCTTGTAGACCGCCCCGGGCACGAGAGGCGCGATCCGGCGGCCGGTCACGTCAACCGGGCGCGGAGAAGTCCGCGTCGTCGTGCACCACCCGCATGGGCACGATGATCTCGCGCAGGCTCGCGCGGTGCCGAAGCGGACGACCGCCTGCGAGCCCCTTGAGGCGGTCGTCCCGGATCTACGCGATCATCGTGTCCAGCAGGGCCGCGGGCACGCCTCTCGCGCTGCCGGCCCGGCCCGAACCCGGGGGCTACTCGGCAGGCAGCGCCTCCCGCATCGCCTTTGCGGTGGAAGCCGGGTCGTAGCCCTCGGGGATGCCTCCGACCAGGATGATGTCGCTCTCGATGTGCCGCGAGCGCAGCGGTGCGATCTCCTGGTAAGCGGGTGAGTCCCACCAGGCCCGCGCCTCGGCGAGCCCGGGGAAGGCGATCATCACGATGTGCCCGGGCCAGCTGCCCTCCTTCACCTCGTGCTGCGTGCCGTGCACGAGGAAGCGGCCGCCGTACGGCTCGAAGGTAGCGGAGATGCGCTCGATGTACTCGGCGATCTCCGGGTTCGGAGTGACCTCCTGCAGGTGTGCAATCGCGTAAGCGGTCATGGTTCCTCCTCTGTTCCATGGACGACTGGTGCGGAGCGGCCCAGCGGTCCGCCCCGAGGTGTTCAGACTCCGGCCGGCACCTTGTCGAGAAAGCCGAGCACCTGGCTGATCCGCCCGTCGTCACCGATCACCGCGACGTCGAAGCCGATGACGATCGGCTCGGCGCCCTCTGGTCCCAGGTGCCAGGTGAACCGCGCGATGTCGTGGTGGGCGTCCACGGCGCCGCCGAGGCTGAAGACCAGCCCGCCGAACTGCCCCTGAACCGCCGCGATGGTGGCGTCGAGCCCGTCCCTGCCCCGGACGGAGACCAGCGGGTCGGTGTACACCGCTTCCTCGGCGAAGACCTCCGCCAGAACGGCCTGCCGCGCGGCGGCGTCGGTCTCGTTCCACGCGGCGAGGTAGCGCTGGACCAGCTCGTTCATGTCGCTCATGTCTCTCTCCTCAGTGGTCGTGCTCTCTTGTGACCACCAAATTAGGGAGACGGGAACGACGGGGAATCTGACATGCTTAAGTACTTCCGCCCATCCCTTCAGTACGCGGCCGGCTCGCCACGTCCGTGTGAGCCCGGGCCGGACGTCAGGACGGTGGCCGCGACAGCCGCGGCGACGGCGGCAAGGACCAGCCGTCGGTGAACCCTGAGAGTGTGTCCCCGGCGAGGCCGTCCACCACAGCGGCCTTCAGCTGCTCGATCGGCTGGCTGGAGGCCGCGCGCAGTACCGGCCTGGACCCGGAGCGATGGAAGGCCGTGTCGCTGGCCGCCACCGCCGTGAGCGACGGTTATCCGGCCTGCCTCGCCGACCGGCACGCCCCGCCCGCGCAGGTGGTCCTCACCTGGACGGCGCTGGGCGCGGCCGTCGTGGCCGCGCCCGCACTGTGGAGCCGCCCGACCGCCGAATGGCCCGGCACCAGGGCCCTGGCCACCCTGCTCGCCGTCCTGGGCCGCGGCGCCGCGCCGGCGCTGGCAGCGCCCACGCCACCCGCCCGCGGCAATCCGATCTGCGGCGCAGCCAACCCCATGCCTTTGGAGAAGTCGTGGACTGCGGCGATGCGATCCAGCGCCTCGTGCAACTGGTCGAGGACGCGCTTGGCGGCGAGCCGGTCGGCGGGCAGCTCGAAGGGCTAGGCGGGACGGGCGAGGATGGCGTCGCCGGCCTGATGATCGGCGCGACGCTGACCGAGCTGTTCGTGTCCGGTGGCGGCGTGGTGCTGCCGCTGGTTCTCTTGATGCTCTCGGCCGTGATCGCCTGGGGCCGCAGGGCGACCACGATCGAGCTGTGGGCACTCGTCAGGGGCAACTGACCTCGTCCCAGGATCGAGGAGTTTCTCGGAACGACATGTTGAAGGGGCTGCGGATGGCCACCGTGTTCAGTCGTAAGAGCGCGCCCACCTACGCAGGTTGATCCCTGGGCCGTTCACCCTCTCGGGGTGAGACCGGCCCATCACCCTAGATGCCGCGGGTCTGGTACGTGCAGCCCGGGTCGGAGGAGGCTCTCGTGTCGAACCGGACACCGAACCTCACGAACACCTTGTGCGCCTTCGGCCTGGTCACCCAGATGTTCCGTGCGCCCGTCCTGCCGCCCTCGTAGCCGAAGGCTTTGAACACGAAGTCCGGCTGGGCGTCCTGCATGAAGGAGAAGCGGACGGTGTTCTTGCTGCCGACATTGCCGGCGATCCGCCAGGACAGCTGGTTGAACAGGTGCGTTGTCCCGGTCGTCCGGTAGCGGGCCTTGATCTCGATGCCGAAGTTGCCTTTCGCGCAGCGTGCGATGAGGTACTGGTCGGCGGATGCCATGGCGGGTGCCGCCGTGATCGACGTGGCCAGGCCCATGGCGGCGACGACAGCCACGTTACGCAGAATCTTCATGGGGTCCCTCTCGTAGGTCATGATCACGATTCTCGGGAAGCCGCGGCATGCCGAAGGTGTGTCGGACCCGCGTGGCCATGCTGTGCCCGTGATGGTCGTCTTCGATGCCGAGCTGTGGATCTGGGATGCTCGGCGGGCCACGGCGGTGTCCGGCGAACTTCCCGGCACTCCGCGGCTCTCCAGGCTCGTGAGTCGTTGGCAGGGGTAACGCTAATAGGGGCCGGTATGTCGCCGGTATGTCTCGCGGCCTGAGGCACACGGCGTTGGCCTCGCCTGCGCCCAGACAGCCCCGTGAGCAGCAACTGGCCGGCATCCGCCGCATCTACCGCCCCGAGCCCGCTGGAGCAGCCGCTGCATAGGAGGGCGGCAACCAAGGTAAACGTCAAGCGGCAACCGGTTGATCATGATGGGGTGGAGGTCCATCACAAGCGGACGGTTGCGATCGACGTACTCACGCCTCCCGCCGCGACGATCATCCGGTCGTAGTCCAGGACGCCGCCGTCGTCAAGCACCCGCCTCCGACGATCACAACCTGTGGCCCTGTTCGGTGTCCCTGTCATCTCCCTGAGGTGATCGCCGGCTCCCGGCGCTCTTGCTGCGCAGGCGTCAGCCGTTCGTGGAATCCACCGTCCGGGGACCGCGTGATGATCCCGGTCTCCACTCCGTGCTCGGCCACGTGGTGATCCGTCTGCTGAAGTGCGAGGCAGATCCACCGGGTGATGATGAAGGCGATGACGGGGCCGACGACCACGCCGAACCTGAAGAAGATCGTCACAGCATCGACGGTGAGGTGGAACTGGTGGGCGATCTGGTCGTTGGCCGCGGCTGCCCACAGCAGGCCGTAGAACGTGACGCCGGCGACCGCGATGGCCGTCTTCACCGGCGTCTCGCGTGGCCGATCGAGCAGGTCACGCGCGAGCGTCTCGCGGGCCATGCGGCTCGTGGTCTTGGGCCGGCCCAGCGCGTCGCGGCGGCCGCGTCGCGAGACGAGGAAGCGCTCGGCCATCGGGTAGGCGGCGAGGGCGGTGAAGAAGACCCCGGGTATCACCAGTGTGGGGACGAGGACCGCGAGGCTGAGCGTGTAGTCCCCGATGGTGAATTCCCACCCGGGCATGATCCGGAGGGCGCCGTCGAGGAACCCCATGTACCAGTCAGGAACCGAGCCCGCCGAGATCTGCGTCGGCTTGGCAGGGCCGTACAGCCATATAGGGGCGATCTGGAACCCAAACCCGAGAATGATCAGCATGCCGATCGTCGCGAGCGCCATCGTCGGGCGTGCGCTCCGCCGCGCCGGCAGCGAGGCGATGAACCGGGAGTGGCCGTGCCGCCGCACCAGGAGTTCACGGGCGATCAGCAGCGCGGCCATGACGACCGCGATCAGCAGGTGCCCCCCGTACATGACCGGAATGACTCTGTCACCGGGAAAGTCCGGGCCGAACAGCAGCGACAGCGCCCAGGTTCCCACCACGGGGATGGACTGCACCACCGACATGATCAGCCACAGGCTCCCACCCGACAGCATGTCGTCAGGCAGGGCGTTGCCGCTCTCGCCCGCGGCCATGCCCAGCGCCAGCAGGGTCACCCAGATCAGCCACTGCCCGGTGCGCGGGCGGCGGAACGCGCCGGTGAGGAACATACGCAGCAGCTGCAACACGACGGCCGCCACGAAGACGAGCGCCGCCCAGTGGTGGACCTGGCGGATGAGCAGGCCACCGCGCACCTCCAGGCTCAGATGCATGGTCGAGTCGAAGGCCTTGCTGACGAAGAGTCCGCGCAGCGGGCCGTACGAGCCGTCATAGGTCACCTGGGACATGCTGGGGTTGTAGAACACCATCAGCACCGCCCCGGTCACCGCCAGAACGACGAACGACCAGACGGCGATTTCCGCGAACATGAACGACCAGTGGGAGAACTGAAACGAGCGGCGCTTGGCCAACAACGAACGCATTTGGGCCCCTTAACCTTGCCTACTCACAAGACGGAATCGGGCCGGGAGGTGTGACAACGATGAGGCGTCGGTGACGGTGATTCCCGTCACTGCCATCGGGTCCTTTGCCGGGGGAATGACGTGACCACGCCTGCCCCTACGCGGTCGTCCGGGTCGCCGCAAGCGACGCGAGGCATGCCTCGAAAGTCTGTGGCTAAATGCACACGGGTCCACATTTCGTCCGAGGCGCGGGGTGCGCCGCTAGAGGGCGGCGGCCGTTGCTGCGTGGACGCGATCGCGGGCCAGTGGAAGCGTTCCGAAGCGGATACCGGTGGCGTCCCGGACCGCGTTGGCGAGCGCGGGAGCCACCGGGTTGAACGGACTCTCGCTCATCGACTTGGCGCCCAGAGGGCCGAGGACATCGGATGTCTCGGCGAAGTACACCTCGGTTCGCGGCACGTCGCCGAAGGACGGGATGTGGTAGTTGCGGAAGGTCGCCGTGGTGACCCGGCCGGCCCCGTCGACGACGAACGACTCGTACAGCGCGGCGCCCAGGGCCTGTGCGACACCGCCCTCGATCTGCCCACGGCATTGCATCGGATTGATGACGCGCCCGGCGTCCGCCCCGTGGACGCTCTGCAGAATCTTGATCTCACCGGTCCCGGTACACACCGCGACCCGGAAGCCGTGGACATTGAACGCCACCGAACATGGTGCGCCGTCGGATGTGCCGGCCGCTTGCAGCTCCTTGCCTGCGGCCTGCGTCGCTGCCGCGACGGTGGCGAGCTTCAGGCGTACGTCGCCGAAGCGGATCTCGTCGCCGTCGAAGACGCAGGCTGACGGGTCCGCACCTGCCCGCTTCCCGCCGACGGCGGCGATGCGGTCACGCAGCGCCTCTGCCGCGCGCGTGACGGCCAGGCCCGTGACCGTTGTCCCGGTCGAGCCGAAGGCACCGGTGTCGTGGCTGACGTGATCCGTGTCCGCCTGCTCGATCCGGATCCGGTCAACAGTGGTGCCGAGCACGGCGGCAGCGAGCTGCTGGTGCACGGTCGTCGTGCCGTTCCCGAACTCGGCCATGCCGACCGCGAGCTGGTATCCGCCGTCGGTCAACAGCCGGATCCGTGCCTCGGCCCGGTGCCCGCGCGGCGGAATCGTGTCGATCATCGACAGCGCGACGCCCTTGCCCACAGACCACCCTTCTTCCGTGGGCGGTTGTGCCCCGTTGCCGCGGTTCAGTGCCTCGTCGACAAGGGTCAGGCACTGGTCCAGGCCGTAGCTGCCGATCCTGGCCTCGTCCGCCGACGGGGTGTGGAAGCTCACCATGTCGTCGCCGGGCCGGATGATGTTGCGTTCCCGGAAGGCGACCGGGTCCATGCCGATCGCGTGGGCGAGTTCGTCGATCGCCGACTCGACGGCGAAGACCGCCTGGCTCAGCCCGTAGCCGCGGAAGGCGCCGGAGGGGACGGTGTTGGTGTAGACGGCGTATCCGTCCACCTTCTTGTTCGCGCAACGGTATACACCGATCGACTCGTTGCAGGCGTGGAACACGATGCTCGCGTGGTTGCCGTACGCACCGGTGTTGGTCACGACCCGCAGTCGCAGCGCCGTGAGTGTGCCGTCGCTCCGCGCGCCGGCCTTGATGTCCACGGTGACCGGATGCCGGGTCACGCCGGCCTCGAACTCCTCCTGGCGCGTGAACTCCAGTTGCACCGGCTGTCCGGTCCGCAGGGCCGCGAGAGCGACGACATCCTCGGTCAGCATTTCCTGCTTGGCCCCGAACCCGCCGCCCACCCGGCCGCACACCACGCGCACCTTCTCCTCCGGAAGATCGAAGAGGGTGCACAGTGCGCGCTTGGTGAGGAACGGCACCTGACTGCTCGTGCGTACCACCAGCCGACCGGACCCGTCGACCCAGGCGATCGAGGCGTGTGTCTCGAGGTGCGCGTGCTGGACACGATGGCTGACGTAGGTGTGCTCGTGAACGGCGTCGGCCTGCTCGAACGCCGTCTCGACGTCGCCGACGTCACCGTGCACCTCGGCCGCGATGTTGCGCTCTGGACGGGCGATGTGCTGGTCGGCGCTCTTGTCGCCATGCAGTAGAGGGGAGCCGGGCGCCATCGCCTTTTCGGGGTCGAAGACAGCCGGCATCACCTCGTAGTCGACGACGAGCCGGCGACAGCCCTCCTCGGCGGCCGCCACACTGTCGGCCACCACGGCTGCGACCCGCTGCCCGGTGAAGCGGACGACGTCGTCGAACAGCAGCGTGTCGGAGGGATCGTCGTCGGGGTTCTCGTGCCGCCCGGTCGAGTAGAGCCGTCTCGGCGTGTCCTCGTGCGTGAACACCGCTCGCACGCCGGGAACCGCGAGGGCGGCGCTCGTGTCGATGGCGACGATGCGGGCGTGCGCATGCGGCGAGCGCAGCAGTTCGAGGTGCAGCAGGCCCTCCATGGCGACGTCCAAGGTGTAGCGGGCCGCCCCCGTCACGATGTCGGGACCGGCCGGCGCCGGCAGATTCCGTCCGCACGAATCACCCGGTGAGGTGCCCTCGGCGTCCTCGGCATGAGCGATCCCATGGATGGCGTCGTCGATCGCGCGGTAGCCGCTGCACCGGCACAGATTCCCCTTGAGCGACCGCGGGAGATCCTGCTTCTGGCCGGGGTCGAGAGCGGCGACCGTCATGATCAATCCCGCGGTGCAGAAGCCGCACTGGAATCCCTGCGCCGCCAGGAAGTCGCGCTGCAGTGGATGCAGTTGCGCGCCGGAGGAGAGCCCCTCGATCGTCGTCACCTGGTGCCCGGCCGCGCGGAACGCGGGGAACAGGCAACTGTGCACCGGCCGGCCGTCGATGTGCACGGTGCACGCACCGCAGTCGCCCGCGTCGCAGCCCTTCTTCACGCCGAAGTGGCCCAATTCCCTCAGCAGGGTGCGCAGGCACTGCCCAGGACGAGGCTGAGCGGTAAAGACCTGGCCGTTGACCTCGATCCGCATCCGGGTCACCTCCCGACGTCCGCCGACAGTTCCTGCCTGATCTCCTCGGCGAATCGGAGCGTCATGTGTCGGCGCCATTCCGGCGTTCCGTGCACGTCGTCGTAGTAGGAGTCCGGCGGGATTGCGTGTTCGAGGGCGCCGAGGAGCTCCGCGGAACCGGGCGTCCGGGGAAAGGGCAGCTGGACCGGCCGGACGGTCGAGGCGGTCACCGTCAACACGAAGGAGCCGTCGTCAGGTGACCTCCTGCCGATGAGCAGTGCCGCGGAGCGGCCGAGCGGGGCCAGCGAGATCCAGCGGAAGGCGGTCCGGCAGCGTAGCGCGGCCTCCGGCAGGGTGATCGAGCGCAGCAGCTCACCCGGGCCCAGCACGTTGCAGCCGGGTCCGGTGACGAAGTCGGCCGCCGCGACCCGCCGTTCGCCCCCGTCGGCCGTCCAGATCGTGCAGCTTGCGTCGAGGGCCGCGGTCAGTGAGATCATGGGGCCCGCAGGCAGCGACATGCAGAGATTGCCACCCACGGTGGCCTCGTTCCACACCTTGAAGGAGCCCAGCAGCGCCTGGCGGCATTGGTCGATCAGCGGTCCCGCGGTCCAAGCCTCCGGCATGCTTCCATCGGACAGCTCCGCGAGGGTGCACGTCGCGCCGATCTCCAGGCCGTCCGCCTCGACCCGCAGCGACTCCCAGCCGAAGCCCTTGAGATCGATGAGCCGGTCGAGCTGCGGCTGAGGCTCGGAGAACAGCCAGGTCCCGCCGCCGAGCCACGCGTCGCCCGGCTGCCACGCCGCCTGCAACGCACGGCTGGGTGTGTCAACCACCGAGGTGATCCCGTTGAGGTCCATGGTAGGCAAGTTCACAACTAGGGGCGATTTGCCCGTTATGCCCTTTTTCCTAGCCTACATGTTGTGGGTTCCCCGCAAGCTGTGGCTCACCTGACGACAGCGCGCTGCCCGTGCCGTGTTCGCGTTGATCGTCGCGTGAGGAGTCACCGCACGTGCCCTGGTGGTCGGTTCAGGTGGTCAGGCCGAAGAGCACGATGAGCAGCACGTAGCATGCCAGCACGAGGGCCGTGCCCGCCATGCGGACGCGGCGGGATCGTGCCCGGCCGGGCAACAGCCAGAAGGCCAGGGCGCGGTTCACCAGCGGCATCACGACCCAGGTCAGAAGCCCGACGCTCAGCGCGTTGCTGATGAACAGACCGAGGTACTCCGGAACACCGGCATCCGTGAGCGCACGGCCTACCGTCAAATTGAGCACCATGACGGTGGGAAAGAGTGCCAGGAGAACGGACATGGCCTGCTTCCAGTTGGGCGGGATGCCCTCCTGCTCCCCTTCGCCGAAACGGAACCAGCCGCTGAACGCCGATCCGATCTGGCGAACGTCGTACTTGCCGAAGTATTCGCGCCCCTCGTCCAGAAGTTTCCTGCGGACGTCGGACTCCATCCACTCATCGAGGTGTTCGCGGGTATCGAAGCGGAAGGCGACGACCCAGCGGTCCTGGATGCCCTCCACCGGTGTGAACAGCTCGGCACCCATGAAGCCCGGATACTTCTCCTGCGCCTTCAGGGTCTTGTGCTGCCACCGCAGGAAGTCCTGCTCCCGGCCCGTCCTCACCTCATGGGAGACGACTGCCGTCACGGCTTCCTGGGCCGCGACCCCGCCGCTGAGGACCTCCTGGGAGGGCTCCTCCTCGAACAGCTCACGGCCCTCATCGAGAAGCCGGTGGCGCGTGCCCGACGTGAGCCATGCGCTCAACTGGTCGACACGGGCGAAGCGGAACACCACCACCCATTCGTTGCCCTCGCCGGAGTCCGGCGGGTACGATTCCGTGCCCTCGAACCCGTCGAAGTCTCGTACGGCCCGGTTCACCCCCTCCTGCCAGCGCTTGTAGTCGTCCTCGCGCCCCTGGAGGACCTTCTGGGAGGTCACGACGGTGGCTCCGGCCCCATCTGAGCCGTGTTTTCCACTGGCGCTCATAGGAGCAGCCTAGTCAGAAAACGGACATAAAGCACAAATGGGGAGACGACTCGGGCACCGTGGGCGGCGCGCAGTGCGGGCAGCAGGGCCAGAGTCAGCTGGAAGTGGCCGAGATGGTTGGTCGCGAACTGCGACTCGTAGCCGCGCGCGTCTCGAACCAGTTCGTCAGGGGCCGGGAGCCGGCGGGCGCTGCGGGTGCGCCCGCCGTGCGGGAGCGATGCGGGGATGCGGTCAGGCGGCGGCGCGTTCGTCGACGGGCCGGCGGCGCAGGCGCGCGTGCTCGATGGCGGGTGGGTTGTAGGCCATGTCGAGCGTGCCGATATCGGTGCCGGGTGGCACGATCTCGTCGATCCGGTCGAGGATCTCGTCGGTGAGCGTGACGTCGAGGCCGGCGAGGAGGCCGTCAAGGTGCTCCATGGTGCGCGGCCCGATGATCGCGGACGTGACGCCGGGGTGGGCGATCGCGAAGGCCATGGCCAGGTGGGTCAGCGGGATCCCGGCGTCCTGGGCGAGCGGGATGAGCTGCTCGACGGCGTCCAGGCGGCGCCCGTCGCTCAGGTGCCGGAAGCCGAACTGGGACCGGTGTGTGGTGTTCTGCTGGTTCTTGCGGTAGCGGCCGGTGAGCAGGCCGCCGGCGAGCGGGCTCCAGACCAGGGTGCCCATGCCGTACTCCTGGACTACGGGGAGGACCTCGCGCTCGATGCCGCGGTTGAGGATCGAGTACGGAGGCTGCTCGGTGCGCAGCCGGGTCAGGCCGCGCCGCTCGGCGACCCAGTGGGAGCGGACGATGTCCGAGGCGGGCAGGGAGGAGGTGCCGATGGCCCGGACCTTGCCGGCACGCACGAGGTCGGTGAGCACCGAGAGGGTCTCCTCGATGTCGGTGTCGGGGTCGGGCTGGTGAATCTGGAACAGGTCGACGTAGTCGGTGCCCAGGCGGCGCAGCGAGCCGTCCAGGGCGCGGATCAGCCAGAGGCGTGAGGCGCCCGACCGGTTGGGCAGGACCGGGGTGGCGCCGCTGGGGTCGTAGTCCACGGGGAACCGGGCCTTGGTGGCGAGCACGACGTCGTCGCGGCGCCCTTTGAGGGCCTTGCCCACGATCTCTTCGGACTCGCCATGGGAGTACATGTCGGCGGTGTCGATGAAGTTGATCCCCGCGTCCAGGGCCTTGTGGATGATCTTGATCGAGTCGTCGTGGTCCGGGTTGCCGACGGCCCCGAACATCATGGCGCCGAGCGCGTAGGGGCTGACCTTGATGCCGGTCCGGCCGAGGCTGCGGTACTGCATACGGTTTCTCCTGAAGTTTGTGGTCGAGGCGTGGTCGGCGCTCTTGCATGCCGTACCCTGGACCAAAAGCGGAACGTCTTTCCGGAACTATACGGAAAGGCTTTCCGGTTAGCAAGCGAAGGAGTGTCGTGATGGAGAAGGCGGCGCCGACCGGAGTCGGCTGGACCGGCTCTGCGGGTCCGGGCGCACTCGAACGCGCGCCGCGTCGGCTGCGCGCCGACGCGCAACGCAACATCGACTCCTTGCTCGAAGCAGCGAAGGCTGTCTTCGGCACGTCAGGCGTGGACGCGCCCGCGAAGGAGATCGCTGATCTGGCCGGCGTCGGGGTGGGAACGCTGTATCGGCACTTCCCGCAGCGCTCAGACCTGGTCAAGGCCGTGTTTCAGCGCGAGGTGGATGCCTGCGCCGACGCGGCCCCGGCGCTGATCGCAGCGCACGAGCCAGGAGCGGCACTCGCGAAGTGGCTCCACCGGTACACCGAGTTCCTCGCGACCAAACGAGGACTCGCTACAGCCCTTCACTCGGGCGATCCGGCGTTCGACGCCCTGCCCGGCTACTTCATGCAGCGACTCGCACCCACCCTCGGGTCACTGCTCGAAGCCGCGACAGCGAGTGGCGAGATTCGTGCCGACATCACCCCCAAGGACCTCCTGTACGCCGTCGCCAATCTGTGCCACCCGGTGGCGGACGAGGGAGTCGCGTACAGCCAACGCATGGTCGCGCTCCTCATCGACGGACTACGCTACGGCGCCGATACGAGTCGGCCTCGCTCCTGAAGGTGAACGAGCCCGGCCCCGTGCCCGGCGGCCTGCGCCCGCTTCGCGATCCCGCGGCCGACGAGTGGTAAGAACTCGGGCAGTGAGACACCGATCGGCGTAAAGAGCGTGGCGGTGTCTCACTGCCTGGGTGTCAGTAGTAGCTGTTCATGGCGACACGCACCTCGGCGAGGGTGGTATCAGCCACAGCTCTGGCTCGGTCGTTGCCCTCGCGCAGGATTTGGCGCAGATAGGCGCGGTCCTGCGCGTACCGGGTACGGCGGGCCCGGATCGGAGCCAGATACTCGTTGACCGCATCGGTCACGGTCCTCTTCAGTGCGGCGGCTCCCGCGGAGCCGATCTCGGCGGCAATCTGCTGGGGAGTTCGATTCTGGCAGAGAGCTGCCAGCAGGAGGAGAGAAGACACCTCGGGGCGAGTGGCCGGGTCATAGACGATGTGGCGCTCGGAGTCGGTCTTGGCACCCTTGATCAGCCGAGCGGTCTCGTCTGCGCCGGCGGCCAGGGTGATGGCATTGCCCCGACTCTTGCTCATCTTGGTGCCATCTGGGCCGAGCAGCAGCGGTGCATTCGACAGGAGGGCACCGGGCTGAGGAAACACAGCGGTTCCGGCGCCGTAGCGGTCGTTGAAACGGCGGGCGATGGTCCGGGTGAGTTCAAGGTGAGGGAGCTGGTCCTGACCGACCGGCACCAGGTTGGCCTTGCAGAAGAGGATGTCGGCCGCCTGATGGGCGGGGTAGGTGAACATCAGGCCACTGACGGAGGACTGCCGCGAGTGGGCGATCTCATCCTTGACTGTGGGATTGCGGCTGAGCTCTGCAACCGAAACGAGGCTGAGGAAGGGCAGCAGCAACTGGTTGAGGGCGGGAACCGCACTGTGAGCGAAGATCGTGCTGCGTGCCGGGTCCACGCCAATGGCGAGGTAGTCCAGTACCAGCTCCTCGACGTACCCGGACAGGTTGTCCGCTACATCGCGGTCGGTCAGCACCTGGTAATCCGCGATGATCACGAACATCTCCACGCCGAGGTTCTGGAGACGTACACGATTGTGGAGAGTGCCGAAGTAGTGGCCCAGGTGTAGCCGTCCGGTGGGGCGGTCGCCGGTCAGTACCCGGAATCGCCCGGGATCCTCGATGATCAGCTTTTCCAGCACCGCACTGCTGGCCTGGGCGGCGGACATACCAAGTGTGCCGGTGGAGGAAGCGGAGGCGAGGGCGTCGGGGCCCGCAGCCTGGAGAGTGTTGTTCATGAGTGTCTCCTGGTGGGTCGGTATCGCCGTCAGGACGACACGACTCCTGATCCAGGGAACACAAAAGGGCCGTCCGTCCGAACGGCCCGGTTCATGCATGAGAGGTGGCCGCTCCTACAAGGAGCGCCACCAGCTCAGACACGACGAAAGATGCATAGGAACATCATAACGTCAGCGTCATGTACCACCATCACTACCTGGACGTCCTCGGGTCACGACGACCGCCCGCCGAACTGCCAGTTGTGCACCTCGATGTCGGCGTACCGGTCCGGGGTCAGGATGGCGCGTGCCGTGTCCAGGTCCGGCGCCCGGACCAGCGCCGCCGTGCCCAGCCAGGTGGTGCCACTGTCGGACAGCAGCGGCCCGTAGGCGATCAGCTCGTCCCGGTCGGGCGGCACGGCGAGGTCGGCGGCCTGCCCCGTGCCGAAGCCGAGCACCAGGTACCGGTTGCCACCGGTCCGGCCGCCGGGGAAATCCCACATCGTGCGCTCCAGCGTGTTGCGCCACCGTCGCAGCAGCACGTCCCGGTACACGCCGGCCTGGTAGTTCGGCTCGTCGAAGGCGAACCCGCGGGCTGCGACGGGATCGGGTAGGTCGACGATGTGCACGCTGCCGGTGGGCGTGTCGCCGTCGCCGGCGAGGGTCGGGCCCCGGGCGATCATCTCCTTCGCGTACCGGTCCATATAGGACCAATGCTCTTCCAGCAGTTCGTCGCGCAGCCCTACAGAGCCGGGCCGGTCACGGTGGTAGCAGAAGAACTCCATGCCCATAGTCTCCACCCACCAACAGATCGCCTCGTCGGCACAAGTCGTCCCGGAAACGTTCGTAAGCGACGTCCTTGGGAGGGACTCGATGCCGGCCTGGGGTGGCTGTCTGCCGACGGCGCGGAGCTGAGACGTGATGCCTGGCCATGCCGGCCAGAGCCACCGGATGCCGGCGGAGCACCTTTCCTCGGAAAGTCGGGGCGTGTTGCGGGATACGGGTCTACGGTGCGGAAGTGGCTCTTGATACACCCGAGGGTCGCTGTGACGGCGATCAATGGCATCTGTACTGGACTTCTCGCGAAGCTGTGATCCCGAGTGGCCGGGTGCCGCTACTGCAGGCGTGGCAGGACATCGACGACCGCGAACGGCGGTGGGCCACGCGCGTGGCCTGCGCCAAGGACTATCGCCTGTTCTTCTCGTTCCTGTGGGGTCTACGGGGCCGGGGCAAGAACTGGCACGAGGCGCAGGCCGATGCTCTGGACGATTGCGAGGTCTGGCGGCGTTGTGGAAGGCGACCAGATTGGCCGGCAGGGCGTGATGAATCGCCGTGATTTCCTGCGTATCGCCGCGCTCGCGGCGCCGGCCCTGACCGCATCGCAGCGGCAGGGGCCGCTGGAGCGGCTCGGCGCCCCGGGACGAACGGGGACCGCCGGCACGCCGCCGGGCTGGGACAGGCTGCGGCGGCGGCTCGCCGGCACGCTGGTGCTGCCGGGCGACGCCGGGTACGAGGCCGCGCGCCGGGTCTACAACTCCGCCTATGATCTCGTCCGGCCGGGCGGAGTCGCCTACTGCGCCAACCCGCAGGACGTGTCGGCGTGTCTGGCCTTCGTACGGGCCGGCAGCCTCCCGTTCACCGTCCGCTCGGGAGGCCACTCCTTCGCGGGCGCGTCGACCGGCACCGGTCTGGTGATCGACGTCTCCCCGCTGAACGGCGTCGCCTACGCGGCCGGCCGGGCCACGGTCGGGGCGGGGGCGCGGCTGATGCACGTCTACGACCGGCTGGCCCCGCACGGCGTGCGCATCCCCGCCGGCATCTACCCGACGGTCGGGATCGGCGGGCTCACCCTCGGCGGCGGGCTGGGGGCGGCGTCCAGAAAGTATGGGCTCACCTGCGACGTGCTGGAGTCCGTGCGGATCGTCACGGCCGACGGCCGCTTGCTGGCCTGCAACGCCGAGCGCCACCCGGAGCTGTACTGGGCCTGTCGCGGTGGCGGTGGCGGCAACTTCGGAGTCGCGCTCTCCTTCACCTTCCGCACCCATGAGGCACGCGAGATCGCCCTGTTCTACCTGCGCTGGCCGTGGTCCGAGGCCGGCGCGGCGGTGCAGGCGTGGCAGTCGTGGGCGCCGTACATGCCCGGCGAGCTGTGGTCGGTGCTGGATCTGAAGCGGGACGACGACGGACCCCACGTGTTGCTCTTCGGCACCCACATGGGAGCGGAGTGCGCGCTGGACGCTCTGCTCGCCCCGCTGACCGGGCAGATGGGCCGGCCCTCGTACCGCATGGTGCGCACTGTGCCCTACCGTGACGCGATGATCACCATCTCGGGCTGCTTGTCGATCCCCCCGGCTCGGCCCCGGTGCGTGTACGGGGAGGCGTTCGCGGCCACGTCCCACATGGCCTACCAGCAGCTGCCACCGGACGGTGTGCGCACGCTGGTGGACGCGGTGGAGCGCAGGGGACGGCACTGGGTGCTGCTGGAGGCCATGGGTGGCGCGATCGGGCAGGTCGGCCCGACGGCCACGGCGTTCCCGCACCGGGCCGCGCTCTACGGCGTGCAGTACGGACAGCGCCCCGCGACGGGCGCGCAGAGCCTCGCAGGCGCAGGCCGCGACTGGATCCAGCGAGTGCGCAACGACATGTCACCATATTTCGGCAACCACGCGTACGTGAACTACACCGACCCCGCCCTGACGGACTGGCGCACCGCGTACTACGGGCCCAACGCTGCCCGTCTGGCCGAGGTGAAGACCGCCTACGACCCCGACCGCCTGTTCCATCCGGCCCAGGGCGTGTAGGCCCGCTTCCCTCTCAGGCAGACCTGCTCCCCGGGCACGGGCTCAGGAGCCCTGTGGTTCGGGCGGGGCACCCGCTGTCGCCGATGGTCGCTCGACGCCCTGGCCCCCGCTGGGCCCGGTCTGGCGCTATCCAGAGCGGCCGTTGCCATTGAGTGCTTCGCGGCGGTATTTGCGCCCGGTGGTCTCGTGCACCCCGAGCGCTCGGGCGAGCGCTGTCCCGGTCATGTTCGGATCCTGCGCGAGCAGGGCCGCTACCTGAGCTCGCCGGTCGTCGTCCTCCCGGGCCTCACCTGCCGGCGCGTCTTGGCCTGCTGGTTCGGCCGCCGGTTCTGGCTCGTCCAACGCTGACCGACGCTCGCCCGGTCCCTGCGTCGGCTCGCCTTGGCCGACCTGCGCCGTGGCTTGTACCACCGGTCCCGCCTGCGGCACCCGCGCCTCCTGGCCTGAGGCGACGCTCGGGGGTTCCGCCTCGGCGAGCGCTCGCTCCGGCAGGTCCGAGTCGTCCGCGCGGTCGGCGAGCTCACGACCCGAGCGGACTACCCACATGATCAGCTCGTAGGAGATCACCAACGCGATCGCCGGCCACGCTGCGAACGCCGCGGCCAAGGCTCCCCGCTCGATCCCGTGCAGGATGTTCGCGGCCAGCGTCGCGGCGACTCCCAGGGCCAGCGCCCAGCGGGCCAGCGCGGGCACCGCCAGGCGGTAGCGGGCACACCACAGCAGCACCATGGAGGAGGCGTAGATCATGCCGTCCACCGTCGCCGGGACCAGATGCGCCGATAGCTCGTCCTCGGCACCGTACCTCTCGATCACCGCGACCGCGTGCCAGTACGACACCCACGCCGCTACCGCCGCGACCGCCAGCACCACGATCGTCATCGACACACGGATGAGCCGATCCCCGCCCCGAGGCGCCTGCTTGACCGCATTCATTCCAGAAATGTTGCCATGCCCAATGTCCCACTATGCACCATCAATCACTTCTGTCTCAGGAGAGCGGCACAAGGACGTATGGCGCCTGGGGTCGCTCGCGTTCTCCGGGACGCAACTGGACGGTCAACCCGGACGCGTACAGCACCTCCGCCATGGCGCGCTGCATGGCAAGCGCGGTGGCGCGCTCAACGCGCATCAGCGGATGGTTCGGGTGGTCGGCATGTTCGTCCTCAGGCGGGTGGGGGCCGGCCTGACAGATGGTGTTCGAGACAACGTCCAGGTTGTCCGGCGCTTGACCTCAATTGTGGTTGAGGTCACAGAATCGTTGACGGCGGGCGGCGCGGCCGGATGGGCCGGTCGGGAACGCGCCCGCGTGTCCCGGATCGAATCCCCTCCCAAACCATGGAGATGTTTGTCATGACCAAAGTCGTCGTCATTGGCGCCACCGGCAGGCAGGGCGGCGCGGTCGCCGACCTGCTTCTGCAGCGCGGTCACGAGGTGGTGGCGTACGTGCGCTCGGGCGAGTCGCCCGCCGCGAAGGCGCTGCTGGCCCAGGGAGCGCGGCTCGCCACCGGCGACCTCGCCGATCCCGGCGCGCTCCAGCGGGCCTGCACGGGCGCCGACGCGGTCTTTGGCCTCTCGGTTCCGTTCGGCGAGGGCGGCAAGGACGAGGAGGTCGCGCAGGGACGTCTGCTCGTCGACACCGCCGCTCGCCTCGACGTCCACCTGGTGTACTCCTCTGTGCGGGGCGGCGACCGGCTGGAGGCCACCAACGTCGACCACGCCGACAGCAAGCAGCTCATCGAGGCGTATTTACGCGAGCGGCCGGTGCGCGCGACGGTCCTCGGCCCGGTGTACTTCATGGAGAACGTGCTCAACCTCGGCTTCAGCCAGCTCGGCGACGGCGTACTCGCCAACCCGCTGACTCCCGGCAAGCCGCTCGACCAGGTGAGCGTCCTGGACATTGCCGGCATGGCCGTACATGCCGTTGAGAACCCCGACGAGCTCGTCGGCGAGCGGATCGACATCGCGTCCGATCGCGTCACTGGACAGGAGGCGGCCCGGATTCTGAGCGAGGTGCTCGGCCGGGAGATCCCCTACCAGCAGCTGCCGCTGGACATGGTGCGGCAGTGGGCCGGGGAGGAGGTGGCCACGATGTTCGAGAGCTTCGAGAACAACACCGATTTCCTTGACATCGAGACTCTGCATGCCAGGTATCCCGCCGTGCACTGGCACAGCTACGCCGAGTGGGCCAAGACGGTGGACTGGGACAGAGTCCTCGCGGGCTAGATCTCCTTCTGGCTGACCGGTTCGCCGGATCAGACTAGGTCGCCGCCTTGAACCAGCCTGACGAGAACCTCGCCGTTTTTCGACGTCTCCGGAGACGTCGAAGACGATCCGGGACGCGTTCGGATCAGAGTACGCCGACGGACCGCACGTTCCAGCTTCCCGCCGAAGGGTGGCGGCCGGCGGCGTCGCTGTCTCCTCGTACTGTGAGCGCATGTCTGTGATGCCGTTCAGGGGTGGAGCCGCGCGTGAGGCGGAGTTGTTGGGAGCGGTCCTGGAGGTGTTGCGGGAGACGGGATATGACCGGTTGACGGTCGACGCGGTGGTGGCGCGTGCGCGGGCGAGCAAGCAGACCGTCTATCGGCGCTGGCCGTCGAAGGCCGAGCTGGTGGTGGCCGCGTTCGTGAATGCCGTTTCCCGGGGGCCCGGCGACCCGGACACCGGCAGCGTGCGCGGTGACCTGCTCGCGCTCATGGACCTGCTGCTGGACGAGCTGGCCGAGCTCGGCGACGTGATCGTGGGGCTCCTCGGTGAGCTGGGGCGCAACGCCGACCTGGCGGCGGCCATGGAGGAGCACTACATCGGCGCGCGGCGCCGGTCGGTGCTGGCGGTGTTCGAGCGGGCCAGGGCGCGGGGCGAGGTGTCGGAGGAGGCCGACGTCGAGCTGGTGTGGCAGGCGGGGCCGGCGATCCTGTTCTTCAAGGCATTGGTCAGCAGGGAGCCCGTGGACAGGGAGCTGGCCCGCAGGATCGTCGATCAAGTGATGCTGCCGTTGCTCTGAATAGTACGGTCCAGTACCGTACTATTCGTGGACATCCTCATCGTGGGCGCGGGCCCGAGCGGACTGACCCTCGCCAACGTGCTCGCCGCGTACGGCGTGCCGTTCCGGATCGTGGACGCCAAGCCCGGGCCGGTCGGCCAGTCGCGCGCGGCCATCGTCCATGTCAGGACCTTGGAGCTGCTCGACCGGCTGGGCCTGGGCGACCGGGCGCGCCGGCGCGGCCTGCCGATCACGCACGCCGAGCTGTACGAGAACGGCCGTCGGGCGGCCGAGGTGCCCCTGGCAGGAAGGGACGGAGGGCCGGTCGCGCTGGGCCAGGACGACACCGAACGGCTGTTGGTCGAGGGCCTGGAGGAACGCGGCCACGCCGTCGAGTGGAACACCACGTTGACGACGTTCGGTGGTGCCCGCTGGGTCGTGGGCGCCGACGGGGCGAGCAGCCGGGTGCGGCGCGCGCTGGGGATCGGCTTCGCCGGGCGGACCTACGAGCAGACCGGCCTGCTGGCCGACGTGCACGTGGACGCCGGGCTCCCGCCCGGCAGACTCAGGCTCAACCTGACCCGGGGCGGCTTCGTCGGCATGCTGCCGCTGGGCCAAGATCGCTACCGGCTGTTCGGCGCGCTCCCACCGGACATGGCCGAGCCGAGCCCGGACGGCGCAGTTTCGCACGATCCGTACGCGGCGGTGAGCCTGGAGCGACTGCAACGCTGGTTCGAAACGTTCTTCGCGGTTCGCACCAGGCTGAACAGCGCGGATTGGACGGCCCTGTTCCGGGTGCACAGCCGGATGGCCGAGCAGTTCAGAGCCGGCGACACCTTCCTGGTCGGCGACGCCGCGCACATCCACAGCCCGGCCGGCGGCCAGGGAATGAACCTCGGCATCGGCGACGCCTTCAACCTCGGCTGGAAGCTCGCGATGGTCGCCAGGGGCGAGGCCGGTGAACGGCTGCTTGACTCCTATGAGGCCGAGCGCATGCCGGTGGCCAGGAAGGTGCTCAACGGCGCCGACCGCGGCTTCGCGCTGGAGGCCACCGGGCACCCGGTCGCCGCCTGGCTGCGAGCGCACGTGGCCAGTCGGCTGATCGGGCCGCTCAGCCACCTGCCGCCGGTGCGTGAGGCGGTCGCCAGGATGTTCTCGCAGACCTGGATCAGCTACCGGGGCAGCCCCGCCGTCGGCGGCTCCGCGCACGGCGCGCTCCGGCCGGGAGATCGGGCACCTGCCGGCATGGCCCCGGCCGACCTGCATTATCACCTGGTGGTCTCGCCCGGCACCCACGTCGACGCACCCTTCGAGACCCACGCTCATCCGGCGGCGGGCCGCCTTGCCTACCTTGTCCGCCCGGACGGCCACCTCGCCTATATCGGCAGTCCCGAGGCGGTGCCGACGGACATGGACCGAGCCGGCTGATCATCCGGCCGGGGGCTCATCCCGGAGTCGGGTTCTGCCGAGGCCCGGGGGCCGGCGCCTATCCATCGGTGTGCGCCGGGGGGTCCTGGTGTGCCGGCAGGGTTGCCCAGGACCGAGACCATGGCCAGGGTGAGGCCGGTGAGCGCGATGGGCCAGGCGATGCGTTCCAGCCCGTGCGGTGTGCGGGTTCGTGGCGGACTCCCCCGAGCCGGTCACGTGACCGAGCTCCGGCTCGACGAGTTCGTAGCTGACCGTCCTGGGACTCCCTGCGTCTTGGCCCGGTCCGGCGGAGCCGGAAAGCCGGGCCGGGCCCGGTGATCAGTCTGTGGCGACCACCATGGCGATCGATACCAGAATCCCCGGCCGGTCGACACCCAGCTTGCTCACGCAGCGCGGCGGCCGCACGTCCGGGAAGAACTCGTCGAAGACCTCGTTGACGCCGTCGGCGTCTTCGGGTCGCAGGAGCAAGGTGTGGACCATGACGGCGTCGCTCAGCTCGGCGCCACCGGCGCGCAGGATGGCCTGGCAGTTGAGCAACGACTGGCGGGTCTGCTCCTGGATCGTGGGCCCTGCCAGCTTGCCGGTCACCACATCGACTCCGACTGTTCCGGCAACGTAGATCGTGTTGCTCACCTTCACCGCCTGGCTGTAGCTGGGGTACTCCGGCGCCTCGGGCGTGGAGATGACTTCTCGGGGCATCGAATGGGCTCCTGTCTGGAAGTTTTCTGCTCAACTCCGATGGAGCGCGCCGCCGGGCTGGCAGTTGGGCACAGTTCAGGGCAATGATGAAGGCGGTCTTCTCCGTCCCGGCCCGAAGCTCGCTCTCTTGGCCGTTAGTCGACGTCGAGGAGGTTCAGCCGGGCCGTGACCGCGTCGCCGTCCCAGGTGAGGCTGGCCCCCAGCGTGGCGAGCAGTCGCTGAGCGGCCGTATTGCCGGCGGTGGTGCTGGCGACCAGGCGCTGGGCACCGCCGGCGCGGGCGAGGTCGAGGAGCTGCCTGAGAACGGCACCGCCGACTCCGCTGCCGCGGTGTGTGCGTCCGATCCAGACGCCGGCTTCGACCGCACGTCCGGCGTCCGTGAGCGGAAAGAGCCGAGCGGCCCCGACCACTTTCTCCTTCACGAGGATGGCATAGGTGGCCTGCACGGGCTTGGCCGACAGCGACCTGGACCGGTGGAACCGCACGAACGTCTCCCGTCGTTCAGCCGTCCATCCCGCGGGTCCCTCTACTGGAGGCATCACCTCAAGCGGGTCCGCGTCGGCGACTGCGGCATCAAGCAGTCCACGCAACAGGCTCTCATCGAGTCGCCGCAACGTGACATCGGAACGCATACGAGCACCCCGTCTTCCGGGACTGTGGAGATGGACGGGCGAGTGTGTCAACGGCCTGGGCGAGCGCGCCCCGGACGGGGCGCCAGGATTGATCGCACGATGTCGAAGGGGATCTCCTCGCTTCTGTTGTCCGGTACCGCTGACGTTAGGGAGACTCCCTCCGGCCTTCTGCGCACGAATGCACAAAGAGCATAAGTACACAAAATCGGCATGGGGCCTGACGGGTTCGCCCCCCAGCCTGCGCGCCGCCCTGCCGTTCGAGACCTTCCCGCTGGGCGCCGACGCCAGTTCCTCCTCACCTACACCGCCGAGCCCGGGTCACCCTCGCAGGAGGCCTGAACCTGCTGGCCAGCTGGGCCGCCACCACCCACGAAATCCAGCAGTACGCGCCGGCCGACGACTCCGAGCCGGCCGAGACATCTGACTGATCGACGAGCCACGGGTGCCGATCGAAGGGAGTCGTCTGTGATCGGCGATCAGCTCCACGTCCCGGCCCGCGCCGCCGCCAGCGCCTGCCAGGCGGCCCGCTCATCGTGAAGAACGACTGTGAACGTATGCCAAACGGGCAGATGTCGAAGGGACTCTTGGGAAAGAATCGGCGGAGACCGTAATCGAGGAGGTTCTCTGTGCGCGCGGTTCTCACCGCCATGCTCGCGACGCTCATCCTGTTGGCCACTGGGGCCAGTTCGGCCAGCGCGGCACCATCCCGGTCGCCCTTGCCTGGTGGAAAGGCGAACTTTGTGATCACACAGGGCTTCCTGCGCGCCGCGTCCACTCAGAACTGGGTGCGTCTGGGTACATACCAGTTCAAGGCCAACGGCACTGTCAGCGCGAACACCTACCTCTGGTGGCAGCGCAACCCCGAGGGCAGACAGGCCACCGGTGTCGTCCCGGATTCCAGCTGCTCAACCAAGGCAGGCAGCTCCAGCTCACGCGTACGCGCCTGCAACGTACTGACTGCCTCCGGTTTCACAGGCGCCCCGGACGAATCCCGCACTGGAACCTACACAACGGCCGGCAACGTGGTGAGCATCAGATGGAAGATCGCCCAGACCTGGACCGAGAAGTGGCACGTGCGGCTGTCGCCTGACGGCAAGCTCGCCCAGCTGCAGTTCGCGGACAGCACCCTGGCCACCCACGGATACGGCTACGGAAGCAACGCCCCGTTCACCACTCGCCGCGCGATGAGCTCCGTGCGAGCCTTCGCCGGAACGCTCAAACAGGACCTGGTCTCCTGGTCGGGCCATCGCATCGTGAAGTCGGACGGCCAGGTCTTCAAGCAGTCCTCCTTCCGCTCCTGCGCCACCACGACCTGGTGCCTGACCTACCTGCAGCCGTCGTCCCCGGGCGCGTGCCAGAAGTCCGGCGGCTGTCCCACCGTCGGCGGCGGCACCCGCAAGAACGTCAGCTCCATCCAGTACTACCTCGTCAAGGTCTCCAACCACGATCGCCGCGACACCCTGTGGCACTGGTGCACGTGCTTGGCCATGGAGAGCAAGCAGTTCTGCTACTCGGGCAACTCACACATCAAACCGCTGCTGCAGATCATCGACGACAAGGGAGCCTTTCGCGGCTGGGTCGGCGCCGAGGCGTCCTTCTACCCCGGGGCCAGGCCCAAAGACATGATGGCCGTATTCCGTACCGCCGACTTCCGCTGACGCGTGTGCGCCGATGGCGCTGCCGGCCCGCGGAGTGAAGCTGGTCCTCGGCGACTCCCGGGCCGGCGCGCCGCATCCCGGCCGCCCCCCCGGCGCGTGACGCCCGCGCGAGGGACACCGGCCGCGGCGCGGAGCTGATCGTGTCGCCACGTGACCCGCCGTACCTCCCGGTCAGGCGAACGCGGGCATGATCTGGTCGTGGATCAGCCTGAGCTGGCTGTCCACATCCGCCACTTCGGGCAGCTCCCGTCCCATGAACTGCTTGACCAACGTCGCGTCGGTGATGGCCAGGATCATGTGATTGACGCCCGACGGCTCGATCTCGCGCTTGATCTTGGCCACGCACTCCTCCGGTGTGCCGGCGATGGACAGCCGCTCCCCCAGTTCGGGCGTGGTCAGCTCGATCGCCCTGGCCAGGTCGCCGGCGCCGAGGGCGTCGACGATCGGCTTCATCGCGTTCGGGTCGACGCCGTTGCGTTCGAGCTGCTCGGCGGGCATGGAGGAGGCGTAGAGGCCGACCATGCTGCGGGCGGCCTCCTTCGCCACGGCCGAGTCCGGGCCGGTGGCGAAGACGACCCAGGCGCCGATGTCCATCGAGGAGGCGTCCTTGCCCGCCTTCTCCGCGCCGGCCCTGAAGTGCTGGACGAGGTAGTCGTAGGCCTCGCGGGTGTAGCTGAGCGCGTGGTGCACGCCGTCGGACAGCTCACCGGCCGCCTGGAAGGAGCGCGGCCCGCGCATCGCGCCGAGCTTGACCGGCACGCGTTCCTGCACCGGGCGGGCGAAGGTGAACAGGCCGCTGTACTTGAAGAACTCGCCGTCGAAGGTGATCGCGCCGTCGTCCAGCAGCGTGCGCACCACATGCGCCGCTTCCTTCACGCGCGACAGGGGCTTGGTGACCGTCCAGTCGATGTTGTACTGCGCGAGCAGCCCGAAGTTGCCGCTGGACAGCACCACCTCGGCGCGCCCGTCGCTGAGCTCGTCGAGCGTGGCCGCCGCCTGGGCGATCAGGGACGGCTCGCGCAGCACCACCGACGACACGCTGGGCCCGAACCTGATGCGGGAGGTCTGCTGCGCCGCGGCGGCGAACAGCAGCCACAGGTCCTTGTGCCAGGTCTCGTCGGCCGCGTAGCAGGCGTGGAAGCCGAGCTCGTCGGCCAGGCGAATGGACGCCAGCGACTCCCGCAGCGGGTAATCGGGCAGCATCACGTAACTGAACTTCATCGTGCGACCTCCTGAGGGATGGCGTCGCCCGAAGGGGCGTCGCCCTTGTCGTACGGCCTGGCGACCAGCAGGTAGACCAGCCCGGCGGCGACCACCACCAGCCCGGACAGGGCCACCAGGTAGTTGTCGTACCAGGGGGCGTCGGGCGTCCTCGGCCAGGCCATGTTGAGGATGGCGAGCACCCCGTAGACCAGCGCGGCCACGTTGACGGCGAGCCCCCCGCGGCCCAGCGTGAACGGCCCGGACGGGCGCCAGCCGCGCAACCTGGCCCGCAACGCCGCCAGCACCACCATCTGGAAGCCCAGGTAGATGCCGAGCACCGCGAATGAAATGATCTTGATGAGGGCGTCTTCCGACACGATGGAGCCGAGCACGACCAGCGCGGGCACGACGGCGGCGACCAGGAGCGCGTTCGGCGGGATGCGCCTGGCCCGGGAGAACCTCCTGAACGCGCGGCTGCCCGCGATCATGTCGTCGCGGGCGTAGGAGTACAGCAGCCGGCTCGCCGCCGCCTGCAGGCTGAGCGCGCACGACAGGAACGACAGCAGCACCACGCCGAGCACGACCTTGAGGCCGACGGCGCCGAACGCGGTGGTCAGCACGTTCGTGACGGGGTCGGCGTCGGCGCCGGAGACGACGGCGGCGAAGTCGGGCACCGCGAGCAGCAGCGCCAGGCAGACGAACGTCGCGGCGGCGCCGCCCACGTAGATGGTCATGCGCATGGCCTTGGGGATGCGCCGGGTCGGGTCGGGCACCTCCTCGGCCACATCACCGCACGCCTCGAACCCGTAGTACTGAAATATCCCAATAAGTCCGGCGGCCAGGAACGCGATGAAATATCCGGACTCCGACCCCGCACCGAACGAGTCGAACAGCACCCCGAGCCCGTGGTGCCGCTGGGTGAGCAGCAGCCACCCGCCCACGGCCAGCGCCCCGACCAGCTCGGCGGCGAACCCGATGATCGCCGCCACCGCCAGAGCCCTGGTCCCGAGCATGTTGATGGCCAGCGCCCCGACCAGGATGATCAACGCGCAGAGGATCGTGTTCCCCGTGCCCACCTCGATCCCGAGAAAAGCGGACAGGTACGGTCCCGCCCCGTACGCCACACTCGCGATCGTCACCAGCAGCGCGACCAGGTACACCCAGCCCGTCATCCAGGCCCACCGCCGCCCCCACAGCCGCCTGGCCCAGGGGTAGATGCCGCCGGTCAGCGGGTACTGCGAGACGATCTCGCCGAAGACGAGCGCCACCAGGAACTGCCCGGCGCCCACGATGACCAGGCTCCAGATCATCGGCGGGCCGCCGACGGCCAGCGACGAGGCGAACAGCGTGTAGATCCCGACCACGGGAGACAGGTACGTGAAGCCGAGGGAGAAGTTGGCCCACAGGCTCATGTCCCTGCGGAACTCGGAGGTGTAGCCGAGGTCGGCCAGCCGGGCGTCGTCCGCCGGGCTCAGCGCGGCGTCATCAGTCGAGGTCATGGAGGAGCTCCTCGCCGGAGATCACCTTGTCCGCGAAGTGCCGGTGCATCCAGGCCAGGTGGTCGGCCCGGGACCGGACCAGGCGCAGCGTGTCCCAGTTGGGGAAGGTCTGCTGCGTCACGTGGTCGGTCATGAGGCCGGGCTCGACCTCGAAGACGTGCTCGAACCGGGTGATCGCCACGTCGGTCACCCGCTGGGCCGGTGGAGGCGACATCTCCTCCTGATAGCGATATTTCACGATTGCTCCGCGTATGCCTGGTCGAGCAGGTACTTGCCGGGGTTCATGATGTTGTTCGGGTCGATGGCCCGCTTGATGTCGAGCATCACGTCGTACCCACCGCCGAGCTCGGCGGGCACCAGGTCCACCTCGCCCTCGCGGCAGGAGCCGTGGCAGGCGCTGATCGAGCCGCCGTGCGCCAGCGTCACGGCGGCGAGGTCGCGCTTGGCCCGCACCCACACCTCCCAGGCGGCGTTGTCGAGCCGCTGCTCCCAGATGCCGATGTCGATCTCGGTGAGGTAGTCGGCGCCGGTCGCGCCATTGGTGTAGGCGAACATGCCCCAGTCGTCGAACACGTCGCTCTCGCGCCTGAGCCGGTCGGCGATCTCGTGCCAGGCCAGCCGTACGGCGGGCAGGTTCGTGTAGTTGATCGAGGCGTCCTCGCAGTGCCAGCTCATCGGGACGACCTGGCCCGATCGGCTGCGGCCGTGCAGCGGCGTGGCGTACCTGTCGTGCCTGGCCGCCCAGTCGCCCTCGGAGATCTCGTCGCCCAGGTAGCGGGCGCCGAGCGAGCGGGCGATGCGCAGCAGCCTCCTGCCGCCTGCCCGGACCTCGTCCTCGTAGCCGTACATTGCGGCGCACACCAGCGCCTTCACCGACGACGGCTGCGGGATGTAGGCCTCGTCGTCGCGCCGCAGGTAGTCGACCTTCCACTCGTCGAACAGCACCGCGCCGGCGAACGTGGCCACGCCCGCCCGCGCCAGCGCCCCGACCGCGCGGTAGGCGCTGTCGTAGTCCTCGAACGCCCAGAACGGCGAGAACTCCGCCTCCGGCTTCGGGAACAGCTTCAGCGTCGCCTCAGTGGCGATGCCGAGCGTGCCCTGATGCCCCATGAACAGGTGCTTGAGCTGGTACCCGCTGGAGCTCTTGGTGATCTTCCGCCCGATGCCGTCGCCGACGTGGATGACCCGGCCGGTCGGCAGCACGTGGTCGAAGCTGAGCACCAGGTCGCGGGTGTGGCCGTAGCGGGAGCCGATCAGCGACCAGCCGCTGGTGCCGATCCGGCCGCCGACGAGCGAGCACGGGTAGGACGCCGGATCGTCCGGATATATCAGGCCATGTCGGGCGAGGACCTCGTTGAGCTTGAGCGCGTTGATGCCGGTGCCGACCGTGCAGGTGCGGTTGTCGAGGTCGATCTCCCTGATCTGGTTGATCCGCTTGACGTCCACGACGATGCCGCCGCGCAGCGGCACCGCACCGTCGGTCAGCCCGGTGCCGCCGTCGCGCGGCACGACCGGGATCCGCAGGCTGTTGGCCAGCCTGAGCACCTCCGCGACCTCCTCGGTGGAGGCCGGCAGCACGACCAGGTCGGGCATGCGCTCCGCCCACCGGTGCACGGGGAACGGCGCGGGCACGCGCGCCCGGTTGAGCCGGTCGGCCTTGCCGGTCAGCACGTGCTCGGGGCCGAGAATCTGCCTGAGCTCCTCCAGCACGGGGTCGCCGAGCAGGACCGTCATGGAGCCACCCCCAGCGACTCGGCCAGCAGCTCGTGCAGGTCCACGACGTCGATCGAGCGCGCCTGACCGGCCTCCGACAGCGGCCGCTCCGACCACGGGCAGGCGCTGACCAGCGTGTCCACGCCCAGCTCCGCCGCCTGCCCGACCCGGTGCTCGCTGATCTTCGCGGTCAGCTCCGGCTTCTCGACGGGCAGCCCGCCGCCCCCGCCCGAGCAGTACGACCACTGCGTCACCCGGTCCACGTCATGGAAGGTCAACCCGGGAATCGCCCGCAGGATCTCCCGCGGCTCCCGCCAGACGCCCTTGCGCTTGTTGAGCCGGCACGGGTCGTGGTAGGTCACCGTACGCTCGACCGGGACCCGCGGTGTCAGCCTGCCCTCCCTGATGAGCTCCGCCAGCAGCTCCACGACCAGCACGATCTCGATGTCGTAGGCGTCGCCGAAGTACTTCGGATAGTCCTCGGTGAACGTGATGTAGTCGTGCGGGTCGAGCACCAGCACCCGCCGCACCCCGGCCGCCCGCCAGTCGTCCAGGTTGTGCTGGGCGAACCGGCGCGCCTGCTCCTCGTAGCCCATCTCGGCCGCCGGGCCGCCGCAGCACCACTGCTCGTTCATCAGCCCGAACTTGTAGCCGGCGAGATTCAGGATCCGGGCCACCGAGCGCGGCACCGAAGTGCGGTAGAAGGCCGCTTCGCAGTCGACGAACAAGATGGTCTCCCCGCCGATCGGCAGGTCCAGCCCTTCGGCCCAGTCGCGTACCCGCGCCTGGCCGACCGGGGTGCCGTTCAGCACCGGCTCGTGCCTGCGCTCGTCGGTGAGCAGGTTCCAGCGCTGCCAGCCCGGCTGGTGCACGCCCTGCGAGACGGCCAGGCCGCGCACGGCCTTGACCAGGTCGACCGTACGGGTGCGGAAGCGGTAGAAGTCGCCGGTGAACAGCGAGTTGGGGCAGCGCAGCTCGCATGCGCCACATCCGGTGCAGTTGACGTAGTCGGCCGCGACGTCCGCGACCTCGAGCTCGCCCTTCTCCATCGCCACGACATTGGCGTGGAAGGCGGTGGGACTCCAGGACTCGTTCCGCGTGACCTGCATGACCGGGCAGACCTCGCGGCAGAACTTGTGGCCTGAGGAGAAACAGTTGTAGGCGGCGTCGCGCCACTCCTCGGCGAACCTCTTCTCGGGATCCGGCATGTGGCCTCCCTAGGGCGGGTTGCGCTTAAAACTATGAGTTCATATTTCAAATGGCAATATGCTGGAGCGTGTGAGTCAGCTCCCCAAAGCGGCGGTCTTCGCCCCGCTCGATGACGGTTCGGGCCGGGCGGAGGTCGTGGTGCGCCGGCTGGCCGAGGCGATCGCGCTCGGCCTGATCGCCGACGGCGACCAGCTCCCCGCCGAGCTGGAGCTGGCGAACGCGCTCAAGGTTTCCACCGTGACGCTGCGCGCGGCCCTGGCCGCCCTGCGCGAGCGCGGGCTGGTCGAGACCCGCAGGGGGCGCGGCGGCGGCACATTCGTGCTCGCGCCCTCCGACCCGTCCACGGCCAGGCTGCGACGCCGCCTGCGCGAGCTCAGCACCTCGGAGCTACGCGAGATCGGCGACTACCGCTCCGCGATCGCGGGCACCGCCGCCCGGCTGGCCGCCCTCCGGGCCTCCGCCGACAACGTCACGCGCCTGCGCCAGGTCCTCGGCCGCCTCGACACGGCCACCTCCGTGGGCGACCGCCGCCGCGCCGACGGCCGCTTCCACATCGAGGTCGCCGCCGCCGCCCAGTCCGTACGGCTGACGCGCGCCGAGATCGACATCCAGGCCGAGGTGGGCGAGCTGCTCTGGCTCCCGTACGGGGAGGCCGTCGACCCGCAGGACGTGGTACGCAGCCACACCCAGGTGATCGACGCCATCGAGTCCCGCGACCCGGCCCGCGCCAGGTCGCTCACCGAGGAACACATCGACAAGGGGATAGAGCGTCTGATGGAGTTCCATTGGCGGCTCGTCGCATCCGAGTGAGGAGGCAACGATGAGCGATCGGCACGTCGATCAGGTGGCGGACCGGGTGCACACGATCGTCGCGGACATTTTCAGCTCGCTGGATCGCATCCTGGCGAGCGTCGTGACCTGCTATCGCGCCTCCGGCTCGTTCGCCTGCGCCGACCTCGCCGCGGTCCGGCCGGAGATCTTCGCCTGCCTGAGCAGGACGCACGAGGTGGTGGCGGGGGCCGGCGTCATCGTCGCGCCCGGCGTGCTGGCCGACCACCGGCGGTGGCTGGAGTGGTGGCAGGCGCCGCCCGAACAGGATCCGATCTTCCTCGACGTGGACCTCGACCCGGAGAGCCTCGACTTCTACGACTACACGGCCGCCGAATGGTTCGCCGTGCCCGAGCGCACCCGCCGCCGCCACGTCGTCGGCCCGTACGTCGACTACGGCGGCACCGACACGTACATGCTGACGTTCACCGCGCCCGCCGAGGTGGACGGCCGCTTCCTCGGCGTGGTGGGCGCCGACGTGCGGGCGGCCAGGTTCGAGGCGCTGCTGCTCGGCGTGCTGGCCGCGAGCCCCACGCAGATCACGCTGGTGAACGCCGAGGGCAGGGTGGTGGCGACCAACTCGCCGCGGTTGCCCGCCGGCTCCCTGCTCCTGGATCCGGGGTCGGACCGGCTCCCGTTGCCGGAGTTGCCCTGGAGCATCGTCACGTCCGTCAGGGACCGGGCGATCAGCCCCCTGTAGGAGACCGGCGGCCAGGGGCCTCTCGGTCACGCCGGGTGGGCGGG
>NZ_VCJS01000653.1 GCF_005893125.1 Nonomuraea basaltis | reverse complement strand
CTGTCGGCCGACCGGGTCGCCATAGTCATCGGCGACGTCATGGGGCACGGCGTGGCCGAGGCGGTCACCATGGGCCGCCTGCGCACCGCGGTCCGCACCCTGGCCGACCTGGAGCTGTCCCCCGACGAACTGCTCACCCACCTCAACGACCTGGTCAGCGAGCTCGGCGACGACTTCTACGCCACCTGCCTGTACCTGGTCTACGACCCCACCAACCGCTCCTGTGTCCTGGCCCGCGCCGGCCATCCCCCGCCCGCCATCGTCCACCCCGACGGCACCGTCCACTTCCCCGACGCCGAACCGAACTCGCCCCTCGGCGCCGCCACCCCGCCCTTCGACACCGTGGAAATGGAACTGCCCGAAGGCAGTCTGCTGGTGCTGTACACCGACGGCCTGGTCGAATCCTCCACCCTCGACATCGACAAGGGCATGGCCGACCTCGCCGAGGCGCTCAGCGGCACGATCTCCGGGGCTCTGCCCGG
>NZ_VCJS01000012.1 GCF_005893125.1 Nonomuraea basaltis | reverse complement strand
CCGCAGCACCTCGCGCGCCTTGCGCTCGACGACCTCCCACGGCGCCAGCAGGATGGCCGGGTCGAGGTTGCCCTGCAGCGCCTTGCCCGGCCCGACGCGGCGGGCCGCCTCGTCCAGCGGCACCCGCCAGTCGACCCCCACCACGTCGGCGCCGGCCTCGCCGAGCACGCCGAGCAGCTCACCGGTGCCCACGCCGAAGTGGATGCGCGGCACGCCCGCCACGCCCTCGAAGATCCGCCGGGTGTGCGGCAGGATGAACTCGCGGTAGTCGGCCGGCGCCACCGCGCCCACCCAGGAGTCGAAGAGCTGCACGGCCGAGGCGCCCGCCGCGATCTGGATGCGCAGGTGCTCCAGGACGATGTCCGACAGCCGCTCCATCAGCGTGTGCCACAGCTTCGGGGCGCCGTACATCATGGCCTTGGTGTGGTCGTGGTTCTTGGACGGGCCGCCCTCGATCAGGTAGGAGCCGAGCGTGAACGGCGCCCCGGCGAACCCGATCAGCGGCGTGCCGCCCAGCTCGCCGGTCAGCGCGCGGATGGACTCGGTGACGTACGGCACGTCGTCGGGCTCGAGCGGGCGCAGCGCCTCGAGGCCCTTGGCGTCGCGGATCGGGTCGGCGACGACGGGGCCGACGCCCGGCTTGATGTCGAGGTCGACGCCGATGGCCTTGAGCGGCACCACGATGTCGCTGAAGAAGATGGCCGCGTCCACGCCGTAGCGGCGGACCGGCTGCATGGTGATCTCGACGATCAGGTCGGGCGTGGCGCACGCCGTGAGCATCGGCACGCCCTCGCGGACCTTGAGGTATTCCGGCAGCGACCGACCGGCCTGGCGCATGTACCAGACCGGTGTGTGCGGGACGGGCTGGCGGCGGCAGGCACGCAGGAACGCTGAGTCGGCGAGGTTCACCCCACAAGGGTGCCATGTCCGGGTGCCGGTCCCCGCATCGACGCGAGGTGTCGGAAAAACATGCATTGGGTGGGCCAAATCATGATCAGATAGCAAGATGAAGGTTTACCGGTCTGCTCGGCAGAGGCGTCGCACACGGGTCGAACACACCCCATGGCGACCCAGAGGGCCGGTCTCGACTGGGCCAAATGTTCGCCAACCCACCGCGCGGCACCGATTCAGCGACCACTTTCGGGACACGCCGAGCGCGTTGCGGGGAATTGTCAGCGGCTCGTGCCAACGTCGGAGCCACAACCCGACGAAAGGCCACGTTGCGATGACCGCGTTGTGGAGTTCCCCAGAGCGCCGCAGTGAGCCCTGCGCTTCCTGCGCTGGTGAGCGACTGTTCGAGCAGCCCCCGTGCTTCGACGGGCACGAGCCGGGCGAGTGCCCGGAGTGGGCCTGCGTCGAGTGCGGCCACGCGATCATGCTCGGCTCGGCCGAGTCCACCCGACCGGTTCGGCAGCTCGTAACGGCTGCGGCTTGATCACGAAGGATGAGCACCCCCGTGGTCCCCTTCCGTCCGACTTCGACCTACGCTTCGGCTATGACACTCGGTGACCAGCCACCGCCTCCCGCGGCGTTCACGCGCGCGGCGGAGAGTATGCGGCTGGCCGAGGTCAGGCCGGAGATCGAGCTGGAGGACCTGCCCGCGCCCCAGCGGCTGGCCCCCTACTCGGTCGCCATCGGCGCGTCGGTCTACCGCGACGACGACGAGCTCGCGGTGGGCCGGCTGATCCTCCTCTACGACCCCGACGGCCAGCGCGGCTGGGAGGGCCCGTTCCGGCTGGTCGCGTACGTCAGGGCCGACATGGAGCCGGAGATCACCTCCGACCCGCTGCTCGGGCCGGTCGCGTGGAGCTGGCTGACCGAGGCCCTGGAGGCGCACCAAGCCGACTACTCGGCTGCGGGCGGTACGGTGACAAGAGCCGTGTCAGAGGGGTTCGGCAACAAAGCCGAAGACCCTGTCACGACCGAGCTCGAGCTGCGGGCGTCCTGGTCACCCGCTCAGGAGGATCTCTCCGGCCACGTCGCCGCCTGGTGCGACCTGATGTGCGTGGCGGCGGGGATCCCGCCGCTCCCGCCGGACGTGGCCGCGCTGCCCCGCCGACAGGATGATCCGGAGAGTGACCGAACGAAGTGAGGGCACCAGTCAAGACATCGTCAGCGTCATGAGGTCGGTGAGCTCATGACAGAAGAACGCACCGTCGAGCCGCTGCTCGAGCCGCGCGAGGGCATCCCGCCGGTGATCGCGGACGCGGCCGGTCTCGCCATGGTCGTGGAGCGGTTCGCCGCGGGCAGCGGCCCGGTGGCGGTCGACGCCGAGCGCGCCTCCGGCTACCGCTACGGCAACCGCGCCTACCTGGTGCAGCTGCGCCGGTCGGGGGCGGGGACCGCGTTGATCGACCCGGTCGGCTGCCCCGACCTGTCCGCGCTCGACGCCGCCGTGGCCGGCGCGGAGATCGTGCTGCACGCCGCCTCACAGGACCTGCCCTGCCTGCTGGAGGTGGGGTTCCGGCCGCGGGAGATGTTCGACACCGAGCTGGCGGGGCGGCTGCTCGGCTACGAGCGGGTGGGGCTCGGCACGATGGTCGAGACCGTGCTCGGGCTGCGGCTGGAGAAGGGCCACTCGGCCGCCGACTGGTCCACCCGGCCGCTGCCGGAGGACTGGCTGCGGTACGCGGCGCTCGACGTGGAGGTGCTGGTCGAGCTCCGTGACGTGCTCCACGGGGAGCTGACGGACAGCGGGAAGCTGGAGTGGGCGCGCGAGGAGTTCGCCGCCGTGCTCAACACCCCGCCGTCGGTGCCCCGGTCGGACCCGTGGCGGCGTACGTCGGGCATTCACAAGGTACGCAACGTCCGGGCCTTGGCCATCGTGCGCGAGCTGTGGACCATGCGCGACACGATCGCCCGCGAGGCCGACCTCGCGCCCGGCCGGGTGCTGCCCGATGCCGCGATCATCACGGCCGCGCTCGAAGTGCCGCGCACCAAAAAGGCTCTGACGGAGATTTCCGCTTTCACCGGGCGCAGCGCGCGCCGCCACATGAGCGACTGGCTCGCCGCCGTGGCCCGCGCCCGCACCCTGCCCGACAGCCAGCTCCCGCAGCCCACCACGCCCGGCGACGGGCCGCCGCCGCCCAACCGCTGGGCCGACCGTGATCCGGCCGCCGCCAAGCGCCTGGCCGCGGCGCGTGCTGTGGTGGCCGCGCTGGCCGACGAGCACCACATGCCCACGGAGAACCTGCTGCAGCCGGACGCGGTTCGCCGGCTGACGTGGGAGCCGCCCGCGGAGATCACCGACGAGACAGTGACGGCGCGGCTGCGCGCCCTCGGCGCCCGCGAATGGCAGCTCGCTCTCGCCGCCCACCCCATCACCAAGGCCCTGGCCCGGCTGGAAATCCGGGGCGAGATCTAACTCGCCCCGGCCCCGCACGCAACGGCTGGTGGCCAGGCAGGAAACCGGGTTTCGGGGTGGTTTGGGGAGGCGCTACTTGACGCCCTCGGTGGCGCGGCCGTACGGTTCGGGAAAGCGCTTTCCACATGTTCGTCCTGAAGGGATCCCCATGAGCGTGCGCACCATCGGCGTCGTGATGAACGGCGTCACCGGACGGATGGGCTACCGCCAGCACCTGGTCCGTTCCGTCCTGGCCATCAACGAGCAGGGCGGTGTGACGCTCTCGGACGGCAGCCGGGTCAGCCTCAAGCCAGTACTGGTCGGTAGAAATGCCGACAAATTGGCAGATATCGCGTCTAAGCATGGGATTTCGGATTTCACCACGGACCTCGACTCGGCCCTCGCCGACGACGACAATGTGATCTACTTCGACGCCCAGGTCACCAGCGCCAGGGTCAAGGCCGTGCTGAAGGCGATCGAGGCGGGCAAGCACATCTACGCCGAGAAGCCGACGGCCGAGTCGACGCAGGAGGCGCTCTCGCTGGCCGAGGCCGCCACGGCCAAGGGCGTCAAGAACGGCGTCGTGCAGGACAAGCTGTTCCTGCCCGGCCTGCTCAAGCTGAAGAGGCTGATCGACGGCGGCTTCTTCGGCCAGATCCTGTCGGTGCGCGGCGAGTTCGGCTACTGGGTGTTCGAGGGCGACTGGCAGGAGGCGCAGCGCCCCTCGTGGAACTACCGGGCCGAGGACGGCGGCGGCATCGTGCTCGACATGTTCCCGCACTGGCACTACGTGCTGGAGAACCTGTTCGGCCGGGTCGAGTCGGTCTACGCCCGCGCCGTGACGCACATTCCCGCGCGGGTGGACGAGCAGGGCAACACGTACCAGGCCACCGCCGACGACGCCGCGTACGGCATCTTCGAGCTCGAAGGCGGCATCGTCGCGCAGATCAACTCGTCCTGGACGGTTCGCGTGAACCGCGACGAGCTGGTCGAGTTCCAGGTGGACGGCACGCACGGCAGCGCCGTGGCGGGCCTGCGCAACTGCCGCGCGCAGCACCGCTCGGCCACCCCCAAGCCGGTCTGGAACCCCGACCTGCCGGTCACGGCGCGCTTCCGCGACGGCTGGCAGGAGGTGCCGGACAACACCGAGTTCGACAACGGGTTCAAGATCCAGTGGGAGGCGTTCGTCCGGCACGTGGTGGAGGACGCGCCGTTCCCGAACGACTTCGCCTCGGGCGCCCGCGGCGTGCAGCTCGCCGAGCTGGGCCTGCGCTCGAACGCCGAGGGCCGCAGGATCGAGGTGCCGGGGCTGTGATGATCGACCTGCCCGGCTTCGGCGCGTACGCGCTGAGCGAGCCGACGGTCTGGCCGGTGTCGCCGACGCCGGCCACCAGCCGCATCGTGTACGCGGCCGCCCACGTGGTGGCCGACCCGCTCGGCGACAACACGCCCGGCTCCCCCGCCGCCGTGGACTGGGAGGCCACCCTCCGCTTCCGCCGCCACCTGTGGTCGCACGGCCTGCGGATCGCGGACGCCATGGACACCGCCCAGCGCAACATGGGCCTGGACTGGGCGGCGACCAAGGAGCTCATCCAGCGCAGCGCCGCCGAGGCCCGCGCGTTCGGCGACCCGGTGACGCTGGTGGCCTGCGGCGCGGGCACCGACCACGCGCCCGGCGCCGCCGACCTGGACGCGATCACCGCCGCGTACGCCGAGCAGGTGGAGACCGTCCAGTCGGCGGGCGCCGGAGTGATCGTCATGGCGTCCCGCCAGCTCGCCAGGGTGGCCACCGGCCCGCGGGACTACCACCAGGTCTACGGCAAGCTCTTCGGCCTGGCCGACCGGCCGGTGATCCTGCACTGGCTGGGCGAGATGTTCGACCCGCAGCTGGCCGGCTACTGGGGCTCGCGCGACGTGGCCGCGGCGACCCAGTCGTTCCTGGAGCTGATCCACGCGCACGCCTCGATGGTGGACGGCGTGAAGGTGTCGCTGCTGGACGAGGAGCACGAGGTGGGCCTGCGCGCCGCGCTCCCCGAGGGCGTCAAGCTCTACACGGGCGACGACTTCAACTACCCGTCGCTGATCAGGACCGGCTCGCACGCCCTGCTCGGAATCTTCGACGCGATCGCCCCGGCGGCCGCGGCGGCGCTCCAGGTGCTGGACGCCGCCGAGGCGGCCGGTGACGAGGCGGAGCGCGATCGGCTGCTGGCCTCCTACGACGAGATCCTGGCCCCGACCGTCCCGCTGTCGAGGAAGATCTTCGAGACGCCGACGTACAACTACAAGACCGGCATCGTCTTCCTGGCCTGGCTGAACGGCCACCAGGACGCGTTCGCCATGGTGAACGGCGCCCAGTCGGCCCGCTCCCTGATCCACCTCTCGGAGGTGTTCCGGCTGGCCGACCAGGCCGGACTGCTGGCCGACCAGGAGCTGGCCGTGCGCCGGATGAAGGCGCTGCTGGCGGTGAACGGCCTGTGAGCGAGCGAAGCGAGGGAACCATCAGGCACAGCAGTCCGAGTCTCTCACTGAACCAGTGGACCACCAGGCGCTGGTCCGTGTCCGAGGCCGTGGACGGCTGCGCGCGGCACGGCCTGGAGGCGGTCGGGCTGTGGCGCGAGAAGGTGGCCGAGCACGGGCTCGCGCAGAGCGTCAAGCTGGTACGGGACGCCGGGCTCCGGGTGTCGTCGCTGTGCCGCGGCGGCTTCCTCACGGCGGGCGGCCTGCCCGGCGAGGAGGGCCGGCGGGCCTTCGCCACGGCGCTGGACGACAACCGCCGGGCCATCGACGAGGCGGCCGAGCTGGGCGCGGCCTGCCTGGTGATGGTGGTCGGCGGACTGCCGGGCGTGAAGCCGGGCGAGCCGCTCCCCCAGGACACGGACGCAGGGGCGGGCACGCACGGGTTCGCGAGTTCGAGCGCGTTCGCGGCCTCCGGCGGCCGGGATCACTCCACCACGACGGTGACCGTCACCAGCGCGACCGTCGGCCCCGGCACCACCGTCACGACCAGCACCACCGCCGCGGGCGTCACGGTGCGCACGACCACCGTCAGCACCGAGGGCGAAGCCACCGGGAAGACCGGGCGGTTCTCTCGTGACCTGGCCGGGGCGCGGGAGCGGGTGGCCGAGGCGCTGGCGGAGCTGGCGCCGTACGCCGGGGAGCGGGGCGTCAAGCTGGCTCTGGAGCCGCTGCACCCGATCTACTGCCCCGACCGGGCGGTCCTGTCCACCCTGGGCCAGGCGCTCGACCTGAGCCTGGCCTACCCGGAGGACCAGGTCGGCGTGGTGGTCGACACCTTCCACGTGTGGTGGGACCCGAGGCTGTTCGAGGACATCGCGCGGGCCGGCCGCCGGATCGCGTCGTACCAGGTGTGCGACTACCTGCACCCGCTGCCGGAGGACATACTGCTCGGGCGCGGCATGATGGGCGACGGCGTGATCGACTTCCAGCCGATCACGCGAGCGGTCCTGGACGCCGGGTACACCGGCGACGTCGAGGTGGAGATCTTCAACGCCGACCTCTGGGCCGCCGACCCGGACGAGGTGGTGGCCACGATGAAGGCCCGCTACGAGGACGTGGTGCTTCCCACGGCGTGAGCCTCCGGGAGCGGCGGGCCGCGGCCAGGCGTGCCCCCGCTCCCCCTCCCCTCGAGGGGCCGGCTACGCCGGTTTGTCCCAGGTCAGCAGGTAGCGGCGAAGCAGCAGGCGTCGGAAGCGGCAGCCGGGCAGCAGCCGGCGCGCCGCCCGCGCGATCTCTCCCCACGGCATGACCGGAGTCATGGTCGGCACGCCGGGTCCGCTCTTGCCTCCGTGGAACAGCTTCAGCACATGCGAGACCGCCTGGCCCGCGAGACAGACGGCCCAGTCCAGCGGCGTCCGTTCTTTCCCATGGCCGACGATCACCAGCCGCCCACCCGGCGCGAGCAGCCGGACCAGGGCGTTCACGGCCTCGTCGCGGGCATTCGATCACCAGACTTCTTCGAAGATGCCCCAGCCTTCAGGCCGGGAAGGAATCGGACTCCTGTGGAGCAGGGCAGGAAAAGGACGAATCGCCGTCAGGGCGATTCGCCGTCGGTGGCAGGCCCGCTGCGACTGGTCTCCAGCCGGTGCAGAATCTCGGAGTTGAGGGACCGGCGGGCGGTCTTGGCCTGGCCGACCAGCCACGCGTGCAGGTCGGCGGGGAGTCTGAGAGTGATGCGCACTTCGTGATCCACACCACCGAGTGTAGTGGTAGGATGGTGTCATCGCGACACTAGAAGAAGGTGGGGAAGGGGCCGAGAACGCCCGGTATACCTACCGGCTTCGCGTGTCGTCCACCGCTCGAACGGCGCTGCTGGCCGAGTGGGACCGCTGCCGGTGGATCTGGAACGAGTGCGTCGCCAAGTCCCAGCAGACTTACTTGAACAACAAGGCCAACCCCGGCGACAAGCGGACCTGCGGCCCGGCTCAGCTCGACAAGATGCTGACCGAGGCCCGCCGGATCACGCCGTGGCTGCGCGAGGGCTCCAGCGTCCCGCAGCAGCAGATCACCCGGGACTTCGGCAAGGCCCGCGCCAAGGCGTTGAAGGACATCACCGAACGCCTGTCGATGCGGCAGCGGGCCGGGATGCCGCGCTTCAAGAAGAAGGACCTGGCCGACCCGACCCTCAACTACACCAAGCGCGGCTTCCGCCTCAAGGACGGCCGCCTGCACCTGGCCGGCGGCATCGTGGCGACCGTGGTGTGGTCGCGGGACCTGCCCGCCGAGCCGTCGTCGGTGCGCGTGTACCGTGACAGTCTCGGCCACTGGTACGCCTCGTTCATCGTCCCCACCCGATCCGAGCCCCTGCCCTGCTCGTCCGGGCTGGTCTGAACCCGGCTGGTGCCGATCGCGTAGGACCCGACTGTCCGCCGGACAGCCAGGCAGCGTGAGCCAGGAATCCCCCACCTTAGGCGGGGAGCAGTCAAACTAGCGTCACGGTGCCCGCCGCGCCGTTCACTTCGATCTCCTGGCCGGTGGTGATGCGGTGGGTGGCGTCGGGGACGCCGACGACGGCGGGGATGCCGTACTCGCGGGCCACCACCGCGCCGTGCGACATCGCGCCGCCCATCTCCATCACCAGTGCGCCCGCCGTCAGGAACAGCGGCGTCCAGCCGGGATCCGTCGAGGGGCAGACAAGGATCTCGCCGGGCTCCAGGTGCGCGCCCACCGGGTCGAGCACGACCCTGGCCACGCCGGTGACGGTGCCCGCCGAGGCCGCCGTGCCGGTCAGCGCGCCTTCCGTCGCGGGGGGCGCGAGCGCCTCCGGCTCGGTGCCGTCGGAGAGCAGCACCCTGGGCACGTGCCTGCGGCGCGACTCCTGCTCGTACGCCGCCCGCCGCTCCGCCACCAGCTCCCGCAGGTCGCCCCCGCCCAGCGCGGCCCTGGCCTCCCGCAGGTCCAGGAAGAACACGTCCCCGGCCGAGTCGAGCACGCCGAGGCCCACCAGGTGCTCCCCGACCGCGAGCATGCTGTGCCGGATCGCGGCGAGCGTTTTGACCAGGTAGAACTTGGGCAGCTCACGCAGGCCGGCGAACTTCCTGGTGCGCCGGAGCCCGAACCGCACCACGGCGCCCCGCCAGCGGGCTCTGCGCCGGGCCTGCGACACCACGCGGGCGATCGCGGCACTCGCGTCTTCCGCGCCCTTGGCGAACAGCGCGGCGGGCGCGATGCCGGCACCGCCGTCCATGCGCAGGTAATTGGCCAGCACGCCGAGGATGTGCGCGGGCGCTTCCGACCACCTCGGCACGCCCAGGTCGATCTCGGCGACGCCGCGGTGGCCGTACTTGTCCAGGAACGCGGCGATCTCGCGCTGCGCGACCGGCGGAAGCACGCCCTCCTGGTAGCGGCGGACCAGTTCGGCGACGGGCAGTTCCTTGAACGGCTCCGGCTCGACGCGGGTGGCCAGCTCCCACAGCTCGAGATCCATCTCCGTGGTCGGGTTGTGCGGGACGCTGCGCAGAACGTCCTGCATCTCGGCCAGCGGCACGCCGGAGAGCCTGGAGGCCAGGGCGAACAGGCCGTAGCCGGTGATCACGATGGGCATGATCGAGAGGATCATCGGGAAGGTTCCGAAGAGCACGCGCTCGGCATGGTCCAGGCGCTGCGCGGGGCTCGACGAGTCAGGCAGCCGGAGCCGCCTGTCCAGCTCCTCCCCGAGGCGCACGGTGTACGCGAGGGCCTGGTCCGGCCTGGTCAGCGCCATCCGGACGCGGGAGGGGGCGTGGACGCGGCGGGCGAAGCGCCGCAGGCCGCGCAGTAAGGGACGGCGGGAGGTGTGCGCCAGTGCCAGGCGCGGGTCCTCGAACAGCCGCTCCATGACGGTCGCGGTACGGGCTTCGCCGAGCGTCAGCAGGCGCGGGAGGATGGCCCGGCCGGGGCGGCTGCGCACGGCCGTGGTGAGGTCGACCCACATGCGCTGCCCCGAGTCAGACAGGAAGGGGGCGCCGTCGAGCGGGTCGGCCGGGCCGTGCCCGAACAGGTTCGCGCCGCCGGCGCTGATCAGCCCGAACGCCGACCGCCCCATCGGAGTGAGCGGCCCCATGACGCCCTGGGCGACGTTGACCGAGAAGTAGACCCGCAGGCCCGGCCGGGTCGTCTCGGGCAGCGGGTAGAGCGTGGTGATCGGCCTGGCCTGGGTGAGCCAGAGTTTGCCGTCCTCGTCGATGGCCCACTCGGTGTCCTGGGGCGCGCCGTAGTGGTCCTCGACGCGGGTGCCCAGTTCGGCCAGCTCGCGTACCTGGGCGTCGGTCAGGCAGAGCCCGTCGTGGGTGGTCTCGACGCGCTCGGTGCCGCCGCCGGGCAGGGAGCGGATGGCCAGCCGCTTGTCGCCGACGTGGCGTTCGAGGATCTCGCCGCCGTGGACGACGAAGCGGTCGGGGTTGACGGCTCCGGACACGACGGCCTCGCCGAGCCCCGGGCTCGCGTCGATGACGGCCTCGCGCCGCCGGCCGGTGACCGGGTTCGCGGTGAACATCACCCCGGCGACCTGCGCGTCCACCATGACCTGGACGACCACCGCGAGGCGGACGGCGGCGTGGTCGATGCCGTTGGACTCGCGATAGGCGACGGCGCGGTCGGTCCACAATGAGGCCCAGCAGCGGCGTACGGCGTCGACCACCGCCTCGGCGCCCACCACGTTGAGGTAGGTGTCCTGCTGCCCGGCGAAGCTGGCGAACGGCAGGTCCTCGGCCGTGGCCGACGAGCGCACCGCCACGGGGACGTCGCCGCCGAGCGCGGCGTAGTGCTTGACGATCGTCTCGTACACGGTGCCGGGCACCGGGGCCTGAAGCAGGTGCCGCCTGGCGCGCTCGGCCAGCCCGGCGCCGTCCGCCTCCAGCCCTTCCGCGACCTGCCGGTACGCGTCCGTGGTCAGCACCCACCCGTGCGGCACGGGCAGCCCGGCCCTGGTCAGCTCGCCGAGGTTGGCGGCCTTGCCTCCCACCTCGGCCAGCATTCCGGCGTCGATCTCGGAGAAGTCCAGTGCCGTTTTCATCGAATGCACTCCTGCCGTTCAGCGTCTTGTCACCCAGTCTCACGCTTTCCGGCAAAGAATTCAACACTTGATGAACTATGTCACGGCAGCAGGGTCACCCCGTCCAACTCCCAGGAGGGGTCGATCGCCACATCCAGCGCCGTCAGCACCGTCGGCCCCACGTCGACCAGCCGGGGCTCGCCGAGCGATCGCCCGCCGAGGTCCTCGCCCAGCCGGTGCGCGATCACGAACACCGTGCGCTCCTCGTCCGACGGGCCGCCGTGACCGCCCTCGTCCACGTGCCCGTGGTCGGTGGTGACCAGCACGGTCCAGCGCTCGTCCGGGTACGAGGGCCGCGCGCGGATCGTGTCCAGCAGGCGGCCCAGATAGGTGTCCTGGGCCTGGAGGGCGGCGGCGTATTCGGGGCAGTGGGGGCCGAGGTCGTGGGCCACCTCGTCGGTGTCGCCGAGGTACACGAACACGGCGCCGGGGTCCTCCTGCGCCAGGTGCCGCCCGGCCGCCTCGGCGACCTGCTTGTCGGCGTCGGCCCAGCCGCACTCGTAGCCGTTCAGGACGAACCGGTGGTCGATGGCGGGGCCGAAGGCGCCGTGCTCGTCGAGGGCCGCCCAGGAGAAGAACGCGGACGTGGTCAGCTCGGGCCTGGCATTCTTCGCACGAGTCAGGAAGTCCGGAAATTTCAGGAACTGGGGGTCAGCGAAACCGTTGTCCACGACGCCGTGTTTGTCGGGCCAGACCCCGGTCGCGATGGACGACCAGCCCGGGCCGGAGTCCGTACGCGATCTGATGACCCGGCCGCCGTCCCCCGGCTCCGGGCTCTTGGGGACGACCTCGCCGGGCGACTCCGTACGCGGCGCGTCGGCCTCGCCGTAAGGGAGCTTGCTGGTGCCGTACGCACCGGTGGACATCAACGACGTCAGGACGGGGGCGCCCGAGGAGGTCAGCAGGTCGAACCGCAGCCCGTCCATGCCGACCACGAGGACCTTGTTTCTCGATGAGGACATCCCCCCATCTAAGCGGCGAAACGTATCTAAGAGGTGAAGCGTCGCACCCAGTCAGCCGCTCCGGGGAGGATCTCCTCGACGGGCGCGACCTGCGGATACCACGTGCGCTCCCACTCCAGCGACACCCACCCGTCATAGCCGGCCGCGCGCAGCAGCTCGCCCGCCTCCGTCAGCGGCACGGACCCGGTCCCCATGGGCACCGGCGTGGTGTCCTGCGCCGAGACCGCGTCCTTGACCTGGACGTAGGACAGATACGGGCCGAGCGCGGCCAGGGAATCGGCCGGGGACTCGCCGTGCCGCCACGGGTGCAGCAGGTCCCAGATCGCACCGGTGGTCTCGGGGCAGCCGGCCTCGGCGAGCAGCCGGGCCACGGCCGCGCAGGTGGCCATGCTGTCGTGCGTCTCGACGAGCACGCGGCGGCCGATCGCGGCGGCCGTACCGGAGACCGCCTTGAGCCGTCGCGCTCCGACGGCGGCGTCGTCGCCGCGCGGGAACACCCGCACCCCGGGCGCGCCCAGGTCGGCGGCGAGACGCAGGTCGGCGAGGAGCGCCTCGACGACCGGCTCGTCCGGCCCCGGCTCGCAGACCCCGACATATCCCGCCAGGGCGGAGATCTCCAGGCCCGCGCCCTCCACCCGCTCCCGCACCGAGCGGCGCTCCGCCGCGTCCAGTCCGGCGTGCACGCCGGTGTCCGGGTGCAGGCGCAGCTCCAGCCCCTGGCAACCATGCCCGGCCGCGATCTCGATCGCCCTGTCGAGTCCCTCGCCGGGCATCCCCAGCGTGCTGACCGCCAGCCTCACCCCAACCTCCGTACGCTCTCCCGCAACACGACCTCGCCGGCGACCTGCTCGACCACTACCGCGTCCTCCTCGCCCAGCGCCAGCTCCAGAGCCCGCGCCCCCATGTTCTTCAACGGCAGCCGCACGGTCGTCAGCGCCGGTACGTGATCACGCAGAGTGACAATGTCGTCGAATCCGGCCACCGACACGTCCTCGGGCACCCGGATTCCACGCTCCCGATAGGCCGCCAGCGCCCCGACGGCCATCACGTCGTTGACCGCGAACACGCAAGTCGCGTCTTTCCCCACCTGCTGGGCCGCCGCGTAGCCGCCGTCGCGGTCGAACGGCCCGTGGATCACGTGCGGCGCGGGCAGTCCCAGCTCCTCCAGGGCGCCGGCGAAACCGGCACAGCGGTCGGCCGCGGTGACCAGGTGCGGCGGCCCCGCCAGCACCGCGAACCGCGTGTGCCCGAGACCGGCCAGCGCCCGCGCCAGCTCCGCCGCCCCTTCCCGGTTGGCGGGCGCGACGGTGTCCACGCCGAGCAGGTCCTGCCCGACGCAGGCGGCCCGGCCTCCGCCCGACCGGTATTTGGCCAGCTCGTCGCGGAGCCGCCCGGTGACGCCCGGGTCGGCCACCCGCGAGCCGACCAGCAGCACCGCCCGCACGCGCTGGGCGTTGAGCGTGGCCACGTAGGCGATCTCCTGCTCCGGGTCGCGATGCGTGGTGCCCACCATGACCAGCAGCCCCTCAGTGGCCGCCGCCCGCATCGCCCCGTCGGCCAGGGCCGCGAAGTAGGGGTCGGTCAGGTCGTGTACGACGATGCCGATGACGTTACCGGCGCCGCGGGCCAGCGTCTGGGCCGCGATGTTGGCCCGGTAGCCCAGCTCGTCGGCGGCCTGCTCGACGCGGGCCCGCAGGGCCGCGCCCACCTGGCGGGTGCTGCCGTTGAGCACCCGCGAGGCGGTCGCCAGCGAGACGCCCGCCTGCCTGGCGACGTCCTCAAGCGTGACCACGTGACCTCCCGGAAAGCGGTTTCCAGTGTGCCAGATCAGCACCTGGATCCGCATCCTTACACGCCCCGGGCCCGGGGGAACAGAACGCCCGGCCATCAGGGACGCGTACGCCCTGGATCCGGGGGACACAGCGCCCCCGCCTCGGGGACTCGGGCCCGGAGACCGGGACGTCCCCCGGGGACTCGGCCCCCGGGTTCGGGATGTCGCCCACCTCGAGGACACGGACCCCTCGACCCCGTGGGACGGGGGGACGTCTCAGGCCGCCGTCAAAGGACGTCTCACCAGGGGAAGAGGATGTCGAGCAGGCCCTTCTTCTCCTGCGTCGGCGTGGGCGCGGGCGCCTGGGTCGGGGGCGCCTGCGTGGTCTGGCTGGTGGGCTGCTGAACGGGCGGCTTGGTCGCCGGCTTGTCAGTCGGCGAGTCGGGTTGGGTGTCGGCGTCCTGCATCTCGTTCTGCGGCGCCCTGGTGGTCCTGCTGCTGGTCTTCGCGGTCGGCTCGCCGATGCGCGTGCGGGTTGGACGCGTGGTCGGCTCGCGCGTCGGCTGCGGCCGCTGGGTCGTCGGGTCGGGGTTTGCGGACTCGGATTCGGTCGGGTCGCCGGTGGCCGAATCGTCGGGCTCAGGGGTGGACTCCTCCACCGGCTCCGTGTCCTCGGGGACCGCGGAGTCGGAGGGCGAGGTCACCTCGCCGGCGCTGGCGCACTGGCCGCCCGCGCACGGGTCATCCGACGAGGTGCCGGTGAGCATGAAGCCGGCCCCCACGCCGACCAGCACCACCGCGACGGCCGCCACCAGCAGCAACCTGGTGCGGCGGCGCACCTCACCGTCGCCGCCGCGCGAGCCGCCGCGGGAGCGCCCGTCCTGCGAGTCGTCGGTCCAGCCCGAGCCGAGGAAGCCGCGCTTGGGCTGCTCCTGCTCGCGATCGTCGTGCCCGCCCTCATACCCGCGGTCGAGCGGGAGGTACGGATTCCCGTCCTCCACCTGGTGCGGATCGCTCGGCTCCCGCAGTGTGTCGTGCGGACCGCTCGCCCCGCCCAGCCCGTCATACAAGCCGCCGGGGTCGCCCAGCACGTCGTGGGGGCCGCTGTGGCCGCCGAGCACGTCGTGCGAGTCGCTGGAGCCGCCCAGGTCATGCGGACCGCCGGAGCCGCCCAGCATGTCGTGCGGGTCGCTGGGGCCGCTCAGCATGTCGTGCGAGGCCGCCGGGGCGTCGTCGAGCACGTCACGCAGGCCCTCACCGATCAACTGGGGCTCGCCCTTGCCGGGCGGAAGGATGTAGGTCTCGTTGCCGACGACCTGGATGGCGGGTTGCTCGTCGGTGTCATCGGTGCTCCACCGCGGGGACAGCACGTCACCCGTCATCTCCGGGTTTAACGACCTCCCCTGCCCATCCTCGAATGGCCTGTCATTCTCGTCGCGCGCCACGATGGAACCTCTCTAATACGAATTCTGACCGCGCCCCTTCCTAGCAGAGTCGACCACCCATTGTCCGGAAATTTCACACGTTTCCCTAAAACTACTCTCCGTAACATAGGCCAGCTCCAGCCCCTGCCACCCCACCCGGCCCCCCATGTGAGCGGGCTCCCCCATCCCTTGCCTGACTGGGTCGCGGGCCCGGGGGAACCCGGCCGGTCCCGGATCGGTAAACCTTCGGACCACGCGCCGGCCGGCATGGATGGACAGAGTCGCAGCCGAGGACGGGCGGGGACCGGGATCGCGGCCGGTCAGCCCACGAGGCCCTCGAGCACGTCGCCCAGGGCATCCTCCGCGCCGGGCCCCAGCGGCGGCGGCCCCTCGATGAACGCCAATTGGAACGCACGCTCCCGCCGGTCGATCAGCGCGTACGCGCATGACACGCAAAGTTGCCCTGATCACGGGCGGCAGCAGGGGAATCGGCGCGGCCATCGCACGGCGGCTGGCGGGCGACGGTTTCGACGTGGCGATCACGCACCGGACCGCGGGCGATCGGGCCGCCACGGTGATCAACGAGGTAGCGGCGGCGGGACGGCGTGCCCTCGGAATCCGGGCCGAGTCCGCCGACGCCGGCGCGCTGGTCGACGCGGCGGAGCGGACGGTCCGCGAACTGGGGCGGCTCGACGTGCTGGTGAGCAACGCCGGAATCGCACCGTACGGACCGCTGGAGCAGGTGACGCTCGACGAGGTGGACCACCTGCTGGCGGTGCACGCCCGAGCCTCGTTCGTGCTGGCGCAGGCGGCGGCCCGGCACATGGAGCGAGGCAGCAGCATCATCCTCATCGGCAGCAGCCTGGCCGAGCGGGTGCCGTACGCGGGCTGGACGGCGTACGCGATGAGCAAGTCCGCCCTCATCGGCCTCGCCAAGGGCCTGGCGCGAGACCTGGGCCCCCGCGGCATCACCGCCAACGTCGTGAACCCGGGCTCGACCGAGACTGAGATGAACCCGGCCGACGCCCCGGAGGCGGAGGAGGAGCGCCGCCTGACAGCGCTCGGCCGCTACTGCTCTCCAGACGACATCGCCGCCACCGTCGCCCACCTCGCCGGGGAGGGCGGCCGCGCCATCACAGGCGCCTCGATCCCCGTGGACGCCGGCGTCACGGCCTAAGCCTGTCATCCAGGCAAACGAGCCGAAGCGCTGCGATGAGCGCGATCGTATTCGGCGTTCTCGGCGCACAGCCGAATTCCAGGCCGAATAAGTCGAGAAGGGCGCATATATCCTTCCTGGTCACTTCGAGCACGTGAATGTTTTCATGGACCAGAAGGTTGCCGCATGGCGACACGTGAACGTCGCGCAGGCCACGTACGAGCGGAATTGCTCAACGTCCTTTGTACGCAGGAGTTGGACCGCTCCAGCCAGGGGTCAAGCAGCACACTTCTGAACGGGATAACTATTCGGCATTGGAGGTTTCAATTGGCGCATTCCCTGTCGTTGCAACACTCTTCCCGGCGTAATTGCCTGACGAATCGGCGAAGCGCCCTCGCCGTCAGAGGCATGGATCGGTGGTGTTGTCGACCACCTTGTCCTTGAGTGAATCCGGAATCGCCGAGACGACGCGCACGCCCGGCCAGTCCTTCCCGATGACGAGCTGGACGATCGGGCCCTCCGGGACCTTGGCGGCCTTGGACGTGTACGGCTGCGTATTGAGCGGCTTCACCTTGCCCGCCACCGGCGTCCGCTTGTCCTTGGACAGCCGGCCGGCCACCGCGTCCGCGTAGGCCTGGCCGTCCTGCTCATCCTTCTTGGCGTAGCGGATCGCGGTGGTCTCGGTGGCGGGGGCGTTGCCGACCTCGATGACGGCGAAGCCCTGGGCGGCCAGCTCGTCGGCCACCTGGATGGCCTTCCCCGTCTCGCCGGTGGCGTTGAGCACCTGGACGCGTACCTGCTCGTTCTCGATCTTCGGCGCGGCCGACTTGCCGGGGGTGGGGCTGGCGGTGACCTCGTCGTCGTTGCGTACGCTCTCGAAGAAGTTGCCGGCGGCCGGCTGGCTGAACTGCACCCGGTTCTTGTCCGTCGGGTACGACTCGACGGGCACCGTGATGCCCTTGAGCTCCTTGGCCGTGAGGCCCTTGACGCTGTTGGCGATGTCGAGCATCCGGTCGAGCGTGAGCCCGTCGTCCACGGTGACGGCCTGGACGGCGGCCTGCAGGAAGCCGTTCAGCTTGATGGGGTCGGTGAGCAGGCCGCCGTCGGTGACCTTCTCCAGCACCTGGTTGAGGAACACCTGCTGGCGCTGGATCCTGCTCAGGTCGCTGCCGTCGCCCAGCGCGTAGCGCGTCCGGACGTAGCCGAGCGCCTGCTCGCCGTTCACCACGTGCCTGCCCGCGCCGAGCACCAGCTTCGCCTTGGGGTCGTTGACCGGCTTGGGGAGGCAGATCTCGATGCCGCCGATGGCGTCGATGATGCCCTTGAAGCCGGTGAAGTCGACCTTCACGAAGTGGTTGATCTTGATGTTGGTGAGCGCCTCGAGGGTCTTGACCGTGCAGTTGATGCCGCCGTCGTTGAAGGCGGAGTTGATCTGGCGGATCCCGCCGGGGAGCACGGCGCCGTTCCGCCCCTTGCACTCGGGGATCACGACCATGGAGTCGCGGGGGAAGCTGATCATGGTGGCCTTGTCCCGGTTCGGGGAGATGTGCAGCATCATGATCGTGTCGGTGCGCTCCCCCTTTCCCACGGACGTGGCGCCGTACTTCCTGTTGTCGCCGTCGCGGGAGTCGGAGCCGACGAGCAGGACGTTGAGCGCACCGGTCTCCGGCGGGCGGCTCGCGCCGGGATCGATGGGCTCTCGGGGGATGTCGCCCTCAAGGTTCCGGTAGTACGCGTACGCGCCGAGAACGGTGGTCACCAGCACGAACGTCAGCGCCACGCTCACCCATCCCAACGGGGTCAGCGGGTTTCGCCGCGGCCGGGGATCACGCCGGCCGCGTGGCGTCGGGGCGATGCGAGGATCCCGAACCGCACTGCCGGGTCGCTCTCTCATGCGGTTCACCCCTTGCGCCATGATCGCGCAGCATAGTCACAAACAGGAATTCACAATTGCAAACAGCTCTTCTCGCTGGCCCTACTCGTTAGTTCGCCTGTCCGCCGACGGGGAGACTATGACCTTCCGGATACTTCTCCGTCACCACCGGGCCGAACGAGGGCTCCATCCAAAGCGCGCGATTCCCGGGCACCGCTACGCACAGTGCCGCCATCATGACCTCCATGCTGCTGACCGAGATGGCGCCCCCTCCCGGCGCCCAGGAGCTGGCCGGCCTGCGGGCCAGGACCAGGTCCGCCCGGCGCGCCGCGCTCGTCGCGCTCTGCGCCTCCATCACGCTGCCGGCCACCGCCCAGTTGCTCGCCGACAGGGCCACGAGCAGGGAGCAGATGCTGCCGCTCGCCGTGCTGTCCCTGGCGGTCTTCGCCGCCGCCCTGCCCACGCTGGCGATCACCCAGTACGTCTGGGGCGCCCGCGCCCGCCTCGTACACCGCCGGGAACGCGAGCTCTACGCCGTCGCCCCGTCCGAGAGGGCACGACCCCTGAGCCGGATGGGGCTGGCCGGCGGCTGGGCGGTGACGCTGCTGCTGGGGTGCGCGGCGCCGCGCTTCTTCCGCGAGGCCGCCCTCTATGGCCTCGCCGACGCTCTGGGCCGGGCCGCCGAGGCGATCGCGGTGGCGGGTCTCGTGGCCGGGGTGTCGTTCCTCATTTGGTGGGCACGGGACGCTCTGGGGATGCTGGCGCGTGCCCGGCGATCGGGAGGATCTCCTGGCGATCCATGGGATCCCGGGCCGGGCGCGCGTCCGCGAGCGGGCGCGGTGCTCTGGACGGGCGCGGCCGTGGCGGTCGCCGCGCTGCTCGGAGCCCGCGCCCATCTCTGGGAGCCGGCGACCGGCGTGATCTACGGGCTGCTCACCGCCGCCCTCGTGTGCGGAGTAGTTACCGACGAGTAGCATAGCCTCGGAACACCTTCCAGCAACGAGGAGCGAGTCTGTGCCTTCCTCTCGTGACGTCGTGTTCGTCGACGGCGTGCGCACGCCTTTCGGCAGGTCAGGGCCGAAAGGGCTGTACGCGGAGACCCGCGCCGACGACCTGGTCGTCCGCGTCATCCGCGAGCTCATCAGGCGTAATCCCACCCTGCCCCCCGAGCGCGTGGACGAGGTCGCCATCGCCGCGACCACCCAGATCGGCGACCAGGGCCTGACCATCGGCCGCGCGGCGGCGGTGCTGGCCGGGCTGCCCAAGAGCGTGCCCGGCTACGCCATCGACCGCATGTGCGCGGGCGCGATGACCGCGGTCACCACGGTCGCGGGCGGCATCGCGTTCGGCGCGTACGACGTCGCGATCGCGGGCGGCGTCGAGCACATGGGCCGCCACCCGATGGGCGAGGGCGTCGACCCCAACCCGCGCTTCCTGTCGGAGAAGCTGGTCGACCCGAGCGCGCTGGTCATGGGCATGACCGCGGAGAACCTGCATGACCGCTACCCGGGGATCGGCAAGGAGCGGGCGGACGCGTACGCGGTGGTGTCGCAGGAGAAGGCGGCCAAGGCGTACGCCGACGGCAAGATCCAGCCCGATCTGGTGCCGACCGCGATCAGGACGGCCGAGAAGGGCTGGGGGCTGGCGGTCGAGGACGAGGCGCCCCGGCCGGGCACGACGATGGAGGGGCTGAGCGGGCTCAAGACGCCGTTCCGCCCGCACGGCAACGTCACCGCGGGCAACTCCTCCGGGATCAACGACGGCGCCACCGGCTGCATCGTGGCCGCCAGGGACGTCGCCGAGGAGCTGGGGCTGGCGCCGAAGATGCGGCTGGTGTCGTACGCGTTCGCGGGCGTCGACCCCGAGGTCATGGGCGTGGGGCCGATCCCGTCCACGGAGCGGGCGCTCCGCCTGGCAAATCTCGAAATTTCGGATATCGGGCTGTTCGAGATCAACGAGGCGTTCGCCGTACAGGTGCTGGCTTTCCTGGACCACTTCGGGATCGCCGACGACGACGCCCGCGTGAACCCCTACGGCGGCGCGATCGCCTACGGCCACCCGCTCGCCTCGTCGGGCGTGCGGCTGATGACGCAGCTCGCCCGGCAGTTCGGCGAGCGTCCCGACGTGCGTTACGGCATCACCACGATGTGCGTCGGCATGGGCATGGGCGGCACTGTGATCTGGGAGAACCTGGCGTGAGGAATATCGAGAACTGGCGGGCGCTGCTGAGCGAGCGCAACACGGACGAAGTCGTCACCAAGGCGCTGGTGCGGGACGTGCAGCTGCCCGGCGGTGCGGGCACGATGGCGCTGATCACGCTGGACAACGGCTTCGACCACACCAAGCCCAACACGTTCGGCCCGCACGGCCTGTTCGCGTTGAACGGGGCGCTGTCGGAGATCGCCGAGCGCACCGACCTGGCCGCGGTCGGCGTGACGGGCAAGCCCTTCATCTTCGCCGTCGGCGCCGACCTCAAGGGCGCGGCGGCGCTGACCTCGCGCGAGGAGGCGCTGGCCATCGGCGCGCTCGGCCACCACGTGTTCCGCCGGCTGGGCGAGCTGCCGATCCCGTCGTTCGCGTTCGTCAACGGCGCGGCCATGGGCGGCGGGCTGGAGGTGGCGCTGCACTGCGCGTACCGGACGATCTCCTCAGGCGTGCCCGCGGTGGCGCTGCCCGAGTGCTTCCTCGGCCTCGTGCCGGGGTGGGGCGGCACGCAGCTGCTGCCGCGCCTGATCGGCCCGGCGAACGCGATCAAGCTGATCATCGAGAACCCGCTGTCGCAGAACCGCATGATCAAGGGGACGGACGCTTTCGCGCTGGGCGTCGCCGACGCGATGTTCGAGCCGGCCGACTTCCTGGAGGAGTCGCTGCGCTGGGCCGCCCGCGTGCTCAAGGGCGAGGTGACCGTCGAGCGCAGGGCCCATGACGGCTGGGAGAAGGCCGTCGCCGACGCGCGCTTCCTGCTGGACATGAAGCTGCACGGCGCGGCCCCCGCCCCCTACCGGGCGCTCGACCTGATCGCCCAGGCCGAGACCGCCACCCGCGACGAGGGCTTCGCCGCCGAGGACGAGGCGCTGGCCGACCTGCTGATGGGCGACGAGCTGCGGGCCGGGCTCTACTCCTTCGACCTGGTGCAGCGCCGGGCCAAGCGGCCCGCGGGCGCGCCGGACGCGTCGCTGGCCCGCAAGGTCACCAAGGTCGGCATCGTGGGCGCTGGGCTGATGGCCTCGCAGATGGCGCTGCTGTTCGCGCGCCGGCTTGAGGTGCCCGTCGTCATGACCGACCTCGACCAGGCCAGGCTGGACAAGGGCGTGGAGTACGTACGGGCCGAGGTCGGCAAGCTCCTCGCCAAGGGCCGCGTCACCGGAGACCAGGCCAACCGGCTCAAGGCCCTCGTGACCGGCTCGCTGACCAAGGACGCCTTCGCCGACGCCGACTTCGTGATCGAGGCCGTGTTCGAGGACATGGCGGTCAAGAAGCAGGTGTTCGCCGAGGTGGAGGCCGTGGTCCCGGCCGAGTGCCTGCTCGCCACGAACACCTCCTCGCTGTCCTTGACCGAGATGGGCGCCGGGCTGAAGCACCCGGAGCGGCTGGTCGGGTTCCACTTCTTCAACCCGGTCGCCGTCATGCCGCTGCTGGAGATCGTCAAGGGCGCCGCGACGGACGACGCCACGCTGGCCACCGCGTTCGCGGTCGGCAAGTCGCTGAAGAAGTCGTCGGTGCTGGTCAAGGACGCTCCGGCGTTCGTGGTGAACCGGCTGCTGACCTGCTTCATGGGCGAGGTCGTCGCGGCCGTGGACGAGGGCACGCCGCTCGAGGTGGCCGAGCACGCGCTCGACGGGCTCGGGCTGCCGATGACGCCGTTCGCGCTGCTGCAGCTCGTCGGCCCGGCCGTCGGCCTGCACGTGGCCGAGACGCTGCACGAGGCGTTCCCCGACCGCTTCGGCGTCTCGGCGAACATGGCCAAGCTGGTCGCCGCGAGCAAGCCGGGCGTGTACCGTCCCGACTTCTCGCTCGACCCGGACGCGGTGGCGATCTTCTCCGGCGGCTCCTCACCGTCCACCGCCGAGCAGGTACGCGACCGCGTCCTGACGGCGCTGGCCACGGAGATCCGCATCATGCTGGACGAGGGCGTCGTCGCGGCGGCGCAGGACATCGACCTGTGCATGATCCTTGGCGCCGGCTGGCCGTTCCATCTGGGCGGCATCACGCCTTATCTGGACAGGATCGGCATCGCCCAGCCTCGGTTCCTTCCGCCCGGTGTGGCCTCGCTCCCCGCTTGATTTCTTTACGGAGGCCCGCCCAGGGCCTCCGTTTTTCATGACCTCCACCGTCGTAGCGTTTGGTGCCGCAGAACGAACGGAGAGTAATCATGATGCGAACAATCGGCACGATAGCGCTGTGCGCTGCGTTCCTGGCGTGCTCCACCTCCGCGCAGGCGGCACGTCCCGCCAAGGCCAAGCTGAAGATCATCGTCGCGGTGAAGAACGCGCCGGCGAGGGGCGCCCTGCTCCGCTGCAACCCTGACGGCGGCACCCACCCGAACCCGCGCGCGGCCTGTGACGTGCTGCGCGGGATCGGCGGCGACCTCAACCAGATCCGGGTCCCGGCGACCACGGCCTGCGGCCAGGAGGTCGAGCCGTACGTCGTGGCGGTGACAGGCCGATGGCACGGCAAGCAGGTGCAGTGGAGCAAGGGCTACCGCAACAGCTGCGCGCTGAAGGCCGCGGGCGGGGCGCTGTTCTCCCCCTGAGCGCTGAGGGGTGGGCTACCGCCCACCCCTCAGCGGGTGGCCTTCGGCAGGGGCGCCACGCTCCTGCTGTGCCGGTAGCCGTAGCCGAAGTAGAAGACCACGCCGATGACCATCCAGATCACGAACCGCAGCCAGGTCTCCACCGGCAGGTTGAGCATCAGGTAGAGGCAGGCCAGCACGGACAGGATCGGCAGCAGCGGCACGAGCGGCGTACGGAACGCCCGCGGCAGGTCCGGGCGGGTGCGCCTGAGCACGACCACGCCGGCCGAGACCACCACGAACGCGAAGAGCGTGCCGATGTTCACCAGCTCGGCCAGCTCTCCGAACGACACGAACCCGGCCAGCGCCATCGTCACCACGCCGATCACGATGGTGAGCCTGGCCGGCGTGCCGAAGTGGGGATGGACCTTCGCCAGCTTGCGGGGCATCAGCCCGTCGCGCGACATCGCGAACAGCACCCGGGTCTGGCCCAGCAGCAGCACGAGCACCACGGTGGTCAGGCCGGCGATCGCACCCACACTGATGATCGTGGCCAGCCACGGGTGGCCGACCGAGGTGAACGCGTCGGAGAGCGGGGCCGCGGTGCTGAGCTGGGTGTAGCGCTGCATGCCGACGACGACCAGGGAGACGGCGACGTACAGGAACGTGCAGATGGCCAGCGAGCCGAGGATGCCGCGCGGCACGTCCCGCTGCGGCTCGATGGTCTCCTCGGCGGCGGTGGCCACGATGTCGAAGCCGATGAAGGCGAAGAACACGATCGCCGCCGCGGAGAAGACGCCGATCCAGCCGAACGCGACGGGCGTGATCCCGAACAGCAGCTGGATCAGCGGCGCGTTCAGCCCTTCCACGCGCGCCGTGGGCACCGCCTCGGGGATGAACGGCGTGTAGTTGGCGGCCCGGACGAAGAACAGCCCGGCCACGATGACCAGCAGCACCACGGCGAGCTTCGTGATCACCAGGATGAGGTTCACCCGCGAGGACAGCTTGATGCCGGCGACCAGGATCGTGGTGAGGATGGCGACGATGAGGATGGCGGGGACGTTGACCACGGGATCCTCGCCGGCGATCGCGGCGGGCAGCGGGATGCCGATGGAGTTCAGCATCGAGGCGAAATAGCCCGACCAGCCGACCGACACCACGGCCGCGGCCAGCGCCAGCTCCAGCAGCAGGTCCCAGCCGATCACCCAGGCGGGGAACTCGCCCAGGGTGGCGAAGGAGAAGGTGTACGCGGACCCGGCCACCGGGATCGTGGAGGCGAACTCGGCGTAGCACAGGGCAGCCAGCCCGCAGACGACGCCGGCGATGACGAACGAGATCGCCACCGCCGGGCCCGACAGCTCCTTGGCGACCTGCCCCGTGAGCACGAAGATACCGGTGCCGACGATCACACCGATGCCGAAGACCGTGAGGTCCACGGCGCTCAGACGCTTTCGCAGCTGGTGCTCGGGGGCTTCAGTGTCGCGGATCGACTGTTCGACGGTCTTCGTGCGAAAGATGTCCACGGTCAGCGATCCTTCCCACACCCTTGGTGATCATTCCTTTGTCAGGGATCGTTCAGGGACCTTCCCGATGATGTTCCGCAATCGGGGTATCAGGCTGAAATCATGACTAATGGTCTGCTCGACACGCTGGCGAGGCAAGACCTCGGAATGGTGCTGGCGCTCTTGCTGGTCTTCTTGACGCTGGACGCCTCGGTCGGGGTCGGCCTGATCACCCCGGGCGACACCCTGCTGCTCGTCGCGGGCGCCTCCGCGGACAGCCCGGCGGAGGCGCTGGCGCTGATCGGCGCGGGCATGCTGGCCTGTTTCGCGGGCGCCTCGGGTGGCCACTTCCTGGGCCGTCACTATGGCGACCGGCTGCGGTACAGCAGGCTGGGGCGGCGCGTCGGCGAGGCGCGGTGGGTGCGGGCCGAGCGGTTGTTCGAGCGCAAGGGGTGGGCGCTGGCGCTGGCGTACTTCCTGCCGGTGCTGCACGCGCTGACGCCGGCCGTCGCGGGCACGGTCGGGATGCCGTACCGCAGGTTCATGCCGTGGGCGATGGCCGGCAGCACGGCGTGGGTGAGCGTGTACGTCACGCTCGGCGCGGTCGCGGGCGGCGTTGCGCGGCAGCGCGCCGAGTGGCTGCTGCCGGTGGCGGCCGCGGCGGTGATCCTCGTGGTGGCGATCAGCGCCGCGGTCCGCAGGGTCGTCAACGGCGGGCGGGCTCCACGGGGGAGGTCCGCTTAGCGACCGCCTCGGTGACCTGGCGGGCGAGGTCCTGGCCGGTCAGGCCGATCCTGCCGAGGATCGTGGCCCGCTTGGCGTGGCCGAGGAACTCCTGCGGGATGCCGTACGTGCGGACGGGCACGTCGACGTCGGCGTCGCGCAGCAGGCGGGCCACGGCGTCGCCCACGCCGCCGACGCGGCCGTTGTCCTCCACGACCGCCACCAGCTTGTGCGCGCCGGCGGCCAGCACGAGCGCCTCGTCCAGCGGCTTGACCCAGCGCGGGTCGACCACGGTGGCCGAGATGCCCTGGGCGTCGAGCATGACGGCCGCGTCCATGCACACCTGCGCCATCGGGCCGACGCCGACCAGCAGCACGTCGGGGCCGCCCCCGGGCTCCCCCTCAGGGGCGCGCAGCAGGTCCATCTCGCCCAGCTTGCCGACCGGCTCGATCGGCTCGGCGACCGGGCCCTTGGGGAAGCGCAGCACGGTCGGGCCGTCGGTGACCTCCACGGCCTCGCGCAGCAGCTCGCTCAGCCGGTCTCCGTCGCGCGGCACCGCGATCCTGAGGCCGGGCACGACCTGGAGGATGGACAGGTCCCACATGCCGTTGTGGCTGGCGCCGTCGTCGCCCGTGACGCCCGCCCGGTCGAGAACGACGGTGACCGGCAGCCGGTGCAGGGCGACGTCCATGAGGAGTTGGTCGAAGGCCCGGTTGAGGAACGTGGCGTAGACGGCCACGACCGGGTGCATGCCGCCGAGGGCCAGCCCGGCGGCGCTGGTCAGCGCGTGCTGCTCGGCGATGCCGACGTCGTAGACGCGCTCGGGGTAGGCCTCGGCGAACGCGTTGAGCCCCGTCGGGTGCAGCATGGCCGCGGTGATCCCGACCAGGTCGTCGCGCTCCTTGCCGAGCCTGACGAGCTCCTCGCTGAACACGTTGGTCCAGATGCGCGGCCTGGGCTTCTCCGCGCCGGTGGCCCGGTCGAAGGCGCCCGGCGAGTGGAACTGGTCCTCGTCGTGGTTCTCCGCGGGCGAGTAGCCGCGGCCCTTCTGGGTGAGGGCGTGCACGATGACCGGGCCGCGGAAGCCGCGGGCCTTGCGCAGGGCCGCCTCCATGGCCTGCTCGTCGTGGCCGTCGATGGGGCCGACGTATTTCAGCCCGAGGTCCTCGAACATGGCCTGCGGCGCCAGCACGTCCTTGACGCCCTTCTTGAAGCCGTGCAGCGCGTCGTAGAGGACGGGGACGTTGCCGATCTTGTCCTTGACATATTCGAGCATGTCCTCGTAGCGGCGGTTGACCCGCAGCGAGGACAGGTGGGAGGCCAGCCCGCCGATCGTGGGCGAGTAGGAGCGCCCGTTGTCGTTGACCACCATCACGATCGGCAGGTCCTTGGCGGCGGCGATGTTGTTGAGCGCCTCCCAGGCCATGCCGCCGGTCAGGGCGCCGTCGCCGATCACCGCGACGACCGTGCGGTCGTGGTCGCCGCGCAGCTTGAACGCCTTGGCCAGGCCGTCGGCGTAGGACAGCGCGGTCGAGGCGTGGGAGTTTTCCACGAAGTCGTGCTCGGACTCGGCCTGGCTGGGGTAACCCGACAGGCCGCCCTCCTGCTTGAGCGCCTCGAAGCCGGCGACCCGGCCGGTCAGCAGCTTGTGCACGTAGGCCTGGTGACCGGTGTCCCACACGATGGGGTCGCGCGGGGAGTCGAAGACGCGGTGCATGGCGATGGTGAGCTCCACCACGCCGAGATTGGGCCCCAGATGGCCGCCGAACCTCGCGCACGAGTCGACGAGCAGGTCACGGATCTCCCCCGCGAGCCGCGGCAGCTCCTCGACAGCCAGCCGTTTGACGTCGTGCGGTCCCTTTACCGAGCCCAGCAACCCGCTCACGGATCCGACTCCCCTCTGCTCTTGTAAGCCGATTCCCAGAGTCTAGTTCGCGGACGCCTCACTGACTCCATCGAGTCAATCCCACCCACATATGTCCGATCTTGACCTAGTCTTTCGGTACCTATGAACTCCGTCCCCATAAGTAAGCTCATAGCACTCGTGATCGCCCTGCTGGCTCTCGCCCTGGCGGCGGCGGGTCTGGTGCTCGTGCTGGCCGACGTGGCCACGACGTCGACGGGGCCGGTCAACGAGGCCCAGCAGATCGTCTCCCCGCCGGCCAAGGCCGCCGACAAGAAGCGGGCGCCCGTGCCCGGCAAGGCGCTCGCGACGGCGAATCCGCTCTACCGGACCGGGCGGCTCGCCGACGTGAACTGCGCGCCCGGCGCCCTGCCCGCCGGCAGCATGACCGCGTACCGGCGCTTCCTGACCCGCGTGACGAACTGCCTGAACAAGGCGTGGGGCGCCCAGTTCCGCAAGGCCGGGATGCCGTTCGCCAAGCCGCGGCTGCGCATCATCACCAGCAAGGTCAAGACGCCCTGCGGCATGTGGAACACCGGCGCCGACGGCGTCTACTGCTCCACCGACCGCACGATGTACCTGATGATCAGCCGGGACCAGCTGCGCAACCCGTTCCCGCTGGGCATCACGCGCCTGATCGCCCATGAGTACGGCCACCACATCCAGCAGATCTCCGGCATCTGGACCTACTACTGGACGGCCAGGACCGGGGCGGGCAAGGCCCAGCGGCTGCTGCTCTCGCGCAAATCCGAACTGCAGGCCGAGTGCTTCTCCTCGGTCTTCATGAGCACGATGCGAGACACTCCGCTCGTCACCGGCGCGGACTGGGCGTACACGGTGGACTGGTTCAGGAGGAACGGCGCCAAGGGCTGGCCGCAGAACGACCACGGCAGGGGCCCGACGCAGGCGGCGTGGATGACGCGGGGCTTCAATCGCGGCACTCCGGGCTCCTGCAACACCTGGTCCACAGCTTCCCGGAATGTCACCTGACGCCACGCTTTAATCTTTCTTTACCTGGAGCTCCCTCTTCAATAGGGTGCCTTCTCATGCGTATCTCCCGATTGGCGCTCATGGCGGGCGCCCTGGCGACCGTGCTGTTCGCCGGCACGGCCCATGCGGCCACCGTCTCCGCTCCGGCGTACAAGCCGGCCCTGGCGAAGAGCCCGATCTACAAGACGGGCAAGCTCGGTCTCGAGACCTGCGAGGAGCAGAAGCTCGAGTCCGGGAGCGTGGACGAGGTCAGGGGTTATCTGGACGCCGTCCTCGACTGTCTCAACGCCGCTTGGGAGCCCAAGATCAAGAAGGCCGGTTTCGCCTTCAGCAAGCCCAAGTTCCAGGTGATCACCAAGATCGGCGCGCCGACCGGCTGTGGCGGATACCCGGCGGGCGCACAGGCGCTGTACTGCTCACTGAACAACAAGATCACCTTCCTGGTCACCCCGGGCCTCGTCGAAGAGCCGGGGGACCTGCTCCCGATGGTGGTCATCGCCCACGAGTACGGCCACCACATCCAGCAGCTCACGGGCATGTTCAAGGCCATGGGCGGCTACAGCGGCAAAAGCGAGGCCACCTTCCTCGACGCGGTGCGCCGCTTCGAACTCCAGGCCGAGTGCCTGGCCGGGGTGTTCATCGGCAACGTGTGGCACTCGCTCGATCGCCGCCAGACCGAGTTCGACTACATCGTCAAGCACGGCGGCACCGGCCTCGACCTGTCGGCCATCGGCGTGAAGGTGAAGGGCTGGGGCGAGCAGACGCACGGCAGCGCGGCCAACATCGGGCGGTGGCTCAAGCGCGGCTTCGACACCGAGTCGGCGGGCGGCTGCAACACCTGGAAGGCGCCCAAGTCCCAGGTGTCCTAGTACAAATCCCCTCTAACTGATCTATGATCCGCGATCGTGCGCATTCTTCTCGTAGCGGTTGCTGCGTGCATGATCGCGGGTCTCCTCTCATCCGGGCCCGCCTTCGCCGCGCCGGGCACCGCGCAGACGGGGCTGTCGGACGTGATGGGCGGTGACGCGCCCCGCCTGACGTGCGCCATCCCCCCGATCCGGGTGGGCGCCGCGGCCTCGCTCACGTCGTTCCACCGGGCGATGGCCAGGTGCGCGGACCGCTTCTGGACCGGCAGGTTCGCCGCCGCCGGGCTCACCTACAGCCCGCCCGAGGTGACGGTCACGACGGGTACGGACTCCGTCTGCGGGAAGATCTCCAGCAGCGGCGCCCACTACTGCCCGGAGCAGCGCACGATCGCCATCCGCATCACGAAGCAGGACCTGCGGGACCCGTTCAGGATGAACATCGCGCACTCCGTCGCCCACGAGTGGGGGCACCACGTGCAGCAGCTCACCGGCGTGCTGGGCGCGCAGAACGCGCTCTACTGGCCCGCCTCCGGCAGCGCCCGGACCACGCTCAGCCACCGGCTGGAGATGCAGGCCGAGTGCTATGCGGGCGTCTTCTACAGCGCCACGCTGGAGTCCATCAATCCCGGCATCGAGTGGGAGGAGTGGATCGACGCGGTACGCGGGGCGGACGAGAGCGAGATCCACGGCAAGCCGAAGAACCTGGCGTTCTGGCAGGACCGCGGCTACCGCGGCGGGGCCACCGGCTTCTGCAACACGTGGACGGCGAAGAAGACCAAGGTCACCTAGGCGTTGGCCCTGGCCAGGACCTCAAGGGGATCGGCCAGGACGTGGGCGAAGGCCAACTCGGCCGCGCCCACCAGCGTGGCGGCGTCCCCGAGCGCCGATGTGCGCAACCGCAGCCGCTCCCGCTGCGGCGCCATGGCGTGCAACGTCAGCTGCGTGCGCACCTGCGCCGCCGATCCCAGATAGATCTCGCGCAGCATCCCCCCGAAGATCACCATTTCCGGGTTGAAGATGTTCACCAGGTTCGCCACGCCCAGCCCCAGCCAGTCGCCGACCCTGCTGAGCGCCTCCTGCGCGACGATGTCCCCCCGGTCGGCGGCCTCGACCACGGCCCGCACCGCGTCGCGCCCGTGCTGCCCCGCCCCGAACCTGCCGGCCGACTCCAGCAGCGCCCGCTCCCCCACCTCGGCCTCCAGGCAGCCGTGCGAGCCGCAGCCGCACGCGCGGCCGTCCGGGTTGACGACCATGTGGCCGACCTCGCCCCCGTAGCCGTCGTGCCCGCCGAGCAGGTGGCCGCCCGCGATGATCCCGCCGCCGATCCCCACGTCGCCGTGCAGGTAGATGAGGTCCCTGACGGCGGCCCCCACGCCGCGGCTGTGCTCGGCCAGGGCGGCCAGGTTGGCGTCGTTGCCCACGCTGACCGGCAGCCCCAGGCCCAGCTTGCGGCCCAGCTCCTCGCCGAACGGCACCTCCTCCGCCTTCAGGTTGGGGCCGAACATGACCACGCCGTCGGCCTTGCGCACGCCGCCGGACACGGCCGCCGCCGCGCCCACGCAGACCGTGTCGTTCCTGGTCTTGCGCCGCATCTGGCGGGCGAACCCGCCCAGCGTGCCGGTCAGCTCGTCCAGCTTGAACGCGCCGCGCTCCCGGGCCGACTCCCGGCGGTCGAGGATCACCCCGCCCAGCCCCACGCGGGCGACCGCGAGCCGGTCGGGACCCACGTCGAAGGCGAACACGTAGACCCGCGACGACTCCGGACGCACCACGAGCGAGGGCCGCCCCGCGCGGCCGGTCTCGCGGGGCAGCTCCTCGCGCACCAGCCCGGCGGCGGTGAGGTCTGAGGTCAGCGCCATGATCGTGCTGCGGTTGAGCCCCATCTTCGAGGTCAGCTCGGCGCGCGAGATCGGCCCGCCCAGATGGACATGGCGAAGCAGCGCGCCGAGGTTGTGGCGCCTGATGTCCTCTTGAGAGGGGCCGGCACGCATCGTCTGGGGTTCCTTCAGGGGCTGTGAGTCGCTGATCACCTTAAACCAGCGGCAGCCGCCCGCTTGCGCGCCAGGGCGTCCACGCCCGCGGCGAGCAGCAGTACAGACCCTGTGACCAGGTATTTTACGCTCGCGCCGTACCCCATCAGACCCATGCCGTTCTCGATCACGGCCACCACGGCGCCGCCGAGCACGGCGTCGAGCACCCGGCCCTTCCCGCCGAACAGGCTGGTGCCGCCGATGACCGCCGCGCCGACCGCGTACAGCAGGACGGAGCTGCCGCCCGTGTTCGGGTCGACGGAGCTGGCCCTGGACGCGGCGACGATGCCGCCGATCGCGGCCATCGAGGAGCAGATCACGAACGCGCTGATCTTGATCCGGTCCACCGGGATGCCCGCCCGGCGGGCGGCCTCGGTGTTCCCGCCGACCGCGTAGAGGTGGCGCCCGAACGCGGTGCGGCGCAGGATCAGCGTCCACACGACCAGCAGCACCAGGATGACGGGGATCACGATCGGCACCCCGGTCAGCGAGACGAGCACCGGGTTGCGGCTGCGCTCCAGGTTGAGCGCGAACACCGCGAGCCCGGCCAGGACCGCCAGCGCGCCGACGCGGAAGGCGATCAGCGACAGCGGGTCGGCCACCAGCCCGCGCTTGGCGCGCTTCCTGGCCCGCAGCAGTTGCACGCCCGCGTAGATCGCCACACACCCGGCATAGGCCGCCCAGCCGAGCCAGGGCGGCAGGTTCCGGTTCGCGATCGCGACGATCACGCTGTCCCTGATGGAGATGTTCGTGCCCTCGTCCACCAGCACCAGGACCAGGCCCTGGAAGGCGAGGAACGCGGCGAGCGTCACGACGAACGACGGGATGCCCACCTTGGCCACCAGCGTGCCGAGCACGGTGCCGATGATCACGCCGGTGATGATCGCGGCCAGCGCGCACACGTACCACGGCAGGCCCAGGTTCGTGAGCGTGACGGCGAGCACCGCCGCGCACACGCCGCTGGCGAAGCCGGCCGACAGGTCGATCTCGCCGAGCAGCAGGACGAACACCAGGCCCATCGCGATGAGCGTGATCGCGGCGCCCTGGGTGAACAGGTTGGCGAAGTTGATCGCCGTGAGGAAGGAGGGACGGGCCACGGCGAAGACCGTGCAGAGCACGACCAGGCCGAGCACGGCGGGCAGCGCCCCCATGTCGCCGCCGCGGATCCGCTGGATGTAGGCGCGGAAGCTGTTGTTGATCGACGGGGCCTGCGTCGCGGCGACGATGGCCTCGCCGGGGAGTTCCTTGACCTTGCTCATGGGGTGACCCCGTTCTTGAGGCCGAGATCCCCGCTACGGCCTGAGGTGATCAGTTCGACGACCTGCGGGTGCGTCACGTCGGCGGTCTTGACCTGGGCGGCCATCCTGCCGAGGTAGAGCGCCGCGATCCGGTCGGAGACGGCGAACACGTCGTTCATGTTGTGCGAGATGAGGACGACGGCCAGGCCGGTGTCGGCCAGCCTGCGCACCAGCTCCAGCACCTGCGCGGTCTGGGCGACGCCCAGCGCCGCGGTCGGCTCGTCGAGGATGACGACCTTGCTGTTCCACAGCACGGCCTTGGCGATGGCGACGGTCTGCCGCTGCCCGCCGGACAGGCTGGAGACCTGCTGCCTGATGGACTTCACCGTACGCACGGACAAGCTGCTGAGCGTCTGCTCGGCCAGCTCCTCCATGCTGTCCTCGTCGAGCAGGATGCCGGTCTTGCGCTCCCTGCCGAGGAACATGTTCTGGACGATGTCGAGGTTGTCGCACAGCGCCAGGTCCTGGTAGACGATCTCGATCCCCAGCTCGCCCGCGTCGCGGGGAGAGTGGACCTGGACCGGGCGGCCGTCGAAGAAGATCTGGCCGTCGTCGATCGGGTAGATCCCGCCGACGCACTTGACCAGCGTCGACTTGCCCGCGCCGTTGTCACCGACGAGCGCTGTGACCTCGCCGGGGTACGCGGAGAACTCGACATTGTGCAGGACTTTCACCGGACCGAAGCTCTTGTCGATCCCGCGCACTTCAAGGAGGGGGGTCATGACGCTCCCTAAAGGGGGTACGGCCGCGCTCGTGGCGCGGACCGTACCCCACCGGCTCTACTGGATTCCTGCCTCGGTGCACTTCTCGGCGAAGTCACCGGTGCACAGTTCCTCCTTGGTGACGTAACCGTCGGCCACCACGTCCTTGACGTTGTCGATGTAGATGGCCTGCGGCTCCATCAGCTCGGAGGGCACGTCCTGACCGGTCTCCGGGTCCTTGACGCTGGAGCTCGCCGTCGGCTTCTCGCCCTTGGCCAGCGCCACCGCCAGCTTGGCCGCGGCGTCGGCCTCCTTCTTGACCGCCTTGTAGACCGTCATGCACTGGTCACCCGCGAGGATGTTCTGCAGGCCCTGGACTGTGGCGTCCTGGCCGGTGACGGGCACCTTGCCGTTGAGGTTGTTCTTCTTCAGCACGGTGATGGCGGCGTTGCCCAGGCCGTCGTTGGCGGCCAGCACACCGGCGATCTTCGGCTGCTCGGTCAGCATCTGCTCGAACAGCGTCCCGGCCTGGGTGTTGTCCCAGTCGGGCACCGACTGCTCGGGGCCCTTGACGTAGTCGCCGGAGTCGAACTTGGGCTTGAGCACCCCGTCATACCCGGCCTTGAACAGGGTGGCGTTGTTGTCCGTGGGCGAACCGTTCAGGTACGCCACGATCGGCTTCTCGGCCTTCTTGTCGGTCAGGCACTTGGTCAGGCCCTCGCCTTGCAGCGTGCCGACCTTGGTGTTGTCGAAGCTGACGTAGTAGGCGGCGCCGCCGCCCAGCGTCAGCCGGTCGTAGTCGATCGTGGCCACGCCCTGGGACCTGGCCTTGTCGATGACCGTCTTACCGGTGCCACTGTCCAGATTGACGATCATCAGAACGGTGGCGCCGTTCGTGATCATCTGGTCGGCGATGGTCTGGAACGCCGTCTTGTCGTTCTGGGCGTTCTGGATGTCGTACTGGACGCCGGCGGCCTTGAACGCCTCTTCCAGGTACTTGCGGTCCGCCGTCTCCCACCGGGCCGAGGACTTGCTGTCCGGCAGGATGACACCGATCTTGCCCGCCTGGGCCGCTGTGGCCGTGGCGGACGACGTCGACGTGGTCTGACCGCTATCGCCCCCGCAGGCGGTGAGACCGAGGGCGAGCGCGGCTGCCGCGGCGGTCAGGCTGAGGATCCCCTTGCGCATGATGCAGGGTCCTTTCTTCCGGAGGGGCCCGGATGAATGTTGTTTGCGGCAACGTATTCCGGGATGGCCTGCTTTGGAAGAGCCTTGTGCCCGGGAGTTTGTTGTTTCGGGTAACAATCCAGAAACGCCACCTCAATCTCCCCGACTCCCGCCCGTCACCCACCCGCTCACGTAGGCATGATCACGTTCTGTACGATCAGCGCCACGGCGGAGGTGGCCGCCACGGCCAGGACCGCCACGCGCACCTTGCCGCCGTCGAGATAGCGCCGCAGCGGCCCCGACACCAGGAAACCCAGCACCATGGGCGCGATGAGGATCGCCCCCGTCGTCAGCGCCTGGGCCGGCAACTCGTCCACCACGGCGAGGATGGCCAGCGACTGGGCGGCGCTCAGGAAGAAGAACATCGCCAGTGTCGCCCGGATCTGCGGCCCCTTGGCGTTCTGGTAGACCAGCGCGATCGGCGGCCCGCCGATGCCCGTGGCGGTGCCGGTGACGCCCGACACGAACCCGGCCGCGGTGACGGTCACGCCGTTGCGCGGCACACTCAAGGCCCTGGCCGTCAGACCCACGGCGATGAGCACCATGATGGCCACGAAGACGCCCCGGGCGTAGACAGAAACGTAGACAATAACGAGTGCGCCGAGAACGCTTCCGGGGATCCTGCCGAGCACCGCGAAGCCGAGCCCGCGCCAGTCCACCTTGCGCCACTCCGCGGCCAGCGTGAACAGCGGTAACGTCATATTGACGACCTGGATGGCGCCCGGCATGAGGTCGGGGTGGAGCATCGTGAGCACGGGGGCCGCCACCAAGCCCAGGCCGAAACCCACACCGCCTTGGACGATCGCACCGACGAAAACCGCCAGACCACCGAGGATCAGCACCAATGCCGTATTAGTCATGGACGAGAGTCAACCATCTTTACTCTCTGTTGCCATTCATACTGCAAGCGTGACCGAAGCGGTGTAGTGTTCCCTTAGACGCGGACGTAGCCTGCGGAGTATGACGATGAAGCCTAAAGCAACGACTATACGCGTCAGCGTCAAGACAAGAGATCGACTAGCCCGGATCGCCCGACAGGAGGGCCGGACCATGACCGAGGTGCTTAACGACGCCATCGAGGACTACGAACACAAGCAGTTCTGGCAAGAGGTCAACGAGCAGGTCGAGCGGACGCAGCGAGAGGATCCGGAGGGCTGGGCCGACTACCTCGCAGAGCGTGAGCTCGTCCTGGGCCCCCGACCGCGCTCCCGCCGCATAGCTCCCGAGTGGGAGGGCTTGGTCACATTCCCCGAGGAGAAGGATGAAACTAACGCAAGGTGAGATCTGGTTCACCCGGTTCGGCAGCCCGACAGGGCGCGAGCAAGGCTTCGACCGTCCCGCCCTGATCCTCAGCAACGACAGCTTCAACCGATCGAAGCTGGGTCTCGTCCTGGCAGTCCCGCTGACGACCCGCGAGCGCGGATATCCCACGCATGTCCGCATGGGGCGCGGCGACACCGGGCTGGCCAAGCCGAGCTGGGCGATGATCGAGCAAGTCCGCGCCATCTCACCGGACAGGTTCGACTTCTTCGTCGGCAACGCGCCCGACGAGGTGGTCACCGAAGCGGTCAGCGTGCTCATGCGGATGATATGAGTGTTGCCGCCCGGCGAAATAGCGCTTCGCCGGGTGGCATGCTCATCGTGCCACATGCCACCACTCATTAAGCTGCCGACCGTGCATTCCCTCCCGATCAAGCGCGCTCTCGCCCTCGTCGTAATCCTGGCGATCGCCTGCTTACCCGCCCGGAGCGCCCAGGCCGCCCCCGTCAAGAATCCGTTCTCGAGACGGTCGTGAAATGTCTGGATAAGTCGTTGGCTGCGTCGGCGTTCGGCGCGCCTCCGAGGCCCGGGGCCGCGCCGGCCACGCCCACCAGGACGAGCTGCAGCGCCGCTACGAGCTCCAGGCCGACTGCCTGTCCGGCGTGTTCCTGGGCAGCGTGTGGGGCTCCCTGGCACGTGCCGAGCCCGACTGGGCGGCACTGGTCGACGCCACCCGGGCCAGCGGCGGCGATGACGATTACCGCAGCCATGGCAAGCGCGCCGGCCGGGTCTCCTGGCTCAAGCGGGGCTACCAGGCCGTCTCCCCCGCCGCCTGCGACACCTGGTCTGCGCCTGCCACCAAGGTCGCCTGACGGCAAAGAGCCGCCCGGCGGGGGTTGTCCCTCCGGGCGGCTCTTCGGGTGTCGGGTGATTCCCCCGATGCGGGCGCGTAAGGATCGCGCCCTGCCCCCGGCTCAGCGAAGCAGCCAGGGTCCCCGGCCCCCGCCCGGCTCATGACCGGGTGGAGGCGGGAAAATCACTTGGCGAGCAGCGAGCGCAGCACGTACTGCATGATGCCGCCGTGCCGGTAGTAGTCGGCCTCGCCGGGCGTGTCGATGCGCACCACCGCGTCGAACTCGACGTCGCCCGCCCTGACGTGCACCGTCTGCGGGATGCCGCCCTTGTTGAGCTCCTCGACGCCCGTGAAGTCGAACGTCTCCTCGCCCGTCAGCCCCAGCGACGCGGCCGAGGCGCCCTCGGGGAACTGCAGCGGGAGCACGCCCATGCCGATGAGGTTGGAGCGGTGGATCCGCTCGTACGACTCCGCGATGACCGCGCGGACGCCCAGCAGTGCCGTGCCCTTGGCCGCCCAGTCGCGCGAGGAGCCCGAGCCGTACTCCTTGCCCGCCAGCACCACCAGCGGCGTCCCGGCGGCGGCGTAGTTGACGGAGGCGTCGTAGATGAACGACACCGGCCCGTCGGGCTGGGCGAAGTCGCGGGTGTAGCCGCCCTCGGTGCCGGGGGCGATCTGGTTGCGCAGCCGGATGTTGGCGAACGTGCCCCTGATCATCACCTCGTGGTTGCCGCGCCGCGAGCCGTAGGAGTTGAAGTCCTTGACCTCGACCCCGTTGGCCTGCAGGTATTGCGCCGCCGGGGTGCCGGCCTTGATGGATCCGGCCGGCGAGATGTGGTCGGTGGTGACCGAGTCGCCGACCTTGACCAGCACGCGGGCGCCGGAAATGTCGGTCACGGGCTCGGGCTGCGGGGGCATGCCGTCGAAGTACGGGGCCTTGCGGACGTACGTCGAGGACGGGTCCCACTCGAAGGTGTCGCCGGTCGGGATCGGCAGCGAGCGCCAGAGGTCGTCGCCCTTGAACACGTCGGCGTAGTCGCGCTCGAACATGTCGCGCCCGATGGAGGAGTTGACCACCGCGGAGATCTCCTCCGGCGACGGCCAGATGTCGCGCAGGTAGACCGGCTTGCCGTCGTTGCCGAGGCCGAGCGGCTCGGTGTCGAGGTCGAGGTCCATGGTCCCGGCCAGCGCGTACGCGACCACGAGCGGCGGCGAGGCCAGGTAGTTCATCTTGACGTCGGGGTTGATGCGGCCCTCGAAGTTCCGGTTGCCGGACAGCACGGCCGTGACGGCCAGGTCGTTGGCCTGGATGGCCTCGGAAATTTCCGGAAGGAGCGGTCCCGAGTTGCCGATGCAGGTGGTGCAGCCGTAGCCGACGAGGTTGAAGCCGATCTTGTCGAGGTACGGCTGGAGCCCGGAGCGCTCGAAGTAGCCGGTGACGACCTGGGAGCCGGGGGCCAGCGAGGTCTTGACCCAAGGCTTGCGGGTCAGGCCCTTGTCGACGGCGTTGCGGGCCAGCAGCGCCGCGCCGAGCATGACGTACGGGTTGGAGGTGTTGGTGCACGAGGTGATCGCGGCGATGGAGACGATGCCGTGGTCGATCTCGAACGACGTGCCGTCGGCCAGCGTGACCGGGACCGGCTTGTGCGGCCGGCCGCCGTCGGCGCGGGCGTTGGAGGCGGGAGAGTCGGACGCCGGGAACGACTCCTCGCTCTCCTCGTCGACGCCGTCGTCGTCCACGTAGTTCTGCACGTCGTGGCGCCAGGTGGCCTTGGCGGCCGACAGCGCGATGCGGTCCTGCGGGCGCTTCGGGCCGGCGATCGACGGGACGATGGTGGCGAGGTCGAGCTCGATGTACTCGGAGAACGCCGGCTCGGGCGCGGAGGGGTCGAGCCAGAGGCCCTGGGCCTTGGCGTACGCCTCGACGAGGGCGATCTGCTCCTCGCTGCGGCCGGTCAGGCGCAGGTAGTCGACGGTCTGGCCGTCGATCGGGAAGATCGCGCAGGTGGAGCCGAACTCGGGGCTCATGTTGCCGATCGTGGCCCGGTCGGCCAGCGGCACGGACGAGACGCCCTCGCCGTAGAACTCCACGAACTTGCCGACCACGCCGTGCTTGCGCAGGATCTCGGTGATCGTCAGGACCAGGTCGGTGGCGGTGGCGCCGGCCGGGAGCTGGCCGCTGAGCTTGAAGCCGACCACGCGCGGGATCAGCATGGAGATCGGCTGGCCGAGCATCGCGGCCTCGGCCTCGATGCCGCCGACGCCCCAGCCCAGGACGCCGATGCCGTTCTCCATGGTGGTGTGGGAGTCGGTGCCGACGCAGGTGTCGGGGTACGCCTTCCCGTCGCGGGTCATGACGACCCGGGCCAGGTGCTCGATGTTGACCTGGTGGACGATGCCGGTGCCGGGCGGGACGACCTTGAACTCGTCGAAGGCGGTCTGGCCCCAGCGCAGGAACTGGTAGCGCTCGCGGTTGCGCTCGTACTCGCGCTCGACGTTGCGCTGGAAGGCGTCCGGGTGACCGAAGAAGTCGACGATCACGGAGTGGTCGATGACCATCTCGGCGGGCGCGAGCGGGTTGATCCGGGAGGCGTCGCCGCCGAGGTCGCGGACGGCCTCGCGCATGGTGGCCAGGTCGACCACGCAGGGCACGCCGGTGAAGTCCTGCATGATGACGCGCGCGGGCGTGAACTGGATCTCCACGCTCGGCGCCGCGTTCGGGTCCCAGGTCCCCAGCGCACGGATGTGGTCGGCGGTGATGTTGGCGCCGTCCTCGGTGCGGAGGAGGTTCTCCAGCAGGATCTTCAGGCTGTACGGGAGGCGTGCGGCGCCCTCGACGGCATCCAGCCGGAAAATCTCGTACGACGCGTCGCCGACGCGTAGCGTGTCACGGCTGCCGAAGCTGTTCGCGGACACGGTGATTCGCCTCCTCCATCAGACAAGTGTTCAGACCAAATCCTGCCGCACAGCCCAAGCGACACGTACGTTAGGTAAACCTAACTCGCAGGCCGCGGCGGATGTCTTGATGTCAAGATATCCCTAAGGTATCTCGGCATCAAGTTAAACGGGCACCAACCGCCAGAACAGCAACCCGACGATCGCGACCGACAGGATCGGTGCCAGGATCTTCTGCTCGAACTTCTTGCCCGTCTTGATGCCGATTTTCCACGGCAGCATGAACTTGGCCCCCAGCGGCCACAACACCGGACATCCCCGCTCGGTCATGCAGTCCCCGACGACGTGCATGAGACACCCGATCCCCACGGCCAGCCCCAGCCAGGCGTACCCGACGGTCAGGGACAGGAAGACGGCGTAGAGCCCCGCGGTCAGCCCGATGTTGATCATGGCGGACCCGATCTTGTTCCCGGGGATCCCGACGCCGATCGCGCGCAGCGCGAGGCCGATGAGCAGCACGACCATGATGTCGCGGCCGATGGGATAGGTGTTGGCCAGCCAGTGCGCCCCTAACCCGAGCGCCACGGCGAAGGCCAGCGAATGCGTCGCCCCGCGGTGCCCGCCGCTGATCCACGCCACGCCCTTGCTGAGCACCCAGGTGACCGGCCCGAAGGTCTGCGCGATCGTCGCGCTCGGGTGGTCGAGGTCGGGCAGCATCGCGGCGCCCGCGCAGATGATCGCCCCGGCGACCAGTTCGGCGGGGTTGAGCGCGGTGGCCATGATCCCGGTGTCGACGAACCGTGAGGACTCGTTCAGCAGCGGCAGTGCCGCGAGGGGCGGCGCCAGCCCCAGCCAGGCGATGGCCCCGGTCATCGCGTGAGTGTGCCCCATCATGATCCGGGACTGTACGGCAAAGAACCTCTTTACGCGGTGAGGCATGCCGCGCGAGGCGATCCGGCCATGGGCGCAAACGCAGACGAGGTCGTCTCCGCGGCGACAGCACCCCCCAGCCCTGCCGACGCGGAACGACCTCGTCTGCTGTGAATAACGATGCCTTCCCGCATCATGTTCCCGGATTCCGCAACTTTTTCGTGATCTAGCTCACTCAACGCCCAGACTTGCGAACGACATAGTATCGATATATCTTTGACGCATCGAGAACAGATCGCGATATAGGGGGAAACATGAGTTCCGCACAAGCAGCAGGAGGGCCTTGGCCCGGCGCACACGAGTACAAGCGGGCCGCCCGCGAGGCGTTCAAGGCCGTGGCCGACGCCTTCGAGCAGATGGGCGGCCGGCACCACCATCATCACGAGCACCGGGAGCGCGGCCGGAGGGGCGGGCCGGGCCCGTTCCCGTTCGACTTCGGGCGCGGCGGCCCCTGGGGCGGCCCAGGCGGTCCTTGGGGCGGCGGTCACCGCGGCTGGGGCGGCAGGGCCCGCAAGGCGAAGCGGGGCGACGTACGCTCCGCGATCCTGGCCCTGCTCGCCGAGGAGCCGCGCAACGGCTACCAGATCATCCAGGAGATCGCCGAGCGCAGCGAGGGCGGCTGGAAGCCCAGCCCGGGCGCCGTCTACCCGGCGCTGCAGCAGCTCACCGACGAGGGCCTGGTGATCTCGGAGGAGCATGAGGGCCGCAAGAGCTTCCGCCTCACCGAGGAGGGCCGCAACTACATCGAGGCGCACGCCGACGATGTCCGCGCGCCGTGGGACGACATGCGCCCGGACGTCGACGACAACGCCGCCGATCTCTGGCAGATCTCCAAGCAGTCGGCCTTCGCGATGATGCAAATTCTCCAGACGGGAAACGACGCACAAATCCGCGAAGCGCGTAAGACTCTGGTAGAGACCCGGCGCAAGCTCTACCAGATCCTGGCCGATGGCGAACCGGGCGAGGAGTGAAGCATGAACGCGACCGGCGTCGCACCGGATGACCGGTTCGGGGAGAGCGAGGAACCAGGCATGGATCGCAATGATCTCCGCATCGGCGACGCCGAGCGCGAGCAGACGATGGCCGCCCTGCGCGAGCACTTCGCGCAGGGCCGCCTGACCCATGAGGAGCTCGACGAACGGCTCGACCGGACGCTGACCGCCAAGACGGGCCGCGACCTCGCGCAGGTGACATCCGACCTGCCGGGTCATGCCTACCGCGAGCCCGCCCCCCAGTACGACATGGACGGCTGGCGGCAATCCATGGCGGCGCACCATCGGCAGATGCAGTCCATGCGCCACGCGCAGCGGGACATGCGCCGCCAGTGGGCACACCATCCGTCGCGGCGCCACCACCGGGGGCCGCACCCGTTCGTCGGCGTGCTGTTCGTGTTCATGATGCTGTCGCTGATCTTCGGCGGGTTCGGCGTCTTCAAGATCTTCTTCATGGTGTGGCTCGTGGCCATGGTCTTCGGCCTGGTCCACCGGCGTTTCCACCGCCGCGCCTGAACACCCCGCAGATCATTTTTGGGCCTTGACCCTGTCATGGGCTCACCTGATGATCTGGGCGGGTCTTCAGACGCGAAGGGACGCCGCATGATCGAGCAGGGCGCCGGCCCGGTCAATCCGTTCGCCGCCGTCGCGCACGCCGACGGCCTGGTCCTGGACGTGCCCGAGTACCAAGCCGGTTTCGAGCGCGACCATGCGGCGCGCACCGAGCCGATGTGGAAGCTGGAGCGCGCCCAGGTCTTCTACGAGCCGGACGTGGCGAGCTGGCGGGCCATGATGGACGGCGACTGGGCGGGCTCGCTGGAGCTGGCCGCACGCATGGCCGGGCCGCTGGCCGACTACTTCCGCGGCCGCGTCCCGGTCAGGCGGGTGCGGGTGGTGGAGTTCCCGATCACCGCGTACCTGCAGTGGGAGCTGCACGTGCTGGCCGTGCGCGCCCGGGCCGGCTCGCCCTGCCGGGTGGTGCCTGCCTCGCGGGTCTCGGCCCTCGACCCGCTTCCCGAGCTGGTGATCTTCTCTCCGTCGCTCATGTACGAGGTGCTCTACGACCGGTACGGCGGGGGCCGCGGCGGCCGGCGGATCACCGATCCCGGCGTGGTCGGCCCCTGCCTGGGGGCGGTCCAGGAGCTGTTCGCCGAGGGCGAGGACGTGCTCGCCTTCCACGAGCGGGAGATCGTGCCGCTGCCGCCGCCGGTCGTCACGGACGAGATGCGGGCCGCGCTGCCCGCGTACGCGCACCGGACCGAGGAGTTCAGGGTCTGACCGCCTCGTTCACGCAGCGCAGCACGGGGAAGCCGGTCAGCGCCCCGGCGTCCAGGTCCCTGGCGGTGGTGACGTGGAAGACGGCGCTCTCGCCCGGCAGCAGGGTGACGAGCTGGTCGTCGACGGTCGCGTCCGGGTCGAGCCGGTCGGGGAAGATCGCGAGCTCGCGCAGCACGCTGATCGCGGTGACGGTCACCCGGTAGCCGCCGGAGGAGCGCTCGGCGTGCGCGTCAGCAGGCCCAGCTCGTCGGCCAGGTCGTAGAAGTCATCGCTCTCGTACAGGCCGCCGCCCCAGACCCGCAGCAGGTTGACCCCGGCGGCCGTGGCCTGGCCGAACCGCTCGGCCAGGCGCTCCCTGGTGACGCGGGCGGGGAAGCAGTCGTCGGGGATCCAGTTGACGCCTCTGACGAAGACCGGGACGCCGTTCACCTTGAGCGTGAACGCCTCGGGCTCCAGCTCGACGGACCGGAATCCGATCTTGGTGTGCCACTCGTCGTCGCCGAGGCGGACGGTCAGGTCGTAGCGGGGCTGGTCGCCGTACCCGCGAGGCCACCACGGCTCGGGGTCGGGGACCTTCAGCGAGAGCACGGTGGCCCGCCCGTCCAGGCGCTCCTCCACGGTGATCCCCGCGATCTCGGCGGACAGCGTGAGGGGCTCCTCGGTGCTGCGCTCGACGCGGACGTGCACGTCCACCGTGCCGTCCGCGTGCGCGAGCGGGCGCACCTCCGCCAGGCGGGCCCGGCTCCAGCTCTCCAGGCCGATGGGGCGCCAGATCCCGGCCGTGACCAGCGTGGGCCCCCAGTCCCAGCCGAAGTTGCAGGCCATCTTGCGGATGAAGGGGTAGGGCTCGTCGTAGGCGCCCGGCCGCTCGCCCAGCGCCGCCCGCCGCTCCTCGGCGTAGGCGTAGGCCGAGCCGAAGTGCGCGGTCAGCTCGTTGTCGCCGTCACGCAGCAGGTGGCGGACGGGGAAGCGGTAGGAGCGGTGCTGGTTGGCGGTGCTCCCGATGCGTATCCCGTTGAGGGTGAGCGTGGCGACCGTGTCCAGCCCTTCGCACACCAGGTCCGTGCACTCGTGCTCATCCGGTGACCAGGTGAAGGTGGTGCGATAGGTCCATTCCGTGCGGCCGATCCAGGCCAGCCGGTGCTCGTTGTCGTCCAGGTAGGGGTCGTCGATCAGCCCGGCCGCGAGCAGATCGGTGTGCACGCAGCCGGGCACCGTCGCGGGAACCCCTTTGACATCTGGCGCGACGCCCTGCGACGACAGGGTCCAGCCGTCGTGCAGCGGACGGTACGTCAAGGACGTCTCCTTAGCAGGTTTCGAGCTGGGCGCACGCCACGAAATGGCCGGGTTCGGCCTCGAGCAGGCCTCCTGAGGCCCCGCGCTCGTGGTAGAGGCAGGTGTCCACGGCGGTGGCGTCGGCCCAGTCCTCGTGCAGGCGCGGCACCGCCGACAGCAGCTCGCGCGTGTAGGGGTGCAGCGGGTCGCCGAAGACCTTGTCCGTCAGCCCCATCTCGACCACGCCGCCCTTGCGCAGCACCACCGTGCGCTCGGCGAGGTAGTTGCCGAGCGACAGGTCGTGCGTGATGTAGAGCACGCCCAGGCCCCTGGCCTTCAGCTCGGCCAGCAGGTTGAGCACGTCGATGCGGGTGGACGCGTCCAGCATGCTGGTGATCTCGTCGGCCACCAGCAGCTTGATGTCCAGCAGCAGCGCGCGGGCGATGAGCAGGCGCTGCAGCTGGCCGCCGCTGAGCTGGTGCGGGTACTTGCCGAGCACCTGGTCGGGGTTGAGCCGCACGTCGCGCAGGGACCCGCGGACCCGCTCCGCCCACTCCGGCTCCTGGACGGCCGGGAAGTAGGACTCCTTGATCATGGCGAACACCCGGTCGGCCTTGAACACCGGGTTGAACGAGCTGAAGGGGTCCTGGAAAATGCCCTGGATGTGGCGGTAGTACTCCTTGCCGGCCCGCGCCGGCAGGCCGTCGAAGGTGATCGAGCCGCTGGTGACCGGGTTCAGGCCGAGGATCATGCGGCCGATCGTGCTCTTGCCGCTGCCGCTCTCCCCGATCAGGGAGACGACCTCGCCGGGCACGACGTCAAAGCTGACGTTCCGCACGGCCGTGACGCTCTTGCCGCCGAAGGCGCCGATCCTGAATTCCTTGGTGACGTCGTGGAGTCTCAGCATCATGCCTTCCAGCAGGCGACGTGGTGGGCGGGCGCGATCTCGACCACCGGCGGGTCCTCGGCGCACTCCTCTCCGGCGATCGGGCAGCGGTCGCGGAAGCGGCAGCCGGCGGGCGGGTGCAGCAGCGACGGCGGGCTGCCGGCGATGCCCTCCAGCCTGCGCTCGGCGTAGCGCACGCCGACCTCCGGCAGAGAGTCGATGAGCAGCCTGGTGTACGGGTGCCGCGGCGCCTTGACGATCACGTCGGCGGACGCCTTCTCCGCCAGCTTGCCGGCGTACATGACCATGATCGTGTCGGCGATGTGGTGGGTGAGCGCTATGTCGTGGGTGACGAAGATCATGCTCTTGACGTAGCCGCTGTCGCGGAAGCCGAGCAGCGCGCGGGCGACGGCCTTCTGGGTGGAGACGTCGAGCGCGGAGGTGACCTCGTCGGCGATCAGCAGGGACGGGTCGAGGAGGGTGGAGATGACCATCACCATGCGCTGCTTCATGCCGCCCGACAGCTCGATCGGGTAGCGGTCGAGCACCTCGCGGGGCAGGCCGACCTGGTCCATCCGGCGCTCCAGCTCGGCTGTGTCCACGGCCGTGCCCCTCGACTTGAGCAGCTCGGTGACCATCCTGCGGAGCTTGCGGGTCGGGTTGAGCGCGCTCATGGCGTACTGCGGGATGAGCGAGACCTCCTTGAAGCGGAACTCGTTCATCCGGCGGTCGTCGGCGATGGGCAGCTCCTTGCCGTCGAGCACCACGCGGCCGCCCACGTGGTGCATGCGGCTGTCCATCCGGATGAGGCTCTTGCCCAGCGTGCTCTTGCCGCAGCCCGACTCCCCCACCAGTCCGATGATCTCGCCGTCGGCCAGCTCGAAGGACATCCCGTCGAGGGCGCGCACCTCGCCCTTCAGCGTCCTGTAGTAAACCTTCAGCTCGCTGACCTGCAGGCTCATGTCTCCCTCAGCTTCGGGTTGAAGACCTCGTCGAGGCCGACGTTGGCCACGTACAGGGCGCCCACGATGGCGGTGATGGCCGCGCCGGGCGGGACGAACCACCACCAGAGGCCGAGATGGAGCGCGCTCCACTGGTTGGCGTTCTGCAGCATCAGGCCCAGCGAGACGCCCTCCGTGGGGCCGAGGCCGATGAAGTCCAGCGAGGAGGCGATGAGCACAGAGCCGCCGAACAGCAGGATGAACGTCATGAACAGGTAGGAGCTCATGTTCGGCGCGATCTCCCTGGTGATGATCCGCCCGGTGCCCGAGCCGCTCATCCTGGCCAGGTCCACGAACTCCCTGGTACGCAGCGAGAACGTCTGCGCCCTGATCGCCCGCGCCGCCCACGGCCACTGCGTCAGGCCGATGAACAGGCCCTGCACGGCCACGCTCCTGATGCCCAGGTACGCGTTGATGATCAGCAGGACGGCCAGGGTGGGGATGACCAGGATGATGTTGGTCAGCATGTTGAGTATCTCGTCGACGATGCCGCCCAGATAGCCGGCCACGAAGCCGACGACCATGCCGATGACCGCGGCGATGCCGCCGCCGACCACGCCCACCGCGAAGGTGCTGCGCAGGCCGTGTACGAACTGGGCGAAGATGTCCTGGCCGAACGTGGTGGTGCCGAGCCAGTACTCGCCGGAGGGCGGGCTCATGGGCTTGGCGCCGTACTCGTTGGGCGTGGCGTCGACCAGCAGGGGGCCGATCAGTCCCAGCAGGAGCAGCGCCAGCACGATGCCGAGGCCGGTCATCAGCTTGCCGTTGCGCACCGCGAAATAGAGCGCCTCGCGCCGCACGCCTTCGCGCTCGCGCGGGGCGACTTCCTGAAGTGCCGTCATGCCTGCGCACCAGCCATTCCCGCCCTGGTCCGCGGATCGACCACGACGTAGACGATGTCGATGATGAAGTTGGCGATCAGCACGCCGAGCACGATGAACAGGAACGTGCCCTGGAGGAGGAAGAAGTCCTTGTTCTGGATGGCCTTGAGGATCAGGCTCCCCAGGCCCGGATAGGCGAAGACGATCTCGGTGACCAGCGCTCCGGCGATCAGCGCGCCGAGCTGCAGGGCCAGGCCGGTGATCTGGGGCAGGACGGCGTTGCGGAAGGCGTACCTGCGAATCAGCCTGGCGGGGGCGCCGAGGGCCGACAGGTAGTTGGAGTAGTCGGACTCCAGCTCATAGATGATCATGTTGCGCATGCCGATCGCCCAGCCGCCCAGCGCCACCAGGAACAGCGACAGGAACGGCAGCGTCCAGTGGTGCAGCAGGTCGAGCAGGAACGTCCATGACCAGTTGGGCCGCATCGAGAAGCTGTAGCCGCCGGCGACCGGGAAGATGCCCGCGATCACGCCGAACGCCCAGGCCAGGAGCACCGCCAGCCACATGTACGGCATGGCCGTCAGCACGTACCCGACGGGCAGGACGGTGTTGTCGAGGAGTTTGCGGCGGGCGGCGTACGCGCCGAACCGGTTGCCCACCACCCAGCTCAGCAGCACCGCCGGGACGACCAGCCCCAGCGTGTACGGCACCGCGTCGCCGATCACGGTGCTGACGGGGGTGGGGAACAGCCAGATGCTGAGCCCGAAGTCGCCCCGCAGCAGCGAGCCCCAGAAGTTGGCGTACTGCTGCAGCAGCGGCTGGTCCAGCCCGAAGAGGTTGTTGTAGTAGGCCCGCATCGCCTCCACGGCCTCGGGCTTGGCGACGTTGGCCCGCGCGACCATGCTGGCGACCGGGTCGCCCGGCATGAAGCGCGGGATCATCCAGTTGACCGTGACGGCGACGAAGAACGTCAATCCGTATATGAGGAGTTTCCTGCCGAAATATCGACGCACGTGATCTTTCTCCGTGAAGGCCCCGCTCCCCTGTCCGAGGAGCGGGGGCTAGTGGGAGTGGCGGGTGGGCGGTCAGGAGCCGGAGGGCTGGAGCTGGGTGAGCGTCTCGAAGCCGCCCAGTTCGAGCCAGTTGCGCCACATCACGGCGCCGGTCTTGGGCGCGCTGCCCTCGGCGGCCGGCCAGTTCTTCCACACGCTGGTGCTGGACTGGGCCCAGAGGCCGTTGTACCAGAGCGGGATGATCGGCATGTCGTCGAGATGGATCTGCTGGAGCTGGGAGATGATCTTGGTCATGCCCGCGACGTCGTCGGTCTTGACCTGGTCGAGCTGCTGGACGAGGCCCCAGGCCTTCTTGCTCTCGTAGCGGGCGAAGTTGACGGTGTTCTGCTGCTTCTGGATCGGCAGCTGGAACATGTACTCGTAGTAGGTGTACGGCGAGTTCGACAGCTGCCTCTCGTTGTTGATCAGCAGGTCGAAGTCGCCCTTGCCGCGCTTCTCCACCAGCGCGTTGAAGTCGGGGAAGTCCGGGGTGATCTGGATGCCGGCGGACTTGGCGCTGGCCGCGATGGACCTGGCCGACTCCATCCAGTCGGTCCATCCGGACGGCACGATGAGGGTCAGGCTGATCTTGGAGCCGTCCTTGTTCTCGACGAACCCGTCGCCGTCGCCGTCCTTGTAGCCGGCGTCCGCCAGCAGCTTCTTGGCCTTGGCCGCGTCGAAGGTGAAGCCGGACTTGGAGACCACGTTCTGGTCCACGTACTTGTCCCACTGCGGCAGCAGGCCGGTCGGGCTGGAGGCCTTGACGAGATTGCCGTACACGCTCTCGACGATCTTCTTGACGTCGATCGAGGAGGCCAGCGCCTTGCGGAAGGCGGGGTCGTTCATCGGCTTCTTCGTCGCGTTGGGGACCAGCCACGCGGTGTTGGCCGACAACATGTACGGCGGCTGTTTGTAGTACGTCGTCAGGCCGAAGTTGCCCTGCACCAGATTGGCCACGCCGGGCAGGAAGTTGTTGCTCAGGTCAAGGCCCTTCTGCAGCAGCAGGCCCAGCGCGACCTCGTTGCTCGGGGTGGCGATGTCGACGATGTAGCGCGGCTTGGGCTCCATGTTCAGCGCCGTCTTGCCCCACCAGTCGTCGCGCCGCTGCAGCACCACGCGGTCCTGGCCCTTGCTCATGAACGTGTACGCACCCGTGCCGACCGGGTTCTCGTTGACGCCGTCGAGGACCTCCTTCTCGGAGCGGTCCTTCCAGATGTGCTCGGGGACGATCGAGCGGGTGTAGAGCATGAAGTCCCACTCCTGGTAGTTGGCCTTGGAGAAGGTGAACTTCACGGTCTGGTCGTCGGTGGCCTCGGCGCTCTTCAGCCAGTTCCACAGGTTGTTGTACGGGATCGTCTCCATCTTGCCGAGCTCGAAGGAGAACGCGACGTCCTTGGCGGTGAACGGCTGGCCGTCGGACCACTTGACGCCCTGGCGGAGCTTGACCTCGTAGGTGGTGTCGTCGATCCAGGAGCCGCTCTCGGCCAGCCAGGGCGTGAGCTTGGCCGCGTTCGTGTCGTAGTGGAACATCGTCTCGTACACCAGGCCCTTGGTGCCGACGGCGGAGTCCCACTCCCTGATCGGGTTGTAGTTGGCCGGCGGGCCCCACTGCGTGCCCGTGGTGTAGAGGGTCTCGCTGCGCGGGAGCTGATCGGGGTTGGCGCTGGCCACGGCGCTCTGGCCCTGCGTCTGATCCGCCGGCGGGGTCGGCGTGGATCCGCCGCCGGTGCAGGCCGTGGCGAGCAGGCCCGCCGCCACGAGCGGAATCATGATCCGAGCCCGGTTACGCATCGCTTTCTCCTTCCCTCCGCGCCCGGCGCGGAGGTTCACACATCTGGCTAGACACCCCCGATGGGCCGGGCTCGGACGGGCCCGCGCCGCTCGCGGAGCCCTCTCTTCTGGGAGCGCTCCCATGCGTTACGCAAGCACGCTCCCGCCGATGAGACCGGTGAGCGATCACTCTTCAGTAGTCACAGGTCGCGAGACCTGCTGAACCGGATAAGTACCGCGAACGTAAATTCCGCGTGTCCGTGCCGTCAATAGTCGTGACGCTTTCGAGACGTGGCCTTGGGAACGCTCTCACAACCGCTGCCTGCGTCCTGTCCAGGCCGAACACGGCAAGGCCGACCGGAATGGCTAACCGGTTCAACGCCCCACACCCGCGACCGCCCCGCACTGTGACCGCCCCCACGGCACGTGACCGCCGGCGGGCCCACACGCGGCGGCACGGACGGCGACGTTTGAGCGCCGGGTCGGCGAGAAGGCGTGCGGTGGGGCCCGGCGCGACGCGCACGGCGCTCAGCCGATTGGCAGCGCCCCGGTTCTGCGCTCCGGAGGTGGTTTCGGTCGGGGCCCCGGAACCCGGCGCCGACCTCCCCAGACGTCTCTGAGGGCACTTTGGTTTACCTGTCCATCACACCAATGTCGCAAATTTGATGACAAATGGGTTGCGGTCCCGACAGAATGCGGAGCCATCCAGCGTCTACCGCAACTGGAGGAAACCCCCTATGCGTAGACCCCTAGGGGTACTCGCCGGACTCGTGAGCGCCGCCGCTCTCTGCGTGACGAGCACCGCGGCCGAGGCCGCGACCGCGTCGGAGACGGCCTGCCGCGTGAAAGTCGCCAAGCCCCGGCTCAGCGACGCCCTCAAGATCGAGTCTTCAGCCGCCCGCCGCGGCTGCTTCAATTCCGCGCTGCTGCGCATCCGCATCAAGCGCGCCGTGCCGGGCCGTGACCCGGTCGTCAAGAGCGGGGCCACCAGGAACGGCCGCATCACCCTCGCACTCCCGTGCGCGCCCGGCACCTACTACGCGGTCGCCACCGACTACCGCGGCCGCACCGCCAGGTCCAAGGCGGCCAAGCTGACCTGCGCCCCCGGCAGCGCCACGCCGACGCCCACGCCCTCCGGCACGCCGTCCCCGACGCCGTCGAGCTCGCCGACCACCGCGCCGCCCTCGTCGGGAACGGTGGGCACGGCCGAGGAGAACGAGGTCGTCCGCCTGACCAACGCCGAGCGGGCCAAGGGCGGCTGCGCCCCGCTCAAGCACGACCCGCAACTGCGCGCCGCGGCCTTCGGCCACTCCGACGACATGGCGAAGAACAACTACTTCGACCACACCTCCCGGGACGGCCGCAGCTTCACCGACCGCATCAGGGCGGCCGGCTTCACCGGGGGGTCGGCCTGGGCGGAGAACATCGCCTTCGGCCAGCCGTCGGCCGCCTCCGTGGTCCAGGGCTGGATGAACAGCTCCGGGCACCGCGCCAACATCATGAACTGCCGGTTCAACCTGATCGGCGTCGGCGCGGCCAAGAGCTCCCAGGGCCGGATCTACTGGACCCAGGACTTCGCCGCCCGATAGTCCGTCCCACCGTCTGTCCCTGCGGCCCGACCCGCGCCTTGGGCCGAAGGAAGGCGGTGCGGTACGCCGAGACGCCCGCGATGTTCGTGATGCCCTGCGCGTATGAGGCAAGCACGGGCAGCGCGGGCTCTCAGCCCATCTCCTCCAGCTTGCGGCCCTTGGTCTCCCTGATCCATTTGGCCACGAAGAAGAACGACACCAGCGCGAAGAACGCGTACCCGGCGTACGTGAGCGGCAGGTTCCACGCCGACAGGGCCGGGAACGACACCGTGATCGCCCAGTTGGCGATCCACTGGGCCCCGGCCGCCACGCCCAGGGCTGCGGCGCGGATGCGGTTCGGGAACATCTCGCCGAGCAGCACCCAGACCACCACGCCCCACGACAGCGCGAAGAACAGCACGAACACGTTGGCCGCGACGAGCGCGATCGGCCCCTGCGGATCCGGCAGCGAAACCGCGCCGTTCGCGATCCTGGCCGCGCTGAACGCCCACGACGCGGTGCCCAGCGAGATCGCCATCCCGGCCGAGCCGATCATGAGCAGCGGCCGCCGGCCGATCTTGTCCACCAGCGAGATCGCGATGAACGTGCCGATGATGTTGATGATCGAGCTGGAGAAGCTGATCAGCAGCGAGTCGCTCTGGTTGATGCCGACCGACTGCCACAGCACGGACGAGTAATAGAAGATCACGTTGATGCCGACGAGCTGCTGGAACGCCGACAGGACGACGCCGATCCAGATGATCGGCAGCAGCCCGAGCGCCGGGCCGCGCAGGTCCTTCAACCCCGGCACGCGCTGCGTCCGCAGCACGTGCTGGATCTCGGAGATGCGCTCGTCGAGGTCCACGTCCTTGCCCTCGACCTCGGCCAGCACCTCGCGCGCCCGCCGCGTGCGCCCCGCCATGATCAGGTAGCGCGGCGATTCGGGGATCTTCAGGGCGAACAGCAGATACACCACAGCGGGCACCGCGCAGGCGCCCAGCATCCACTGCCACGCCTGCAGCAGCCACAGGTGGTTGTTCACGGCTCCACCGGCCAGCCGCACGATCAGGTAGTTGACCAGCTGCGAGACCGCGATGCCGAGCACGATGGCGAGCTGCTGGAACGAGCCCAGCCGGCCCCGGTAGGCGGGCGGCGCCACCTCTGCGATGTACGCGGGCCCGAGCACCGACGCCATGCCGATCGCGAAGCCCGCCATCACCCGCCAGAGCGCCAGGTCCCAGATGGTGAACGGCAGCATCTGCCCGATCGAGCTGACCGCGAACAGCAGCGCCGCCACCTGCATGGACCGGGTACGCCCCCACCGGTCGGCCAGCCCGCCGCCCGCCCACGCGCCCACGGCCGACCCGAGCAGCGCGATGGCGACCACGGCCCCGGTCTCGACCGGCCCCGCCTGGAAGTACCGCTGGATCCCGACGACCGCGCCGTTAATGACGGAGCTGTCGTACCCGAACAGGAACCCGCCGATCGCGGCGGCCGCCGCGATGAACACGACGTGACCCAGGGGCTCGTGATGCTCGGTGCGCTGAGTCGCCATGCCGGTCCTCTCCTGGAGGAGGACATACCCGCAGGTCGGACCGGTACGGCGGCGCTTACCCAATCTTTGGTCACAGGCGCGGGTCGACCGGCTCCGACTCCAGGGCCAGCACGGCGAAGACCGGCTCGTGGACCCGCCAGGCCGCCTCGCCGTCCGCCAGCCGCGACAGCGCCTCCAGGCCCAGCGCGTACTCGCGCAGCGCCATCGAGCGCTTCTTGCCCAGGAAGCGCCTGCGCAGCACGTCCAGCGACTCGGTGTAGTCGGGGCCGTAGATGATCCGCAGGTATTCGCGGCCGCGGACCTTGACCCCGGGCTGCACCCGGCCGGGTGCGTACGCGGCGGGCTTGACCACCATGCCCTCCCCGCCCGCGGCCGTCATCGACTCCCACCACGCGGTCGCCTCGGCCCTGGACTCGGGCGAGTCGAGCGTGACGAACACGTGCTCGGTCCTGGCGATCAGCGGCGAGTCGAGCAGCGCCAGCGTGGACAGGTGCCAGGCGTGCGGCTCCAGCGCCGTGGCCCGCCCCTCGCAGGCCAGGATCTGGAACGGCGCCAGCTTGATGCCCTCCAGCCCGTCGACCGGCCAGCAGTAGCGCGCGTAGGCGTCCCGGAACAGGGCAGCGTTGCCGGAGCGGCGGCGGGTGCGGTGCAGCAGATCGCCCACATCCAGCCCGCGCCCGGCCGCCGCCTCCAGAGCGGAGACCGCCTCGGGGAGGGCGGCGCGGGCGGCCGCGCCGACGGAGGCGTACTGACTCCTGATCAGGTCGCCGGCCTTGGCCGACCAGGGCAGCAGTTCGCAGTCGAGCACCACCCAGTCGGAGCCGAGCTCGGCCCAGAGCGGCTCACACGCGTCGCGCAGCCGCTCGACCAGCGGCGCCGTGTCCGCGAAGAACGGCCGGCCGGTGCGGGTGTAGACGGCGCCGACGCCGCCGTCGGTCACGCCGAACCTGGCCGCGGCCGCCTCCGGCGTCCTGGCCAGCACGGCGACGGCCCGCGAGCCCATGTGCTTCTCCTCGCACACGACCTCGCGCACCCCGGCGGCGGCGAACTCCTCGAACGCCTCGTGCGGGTGCTCCAGGTAGCCGTCGAGCTGGGAGGTCTCCGGCGGGGCCATGGTGGGCGGCAGGTAGACCAGCCAGCGCGGGTCCACCGCGAACCGGCTCATGACCTCCAGGGCGGCGGCCGCGTTCTCCTCCATGACCTTGACCCGGGGGCCGAACCTGGTCTCGACGTATCGGGTGCCGATGACATCATTGATGTCCAGCATGCCGAGGTCGCGGGCGCCGGCGCCGAGCGGCTTCACCGGCTCGTACCAGACCTTCTCTGCCGGGATCTGGACGATCTGGCGTTCGGGGTAGCGCAGCGCGGTCAGGTGACCGCCGAAGACGCATCCGGTGTCGAGGCAGATCGTGTTGTTGACCCACTCGGGCTTGACCGTGGGCGTGTGACCGTAGACGACCATGGCGCGGCCGCGGTATTCCTCGGCCCACGGGTAGCGGACCGGCAGGCCGTACTCGTCGGTCTCACCCGTCGTGTCGCCGTACAGGGCGAACGCGCGCACCCGCTTGGAGGCCCGCCCGTGGTAGGCCTCCTTGAGGCCCGCGTGCGCGACGACGAGCCGGCCGCCGTCCAGCCGGTAGTGGCTGAGCAGGCCGTCCATGAACGTCCTGGCCCGCTCGACGAACTCGGGCGGCTGGGCGGCGAGCTGATCGAGCGACTCCTGCAGGCCGTGGCCGATCTTGACGTTGCGGCCGTTCAGCGCCCGCACCAGCTTCTGCTCGTGGTTGCCCGCCACGCAGATCGCGGTGCCCGCCTCGACCATGTCCATGACCAGGCGCAGCACGCCCGGCGTGTCGGGCCCGCGGTCCACGAGGTCGCCGACGAACACCGCCGTTCGCCCCTCCGGGTGCCTGCTCCCCTGCCAGCCGAGCTCGTGCAGCAGCGTCTCCAGCTCCGAGCGGCAGCCGTGGATGTCGCCGATGATGTCGAACGGGCCCGTCAGCTCCGTCTTGTCGGACCACGCCTTCTCGTACGTGATCACCGCGTTGTCGATCTCGTCGAGGCCGCGCAGGACGTGCACCTTCCTGAACCCGTCGCCCGAGATCTTGCCGAGCGAGCGGCGCAGGTCCTTGCGCTGGCGGATCACCACGCCGGCGCCGAAGTCGCGGTCCGGGCGGGCGGCGTTGCGCTCGATCGCCGCCTCCTCCGGCACGTCGAGCACGATCGCGTCGGCCAGCACGTCGTGCTTCCTGGCCAGGTCGACGAGGCTCTTGCGGGCGGCGTACTGGACGTTGGTGGCGTCGACCACGGTGAACAGGCCCCTGGCCAGGCGCACGCCGACGATGTGGTGCAGCAGGTCGAACGCGGCCGGGGTGGCCGACTGGTCGTTCTCGTCGTCGGCCACCAGGCCGCGGCAGAAGTCGGAGGAGATGACCTGCGTGGGCTTGAAGTGCTTCTTGGCGAACGTGGACTTGCCGCTGCCGGAGACGCCGACGAGCACCACGAGGGAGAGCTCAGGAAAGCTGATCACGGGTGAACACTCCCATCTGGGTGGGCGGGCCGACCTCGGGGTCGTCGTCGCCGACCGGCTCGAACGCGACCTGGTAGCCGTGCTCCGCGGCCACCCGGGTCGCCCACGCGGCGAACTCGGCGCGGGTCCACTCGAAGCGGTGGTCGGGGTGGCGCAGGCCGGTCAGGAACTCGTAGCGCACGTTGTGCTCGATGTTGGGGGTGGTGACGAGCACGTGCCTGGGCTGGGCGTGGCCGAAAACGACGCGTTCGAGCGCGGCCAGGCGGGGCGCGTCGACGTGCTCGACCACCTCCATGAGCACGGCGGCGTCGTAGCCCTTGATCCGCTTGTCGGTGTATGTGAGCGCGCCCTGGAACAGGGTGAGCCGGGCGCGCTTGGCGTCGGGCATGCGGTCGAGGCGCAGCTTGCGGGCGGCGATGGTGAGCGCCATCGACGAGACGTCCATGCCGGCGACCCGGGCGAACCCGGGCCTGACCAGCAGCGCGCCGACCAGCTCGCCATGGCCGCAGCCCAGATCGATCACGCTGACCGCGCCCAGCTCCTCGAGCTTGGCGAGCACGGCCTCGCGGCGGCGGACGTTGAGCGGTCTGGCCTTGGCCTCGGGCGCCGGGCTCTCCTGCACCGCCGCATCGGGCGCGCTGTCCAGCGGGCCGGATGCGCCGACCGCCGCATCCGGCGGGCCGGGTGCGTCGAACGTGATGTGGAGCGTGCTGGTGTAAGCCTCGCCGGACGCGGCGAACGCCTGGGCCGAGGCCTCCGCTTCGGCGACGGCCAGCTCGGCGGCGGCGGTTTCCTCGGGGATCGGCTCCTCCGCGACAGCGGGCTCCAGCTCCTCCTCCGTCTCGTCGCCCAGCTCGGCCAGCCGGGCCAGGGCGGTGCGGGCCAGCGCCCAGCGCCGCCCCAGGTAGCGCCGGGTGATCAGGCCGCGCTCCGGGTGCCCGGACAGCCAGCCCTCGCCGGCCCTGATCAGCTTGTCGACCTCGTCGGGCGCGATCCAGTAGTGCTTGCCGTCGTCGAGCACGGGCAGCAGCACGTAGAGGTGGTTGAGCGCGTCGGCCAGGCGCACCGTGCCGCGCAGGGTGAGCCGGACATATCGCGACTCGCCCCACTCGGGGAAGCCCTCGTCGAGCGGCACCTCCTGCGCGTCGACCTCCCAGCCGAGCGGCTCGAACAGCCGCCGCGCCAGGTCGGGGCCGCCGCGGCAGGGCAGCGCGGGCAGCCGCAGCTCGAGCGGCAGGGCCGTGCCGGGCAGCTGGGGCCGGGCCTTGCACCGGCCGGCCCGCGCGGTGCGGAACACGTCGCCCAGCGCCACGGCCAGCAGCGAGGAGGCCGCGTAGGGACGGTCGTTGACGTACTGCGACAAGCTGAAGTCGGGCGAGCCCTTGCCGCGCGACCTGACCAGCGCGATCGGGTCGACCTCCAGCATGAGCGCCGCCGTGCAGCGCTCCTCGCCCGCCTCCGGGTAGAACACCGTGGCCGTGCCGAACGACTGGCCGAACTCCTGCACGCGCCCGGGATGCTTGTGCAGGAGAAAGCCGAGATCGGTGGCGGGGCTCGCGGTGGTCGTGATCGTCAGCAGCACGTCCCAAGTCTGCCGCAACCCCGCGAACCCCCGCCAACCGATTACCTACACGTGCGGCAGCACCTCAGCGGCGATCAGCTCCAGGTGCTCCAGGTCGCCGAGGTCCATGATCTGGAGGTAGACCCGCTCGGCGCCCAGCTCGGCGAACTCGCCGATCTTCTCCAGCACCTCCGCCGGGGTGCCGCACAGGCCGCCTGCGGGCAGGGTCTCGGGGTTCTCGCCGATGGCGGCCGCGCGCCGCTCGACCTCCGCCCGGTCGGCGCCCACCACGGTGGTCTGCGCCACCGACAGCCGCACGGTACGGCCGGTCGCCTCGCACGCCTCACGTACCCGCGCGAACGCCTCACCGGTGTCGGCCAGGGTGCGGAACGGCACGTTGTACTCGTCGGCGTACGTGGCCGCCAGCCTCGGCGTGCGCTTCGCGCCGAAGCCGCCGATGATCACCGGCGGCCCGGGCCGCTGCACCGGCTTGGGCAGTGCGGGAGAGTCGGCGAGCCGGTAGTAGCGGCCCTCGAACGAGTAGGTCTTCTCCGCCGTCCACAGGCCGGTGATGATCTCGAGCTGCTCCTCGAACCGCCCGAACCGCTCACCCGTCGGCGGGAAAGGGATGCCGTACGCGGCGTGCTCGGTGTCGAACCAGCCGGTGCCGAAGCCCAGCTCGACCCGGCCGCCGCTCATCTGGTCGACCTGCGCGACGCTGATCGCCAGCGGCCCCGGCAGCCGGAACGTGGCAGGCGTCACCAGCGTGCCCAGCCGGATCCTCGAGGTCTCCCTGGCCAGGCCGGCCAGCGTGATCCACGCGTCGGTGGAGCCCGGACCGGGGTCTCCCGCGCCGATGCGCTGGTAGTGGTCGGACCGGAAAAAAGCGTCGAAGCCCAGCCGTTCGGTGGCCTGGGCGACAGAGAGCAGGTCGTCATATGTCGCGCCCTGCTGGGGCTCAGTGAAGATCCGCAGCTTCATGACGACATTATCCGCACAACCCGGACGCGAACCGGAAAAGGCCCGCGCTGTGGGGTGCGCGGTTGCTAGGTTCACAGCGGTCTCAGAAGTCGGCATGAGATCGCCATGACACAGCGGTCTCAGAAGTCGGCATGAGATCGCCATGTCCACGGTCAGCGCCGTACGTAGCCGAACGACCACGTGGGGTGTCCTATGCCACGGCAGAAGAGGGAGCCGGGTGTGCTTCCTCGTCCTCTCGCGATCCTCGGAGCTCTCACGCTCGCCGCCGCCACCAGCGTGGCGATCCGCCTGCTGCCCGCGGGCGCCGCTTCGCCGCCGCCGGTCGCTCAGCCCTCCCCCACCGTCTCGCGGGCCGTGGCCGCGGAGCCGGCCGCCACCGCGTTCGTGGGCTTCGTCGACACCGCCCGCGAGCCCGGCTTCGACCTGTCGGCCGAGTCCCGCCGTACCGGCGTGCGCCACTACGCGCTGGGCCACCTCGTGGCGGGCGGAGACGACGGCTGCGCCCCGAAATGGGCCGGACCGCTCGACGAGACGGAGTCCCTCCACTGGACCGGCCCGCCCGAACGGGACGCCGCCGAAACCGATCCCGATCACGGGAATGACTCGCCAGAACAGGACGCCGACGGGACAGAGCCCGACCAGGGGACCGATTCCCCCGAATCGGGCGTCGGCCGGAGCGATCCGCTCGATCCCGGCGAGAACCCGGTGGCTAACAAGATCGGCCGGCTGAGGGCGCTGGGCGGCGACGCGGCCCCGGTCTTCGGCGGCCCAGAAGGCGAAGAACTGGCCGTGGCCTGCACCAGGCCGGGCGGGCTCGCCGCCGCCTACCGCCGGGTGGTCGGCGCGTTCGACGCCGCGGCGATCGACTTCGAGGTCCGCGACAGCGAAGACGGCGCCGCGGTGCTGCGCAGGGCCCGGGCCATCCGCGCCATGCAGCGTGAGCGGCCGCTGCGGGTCGGCTTCACGCTCCCGCTGAAGCCGCACGGGCTGGGCGCCGGCGACGTGGCGATGCTGCGCACCACCCGCCAGGCGGGCGCCGAGGTCGGCACCGTCAACCTGCTGGCCGTCATGGAGCCGCGCCCGGCCCCTGGCGGCCGCCTGCGCCGGCTCGCCGCGGCCATCCAGCTGGCCAGGGACCAGATCGCCCAGACCCGGGACCTCGCGGACCCCGGCGAGGCGTGGCGGCACATCGCCCTGACCCCGGTGCTGTCCGGCGAGAGCGACCTGAGCGAGGCCGACGCCCGCGCGCTGGCCGAATACGCCGCCGGCCACGGGCTCGCCTGGCTGTCACTACGTGGCGTCACCCCATCGCGGGACGTGTCGCGGATTCTTTGGGGTATCCGGCCCTGACGATAGGATTTCAGTGACCTTGGAGGCTTTTCCGGCGGCAGGGGGAGGGCGATGGCGGCACGTCCTGACACGGCGCGGAAGATCCTGATCTACTGGATGGACGGCATGATCGCGTTCCTCGCCGTCCTCTCCGTGGTGGTCACCGTCGCGGCGGCGATGGACGGGACGATCTCCCCCGCACTCGCGACGATCACCGCCACGTGCCTGATCGCCTTCTACGCGCTTACCCCCTTTCTCCTCAGGGACGCCTTCGAGACGCGGCCGCGGCCCACGGCCAAGCTGCTGATCGCGGGAGTGTTCGCGGTGGGCAGCGTGGTGCTCGTGCCGCACAGCACCGACTCCTCGACCCTCTGGATGCAGACCGAGTCGCTGTGGCTGTCGATGGCCGCGCTCTATCTGCCGCTGTGGGCCACAGCCTGCCTGGCGGCGGCGGTCGTGGCGCTGCTCACCGGCCACACCGTCCTGGTGACCGGGGAAACGTGGCAGGGCGTCCTGCTCATCAGCGCGATCAACGCGGCCGTCATGATCGGGGCCATGCTGCTGTGGCGCTGGCTCTGGTGGGTGATCAGGGACGCCCATCGCAGCAGGGAGGCGAAGACCAGGCTGACGGTGGCCGAGGAGCGGCTGCGCTTCGCCCGCGACCTGCACGACCTGCTCGGGCACAGCCTGTCGGTGATCACGCTGAAGAGCGAGCTGGCCGCCAAACTGGCCACCAAGGACGCCGGCCGGGCCGCTGCCGAGATGGCCGAGGTACGCGGGCTCGCCGGGGACTCCCTGGCCAGGGTGCAGCAGGCGGTGCACGGCTATCAAGCGCTCGACCTGGACGAGGAGCTCGCCGGCGTGCGGGCCGCGCTGGAGGCGGCCGGCGCCCGCTGCGTGATCGACGTCAGGGCCGACGGCCTGTCACCGGCCGCCAGGACACTGCTGGCCTGGGCGGTGCGCGAGGGCGGCACGAACGTGCTCAAGCACAGCAAGGCCACGCGGTGCACCATCACGATCGCCGGTGGGGTGCTCGAGATGCTCAACGACGGCGCGCGCGGGGAGCCGTACACACCTGGCAACGGGCTGCGCGGCCTGTCCGAGCGGCTGGCCACGGCGGGCGGCTCCTGCTCCGCGATCCCCACGACGGCGGGCGAGTTCCTGCTGCGCGCGGCGGTGCCGGCGTGATGCGCGGGCTCGTCGACCGGCTACGGGGAGCGTCGAAGCTGGACAAGGCCCGCTGGCTGATCGTCTTCTCCACCGACATCGTCCTGCTGCTCCCCCTTTTCGGCTTTTTCCAACTGCACGTCCAGTGGCAGATGGGCATGCCCTGGCCCCTTGCCGCGGGCGGCGCCGTGCTGCTGCTGGCCTTCAACGTGCTGAGCACGCGCCCGTTCAGGATCGCTGTCAGAGGCGGCAGGCGGCCCACCGCGATCCTGGCGGTCACCGGGGCGATCGTCGCGATCCTGTACTACTTCCCGATCGTCTGGGCGCTCCCGACCTGGCTGGGGTTGATGGCGGCGTTCGTCCGCAAGCGCACCGCCATCGCCCTGTCCGTCGCGTCGATCGCGGCCACCTACCTGTACGCCGGCCTGGTCGAGGGGTTCTTCACGGAACTGCTGCTGTTGCTGGCGGTACAGACGGTGTTAACGGTGATCACCGTCGGCGCCGTGTGGGCCAACCTGCGGCTCTGGCGGCTGGCCCAGGAGGCTCATGAAGGGGAGGAGGCCCTGGCCAGGCTGGCGGTCTCCGAGGAGCGGCTGCGCTTCGCCCGCGACCTCAACGACCTGCTCGGCCAGAGTCTCACCGACGTCGCGGCCCGGACGTCCCACGCCGAGCAGGCGCTGCGCGCCGACCCCGCGGCGGCCGCGGCCGAGATGTTCGCGGTACGCGACCTGGCCAGGCGGTCGTTACGCGAGGTGCGTACCGTCGTGCAGAACTACCGGGCCATCGACCTGGACGAGATGCTGGCCAGCGTGCGGGCGGTGCTGGAGGCGGCGGACGTGCGCTGCACCGTGCGCGCCGACACGGCCGCCCTGACGCCGGAGACCCGCACCCTGCTCGCCACGGTCGTGCGCGAGGGCGCCACCAACGTGCTCAAGCACAGCCGGGCCGAACGCTGCACGATCACGATCGAGGATGGGGTGCTGGAGATGTCCAACGACGGCGTGAGCGGGCCCGTGGGCGAGCACGCGCCCAACGGGCTGGCGGGGCTGGCCGAGCGCGTGCGCTCGGCGGGCGGCACCCTGGAGGCGGAGCCGACGCGTGAGGGCCGCTACCTGCTGCGCGCGGCGGTGCCCGCATGATTCTCTGGGAGCTCTCATGACCATCCGCGTACTGCTCGCCGACGACGAGCACCTCATCCGCGGCGCCATCGCTGCCCTGCTGGACCTCGAGGACGGCATCGAGGTCGTCGCCCAGGTCGGCAGGGGCGACGAGGTCCTCGGCGCCGTGACCGAGCACCGCCCCGACGTGGCCGTGCTCGACATCGAGATGCCCGGGATGGACGGCCTGAGCGCGGCCGAGCAGATCAGCTCCCAATGCAAGATCGTCATCCTGACCAGTCTGGGCCGCCCCGGCTACCTGCGCAGGGCCATGGCGGCGGGCGTGGGCGGGTTCCTCGGCAAGGACGCCTCGGCCGAGGAGCTGGCCATGGCGATCCGCAAGGTCCAGGGCGGCGGCCGCTACCTCGACGCGGAGCTGGCCGCGGCGGCGATGGCGGCGGGCGACAGCCCTCTGACCGAGCGCGAGCGCGACGCGCTGCGGCTGGCCGGCGACGGGGCCACGATCTCGCGGATCGCGGGCGAGCTGCACCTGACCGAGGGCACCGTACGCAACTACCTGTCGAGTGCGATGACCAAGCTCAACGCTCAGAACCGCCTGGAGGCCATCCGCACCGCGCAGCGCATGGGCTGGCTCTGAGCCGGGCGCGGGTCAGGGCTTGTGTGGAGTGCGTGGGGCCACGCCCGCGAGCGCCCCGCCGCTTCAAGGGGTAAGCGGCGGGGCGCTGACCGGAGGGCGGTCACCTAGCGGCTACCGGCCACGGCGAGGGCGGGCCCGCTCGCGACAGTACGCAGCCCGATCGTCCCGGCCGCCGCCTTCGCCCGCACGCGGATCCTTTCCCGTGACATTCCATCCGTCTCTTCTCCTCGTCTCGCCCGCTCGGCCGGGCCGGGCGCACTACGAGGCTGCCGTGCGCCGCTGATCCGGTGGTCACCGTTCGGTCACTCAGCGGTCACCATGCGTGATATCACTGGTGGGTCATGCGCGGCAGGTCTTCCTGGGCAGGGGCGGATGGGGTTCGCGTTCGGGGTTCTGGGGCCGTTGGAGGTGTCCTTCGACGGCGTGCCCATCGTGCTCAAATCGGCCAAGCAGCGGGCTCTGGTGGCGGCGCTGCTGGTCGACGCCAACCGGGTCGTTCCGGTCGAGACGCTGGTGGCCCGGCTGTGGGGCGTACGCCCGCCGGCGGGCGTACGCAACACGTTGCAGAATCACGTGCTGCGGGTGCGGCGGCTGCTGGGCGCGTACGGAGCGCCCGCGCCGGTGCTGTCCCGCCCGCTCGGCTACCTGCTCCAGGTGGCCGACGGCGCGCTCGACCTGCACCGGTTCGACGCGCTGTGCGGGCTGGCCAGGGCGGCCGCCGGCGATTCCGTGCGCGTGTCCGAGCTGCTCCGGGAGGCTCTGGCGCTGTGGCGGGGCCTGCCGCTGTTGGACGTCGACTCGGATCTGCTGCGGCAGGAGGTGGTCCCGGCGCTGGCCGAGCGGCGGCTGGGCGCGATCGAGGCGAGGATCGAGGCGGATCTGGAGCTGGGCCGCCACGGCGAGGTGCTGGCCGAGCTGCACGAGCTGATCGGGGCGCACCCGATGCAGGAGCGGTTCTGGGGGCAGCGGATGCTGGCCCTGTACCGGGCGGGGCGGCAGGGCGAGGCCCTGCGGTGCTACGCGGAGGTTCGGGAGGTCCTGGCCGAGGAACTGGGCGTCGATCCGGGTACGGAGCTGCGGGAGCTCCACCGGCGCATCCTGGCCGCCGATCCCGCGCTCACCGCCTCTCGCCCCGAGGGTCTGGCCGTGGCCGGGGAGTTGCCGGCCGAGCTGACGTCGTTCGTCGGGAGAGAGCGGCTGATCGGCCAGGTCAGGCGGCTCCTGGACACGGCCAGGCTCGTCACCCTCACGGGCGTGGGCGGCGTCGGCAAGACCAGGCTGGCCTTGCGGGTGGCCGCCCAGATAGCCGGGTCGTCGGACGTCCCGGCATCGCAACCGCCGGCGTTCCACGGGGCGCACCCGTCGGCCCCTTGGGCAGAGCAGCCGCCGGCGTTCCAGGCGGCGCACCCGTCGGCCGTCCGAGCGGCGCTGCCGTCGCATTCCCAGGAGGCGGCACTGCCACCGGCGGCGGAGGGCCCCTCGTCGCAGGCGTTTCCCGGTGGTGTGTGGCTGGCCGACTTCGGCCCGGTGACCGAGCCGGGACGGATCGACGCGGCCGTGGCCGAGGCGTTGGGCATCCGCGACCAGTCGGCCCGCCCCGCCCGCGACGTCCTCCTCCGCCACCTGCGCGACAAGCGGCTGCTGCTCGTGCTGGACAACTGCGAGCACGTGGCGCAGGCCGTCGCCGCGCTGCTCGACGTGTTGCTGCGCGCCGCTCCCGGGCTACGGGTGCTGGCCACCAGCAGGCAGCCGCTCGGTCTGCCCGGCGAGCACGTGCTGCCGGTGCCGCCGCTCACCGTGCCCGCTCACGACGACGGCCTCGCGCCTGAAGACGGCGCCGCGCACCGCGGCGTCACCGCGTGCGGCGATGGCCGCGGGGACGAGGCGGTGCGGTTGCTGGCCGAGCGGGGGGCGGCCGCGGCTCCCGGGTTCGAGGTCAACGACCGTAATCGCGCCGCCGCCGCTCAGCTGTGCCGCAGGCTGGACGGCATGCCGCTCGCCATCGAGCTGGCCGCGGTACGCCTGAGCGCCCTGTCCCTCGACGAGATCCTCGAACGACTCGACGACCGCTTCCGCCTACTGACCGGCGACCCGTCCGACACCACCCCGGCCCCGCGATACCAGCGGACGCTCCAGGGCGTGATCGACTGGAGTCACGGGCTGTGCACCGAGCGGGAGCAGGTGCTGTGGGCGAGGCTGGCGGTGTTCGCCGGCGACTTCGACCTGACCGCCGCCGAGTCGGTCTGCGCGGACGAGAAGATCGCCCGCCGCGACGTGATGGACCTGCTCGCCGGCCTCGTACGCAAGTCGATCGTGAACGCGTACACCGCCGACTGCCGCACCACATACCGCATGCTCGAGACCATCCGCCAGTACGGCCTGCACCGCCTGCGCGAGCTGGGCCAGGAGGTCGAGCTGCGGCTCCGGCACCGCGACCACTACCTGCGGACGGCGGCCGAGGCGGCGGCGGGGTGGTGCAGCCCGCGGGAGGCAGAGTGGCTGTCGCGGCTACGGCGCGAGCTGCCCAACCTGCGTACCGCCATGGAGTTCTGCCTCACCTGGCCGGGCGAGGCCGAGGCCGGGATGCGGCTGGCCGTGCACCTCACCAGCGCGCAGACCTGGTTCTTCAACGGCACCCCCGCCGAGGGCCGCCACTGGCTGGAGGCGGCGCTCGCCCAGCGGTCGGTGCCGGCCACGCCGCTGCGGGTGACCGCGACCGCGTTCGCCGTGTGGATCGCGTTGTGCCAGGGCGACCTGGAGGCGGCCGGCGTCCTGCTGGCCGGCTGCAGGGAGCAGGCCGGGCCGCCAGGCGACGCGACCGTCACGTTCGCCGAGGGCGCCCACGCGCTGATCAGGCACGCCGATCCGGCGGCGATCGCGCTGCTGGCGCGGGCCAGGGACGAGTTCCGGCGCGGCGGGAGGGTGGGCGACACGCATCTGGCCACGCTGGTGTGGGCCATGGCGTCGGTGTTCCTCGGCGACAGGGAGACGGCGCTGGCCGCCGGGAGCGAATACCTCGCCGAGGCCAAGGCCCATCAGGGTGCGTGGGCGATGTCCTGGGGGCTGTGGGGAGTGGGGCTGGCGGAGCTGCGGCACGGGGATCCGTACCGGGCGATGGAGGTTTTGCGCGACTCCGTCGGACGCCAGCGCGCGCTCGGCGACCGCTGGTCGCCGACGTGGGGCGTCGAGGTGCTGGCCTGGGCGGTCGCCGCCTCGGGAGAGCATCGCCCTGCGGTCCGCCTGCTGGGGGCGGCCGATCGGCTGCGGCAGGAGTTCGGGGTCATCCTGGTGGGGCCGTTCCGCCAGGCGCACCTCGACGTCGCGCGGGAGTTGTGCCTGTCGCTCGGCCCGGAGCCGTACGCGGCCGCGTTCGCCGAGGGCGCGACCGCCCCCGACCCGTTCGCCGAGGCGATCGGACGCGACGGCCGTCCCTGACCCCAACTCGATGCCGCCATCAGCGAGCGACTTCACCTGCCCGGCGTGAATCTCGACAGCATCCAGCCCGCGCAGATCGAGGAAGGCGAGGTCTGTGTGATAGGTTCAGCGGCGCTGTGCAGCACTACGACTGGAGGAGGTGGGACCGATCAACGCTGTGACGACAGGTCGGGGCTCCCTCCCGTGCATGGTCTAGGGAGCGCCCGCCAAGGCACCCCGAAAGGCTTTGAAACGCTATGCGCTTCAGCTTGACCTCTCAGACGTCGACCGACGGCGTCACCGAACAGTCCTTCGCCCTCGGCGAGATCCCCGGCGTGCTGTTCACGCCGCGAGGCGCCACCGGCCCCCGCCCGCTGATCCTCATGGGACACGGCGGCGGCCAGCACAAGAAGGCCCCTGGCGTCCTGACCGGCGCTCGCCGGTTCGCCACCGAGGGGGGTTTCGCCGTCGTCGCGATCGATGCCCCTAACCACGGCGACCGGCCGAAAGACGAACAGTTCATCCAGTTCGCGGGCGACATGCGGGCCCGCATGGCCGCCGGAGAGGATCCGACCGAGCTGGTCGCGGCCATGCACGATCTGCTGGCCGGGCAGGCCGTCGCCGACTGGCAGGCCGTGGTGACCGCGGTCCAGGAGCTCGACCACGTGGGCGCCGGCCCCGTCGGCTATTGGGGAGTGTCGATGGGCTGCGGGCTCGGTGTGCCGCTACTCGCCGCCGAACCCCGGGTCCGCGCCGCGGTGCTGGGCCTGCTCGGTGTGCACGGGCTGGCCGGGACCGCCGCCCGGGTCACCGTGCCGGTGCAGTTCCTGCTCCAATGGGATGATACGCGGGTGCCCCGGGACCAGGCCTTGGCGCTGTTCGATGCCCTGGGCTCGAGCGACAAGACGCTGCATGCGAACCCCGGCGACCACGGGGAAATCCCCGCGTACGAAACCGACGATGCGCTGCGGTTCTTCGCCCGGCACTGTGGATAAGGCCGCTGCCTTGTAGCTCGCGACGCGCTGGCCGGGGTCCGTTCCCGGCCAGCGCGTTCGAGCCACTGTTCGGCATGGCCGAGCGGGTGCAGGTGCCGCTCGGACCTGCCTTGCGTTTTCTTCCTCTAGGACGGATCATTTCGATCATCGGTTGGGCCGCCCATGAAATCGCGGGACCTTGGTGTCGTTTCATGCTCAGGAAGGACGATTCATGATCCGTCGCGTACTGGCCGTCGCGGCCTTGGCCACCGCCGCGCTCGCCACCGTACCGGCCGGCGCGCAGGCCGCCCCTGCCTGCCGGGCCGGCTACATGTGCAACACCCAGTACTTCTCCGACTCCGCGCGCACCAACTTGGTCGGGGTCAAGACGGAATTCTGCAATGGTGAGGTCTCGACCTGGGGCAGGGTCACCGGCTACATCAATTGGTCCGCGAGCGCCTGCACCTGATCGAAGGCATCCGGCAGGGCAGGTGGATGCAGCGGACATCCGGGCCCGTAGTCTGCCGAGACGGCTGCGCATGCGTGCAGGCGGGACGCCGGAGCCGTTGTGAGCGGTAAGCACCGGCACGGCTTCCTTGGCGCGCAGGTGTGCCTCGATGTCCTCGATCAGCGGTGTGTGCGTTTCGGTGAACGCGCCGCTGGGCAGGCGCTTGATCACGCCGGAGGGCACAGCGCGTGGATCATCATGCCGCGGATGAACAGCAGCGCCGACCAGTGGTGGATCTGCCTGATGAGCAGCCCGCCGCGCACCTCGAAGCTGATCTCCAGCGTGGAGGCGTACGCCTGCGACATCTCCACGCCCTTCAACGGCGCAGAGACGCCGTCGTAGACCACGTGGCCCATGCTCGGCTTGAACCAGAAGGCCCTCCACAGCGGTGGGATGTCACATTCGCGGGGAGCCTTGGGTCTTAGGAGTGACGGGCGCACGTTTGAACACGGCGAGGTGATCCATGGCGACGTCCTCACATATCGGCCCCGGCTCATGGCGGATCGTCCTGGAGACGGTGTTCTCCTCAAGAGACTTGCGCCTGCCCGCCTTGGCGTGGCTTCGGCCGCGGCCCGTGACGCTCAGGCTGTTCAGCGAGATCCGCCCGACGGACGGGTCCCCTGGCTCGAGCCGGGACCAGGTGCCCTGAGCTCACCGCCAAGTGAGCGATCACAGCTACTCGTCGATGGCGGGGATGTGAAGCGCGCGGCAAGCACAGCCACCAGCCCGCAACGGGCTCCCGGTTGTGAGGCCGCTCACACCGTGTCACAGCCGAGCGGGGCACATCGTCTTAGAGGGCATGACAAACTCGGAACAGACCTCGGTGTTGATCACCGGAGGCAACAAGGGACTCGGTTATGAGGCGGCCCGGCGGCTCGGGGAACAGGGCTGGACGATCTTTCTCGGCTCGCGTGATGAAGGTCGAGGACGGGCGGCTGCCGACAAGCTGACCGACGGTGGCGCGAACGTGGTCATGGTCCCGCTGGACGTGACCTCGGACGAGTCGGTGACCGACGCTGTACGGCTCGTCCGGGAGCACACCGACCGGCTGGACGTGTTGATCAACAACGCCGGCGCGCCAGGAAAGGTCATTGCGCCTGCGGACGCGACGGTTGACGACATTCATTCCGTCTACGACACCAACGTGTACGGACCGATCAGGGTCACGCACGCGTTCCTTCCCTTGCTGCAGGCGGCGGACCATCCGCGGGTGGTGATGGTGTCCAGCGGTGGCGGTTCCTTCGCGGTCGTGACCGATCCAGAGCAACCGGTCTCGAAAATGCACGAGCTCGCCTACAGCTCGTCGAAAGCGGCGCTGAACATGATCACCGTCCGGTACGCCCAGGCGCTCCCGGAGATCAAATTCAACATCGCCACTCCCGGAGAGGTCGCAAATCGCAAATTCGCCGCCACCGACATGAACCATCACACCGGCGAGCTGACGGTCACCGAGGGCACCGACTCGATCCTGAGACTCGCGATGATCGACGCCGACGGGCCGACCGGGATCTTCATCGATCGCCTTGGCCCCGTTGCGTGGTGACCGCCGCGCGACCTCGGTGTGATTCCGGCCTAGGAAGCCGTACTCCAGCGTGAGCCCAGCACTCTCGTCCAGTACGGCGGCCGGCACCGCCGCGGCCTCGGCCGCAACTTCGTCGAGGCCGCCCTATCGCGCGGCGACAAGGTGGCCGCGACCGCCCGGAACACCGGAAGCCTTGACGAGCTGGTCGCCGCCCATGGCGACGCGGTGCTTGGCCACGGCGTGCGCGCTCTTCGTACGGGATGTCCGCGACCTCCCCGCCGCAGGAGGGATCACGCCCTGACCAGCAGCCCCACGCACTCCACATGGTGAGTCATCGGAAAGGCGTCGAAGGCCCGCAGGTCGGCGAGCGCGTACCCGCGCTCCCCCAGCCACTTCAGATCCCGGGCGAACGTCGCCGGATCGCAGGACACGTACACGATCCCGCGCGCGTCCAGCCCGGTGATCCGCTCCACCACCTCGCGCCCGAGCCCGGACCGCGGCGGGTCGACCACAACGATGTCGGCGCGCTCGATCTCGAACCGGTCGAGCGCCTCCTCGACCCGCCCCCGCTCCACCCGGGCCTGCGGCAGGTCGCGCAGGTTGGCGCGGGCGTCGCGGACGGCGGACGCCTCGGACTCCAGCCCGAACACCGCCCCCTCCGGCCCCACGGCCTCGGCCAGCCCCGCGGCGAACAGGCCGACGCCGCAGTAGAGGTCCAGCGCCCATTCACCCGGCTCCGGCGCCGCGTACGCCAGCACCGCGTCCAGCAGTGTCTCCGCGGCCCCCGGATGAACCTGCCAGAAGCCGCTGCCCGCCACCCGGAACTCGCGATCGCCCACCTGCTCGTGCAGCAGCCCGGACCCGCGCCGCGGCACCGTGCGCCCCTTGCCCTGGTCGAGCAGGATCGAGGCGGGCGCGTCGAGCTCGGGTACGGTGACGCTGCGCCGGGGCCGGGGCGTGACCACCACGGCCCGGTCGCCGCCGGAGGAGGCGATGACCTCGACGCCGGCCGCACCCGGCCACTCGTATTCCTCCGCCCCGACCGCCTCCACCTCGGGATGGGCGATCAGGCAGGCGTCCACCACCTCGATCTCGTGCGAGCGGTGCCGGCGGAAGCCCAGCTCGCCGGTCGGCCGGGCGGCGAACTGCACCCGCGTGCGCCAGCCGAGCCCGTCCTTGGCGCCCGGCACCTCCTCCACCACGATCTCGCGCTCGATGCCCGCCAGCCGGCGCAGCTGCTCGGCCACCACCTGCGCCTTGAGCCGCCGCTGGGCCTCCAGCGTGGCGTGCTGCCAGTCGCAGCCACCGCAGCGGCCGGGACCCGCGTACGGGCAGGGCGGGACCACGCGGTCGGGCGACGCCTCGAGGATCTCCACGGCGTCGGCCCGCAGGAACCGGGTCGTCTCCTCGGTCACCTCGGCGATCACCCGCTCGCCGGGCAACGCATGCCGCACGAACACCACGCGCCCTTCGTGACGTGCGACACACCAGCCGCCATGGGCGACCGGACCTACCGTAAGCTCGAGAGATGCCTGTTCCACACCGATACCTTATGCCCTGACCTGGATGACTACCCTCCGACTTGATCAACGACCGTAGGTGATCGTGGAAACGGCCCGGGTGGTGCGGCGGCGGCTCGGTTTCGGAGGGACGCTGCTGGCCACGCTGTTCGCCTGCGCGTCTCTGACGCCGTCGCTGCTGCCCCGCACGTGGTTGTACCAGGGAGTGATGTGCGCGGTCACCGGCGTTCTCGGGTACGCCGTGGGCGCGGGGGCAGGGGCGCTGGGCCGGGCGGCGATCTCCTACCGGCTGCCCGAGCGGGGACGCCGGATCGCGTGGCAGGTCATGATCGGCGGCTGCGTGGCGCTGACGGCGGTGACGCTCTGGTACAGCTTCGGCTGGCAGCGCGACCTGCGGGCGCTCATGGGCATGGACACGAAGATCACGTGGTTCCCGACGTTGATCCTCGCCGTGGCCGTCGTCCTCTTCACGCTGATTCTCCTGATATCCAGACTGGTACGCCTGGGCGGCCGCAAGCTGATCGCCTGGCTCGGCCGGTACGTCTCCTTCTACGTGGGCCATGCCCTCGGCGTGCTCCTCATCGCCTTCCTGGTCGCGGTCTTCGCCAACGACGTGCTGTTCTCGGGGTTCGTCGCCCGGGTGAGCGACGTCTCCTCGGTCGCCAACCAGGGCACGTACCCGGGTGTCCGCAAACCCGCGTCGAGCAAGGTGTCGGGCGGGCCGGGCTCCCTGGTGTCCTGGGAGTCATTGGGCAGGGAGGGCCGCCGCTTCACCGGCACCGCCGTCACCACCGCCAGGCTCGCCGCCTTCTCGGGCCGCCCGGGCGCCGAGCCGATCAGGGTGTACGTCGGCCTCGACACCACCACCTCGCCCCGGGCCCAGGCCGCGCTGGCGGTCCGCGAACTGGAGCGCACCGGCGCGTTCGACCGCCCCGTGCTCGCCGTGCTCGGCACCACCGGCACCGGCTGGGTGGACCCGCGCATCCCGGACACGCTGGAGTACATGTACAACGGCCGCTCCGCCATGGTCGCCCTGCAGTACTCCTACATGCCGAGCGGGGTGTCGTTCCTGGTCGACAGGGACCGGGCGGCGGCCTCTGGGCGGGCCCTGTTCGAGGCGGTACGCGCCAGGTGGGCCCGGCAGCCCGCGGGCGAGCGTCCGCGGCTGGTGCTCTCGGGCGAGAGCCTGGGATCGTACGAGCTGGAGGGGGCCTTCCGGGACCTGGACGACCTGGCGGCCCGGGCGGACGGAGCGCTGTTCGTCGGCCCGCCGAACGCCAGCCCCATCTGGGACCGCGTCACGGCAGGCCGCGAGCGCGGCAGCCCCGTATGGCGGCCGATCTACGGGTCGGGGAAGACGGCGAGGTTCGTCCAGGCCCCCGCCGACCTGGACCGGCCGGCCACGCCCTGGCCGCGCCCGCGCGTGGTCTACCTGCAGAACGCCTCGGACCCGGTCGTGTGGTGGTCGCCGGAGCTGATCTACCGACGGCCGGCCTGGCTGGAGGGCGAGCGCGGGCCGGGCGTGAACCCGGAGATGAACTGGTTCCCGCTGGTGACGTTCTGGCAGGTGCTGGTGGACATGACGGCGGCGCTGTCGGTCCCGTCCGGGCACGGGCACCGCTACGGTCCCAACATCGTCGACGGCTGGGCGGCGGTCGTCCCGCCGCCGGGCTGGGACGCCGCCGACACCGGCCGGCTGCGCGGCCTGATCAGCCCCTCGTCTTGAGCTGCTCCTCGTCCTCGGCCGTCCTCTCCCAGGGACGGCGCACCGATCCGGGCGCGAACGGCTCCGGCCGGCCCTTGAGCCGGTCCGAGGAGTGCAGCTGCCAGGGCACGCTCGTCACCATGACCCCCGGCTTGAACAGCAGCCGCGCCTTCAGCCTGAGCGCGCTCTGGTTGTGCAGGAGGTGCTCCCACCAATGGCCGACCACGTACTCGGGGATGAACACGGTCACCACGTCGCGCGGCGAGCGCCGGCGCAGATGCTTGACGTAGTCGAGGATCGGCTGCGTGATCTCGCGGTACGGCGAGTCGAGCATCTTCAGCGGCACCGGTATGCCCCGCCGCTCCCACTCCTCCTGGAGCTGGCGCGCCTCCTCGCCCTCGACGCCCACGGTGATGGCCTCGAGGGAGGACGGCCTGGTGGCGCGGGCGTACGCGAGGGCCCGCATGGTCGGCTTGTGGATCTTGGAGACGAGCACGATGGCGTGGTTGCGCGCGGGCAGCATCGTCGGCTCGTAGTCCTCGGTGATCTCCAGCTCGGCGGAGACGTGGTCGTAGTGCCCGCGGATGCCCTTCATCAGCACGAACAGCACCGGCATGGCCAGCACCACGATCCACGCGCCGAGCAGGAACTTCGTCACCAGGACCACGATCAGCACCAGCCCGGTGAACACCGCGCCGAACCCGTTGATGGCGCGCGAGCGGATCATGTGGCGCCGGGCCTGCCGGTCGGTCTCGGTCTTCAGCAGCCGCGTCCAGTGGATCACCATGCCGGTCTGGCTCAGCGTGAACGACACGAACACACCGACGATGTACAGGTGGACCAGCGTGCTGGGGTTGGCGTCGAACACGAAGATCAGCAGGCAGGCGAACGCGGCGAGCAGGACGATGCCGTTGGAGAACGCCAGCCGGTCGCCCCTGGTGTGCAGCTGGCGGGGCAGGAAGCGGTCCTGGGCGAGGATCGATCCGAGCACGGGGAAGCCGTTGAACGCGGTGTTCGCGGCCAGGAAAAGGATCAGCGCCGTGATCGCGCTGATGAAGATGAAGCCGGCCGAGTCGTGGCCGAACACCGCCGAGGCCACCTGCGGCAGGATCGCCTCGTTGGTGTAGCCGGGAGGCGCCGGCCGCCCGTCGATGACGAGCTGCTCGGGAGTCTCCGCCGCCTTGACGCCGGAGGCGAGCGCGAGCGCGATGACGCCCACGAACATCGCCACCGCGATCAGGCCCATCATGGCCAGCGTCGTGGCCGCGTTCTTGCTCTTGGGCTTGCGGAAGGCCGGGACGCCGTTGCTGATCGCCTCGACGCCGGTCAGCGCGGCGCAGCCGTTGGAGAAGGCGCGCAGGAGCATGAAGGCCAGAGCCAGGCCGGCGAGCGTGGAGCCGTTCTGTTCGGCGTGCAACTCGAAGCCCGCGCTCGGCGCGGTCAGCTCCTCTCCCCGCACGCCCAGCCGGAAGAGCCCCCACGCGATCATGCCGAGCACGCCGATGACGAAGGCGTAGGTGGGAACGGCGAAGATCCCGCCCGACTCGCGGATGCCGCGCAGGTTCATGACGGTCAGGACGACGACGATGAGAATCGCCACGCCGACCTTGTGCTCGGCGACGAACGGGATCGCCGAGCCGATGTTGTCGACGCCCGACGAGACCGAGACGGCGACCGTCAGGACGTAGTCGACCATCAGCGCGCTGGCCACGGTCAGCCCGGCGTTGGGCCCGAGGTTGGTCATGGCGACCTCGTAGTCGCCGCCGCCGCTCGGATAGGCGTGCACGGTCTGCCGGTACGACGCCACGACGGTGAACATCAGCACCACGATGGCGACGGCGACCCACGGGGCGAACGTGTACGCGGCCACCCCGGCAACAGAAAGAGCGACCAGGATCTCCAGCGGCGCATAGGCTACCGAGGAGAGCGGGTCGCTCGCGAAGACGGGTAGTGCGATCCGTTTCGGGAGGAGTTGCTCGTGGAGCTGCCCGCTTCGCAGGGCGCGCCCCACGAGCAAGCGTTTGACAAGATCTGTTACCTTCGCCACGTAACGAGATGCTAGTCCCATGCGCAGCCCTTAAACGAAGCGCTCCCCCCGCACGCCATACTGGTGTCGAGCAACCGGCCGACCGCGAAGGTGCGGGGGATATGCATATTGTGATCATGGGATGTGGCCGGGTGGGTTCGACCCTCGCGCACATCCTCGAAGACAGCGGTCATTCCGTCGCCATCATCGACCGCGATCCGCAGGCGTTCCGGCGGCTGCGCGCCGGGTTCCGGGGGCGGCGGGTGACGGGCGTGGGCTTCGATCGCGGTGTGCTCACCGAGGCCGGGGTCGAGTCCGCCACGGCGTTCGTCGCGGTCTCCAGCGGCGACAACTCCAACATCATCTCTGCCCGTGTGGCACGCGAGACGTTCGGCGTCGACAACGTGGTGGCCCGTATCTACGACCCCCGCCGGGCCGAGGTCTACCAGCGGCTGGGCATCCCGACGGTGGCGACCGTACGCTGGACCGCCGACCAGATCCTGCGCCGCATCCTCCCCGAGGGGGCCGAGCCGCTCTGGCGCGACCCCACGGGCACCGTCGTCCTGGCCGAGGTCACGGCCAACCCGTCCTGGATCGGCACCCGCGTCGTCGACCTCGAGTCCCGCGCCAGGACGCGCGCCGCCTTCATCAACCGCATGGGCGAGGCGGTGACCATCACGGCGGACACCGTGGTGCAGGAAGGCGACGTGCTGCACGTCATCGCCGCCGAGAACGACATGGACCGGATCAACAAGGTGCTCGCCGTGGCACCGGAACAGGACCATTGATGCGCGTCGCCATCGCCGGAGCGGGGGCCGTCGGCCGTTCCATCGCGGCCGAGCTCCTGGAGAACGGCCACGAGGTCCTGCTCATCGACATCGACCCCGCCGCCATCAAGATCGACAGCGTGCCGCGCGCCGAGTGGCTGCTGGCCGACGCCTGCGAGATCGCCTCCCTCGACGAGGCCGGCCTCAACAACTGCCACGTCATGATCGCCTCCTCGGGCGACGACAAGGTCAACCTGGTGGTGTCGCTGCTGGCCAAGACCGAATACGGCGTGCCGCGCGTGGTGGCCCGCATCAACCACCCCAACAACGAGTGGCTGTTCAACGAGTCATGGGGCGTGGATGTGGCCGTCTCGACCCCGCGCCTGCTGAGCGCCCTGGTTGAGGAGGCGGTGAGCGTCGGCGACCTCGTCCGCCTGATGACCTTCCGCCAGGGCCAGGCGAACCTGGTGGAGCTGACGCTGGCCGAGGACGCGCCGGTGGTGGGGCAACGGGCGGGCTCGGTGCCGTGGCCGGTGGACGCGGCACTGGTGGCGATCCTGCGGGAGGGCCGGGTCCTGGTGCCGACGGCGGACGATCCGCTGGAGGCCGGGGACGAGCTGCTGTTCGTGGCGAACCAGGCGGTCGAGCAAGAACTGGCTCACCTGCTCTCCCTGCACTGAGCGGTACGCCACCCGGCTCCCCGGGCCAAAGGCGAGGTCCTCGCAGATGGGCGCGCTGCGGGCGGCAAGAGCTCGGGCTGTGTCATGTGGGGCCAAGCCCCCACACCCCTTCGTCCGGGGCCTCCTGGCCCCTGGAGCGCCGTTCTGTGGACTGGAGGGGTGACGCACGCCGAGGGCAAACGACAACAGCCCCCGCCCGTTACAGGCAGGGGACTGCGGAAAGCCATACGCACGACGACTCGCGCGTGCGCTCAGCCGAAGGTGTCTACAGCACCTTGACGGCGACGGCCTGCGGACCCTTGGGGCCCTGGGCGATGTCGAACTCGACGCGCTGGTTCTCTTCGAGGCTGCGGAAGCCGCCAGACTGGATCTCGGAGAAGTGAACGAATACGTCCGAGCCACCGTCATCGACGGAGATGAAGCCGAAACCCTTGTCGGCGTTGAACCACTTCACAGTTCCCTGTGCCATTTTGATCTCTCCTTGTCAGAGATGGGGTGAACCGCAGGTTCGCGGAAGACCGGCCGGGGTTGTCACAGCTGCGTTACCGCACCATCTCTCAGCAAGAAACAGCCACACATCCCTCGGGGAACGTGCGGGGCAAACCACATACACGGAAACTTCCCGGCTGATATGCACAACCACCCCTCCCCTCCTTTCATTCCCCCAGCACCGGATCACAGGCCGGACGCGTGCACAGACCTGACGTCGGTGGCGCTCTGGCGGGGAGCCGGTTCTCCGGCCGTGCGAGTTCGCCACCAAAGGTCGACGAACCCGCCGCAGGTCACGCTGAAGGCGGGTCCGGAAAGTCCACGCTCGACGCGCCGCCACGGGACAGAACCGCCACACCCACGAGCGCCCGGAGAGGCTCGGCTCAGGCCGGGGCGACCGGGGGCTTGATGGGAGTGCGGCCGCGGCCGAGCACCCAGAGCATCGCGCCGAGCGCGGCCACCTGGAGCGGCCAGCCCATCACGATCTTGGCGAGCCCGAGCGCGGCGACGGCCTGGTCCCCGCCCCCGAGCAGGTAGACGGGACCCTGCACGGCCACCCTGACCGCGCACGGCAGCATGAGCAGCCAGGTCAGGCGCGTGCAGAGCCTCACGATGCCGGGATCCTTGTGCCAGGCGGTCGGATCGCCCGTGACCGAGCCGATCAGGAAGCCGACGACCGGCCACCGCGTGACGATCGACAACAGCATGCCCACCATGTAGGCGCCGTTCCACAGGATGCCGGGCAGGAAGTAGTCCTTCGCGTCACCCGTGCGGCTGGCGAAGAACGCGCCGATCGCGATGCCGATCAAGCTGTTGATCACGAACTGCGGTGTGGACCGCTGCACGATCCTGGCCAGCAGCAGCAGAACCGCCAGCGAGATGCTGACGATGAGCGACAGCTTCAGATCCTCGGTGGTGATCCAGCTCAGCGTGAACGCGATCGTCGGGATCGCCGCCTCGATGATGCCCCGCACCCCGCCGAAGGCCTTGGCGAGCTGGGCTCGCACCGCCGCCTCAACGGTGTCGTGGGCAACCTCTTCCGCCTCAGCACTCACCTGATCAGCTCCCTGGCCGCAGCTCGTAACGCGGATTGAACATCACTTTGCGCCCGTCCTGCATGCTGACGAGCCCCTCGGCCTTGACCGTGCGGCCGGGCTCGATTCCCGCGATCTTGCGGCGGCCGAGCCAGACCAGGTCGATCACGTCCGACCCGTCGTAGAGCTCGGCCTCGAGAGCGGGGGCGCCGCCTCTCGGACGCAACGTCACCGTACGTAGCGTACCTGCTACGCAGAAGCGCCGGCGCCCACCGCACGAGGCGATCGGTGTCGCGCCGACCTCATCGGCGTCCTCTCGCAGCTCCTGGGCCTCGATCTCGGACTGGGGGGATGCCAGCCGACTGAAGAACCCGCGCAATCCTCCGCGTTTCGGAGGCTCTGCCGTACTCATGATGAATCAGCCTATGCGATGTCAGCTCTCAGCGAATCTCGCTGATTTCAGGTCCTCGTTTGAACGGGTTGAGACCGGGCCCGTCCTCTCCCGTCTCGCCCGCCTGCTCGTTGGGCCGGCGCAGCGGGATCGGCTCCTCGCGGGCCATCGGCTCGTCGCCGCGGACGACGACGACGTCCTTGATGAAGTCGACGAACGCCCCGGAGACCGCCTCGTCGTGGGCGCCCTTCCCGGAGATCACCGCGAGCAGGAACCAGCGCGGGCCGTCGATGCCGAGATAGCGGGCCGGCCTGGGGCTGCCGTCGGCCTTGATCTCGCCGCTCAGCTCGCTGCCGAACGGGCCCTCCTGCTCCTCCAGGTCCTTCGCCTGGGTCATGATCTTGGTCTTGACCTCGTCCCACAGGCCCGAACTCCGCGGCGCGGCCAGGGCCTGCAGCTGCAGCGTGCTCTCCTCGTAGATGACGACGACGCCGACATGCTGGTCCCCGACCGAGGCCAGCCTTATGTCGAAGTCGGGGTTGTGGGGCAGCCTCAGGCCGCCGAGGTCGATCCGGTCGGTGTCCGGATGGGGCTCGTCGGCGTCCCACGGGCCGGACTCCCGCGTGGGGGCGGCGGAATCCCGCTCGGCCGCCTGCTCCGGCTGCTCACGACGACGACGTCGGAACACTGTGCTCACTCTCCCTGCTCGCCGGGCCGCTGAACGGCCCGCTGCCTTCCACGGACCGCGGCGCGGTCCGCCCAAATCTCGTGCACCCGGTCAACGTCCTGTCGATCCGAAGCCGTTGGCGCCGCGTACGGAACCCGGCAGCCGCTCGACCTCGTAGAAGGCCGCGCGCTCGACGCGCTGGATCACGAGCTGCGCCACGCGGTCGCCGCGCTGGAGCCGGAACGGCTCCTTGGCGTCCGTGTTGATCAGCGTCACCTTGATCTCGCCCCGGTAGCCGGCGTCGACCGTGCCGGGCGCGTTGACCATCGTGACCCCGTGCCTGGCCGCCAGCCCCGAACGCGGATGGACGAACGCCGCGTAGCCGTCGGGAAGGGCGATCGCGACGCCCGTTCCGACGATGGCCCGCTCGCCGGGCAGCAGCTCGACGTCCTCGGCCGCGTAGAGGTCGGCGCCCGCGTCGCCCGGATGGGCGTAGGACGGCATCGGCAGCTCGGCGTCGAGCCGGTGGATGAGGATCTCCACGTTGCTCAAGGGTTCACCTCGTAGTCCTGGTGTTCGGCGGCGATGGCGGCCAGGTCGCCGTGCTCGGCGAAGTGCTCCATGCTCACCTCGATGAACAGCGCCGCCGCGCGGACGGCGACCGGTCCGCCGGGGGCGCCGATGCGCCCCTCAGCCTCAAGGTACGCCTTCCTGCCCACGATGCCGTTGCACCAGGCGCGCAGGTGGAGTGTCGTGCCCACGGGAACGGGGAGAAGGTAGTCGGTCTCCAGCCGTCCCGTCACATATGGCTTGTGGAAGAGGTAGACGGACATCCCGATGACCTCGTCCATGGCGGCGGCCAGCACGCCGCCGTGCGCCAGCATGGGCGCGCCCTGGTGCGCCTCCCCCACCGTGAACTCGGCCTCGACGGTGGCGCCGTCAGGCGTCCTGGCCGTGAGGTGCAGGCCGGTCGGGTGGTCCGTGCCGCAACCGAAGCAGCGGCTGTAGTGGGAGCCCAGGGCGGCGCCCGGCGACGGCGCACCGGGGTGTGCCGCGGGCAGGACGGCGTCCGGCGGCGGGGTGGTGAGGGAGGAACGGGTCACGTGTGACGAGGTTACTCCGTGTCCGCGCCCCCGCCGCCCTCAGTCCGCGCCCGGCCGCCCTCAGTCCTGGTCGTAGAAGGCCCGCCCTTCGGGGGAGGCACGTCCTTACCGGGCTTGGGCGGCCGCGGCGGCTCCCCCTCATCCGGCCTCCCCTCATGGTGCGGCGGCGGCAGGGCGGGCGGCTTGTGCCTGAGCTCCGGCAGCGCCCGGTAGATCACCGCCGCCACCGGCACCGCCACGGCGGCCCCCGCGATGCCCGCCAGGATGCCCCCGATGGACAGCACCAGGATGATCGCCAGCGGATGGAAGTTGAGCACCCGCCCCACGATCAGCGGCTGCAGCACGTGGTTCTCCAGCTGCTGCTCCACGATGAGGATCCCCAGGAAGACCAGCGCGAGCACGATCCCCTTGGCGCCGAGCGTGACGAGCGTGGCGACCGTGCCGGCGAAGAAGATGCCGACGATGGGGATGAAGCTGGCCAAGAAGATCAGCACCGCCAGCGGCGCCCACAGCGGCACGCCCATCCCCGCGAGCACGATTCCCATGATCAGTCCGTGCACCGCGGCCACGGCCACGGTCCCCTGCACGTAGTGGGAGAGCGTGGTCCAGGCGGCCCGTCCCGCGCGGTCCACGCGCGGCGCGAACCCGCCGAACGCCTTCAGGAACCACGCCCAGATCCGGTCGCCGTCCTTGAGCAGGAAGAACGTCACGAACAGCAGCAGCACGATGGACGCGAGCACCTCGACGGCCACGGCGCCGGCGCTCAGGACGGTGCTGGTGATGGCCGTGCGTTGCGCGTTGAGCAGGTCGGCGATCTCGTCGACGTAGCCGGTGATCTGTGCCTGCTGGAGGTGCAGCGGCCCGGTGATCAGCCAGTTCTGCACTTGGCGAGCGGTCGCCTGCACCTGGTTGACCAGGTTGGGGAACTCCTCGCCGGCCCGCGCCCCGACCAGCCAGCCGGTGCCGAAGAGCACGGTCAGGGCCACCAGCATGGTGATCCAGGTGGCGTAGATCGGCCGCATGCCCGCCCGGCGCAGTCTGTTGGTCAGCGGGAACAGCAGCGCGGTCAGCAGCAGCGCGATCGCCACCGGCAGCGCCACGAACGAGAGCCGGGCGATGACCAGGGCGAAGAAGTAGACGACCACGCCGACGAGGATCAGGCACACGCACCACGCGGCCATCTTGGCCAGCACGGGCGGGACGAGCTTGGTTGGGCGGTCGGGCAGCACGGTTCAAGACTGGCATGTCCTGGCCGAGGATGCGCGCCGATAAACGCTCGCGCGCCCGCACAACGCGGAGATCGGGCCTGTGCAAGGGGTGGGCGTCGTGTCACCGTCATCGTCATGAAGGCTCTGGTGGTCCTCATCGTGCTCGCGTCCCTCGCCCCCGCCCCCGGCGCCGCCCTGGCGCTGGATGTGCTGTCCAGCCGCCCCGAGCAGGTGTCCGGAGGTGATGCCCTCGTCAGGGTCCGCCACCACAAGGGTGCGCGGCTCACCGTCACGCGCAACGGCGAGGACGTCACCTCGGCCTTCAGGGAGACCCCGGACGGGCTCACGGGCCTGGTGACGGGTCTGGCCGTCGGGGACAACACGATCATCGCCGCGGCCGGGCCGCACCGGCGGACGCTGAAGGTCCGCAACCACCCCATCGAGGGCCCGATCTTCTCGGGGGCGCACCAGTACCCGTTCCTGTGCAAGACCGAGCGCAGCGGCCTCGGCCCGCCCGCCCTGGACAACCAGGACGGCCAGGGCATGCGGGTCGCGGGCGGCTGGAGCAGGGACTGCTTCGCGCCGACGGTCACCGACCGGCTCTACAGATCGACGGACGGCACGTACAAGCCCATGCCGGACGAGCGGCCCGCGGACCTGGCCACGACCACGCTGCTCGACGGCCGCACGGTCGACTTCGTGGTACGCAGGGAGCGCGGCGTGATCAACCGCTTCCTCTACTCCATCGCCATGATCGAGAACGGCTGGAACGGCAGGGCGATCTACCGCTTCGACGGCGGCGTGGCGATCGGGCACGACCAGGGCACGCTCGGCGGGAGCGCGCTGGACCCGTACGGCCTCGGCAAGGGCTACGCGATCCTGCATTCCTCGGGCACCCGCACCTCGACCCACTACAACCTGATCCTGGGCGGCGAGACGGCCCTCATGGTCAAGGAGCGCTTCATCGAACAGTACGGCCGCCCGCTCTACACCGTGGGCGTCGGCGGTTCGGGCGGCGCGATCCAGCAGTACGTCTACGGCCAGAATCTGGGCGACCGGGTGATCGACGCCGCGATCCCGCAGTACTCCTATCCGGACATGGTCACCCAGACCATCCACGTCGGCGACTGCGAGTTACTCGAACGCTACATGGACCACAACCCCCGCTGGGCCAGGTGGGACGACCGCACGGCCCTGATCGGCATGAACGCCAGTGACACGGTCGCGAACCCGTACACCGGCCGGCCCGGCTCCGACGAGTGCGTCGAGGGCTGGCGCGGCCTGACCCCGCTGGCCATGAACCCGCTGTGGACCTCGAACAACGACCCCGAGTGGGAGCGCATGGACCCGCCGGGCGTCAAGGACACCGTGCAGTGGACGCACTGGGACGACCTGCGCAAGGTGTACGGCGTGGACGAGCGCGGGTACGCCCGATCGACCTGGGACAACGTCGGCGTCCAGTATGGACTGAAGGCGCTGGCCGACGGCGTGATCACACCGGCCGAATTCCTCGACGTCAACGCGAAGGCGGGCTCGTGGAAGGAGGCCGCCGACATGGTACGGGAGGGCTGCCCGTTCGTGCAGCCGGCCTGCCCGGCGGACTTCGACCCGTGGAGCGCCCGCAACGCCCGCCTCGGCGACCCGGCTCCCAGGCGTGCGGGAGATCCGATCGCGATCAGGAACGTGCAGCGCAGCGGCCTGGTGTTCAGGGGCGACATCGACCTGCCGATCATCGACTGGCGCCACTATCTGGAGGACCGGCTCGACATGCACAACTCCCACCAGTCGTTCGCCGTCAGGCAGCGGATGCTGAACCACGACGGCCGGGCGGGCAACCAGGTCATCTGGTTCACGGACGCGCGCCCTGACGGGCCGAGGTCCGACCAGACGCCCGAGGCGCTGCGGGTGATCGACGCCTGGATGGCCAATATCCGGAAATATCCGGCGCGCGGCGTGGCCGGCAACCGGCCGCCCCAGGCCGTGGACCGCTGCTTCGCCACCGACGGCACGCAGATCGCGGCAGGCCCCCACGTCTGGGACGGCATCCTCGACCGCCGCTCCCCCGGCGCCTGCACGCAGCGCTTCCCGCTCTACTCGACCTCCCGCATCGTCGCGGGCGGCCCGCTGGAGGGCGGCGTCCACAGGTGCCGGCTCCAGCCGGTCGCGCGGGCCATCGCAAAGGGCCTGTACGGCTCGTGGCGGCCGACAGCGGACGAGCGGTCGAGGCTGGAGCAGATCTTCCCGACGGGGGTGTGCGACTACTGACCCGCCGTACCTGTCGGGAGATGTCAGGTACGGCTGGCAGCGTGGGTCACACATAACCCAAGGAGTTTGCAGCATGAGCGAGATCGAACAGACTCTGGCAGAGATCGAGCAGCGGATGCTGGACGCCGACGCGGCCTACGACGCGAAGTTCTTCGAGGAGCACTGCGCCGAGGACTTCATGGCCATGGGAAGTTACGGCATCGTGTCCAGGCAGCAGGTTCTCGACATGTACGCCGGCGGGACCGCGAACCCGGACCGGCGCAACCAGGCACACGATGTCGTGGTCAAGCCGCTCGGCCCCGCGGGAGCCGTGGTCGCCTACAAACTGACGAGTACTACCGGTGACGAAACGTCCTCGTGGTACGCGTCGACGGTCTATCGCCAGACCGCCGACGGCTGGCGCGTCGTCCTCCTGCATCAGACGCCCATCTAAGCGGTCGGTACAGGCAGCTCGCGCATGGTCCGCATGGGCGAGATGATCACCCACAGGAACGCCAGGCAGGAGCCGCACGCGGCGACCAGCAACGTGTTCCTGATCCCGATCGTCTCGCCCAGCACGCCCCCGAGCAGCCCGCCCAGCGGGATCGTGCCCCAGACGACGAACCGCACGGTGGCGTTCATCCTGCCGAGCAGCGGCTCCGGCGTGATGGCCTGGCGGAAGCTGAGCTGGGTGACGTTGTAGACCACCGCCCCCGCCCCGACGGCGAGCTCCTGCAGCGCGAAAAGTGCCAGCCGCCAGTCCACCTCCAGCCACGGCAGCACGAACATCAGCGGGGCGGGCACGGCGATGGCCAGCCACATCGCCGGCCCCTGCCCGAGCAGGCGGCCCAGCCTGGCGGTGACCAGCGCGCCGATGAGGCCGCCGAGCCCGCCGGCGGCCATGAGCAGCCCGATCGCGCCCGCGCCCAGGCCGAGCTCCCTGGCCAGCAACAGCAGGATCATCGGCTGGGCCATGGACGCGAACAGGTTCGCCGTGGCGGTGCAGCCGACGATGCGGCGCAGCAGCCGGTGCCCCAGCACGAACCTGACGCCTTCACCGATCTCCTTCGCCAGGGGGGCGCGACGCGCCTCCTGGCGCGCTTCCCGACTGCGGATCGTCGCCAGGCACAGCGCCGACCAGGCGAACCCGGCCACCGTGGCGATCAGCGCGAAGGGCGCGCTGAGAAGCTGGATCAGGTACCCGCCGGCGCTCGGACCGCCGAGCTGGGCGACCGTGCGCACGACCTCCAGCGCCGAGTTGCCCTCGACCAGCCGCTCCCGCTCGACCAGGTGCGGCAGGTAGCTCTGGTACGCCACGTCGAACAACACGGTGAACACGCCCAGCACGAGCGCCACCGCGTAGAGCTGGTAGATCGTCAGAGCGTCCAGCCACCACGCCACCGGCACCGACACGAGCGCCGCGGCCCGGGCCCAGTCGCTGACCACCATCACGACGCGCTTGCGCAACCGATCCACCACCGCGCCCGCCGGCAGCCCGATCACCACGAACGCCAGCGTCTGGCAGGCGGCCAGCGCGCCCACCTCGAACGCCGAGACCCGCAGCGCCGACACCGCCACCAGGGGCAGGGCGAGCACGAGGATCTGGGTGCCCACCTGGCTGGCGCTGTCGGCCAGGAAGAGCCCGCGGAAGTCATGATCGCGCAACAGGTTCACGGGTAGAGGATCCATGACCGATTGAGGAATGTCAACCAGTTGTAAGGTGGCCTGCCATGGGCATCAAACGCCGCCCCGCCACCGAGGCGGAGGCCCGCGCCCTGGCCTCCTCCGTGCGCCTGCGCATCTTGCGGCTCTGCCTCGACCAGGCTCTGACCAACAAGGAGATCGCGGGCCGGCTCGGCGCCAATCCCGCCACGACGCTCCACCACGTGCGCAAGCTGGTCGGCACGGGCTTCCTGGCCGCCCAGCCGAGCCGGCCGGGGCCACGCGGCTCTACTGAGATCCCCTACCGGGCCACCGGCAAGTCATGGGACATGGACGTCCGCGAGAGCGGCGTGACCGGTAGCAACGCCGCGATCCTGGACGCGTTCCTGGAGGAGATCAAGCTCATCGACATCGAGGAGGGCAACTTCACCAGGCTGGGGCTCAGGCTCACCGCGGAGGGACACGCCGAGCTGCTGCGGCGGCTGCGGAAGGTGTTCGAAGACTTCCGCGAGCGGCCCCCGGCGCCGGATGGGGAGGCGTACTCGCTGTTCGTCTCCCTGCACCGCGACATAGCTCGCGACGCGTGAAAGCGCGAGCGCCCGGGTTCGAACGCACGGACGCCGGGCCGCCCGATCGAGGGGGCCCGGCGTCCTGCCATCCGGACGTCAGCCCAGGTGGACCTCAACGGTGAGCTCGTCACCGTGCTCCAAGACGAATTCCTCGACGTTGCCCGCCGCGCACAGATCGTCCTGCGCCTGCCGCACGAGCCCGACCTCGGGCCCGGTGACCGTCAGCCGGGACACCTCGGCCCGCATCGACAGCTTGGCCTCGGACTTGGCCTTGCGCACCCGCCCGAGCACCTCCGAGGCCACGGACAGCACCGCAGGGTTCCCCGCCCCGCGCTCCATCCCCGAGGGCCACGAAGCGCGGTGCACCGAACCCTCGCGCCACCAGGACCACACCTCCTCGGTCACGAAGGGCAGGAACGGCGCGAACAGCCGCAGCAGCACGTCGAGGGCCTGCCGCAGCGCCGCGTGCGCCGAGGCCGCGCCGGGGCCGGACTCGTACGGCGCAGCCGCGCCGGCGGCGTACGCGCGGGCCTTGACCAGCTCCAGGTAGTCGTCGCAGAACGCCCAGAAGAAGCGCTCCACGGCCTCCAGCGCCCGCGTGTGGTCGTAGGCGTCGAACGCCTCGCCGGCCTCGCGCACCACGTCCGACAGCGCCGCGAGCATCGACAGGTCGAGCGGCTCGGTGATCTCGCCCTCGCTCTCGGCCAGGCCGAGCACGAACTTGGACGCGTTGAGGATCTTGATGGCGAGCCGCCGCCCGATCTTGAGCTGCCCGGCGTCGAAGGCGGTGTCCACGCCGTAGCGCCCGTTGGCCGCCCAGTAGCGCACGGCGTCGGAGCCATGCTGCTCCAGCAGGTCGAGCGGGGTGACCACGTTCCCCTTGGACTTGGACATCTTCTTGCGGTCCGGGTCGAGGATCCACCCGGAGATCGCGACGTCGCTCCACGGCGTCCCGCCGAACTCGTAATGCGACCTCACCACGGTCGAGAACAGCCAGGTACGGATGATCTCGTGCGCCTGCGGCCGCAGGTCGGCCGGGAAGACCCGCTGGAACAGGTCGTCGTCGGTCTCCCACCGGCCGGCGATCTGCGGCGTCAGCGACGAGGTGGCCCAGGTGTCCATGATGTCCGGGTCGGCCATGAACCCGCCGGGCACGCCGCGCTGGTCCTCGGTGTAGCCGGGCGGCACGTCGGAGGACGGGTCGACCGGCAGCATGTCCTCCGGCGGCACGATCGGCGCGTCGTGGACGCGCTGCCCGGACTCGTCGACCGGATACCACACCGGGAACGGCACGCCGAAGAACCGCTGGCGGGAGATCAGCCAGTCGCCGGTGAGCCCCTCGACCCAGTTGTCATAGCGGACCCGCATGTGCGGCGGATGCCACACCAGCTCGCGGGCCCGCTCCAGCAGCCGTTGGCGCAGCTCCTCGTCCCGGCCGCCGTTGCGGATGTACCACTGGCGGGTGGTGACGATCTCCAGCGGCTTGTCGCCCTTCTCGTAGAACTTCACCGTCCGTGTGACGGGCCGCGGCTCGCCGTCGAGGTCGCCGGACTCGCGCAGCAGCTCCACGATCCGCTCGCGCGCGCTGTGCACGGTCTTGCCGGCCAGCTCTTTGTACGGCTCCGCGTCCACGCCCTCGGGCGGCTCGGGCAGCAGCCGCCCGTCCCAGCCGATGACCGGCCGGGTCGGCAGGCGCAGCTCCCGCCACCAGGTGACGTCGGTGATGTCGCCGAACGTACAGATCATCGCGATCCCGGAGCCCTTGTCCGGCTCGGCCAGGCGGTGGGCCAGCACCGGCACCTCGACCCCGAACAGCGGCGTCAGCACCGACGTGCCGAACAGCGGCTGGTAGCGCTCGTCGTCGGGGTGCGCGACCAGCGCCACGCACGCCGGGATCAGCTCGGGCCTGGTCGTCTCGATCCAGACCGGCCCCTTCTCGCCGTAGAACGAGATGCGGTGGAAGGCGCCGGGCCACTCACGGTCCTCCAGCTCGGCCTGCGCGACGGCGGTGCGGAAGTTGACGTCCCACAGCGTCGGCGCCTCGGCCAGGTAGGCCTCGCCGCGCAGCAGGTTGCGCAGGAACGCACGCTGCGAGACCGCCCGCGCCTCGTCGCTGATCGTGGTGTAGAGCAGCGACCAGTCCACCGACAGGCCGACCCGCCGCCACACCTCCTCGAACGCCTGCTCGTCGATGGCGGTCAGCTTGTGGCACAGCTCCACGAAGTTGCGCCGCGAGATGGAGATCTCGCGTTTGCCGGGCTTCTCCGGTGGAACGAAGTCCGGGTCGTAGGGCAGGGACGGGTCGCAGCGCACGCCGTAGACGTTCTGCACCCGCCGCTCCGTGGGCAGGCCGTTGTCGTCCCAGCCGATCGGGTAGAAGACCGCCTTGCCGATCATCCGCTGGTAGCGGGCCATGATGTCGGATTGGGTGTAGGAGAAGACGTGACCGACGTGCAGCGACCCGGACACGGTGGGCGGCGGCGTGTCGATGGAGTAGACCTGCTCGCGCGGCTTGGACCTGTCGAAGAGGTAGGTGCCGTCAGCGTCCCAGCGAGCTACCCATACCTGCTCCAAGCCATCAAGGGTCGGCTTTTCCGGCATGGTGGCATGGCCTAGTCGCTGTTGAGTCATGCCTCCTTATGGTACGGCTTCGCGGGCTCCACAAGCGGTAGAGACTAGTGTTCGTTACAAATGGGGAAGGGAGATCGGAATGGCGGACGACAAGCCCGACGTGGCCTGGCGCATCATCGGGGGCTTGGTGGGGCTGGTGACGGCGTGGGCGGCGAGGAAGATCCTCGGGTTCGTCTGGGTGAAGGCGACCGGCAAGGAGCCGCCCATCGACACAGACTCACCCGAGGTCAGCCTGGGTGAGGCCATCGGTTACGCGGTGCTCATGGGCGTCGGCATGTCCGTGGCGCAGATCGTGGTCAACCGGACCGCCAAGAAGCGTTACGACGCATGGAAGGCTCTGAAGCAGGTGACTCCAGGGCAGTGAGGAACTCGCTCGCCCAGCGGTCCACGTCGTACGTGGCCACCCGGCGGCGCATCGTACGCATCCGCCGGGCCAGCTCGTGCGGCGTGGCCCGCATCGCGGCCAGCATCTGCCGCTTGACGTCCTCGACGTCGTACGGATTGACGAGATAGGCCTGCCGCAGCTCGTCGGCGGCCCCCGCGAACTCGCTGAGCACCAGCGCGCCGTGCAGGTCGTGGTGGCAGGAGATGTACTCCTTGGCCACCAGGTTCATCCCGTCGCGCAGCGGGGTGACGACCATGACGTCGGCGGCGAGGTAGAGGGCGGCCAGCTCCTCTTGGTCGTAGGACTGGTGGAAATACTGGATCGGCTGGTAGCCGAGCTGCGCGTGCTCGCCGTTGATCCGCCCGACCTGCAGCTCGATGTCGTCGCGCAGCCGCCGGTATTCGTCCACCCGCTCCCTGCTCGGCGTGGCGATCTGCACGAACACCGCCTCGCCCGTCTTCAGCCGCCCGTCCTTGAGCAGCTCGCCGAACGCCTCCAGCCGCTGCCCGATCCCCTTGGTGTAGTCGAGCCTGTCGACGCCGAGGAGCATGTGCTCGGGGTCGCCGAGCTCCACCCTGATCTCCTTGGCGCGCGCCACGACGTGCGGCTCGCGTACCAGCGAGTCGAGCTGCCCGAAATCCACGGAGATCGGGAACGCCTGCGTGGTCACGATCCGGTCGTCGAGGAAGATCTCGTTCCCCTTGTACGGCAGCCCCAGCAGCCGCCGGCACAGCCTGCGGAAGTTCGAGGCGCCGCCGGGCAGCTGGAAGCCCACCAGGTCGGCCCCGAGCAGCCCCTCCACCAGGTCCTTGCGCCACGGCAGCCGCCAGAACAGCTCGACCGGCGGGAACGGGATGTGCAGGAAGAACCCGATCCGCAGGTCCGGCCGGAGCCGGCGCAGCATGGCGGGCACCAGCTGCAGCTGGTAGTCCTGCACCCAGACGACCGCGCCCTCCTCGGCGGCCTCGGCGGCGGCGTTGGCGAAGCGCTCGTTGACCTCGCGATAGGCGTCCCACATCGTCCGGTGGTACACCGGTGGCGCGACGACGTCGTGGTAGAGCGGCCACAGGGTGGCGTTGGAGAAGCCCTCGTAGTAGAGCTCCACCTCGCGCGCTGACAGGGGGACGGGAATGAGGTTCATGCCGCCCTGCTCGAACGGCTCCAGCTTCTCGTCGGGCGCCCCGTGCCAGCCGGCCCAGGCTCCGTGGCGGCGCTGCATCACCGGCGCGATCGCGGTGACGAGCCCGCCGGGACTCCTGCGCCACGAGGCCGCTCCGTCAGGCCCGATCATCCTGTCCACCGGCAAGCGGTTCGCGACGATCAGAAACGAGCTCCGGCCAGTCACGCAGTCCTCCTCATTCAGGGGGTCAAGTGGCGGGTGAGCCGCCGAGAGCACGGCTCACGGCGCCCGCCACCGACTCCGGCCCCGCATGGGGGATGATCGCAGCGATGTGGGCATCGGGCCTGATGAGCCATGCCTCATCGGGCCTGGCGCCGAGCCTCTCAGCGAGCGAGCCAGTCCCATCCATCTCCGCGAGCCCGCGTACGGCGAGCGGCGCCGTAATGACCTTGCCCAGGACCTGCACAAACAAACTCGAATCGCACATATCGCCCAACAGAAGGAGAAATCCATCGCGGCAGAACTCGCGCAACCGCCCGTCCGCAATCCCCATGTCAGGCAGGATCACGCCGGGCGCGGGCGGGCACAGGGCGCCCTTGGGCGGCCTGCCCTTGAAGGGCCGCGTCGGCTCTCGGGTGGTCAGCGGCGAGTCGACGTACCAGTACGGCTCCGCGAACCGTCCCGAATCGACCTCGGCGACCAGCCCGCCCTCAAGCACGGCCCGCCGATGCATCCGCTCCTCCACGCTCCGGGGCGCGAGGAAGCGCATGGTGGCGGCGACGACCTCGAGGTTCTCCAGCGCGGCCGCGTGCCGCTCGGCGTGGTACGACTCCAGCAGTCCGTCCCCGGCCCAGCCGTTGAGCACGAAGGCCAGCTTCCAGGCCGCGTTCTCGGCGTCGGGCACGCCGGAGTTGAGGCCCCGTGCGCCGAACGGCGCCACCAGGTGGGCGCAGTCGCCCGCCAGCAGGACCCGGCCGACGCGCATGCGAGAGACGATCCGCGAGTGGAAGCGGTACGTGCTGTGCCAGAGCAGCTCGTACGGCCGGTCACCAATGATCTGGCGAATCTTTCGCGAAATATCAGCTTTTGTCGGGATGTAGTCAGGCGCGATCTGCCAGTCGACCCTGAACGTGCCTCCCGGGCAGGGATGGATCAGCACCTGCCGGCCGGGGTTCCAGATGGGATCGAAGTAGAAGCGCCGCTCGTTCTCCCAGCCGGGCAGATCCGCCTTGATGTCGCAGATGAGGAACTGGTCGTCGAACGTCTCCCCGTCGAACGTGACGCCGAGCGCCTGGCGTACCGGCTGGGCCCGGGCGCCCGCGCAGGCCAGCACGTAGGGCGCGCGCAGCAGCCGCTGCCCGCAGTGCACCGTGACGCCGGAGGCGTCCTGCGTGAGCCTGGTGACCTCGTGATTCCAGCGGACCTCGATGAGCGGCTGCCCGGCGATGGCCTCGTCGAGGATCTGCTCGGTGCGGGCCTGCGAGATGTTCACGCACGGCGGCAGCGGCCCCTCCCGCTCGAACGACCAGGAGAACAGCTCGCGGTCGCGGTAGTAGGTGCGGGCGGTCGTCCAGGCCAGGCCCTCCTCGGCCACCTTGCCCGCGCCCGCGGCGGCCCAGATGTCGAGCACGTCGCGCTGCTGGCAGATGGACCTCGACCCGCCCGGGTCCCGGCCCGGCCGCCGGTCGAGCACCAGCACCTGGATGCCCCAGCGGGCCAGCAGCAGCGCGGCACTCTGCCCTACCGGGCCCGCGCCGATCACGATGACCTGCGGTTCGGTGTTCACGACTGCAGCTCTTCCCAGACCTCGCGGTCGCGCTCGGCGGTCCAGATGCGCGGCCGCTCCACACCGTGCAACTCGTCCCACAGCCGGGAGACGTTGAACGGCAGGCAGTGCTCGAAGATCGGCCAGGCGCCGTATTCAGGCTCCAGCGCCCGGTGGGTCCGGTCGAAGGCCTCCTTCAGCGTGCTCGCCGCGCCGGCCTCGCGCAGCATCACGGTGAGGAAGTCGCGGGTCTGCGCGATGGCCGCGTCCACCCCCGCCTTGCCGCGCGCCACCGCTCCCCTGCCGCCGACCAGCGTCTCCGCCCCGAACGACGCCACCCGGTCGAGAGTCCCCGCCGACCACTCGCGATGGAAGGCGTCGCCGGTGTAGAGGGCGGCCTGCGACTCGACCAGGTCGCCGGCGAACATGATCCGCTGCCGCGGCAGCCACGCCACCAGGTCGCCCTCGGTGTGGCCGCGGCCGCAGTAGGCCAGCACCAGGTCGCCCCGGTCGCCGCCCAGGTCGATGGTGAACCGGTCGCTGAACGTCGCCGTCGGCCACGTCAGGCCCGGGATCGACTCGGGCTGCTTGAACAGGCGGGGCATCCTGGCGTACTCGCTCGCCCAGTCCTGCTCGCCCCGCTCGGCGATCAGCGCGCGAGTCTTGTCGTGCGCCACGATCACGTCCGCGCCGAACGCCGACGCGCCCAGCACCCGGACCGCGTGATAGTGCGACAGCACCAGGTACCTGATCGGCTTGTCGGTGTGCTCGCGCAGCCTGGTCAGCCACTCGCGGGCGGCCACGGGGGTCGCGAGGGCCTCGAAGCAGACGAGGAAGTCCTCGCCCTCGACGGCGCCCACGTTCGGGTCGCCCTCGGCGGTGAGCGCGTACACGCCGTCCGCCAGCACCTCCAGGGACTGCCTCTTCTCGCCGAGATCCGCCGACGAGGCGAACGGCTTGGCCATGGCTCCTCCTACCGCGCCGCTGTCACCACTCCTAGCATCCCTTCCCTCTCCTGCGACCCGGCTCCCGGGCAGCGACCTTCACCATGCGGACGGCCCCAGGCGGTTGCGATCTCATGGCGATCTCATGCCGACTTCTGAGACCGCCGCTGGGACTGGACGACGTGGAAGCGGCCTGCCACATAGCCGGGGTCGGTGAGCGAGGCCGTGGCGGCCGGGTTGGCGCCGGTGCCGTGATAGTCGCTGAACGCGGCCGACTGGTTGACGAAGACGCCGCCGGTCAGGTTGCACGACAGGTTCACGCCCGCGTCCAGAGCGGCGCGCTCGGCCTGGTCGAGCACCTCCGGGGAGGTCGAGTAGGCGGCGGCGGTCAGCGCGCCGCGGGCCTTGATCGTGCGGCGCAGCACATCGAGGCTCTCCTCCGTGGAGGCCGTCGGGATGACGAACGAGATGGGCCCGAAGTGCTCGCGCCCGTAGACGTCGGACGCGGCCGCGTCCACGCGTACGATCACCGGTGTCCTGATCACCGCGCCGGGGAAGGACGGGTGCTTGAGAGCCCGCGACGGCAGCACCACGTCGCCGAGCGACGGCGCGGCCTCCACCCGCGCCAGCACGCCGGGGTTGACGATGGCGCCGGTCAGCTCGACCGCGCGGGCGTCGTCGCCGAGCAACCTGCCGATCGCCGCGGCCAGCCCCGAGGCGACCTCGTCGAAGCTCTTGTGCCCCTCATCGGTCTCGATGCCGCCGGCGGGGACGAGGATGTTCTGCGGCGCGGTGCACATCTGGCCGCTGTAGAGCGACAGCGAGAACGCCACATTGCTCAGCATGCCGCGCCACGAGTCGGTGGAGTCGACGACGATCGTGTTGACCCCGGCCTTCTCGGTGTGCACGAGGGCCTGGCGGGCGTTCTGCTCCAGCCATTCGCCGAACTCGGTCGAGCCGGTGAAGTCGACGATGCGGACGCCGGGGTGCGTGGCGAGCGTCTTGGCCAGGCCCTGGCCCTCCTCGGCGGCCAGCGACACGAGCGCCGGGTCGAAGCCGGCCTCGGCCAGGACCTCGCGGGCGATTCGCACGGTGATCGCGAGCGGCAGGATCGCGTGGGGATGCGGCTTGACGATCACGGGGTTGCCGGTGACGAGCGAGGCGAACAGCCCCGGGTACGCGTTCCACGTCGGGAACGTGTTGCAGCCGATCACCACCGCCACGCCCCTGGGCACGACCGTGAAGCGCTTGTCCATGACCAGCGGGTCGCCCTTGGCCGGCTTCTCCCAGCGGGCGGCCGAGGCGGAGGAGGTCATGGCGGCGTAGCCGTACGCGACGGCCTCCAGGGCGCGGTCCTGCGCGTGCGGCCCCCCGGCCTGGAACGCCATCACGAACGCCTGCCCGGTCGTGTGCTGCACCGCGTTGGCCAGCTCGAAGCTGTGCCTGTTGATCCGATCGACGATCTCGACGCAGGTCAGTGCGCGGGTCTCGGGGCCGGCGTCACGCCAGGCCGGCAGCGCCGCCTTCGCGGCGCCGATCAGGTCGTCGACGACCGGCTCGGGGTAGGTGACACCGAGATCCATCCCGTACGGCGAGCGCTCGGCACCGATCCACGACCCGGTGCCCGGCTGCTCGAGAGGGAACGGCTTGCCGAGGTAGGACTCGAACGCCTCTTTGCCCCGCTCGGCCACCCCCTCGCCGTACACGCGCGGGCTCGGCGACTCGGGATAGGCGCTCCAGTATCCCCGATCAGCGATCGCGGAAACGGCTTTCTCCAGAGTCTCGCGGTGCTGTTCGAACATGGTTCTCACCCTCTTGACAGGGATCGGTCAGACGGTGAAGTGTTTACCGAACATTCGGTCAGTTGACAAGGGAGACTTGCGTTGGACACGGCGCGTCGCATGATGGACGCGGACACCGCCTCCGCGGCCCTGGGCATCGAGCTGACGGAGCTGGCCGCGGGCCGGGCGGTGTGCCGGATGACCGTGACCGACCAGATGATCAACGGGCACGACCTGTGCCACGGCGGCTACGTCTTCCTGCTCGCCGACACGGCCTTCGCCTGCGCGTGCAACACGCACGGCCCGGTCACGGTGGCGGCGGGCGCCGAGATCACGTTCGTCTCCCCCGCCCGCGCCGGCGACGTGCTGGTGGCCGAGGCCGCCGAGCGCACCCGCTACGGCCGCAGCGGCATCTACGACATCACGGTACGCAGGCCGGACGGAGAGGTGGTCGCGGAGTTCCGCGGCCGGAGCCGGGAGGTGAGATGAGACGCGCGGATCCCCCGCGGCCGGAGGAGCTCGACCCGATCGAGCGGGTGTCGCGTGACGAGCTGATGGCGCTCCAGCTTGAGCGCCTGCGGTGGACGCTCAGCCACGCATACGAAAATGTTCCGTTCTACAGGCATAAATTTGACAGTGCGGGCGTGCGTCCGAGCGACTGCAAGGACCTCGGCGACCTGGCCAAGCTCCCCTTCACCACCAAGCAGGACCTGCGCGACCACTACCCGTTCGGCATGTTCGCCGTCCCGCGCGAGCGAGTGGTCAGGATCCACGCTTCCAGCGGCACCACGGGGCAGCCGACCGTGGTGGGCTACACCAGGCGGGACATCGACGTCTGGGCGGACGTCATGGCCCGCTCGATCCGCGCCTCGGGCGGCCGGCCCGGCGACATCGTGCACGTGGCGTACGGCTACGGCCTGTTCACCGGCGGCCTGGGCGCGCACTACGGCGCCGAGCGGCTGGGCTGCACGGTGGTGCCGGTCTCCGGTGGCATGACGCCCCGGCAGGTGCGGCTGATCACGGATTTCCGGCCGGACATCGTCATGGTGACCCCGTCCTACCTGCTGGCCATGCTGGACGAGTTCGAGGCGCAGGGGCTGGACCCGCGCGCGTCGTCGTTGCGGATCGGGATCTGCGGCGCCGAGCCCTGGACCGAGCGGATGCGCGAGGAGATCGAGGACCGCTTCGACCTGCACGCCGTCGACATCTACGGCCTGTCCGAGGTGATCGGGCCGGGCGTGGCCAACGAGTGCGTGGAGAGCAAGGACGGCCTGCACGTGTGGGAGGACCACTTCTACCCGGAGACGGTCGACCCCTTCACCGGCATGCCGGCGGACGCGGGCGAGCTGGTCCTGACGAGCCTCACCAAGGAGGGCATGCCGGTGATCCGCTACCGTACGCGCGACCTGACGAGGCTGCTGCCCGGCACCGCCAGGCCGGCGTTCCGGCGTATGGAGAAGGTGACGGGCCGCACCGACGACCTGATCATCCTTCGGGGCGTGAACGTGTTCCCGACCCAGATCGAGGAGCTGGTGCTGCGCACGCCGGGCCTGTCGCCGCACTTCCAGCTCCGCCTGACCCGCCCGGAGCGGCTCGACGTGATGACCGTCGAAGTGGAGGCGCGGCCGGGCTTCGAGGGCCGGTCGGAGGCGGCCGCGGCGCTGCGCAAGGCGGTCAAGGACACCGTCGGCGTACGCGTGGAGGTCGAGGTGGTGGACCCGGAGACGCTGGAGCGGTCGGTGGGCAAGCTGAAACGGGTCATCGACATGCGTCAACGATAATTTGGCATATAAGGATAATTAGGCATATGGCCACCCCTTCCCCCATCCGTCAGCGCAGGCACGACCCCGAGTCCGTGCTGTCGATCGCCGTGGACGTCTTCAACGAGCGCGGCTACGACGGGACCAGCATGGAGGACTTGGCCAGGGCGCTCGGCGTCACCAAGTCGGCGATCTACTACCACGTGCCGGGCAAGGAGCAGCTGCTCGCGCGGGCGCTCGACCGGGCGCTGGACGGGCTGTTCGAGCTGGTCGCCGACGAGCGGGCGGCGGCGGGCCCGGCGATCGACCGCCTGGAGTGGGTCGTACGCGAGAGCGTGCGGCTCCTCGTCGACCGGCTGCCGTACGTGACGCTGCTGCTCAGGGTGCGCGGCAACAGCCTGACCGAGCAGGCCGCGCTGGAGCGGCGCAGGGAGTTCGACGGGTTCGTCAGCCACCTGGTCAAGGAGGCGGCGGCGGAGGGGAGCATCCGGCCGGACCTGGATCCGGCGCTGGTGACGCGGCTGCTGTTCGGCACGGTCAACTCGATCGCCGAGTGGTACCGCCCCGCGCGCGGGGCCTCGCCGGACGATCTGGCCGACGCGCTGGTCAAGATGGCCTTCGGCGGGCTAAGGGGATAGCTCGTCGCGCCGCGGCGCAGGAGGCAGCTTACCGCGCAGGTCATTGCGGATGGCCTCGCCGAGCTTCTTGGTCGCCATCCGGTTGAGCGCGCCGCCGGCGACAGCTCCGGTGAGGAAGGGGCCGAGCGTGGTCAGGTGGCGTCCGAGCGTCCGCATGAGGCGGTTGCGCAGAGCGGTCTTGGTGGCCGCGCCGAGCGCGAGCGTGACGGAGGCGGGCGCGAGGGGGTCGATGCCGCGTTGCCTGGCCCAGGCGGCCGTGAACGCGACCGCGCGCTGGGCGCCGGTGCCCTGAACGCGTACGCCATAGACCTCGTGCAGCTCGGCCAGCAGCTTGACCTCGATGGCGGCGACGACCATGGTCTCGGCGACGAGTTGCGCGGGAGCGGAGAGCAGGAGGGGCGGTGCGGCGAACTCGGCCGCCGCGAGCGCTCCGCCGATGGCGCCGACCGTCATCGTGGCCTTCTGGGCGGTCCGTACCAGATCGTCGGCGAGCTGTTCGCCGGTCAGGCCGTGATGATGCTCGGAGAGGGTGTGCAGATCTCGGATCGGAATGCGCGGCGCGATGTTGAGAAAGACGTCGGCCAGCCAGCGGCCCCGGCCCGCGCCGGACGCGCGTGCCTTCTTCGCCCCGGCGGACAGGGCTTGGGCTAGACGGCCGAGCAGCTTGCGCCGCTCGGCCGGCTCGAGCTCACCGGGTGTGGTGAGCCTGCCTACGAGCTCGCCGACCTCTTTGTCGGGGTCGGCGATCTCTTTGCCTCGTTGACGGTCTTCCTCTGGTACGGCCACGCGATGCCTCCGTCCTCATGGTCGCAACCGCTCAGGGTTCGTCGGCTCGGTCTCCGGCTGTCGTACCCTGAGCCACGGCGATCAGGCGGCGCATTCCCGGCAGACCTGCTGGCCGTTCTTCTCGGAGGCCAGCTGGCTGCGGTGGTGCACCAGGAAGCAGCGCGAGCAGGTGAACTCGTCGGCCTGGCGGGGAATCACCCGCAGGGAGAGCTCTTCGTTCGACAGGTCCGCACCGGGCAGTTCGAGCGACTCGGCCAGGTCGGTCTCGTCGATGTCGATGCTGCCAGACGCCTTGTCGGTGCGCCTCGCCTGGAGTTCCTGGAGGCTGTCCTCCCCCAGGTCGTCGTCTGTCTTGCGCGGGCTGTCGTAGTCGGTAGCCATTGTGCTTACTCCATCCCCCTCATCCATATGTCTTCGCGCTCGTCGCGCGTCTTCTAACGTCCAGGAGGCCCGTCTTGTGCCCGTTCCGCCGGGGAGATTTTCCCATCGGTACCCCGCGGGAACGAGCAACGAACCTCCCAACACGTCAGGGCCTGCTGCCGTCGGCAATGGTTAGCCAAATATGGCGAAACCCACAGCCTTGGCGTCATGCACCACCGTGTTCGACGGCACATCCAACCACATGTGCGGCGAGAACGAGACGCCCCCCGTGCATCAACACGCGGACGAACGTCCCGGAGCAACACCGGGGTCAGCGCCTCGGGAGCCTAATGGTCACCACAAGTCCTCCGCCATCGCGTGGCACGGCTGCAACATTTCCGCCGTGAGCCTGCACAACCGCACGGACGATGGACAGCCCCAGACCCGCTCCCTTGGCGGATTCCACGCGGTCGGCGTGGAGCCTCCTGAACGGCTCGAACAGGCTGTTCACCTCGTACGCCGGGACGTGCTGTCCCGTGTTGGCCACCTGAACAACCAACGCACCGTCCACCATTCCCGTCCGGATCCAAACTTTTCCATTTTCGGAAATGTTGTACTTCACGGCGTTCTCGAGCAGGTTGCTGACGGAGCGCTCCAAGAGCACGGGATCGCCGATGGTAGGCGCGCTGACCAGTTCGGTCGTTACGGTAACCCCGTGTTCCTCGGCGAAGGGCATGACCTGTTCCACGGCCGTCTGCGCGACTTCCTGAACGTCGAGCGGTTTGCGCACGCCGAGTTCGCGCTCGCTCCTCGCGAGCAACAGCAGTCCCTCGATGAGCTTCTCGTTACGCGCGTTGACTTCGAGGAGGGTACGGCCAAGCGCTTTGAGATCCTCTGACGCCTCAGGATCCGACAGGGCGATCTCCAGGACCGTCCGGTTAATGGTGAGCGGGGTGCGCAATTCGTGGGACGCGTTGGCCACGAATCTGCGCTGGGTGTCGAAGGCGATGTTGAGCCGGGTGAGCATGGCGTCGAAGGTGTCGGCCAGCTCCTTCAGCTCGTCGTTGGGGCCCTCCAGGGCGATGCGCTGGTGCGCCAGGGTGCTCTCGGAGAGCTTGCGCGCGGTGGCCGTCATCTTCGCCACCGGCCGCAGCGCGCGGTCGGCCACGAAGTAGCCGATGATGAGCGACAGGATTCCCACCCCGACCAGCGCCATCAAGGAGCTGCGCAGCAAGCCGTCCTGCGCGGCCGCCACGGCCTGGTCCTGAAGCTTGTCCCAGAGGAGCTGATCCCGTGCGGTCGGCAGGTCGAGCGCCGGCCATGCGTTCACGATGGCCTGGCCGACGATCGAATAGACAGAGAAGAGCAGCACCGCGGACGCCGCGAAGACGAGGGCGCCGTAGGTGAGCGTCAGCCGCCAGCGGATGCTGACCTTCTCGGGGAGCGCCTTCATCCGCTCCATCGTCGTGCGCTGGACCGGCGCGTACGTCGGCGGGGGCGGGCCGTCCCAGGCGGGCGGGCCGCTGGGAGGCGGCGCTTCCTGCACAGGCGTCGTCTTCCGCGCCGAATGCGGGCTGATCATCGGGTGTGTCGGCCCGGCCTGGCGCTCTGGCCCTTCACTCACAACTTGTACCCAACCCCGGGCACAGTCTCGATCACCTGAGGCTCGCCCAGCTTCTTCCGCAGCGTCATCATGGTCACGCGGACCACGTTCGTGAACGGGTCGATGTTCTCGTCCCATGCCTTGTCCAGCAGGTCCTCCTGGCTGACCACGGCGCCCTCGGCGCGCATCAGCTCCTCCAGGACCGCGAACTCCTTCTTGGTCAGCACGATCTCCCTGCCGTCGCGCTCCACCAGCCGCTTGCCCGGGTCAAGCCGGATCCCGGCCCGCTCCAGCACGGGCGGCAGGGCGGGCGCCGAGCGGCGGCCGAGCGCGCGGACCCTGGCGACCAGCTCGATGAACACGAACGGCTTGGCGAGGTAGTCGTCGGCCCCCAGACCGAGCCCCTCCACCTTGTCGTCCACGTCGCCCGACGCGGTCAGCATCAGGATCCGCGAGGCGGTCCGCTGCTCGACCAGTCGGCGGCACACCTCGTCGCCGTGCACCACCGGCAGGTCGCGGTCCAGCACGATCACGTCGTAGTCGATGTAGGACGTCCGCTCGAGCGCGCCGCCGCCGTCGTAGGCCACGTCCACCGCCATGGCCTCGCGCCGCAGCCCGGTCGCGATCGCGTCGGCGAGCACCCGCTCATCCTCTACAACCAGCACTCGCACGCCTGGAACACCTCTCTCCGATTCTGGTCACTCATTCTGCCCACAGGCTCGATAAGCGCACGGTAAGGCATGTTCAGGCGTTGGTGACCAACAGGTGAGGCAGCCCACGGAGAAATTCATGTTTCGGGGGGCGACAAGCCGGGGTATGCCTGCGGGACACCCATCGCCCGGACATCGACCGGCAATGGGTGCACTTCGCCGCCCGCACGGTACGAACCCCTAGAGAGTAGGTGAGATGGGCGAGTTCACGACTACGATCGAACACCGCCTCGACCAGGCTTATAAGGGCCTTCGCGAGGCCCGCAGCGTCGGCGACGACTACCTCGCCGACACACTCACCGCCGAGATCGAGGATCTGCGCCGGTTGGCCGACGATCACGGCGTCCCGTTGCCCCGCTAGCCAAGCGAAACGGCCGGAGCTCCGCTCCGGCCGTTTCCCTACTCACCTCACGCGTCGCGCTCGGGGTCCAGCGTCACCAGCAGGTCGTGCAGCTCCTCGAACAGCCCGGGAGCGGCGCAGATCGCGAACTCCGGACTGACCGGCCGGCCGTGCAGCCCGCCGAGCCGGGCCCCGGACTCGGTCGCGACCAGACCGGCTGCGGCGTAGTCCCACGGGTTGATGCCCCGCTCGTAGTACGCGTCCACGCGCCCGGCCGCCAGCGAGCACATGTCGATGGCGCACGAGCCGCCGCGCCTGATGTCGCGCACCCGTGTCAGCACCGCCGCGACCACCTGGCCCTGGACCGCCCGCCTGGCCACCGAGTAACCGAACCCGGTCGCGACCAGCGCCTGCGGCAGCGGCACCCCCGTGTTGCAGTGCAGCCGCTCGCCGCCGAGCCAGGCGCCCTCGCCGAGCGCGGCCGTGTAGACCTCGCCGCGCGCCGGGACGTTGACCACGCCGGCCACGACCCGGCCGCCGACCTCGACGGCTATCGACACCGCCCACTCCGGCAGGCCGTACAGGAAGTTGACGGTCCCGTCGATGGGGTCGACGATCCAGCGGACGTCGGACTCGCCCGGCCCTTCGCCGCCCTCCTCGCCGAGGATCCGGTCGCCGGGCCTGGCGGCCAGGATGCGCTCGCGGATCAGCTCCTCCGACGCCGTGTCGAGGGCGGTGACCACGTCGGTGGGGCTGGACTTGGTCTCGATCTCCTTGGACATCATGGGGCGCTTGGCCAGCAGCATGTCCCCCGCCTCGCGGGCGATGTCCTCGGCCAGTCTCAGGAAGTCGCTCATCACGCCGCCGAGTCCGGGCGCTTCCACTCCTGGCCGAGCACGTGCTGGGCGAGGAACGCGAGCACAACCTCGTACCAGGCGACGGCGTTGCCCGGCTTGAGTATCCAGTGGTTCTCGTCGGGGAAGTACAGGAACTTCGACTCGACCTCGCTGCGCCGCAGGTCCCACCACAGGCGCAGGGCCTCGCCGATCGGCACGCGGTAGTCCTTGTCGCCGTGGATGACCAGCATCGGCGTGGTGATCTTGTCGAGGGAGAGGTGCGGGGACAGCAGCTCGTACCGCTCGGAGCCGGGCGCGCCGAACTCGCGCTGCCAGTACATCGGGACGTCGGTGGTGCCGGCGAACTGGTCGAGGCTCCACAGCGAGGCGTGGGTGACGATGGCCTTGTAGCGGTCGGTGTGGCCGGCGAGCCAGTTGGCCATGTAGCCGCCGAACGAGCCGCCCATCGCGCCGATGCGCTCGGCGTCGATGTCGTCCCTGGCCAGGGCCACGTCCACGATCGCATCGAGGTCGGCCTGGGTGCGCGGGCCCCAGTTGCCCCAGCCGCGATCGATCATGTCCTGACCGTAACCCGTGGACAGGCACGGGTCCGGCATCAACACGGCGTATCCGTGCTCGGCCATGATCCACGACTGCCAGCGCCACTGCCAGTCGTTCCAGGAGGCGACGGGGCCGCCGTGGATCCACAGCAGGAACGGCGCGGGGTCGTCGGCGGAGGCTCCCTCGGGCAGCACGAGCCAGCCGCGGATCGTGGCGCCGTCGTCGGCGGTGGCGGAGATCTCGGTGAGCGTGCCGGGCACCTCGGGGCGCGGCGCGGGCGAGGGCAGGTCGGTGGTCTCGCCGGTGGCGACGTCGATCCTGGCCGGGGCGGGCGCGAGATCGATCGCGCTGCGCATTGCGTACACGAAGCGGCCGTCGGCGGAGGCGTTCAGCCCTTGATACGCGGCGTCGTCCTCGGTCAGCCTGACGGGCTCGCCGTCAAGGGGAACCCGGAAGGCCGGCCGGCGCCCCTGGTGGTCGGCGACGATGTAGACGGCCGAGGAGTCCGGCGCCCACTCGACGTCGGCGGGGAACAGGTCGGGCGCGTACGCCCGGCCCTCGCCGGTGGCCAGGTCGGCGATCCACAGCTCGCTGCGAGCCGAGACCTCCAGCCCGGTGAACCGCTCGCGCGCACACGCCACCCGGACGCCGTCGGGAGAGACCGCCATGGGCGACCCGAAGTCGTAGCCGTCCTCGCTGAGCAGGACGCGCCGCTCGCCCGTGGCCACGTCGATGGCCACCAGGTCGGTACGCGACTCACCCTTCGGCAGGTACGTCCGCCACGTCGTGATCACGGTGTCGCCGTCGGGCGTCAGCTCGAACGCCGCCTCGCGCAGCGCGTCGCCCGCGTCGGGGGTCAGGTCGCGCACGTCCTCCAGCCGGTCGTCGCCGAGCCGGGCGGCGAACAGCCTGGTCCTGCCGGGGCCGAGGTCGTGGTCCCAGTAGCGGATGGGAGAGCTCTCGTGCAGGATCGCGCTGATCCCGGCGTCCTTGCGGGCCTTGCGCTTCTCCTCCTCGGCCGCCTCCTCGCCGTCCAGCACGTCGGAGGAGAACACGACCACGTCGGCCGCCGTACGGACCGCCCCGATCCCGCCCGGCCGGGTGGCCACCTGGCGGGACTCACCGCCCGCGCGGGGCAGCAGCCAGAGCGCCGGCACCTCGTCAGTGGAGTCCTTGGTGGTGGGGTCGGGGCGGGCGGAGGTGAACAGCACGTCGCCCGCCTCGGTGAAGACCGCGGCCGTCTCGCCCTTGGCGGAGCGCGTCAGCCGGTACGGCTCGCCGTCGAACGGGATCGCCCAGAGCGCGGTGCCGAACGACTTGCCGTCGGGGTTGAGCGACTGCACGGTCGAGACCAGCCTGGAGCCGTCAGGGGAGAGCCGCAGCGAGAGAACCCGGGGAATGGCCACATAGTCACGTATGTCGTTGAATGCGCTCACTCGATCGAACCTACCGCGCAGCAGGGACCATCGACACTCTGCTCATGGCCTCACTCCGTTCGGCGGCTCGGTCGCCATACGCCGCCGCCTGCTCATGGCCTCACTCCGTTCGGCGGCTCGGTCGCCATACGCCGCCGCCTTCCCCCGCTCTGGTCGCTCCGCTCCCGCCGCTCCTCCAGGCGACGGCACTCCCTCGCGGCATAGGGTTGTCACGTGGGTACTTACGACGCTCTGCTGGTCCTGTCGTTCGGCGGTCCCGAGGGCCCTGATGACGTGCTGCCGTTCCTGGAAAACGTGGTGCGGGGCCGCGGCGTGCCGCGCGAGCGCCTGCTGGAGGTGGCCGAGCACTACCAGGGCTTCGGCGGCGTCAGCCCGATCAACCAGCAGAACCGCGACCTGATCGAGGCGCTGCGCCCGGTCGTGGACGTGCCGGTCTACTGGGGCAACCGCAACTGGCACCCGTTCGGCGAGGACACCGTGCGCCAGATGAAGGCCGACGGCGTCCGCCGGGCGGCCGTCTTCGCCACGTCGGCGTTCGCCGGCTACTCCAGCTGCCGCCAGTACTACGAGGACATCCGCAGGATCTCCGTCGAGGGCGGCCCCGAGCTGATCAAGATGCGCCACTTCGGCGATCACCCCGGGTTCGTCGCCGCCATGGCCGACCACACACGCGCGGCGCTGGAGCGGCTCGGCCGCGACGACGCCAGGCTCGTATTCACCGCGCACAGCATCCCGGTGGCGATGGCCGAGAGCGCCGGCCCGTCGGGCGGGCTCTACGAGGCGCAGCTCCGCAGGAGCGCCGAGCTGGTCAACCAGGCACTCGGCCGGACGCAGCCGTGGGACATGGTGTGGCAGTCGCGCAGCGGCCCGCCGCAGGTGCCGTGGCTGGAGCCGGACGTCTGCGACTTCCTGCACAAGATCGACGCCCCCGCGGTCGTGCTGGTCCCGATCGGGTTCGTCTCCGACCACATGGAGGTCGTCTACGACCTCGACACCGAGGCCAGGCAGGTGGCCGCCGAGATCGGCCTGCCCATGGAGCGGGCGGCGACCACGGGCACGCACCCGCGTTTCGTCCGGATGGTGCGCGAGCTGATGGACGAGCCCGAGCCCGTCCCGTGCGCGCTCACCTGCTGTCCGCCGCCACAAAGGCGTCCTCAGGCGTAGGTCCGGGCGTACGCCTCGGCGATGCCCATGACCTTGTTCACGTACTCCCACGAGTGGTTGTAGAACCAGATCGCCTTGCGCAGCTTCTGGCCGCCCTTGCCGGCGCCGTTGGCGCACAAGTAGTTGGCCGCGCCCGGCACCGCGTCGTACGGGCTCCAGATGTCGGACTTGCCGTCGCCGTCGCCGTCGACGCCGTAGTGCTTCCAGGTGGCGGGCATGAACTGCATGGGACCCAGCGCGCCGGCGCTCGACGGGCCGTTGTTCCGGCCGTGTCCGCTCTCCACCTGCCCGATCGCGGCCAGCACCGTCCACGACAGGCCGGGGCAGCGGGTGGCGGAGGCCTTGTAGAGCTCTAGGTAGCTGCCGGGCCGGCCGACGTTGACGGTCTGCTGGTCCGGCTGGTTGGGCTGCGTCTGATTCGGCTGGGCCTGCTTCGGGGCGCGCGCGGCGGCGTCCAGCATGACGACCTGGGCGCCCTTGCCGAGCAGCTTGCGCACCCCCGACTCACTGATCTTGCCAGGCTTGCCGTGCAGCAGCACCGCGACCCCCGGCGCGAACCCCAGCGACTTGCCCAGGTCGGCCCCCACCAGCCCGTCCACGCCCTTGAGCCCGAGCGGGGCCGAGGCCGCGACGCGCAGCCTGGGGCCGCCGTCCACCTGGTACATCGCCCCCAGGATCATCCCGAACTTGCGCGTCGCGCTCGCGTCGGCCACCAGCTCGCCCCTGACCAGCGCGCTCCACACGGCCGGCTGGTCGGCGACGGGCTGCGGCGTCCACGAGCGGAAGTCCGCCGGGTCGACGGCCAGCAGGTTCAGCGCGGTGCCCGACACCTTGACCGCGCCCGCGTCCACGGTCACCACCTTCTGCACGTGCTTCAGCGCGCCGAGCTTGAACCGGGTCTGCTTGGGCAAGGTGGACCGGGCGATCGCGAGCACGCGGGGCGGGGTCGGCGTGACCCCCGGGCCGCCCTCGCCGAAGTCCTTGACCGGCTCGGCCGTGGGCACGAGCTGGTCGAGGCGGGGCGCGGCCGAGGGCTGGCGCTGCGGCTGGCGTTGCGGCTTGCGTACGGGCTCTTGTGCGGTTCCGACCAGGTCGTCTCCGAGGATCACGGCGATTCCGCCGGCCGCGGCGGTCACCACGACCACAGCGATGACCATGAGCATGACCGCGCGGAAGGAGGGAAGACCGGACACTCGGGACAGGTTAGCCCAGCCCGCCGATAAACAACTTGCGATCCGGACAGCCGGTGCGCAATGGTTAGCTCGCGTTGTAGTAAGGAGGAAACGGGGTGGTCGGGCCTTACCGGGGATTGTTCGACGGGCCTGGCGTCAAGGCGTTCGTGCTCGCCGGATTCGTCGGGCGGATGCCGATGTCCATGCTCGGCATCGGGATCGTGTTCCTGATCTCGGCACTCACCGGCTCCTACGCCACCGCGGGTGCGGTCGCCGGGACCACGAGCGTGGCCTTCGCCGTCGCCGCCCCGCTGACCGGGCGACTCGTGGACCGGTTCGGGCAGAGCCGGGTGATCCCCCCGTTCGCCGTCGTCAACGCGCTCGCGCTGGCCTCCCTCATGCTCAGCACCGGCCTCCGGCTGCCCGACTGGACGCTGTACGCCTCGGGCCTGGTCGTCGGCGCCACCTCCCTGTCGCTCGGCTCGATGGTGCGGGCCCGCTGGTCGGCCATCCACGGCGGGTCGGGCAAGCTGCACACCGCCTTCGCCTTCGAGTCCGTGGTCGACGAGGTGATCTTCGTCACCGGTCCCGCCCTGGTCACGGTGCTGGCCACCCTGCTGAGCCCGTACGCGGGACTGGCCGTGGCACTGGCGTTCATGATCGTCGGAAGTCTCGCGCTGGCGGCGCAGCGGCGCACGCAGCCGCCCGTCCAGGAGGTCAGGTCCGCGGGCGGCACCCCCATCCTGATCCCCGGCATCGCCCTGCTGTCGTGCGTCTTCCTGGCGATGGGGGCGGTGTTCGGGTCCGTCGACCTGATCACGGTGGCGTTCGCCGACGAGCATGGGGTGAAGCCGGCCGCGGGGTTCCTGCTGGCCTCGTTCGCGGGCGGCTCGATGGTGTCGGGGCTCTGGTTCGGGTCGAGGCACTGGCAGATGTCGCTGCGGGGCCGGTTCGTGCGGGCGCTGTTCCTGTTCGCGGTGGGGCTGCTGCCGATCTTGTTCATCGGCGACGTCCGGATCATGGCCGCGGCGCTGTTCCTGGCCGGGTTCGCCATCTCGCCGACGCTCATCACGGGCTTCTCGCTCACCGAGCGGCTGGTGCCTCCGTCCCTGCTCACCGAGGGCATGGCGTGGATCTCCACGGCGCTCGGCTTCGGCGTGGCGATCGGCGCGTGGGCGGGCGGCCGGCTCACCGAGTTGTTCGGCGCGTCGAACGCGTACGTCTTCTCCTCGGGCGCGGCGATCCTGGCCGTGGTCGTCGGGATCGCAGGTTCGAATTTGCTGAGACTTCCCGAGGCACCTTCACCCGCGAAGACCTGATCCGCTACCGTCGGGACATCCCTCGCAACACCCATCACAATGGAAGCTCTATTTATGTCCCGACAAATCAGTTCACTCCTTGCTATCGCGGCTGTTTGCGTCACCCTCGCCCCGGCGCCCGCGTTCGCTCAAGCCCCCAAGAAAGCCCCGGTCGACTGTGAGCAGGTCAAGTGCATCGCGCTGACCTTCGACGACGGGCCCGGCAAGTACGCGGGCACGCTGCTCGACACGCTGAAGAAGTACGACGCCAAGGCGACGTTCTTCCTCGAAGGCCAGTACGTGACGAGCCGTCCCACGTACGTCAAGCGCATGGTCGCCGAGGGCCACGAGGTCGGCAACCACAGTTACAAGCATCCTGACTTCACGAAGATCGAGACCTGGGACATCAGGAGCGAGATCAAGAAGACCCAGGACGCCGTCAAGAAGGCGTCGGGCGTCGAGCCCAAGCTGCTGCGGCCGCCGTACGGGATGGCCGACCTGCAGGTCTCCGACATCGCCGCCGAGTTCGGCATGCCGATGATCCTCTGGACCGGCGGCTCCGAGGACTGGAAGAGCAAGAACGTCGCGGCCATCAAGAAGAAGACCCTCGAGGTGGCCAAGCGCGACGGCATCATCCTCATGCACGACTGGGTGAAGCAGTCCGTCGACGCGATGCCGTCGATCGTCAAGTCGCTGCAGAAGAAGGGCTACACCCTCGTGACGGTGTCCGACATCGTCAAGCGGGAGGAGCTCGAGCCCGGCGACATCTTCCCGGTTCCCGCGGGCTGGGAGAACTGACTATCGTTCACGTTTAACGGAACGACGCTCTGAAGGGGCGCTCATGGTCTTCACGAACTGGGCGAAGAACCAGTCGGGCAGCCCCGCCGAGGTGCGCGCTCCGGCGTCCGTCGCGGACGTCGTACGCGCCGTACGGGACGCCGCCGCCGCTGGGCGGCGGGTCCGCATGATCGGCACGGGCCACTCCTTCACGGGGGTGGCCCTCACCGACGGCATCATGCTGCGCCCGCACGCGCTGACCGGCATCAGGTCGTCCGCGGACGACCGCGTCACCGTGCTGGCGGGCACCCCGCTCCGGGTGCTGAACGAGCTGCTCGACGAGCGCGGCCTCGCGCTGGCCAACATGGGCGACATCACCGAGCAGACCGTCGCGGGCGCGATCCAGACCGGCACGCACGGCACCGGCCGCGACAGCGGCGGGCTCGCGGATCAGGTGGCCGAGCTGGAGTTGGTGCTCGCCGACGGCTCCGTCGCGACCGCCTCCCCCGGCGACGACCTGTTCGACGCGGCCAGGGTGGGCCTGGGCGCGCTCGGGGTGCTGACCGCCGTGACGTTCCGGGTGGAGCCCGCGTTCCTGCTGCACAACAGGCGGCGCAAACTGGCGCTCGGCGAGATCCTCGCCTCGCTCGACACGCTCACCTCCGCGAACGAGCACCTCGACTTCTTCTGGCTGCCGCACACCGACGCCTGCCTGGTCAAGACCAACAACCGGCACCCCGGACCGGCGCGGCCGCCGAGCGCGGTCAAGCGCTGGCTGGACAACGTGTTCCTGGAGAACACCGTGTTCGGCGCGGCCTGCGCGGTCGGCGCCCGGTTCCCTGAGCTGATCCCGCGGATCAACGAGGTGAGCGCGGCGGCGCTCGGGGAGTCGGAGTCGGCCGACACCTCGTACAAGATCTTCACGGCGCGGCGGGACGTGCGCTTCCTCGAGATGGAGTACGCCGTCCCGCGCGAGCGGCTCGCCCAGGCGCTGCGCGAGACCCGGGACCTGATCGACCGGATGGACTGGAAGATCACCTTTCCGGTCGAGGTACGGGTCACGCCGCCCAGCGACGCCTGGCTGTCCACCGCGTACGGGCGGGACTCGGCGTACATCGCCTGCCACGTCTACCGGCCGACGCCCGACCCCGCCTACTTCGAGGGCGTGGAGGAGATCATGGCGCGGCTGGACGGGCGGCCGCACTGGGGCAAGCTGCACACCAAGGACGCCGCGTACCTGAGCAAGGTCTATCCCCGCTTCGGCGACTTCGTCGCGCTGCGCGACCGGCTCGACCCGCGCCGCCTGTTCACCAACGACTACCTGGACCTCGTGCTCGGCTAGGGCGCGGGCGTGGCGGTCGGCTCGGCTTGATCCGCCTGGTCAGGCCGGTCCGCCTGCTCGCTCGGCGGGGCCTCGTCGACCACATCGGGCCGCTCCCCCTCCTGCGGAGGCGCGGTGGTGGTGGGCGCAGGCGAGGGCGCGACCGTGTCCGTCTCCGTGGGCGTCGGCGTGGGGGTCGGCTTCCTGGTCGCCGTAGGGGTCGGGGTGGGCGTCGGGGTCTCGGGCGCCTGGGTGGCCGTCTGGGGCGTGTACGCGGGCCGATCGCTCTCCACCACGGTCCGCTCCGCCGGCGCCTTGTCCTCCGTGTCCGCCTTCTTGGGGGTCTTGCCGGTGATCTGCTCGTGCACCGTCTGCTGGGCGACGGCCTGATAGACGAGGATGCCGCCCATGCTCATCGCGAACACCAGCGCCGCGGCCGCGCCCACCTTGACCCACGGCAACCGCCTGCGAGGCTCTTCGACTGCGGGCATGACCAGCGTCGGCCCGCCCTCGCCGGACTCACTCCCCGTGGGCTCCGCGGGTTCGCTGCCTGCGGGCGCCTCGCCGGAATCGTCGCGCCGCCCGACCAGCGTATGCTGCTTGACCCGCTCTCCCGTGCGCTTGAGATAGTGCGTGTAGACGGCGGAGCCGATCGTGCTCGCGACGCTGAAAACGGCCGCGCCGATCACCGTGCCGGCCACGCCCAGATAGGAGGCCGCGACGGCGGCGGTCACCGCGGCCAGGGCGCTGCCCACGATCTGCGGCACGCTCAGCTCGAACCTCCGCTGTTCAGCGCCCATCCCCCGGATCGTCCCCTCTTGTCATGCGTTCGGTAAAGAACTGTCCCGTGAATAGACGTGAAGGCGTGTCCCGTTGTTCCTGTGAGATGCGCGACAGGCACCCTTGTAACTCGTGCCCCGACGACTCGGCCTGGCCTCCGTGTATCTCGCCGCGGCCGTGGCGACAGCAGCCACGACGGCCGTCCCGCTGGCCATGACGCCCGCCTCAGGACTCGCCCTGCGCCCCGCAGCCACCGAACCTACTCGTCCCTACATCGTCATCGCCCACGGCCCGGCGGCCGCCCGCAATCTCGTCGGCGAGGTGAGGTGGCGGGTGCGCCGCTTCTACACCGCGGCGCTGCCCGGATTCGCCACCTTCCTCACCGCCGCCGAACTGGCCGAGCTCCGCACCGACCCCCGCGTCCGCACGATCGAGCCCGACCGGCAGATCCACCCCATGCCCGTCAGGAGACCCGCCCGCCCGCTCACCGGCCCGGCCACCGGCGCCGGCACCACCGTGTACGTCGTGGACAGCGGCGTCGACGCCGGCCGGGCCGAATTCGGGGACCAGGCCTGGCGCGCCTTCGACGCCACCGGCGGCGCCGGGCGTGACTGCACCGGCCACGGCACGCAGGTCGCCGGCCGCGTCCACGCCGCGGCACCCAAGGCCGGGATCGCCTCGGTACGCGTGCTCGGCTGCGACGGCCCCGGCGCGCTGGCCGACGTGCTGGCGGGCCTCGACTGGATCCGCAGGCACGCACGCGGCCCGTCCGTCGCCAGCCTCTCCATCGACGGCGCCGGCTCCTCCGCGCTCGACACCGCCGTCCGCGCCCTGGTGCGGTCGGGCGTGTTCGTGGTCGGGGCGGCCGACTCCGGCGTCTGCCGGAGCATGCCGGGCGGGGCGGCCTACACCGCTCTCACCCCGCACGTCGCGGGGGCCGCCGCCGGCCATCTGGAGCGCCATCCCGGCGCGAATCCGACCATCCTGACGTCTCTGCTCAACTGCACCACGACCAGCGGCGTGATTCGCCAGAACCCGTCGAGGGCCTCTAACCTCCTCATGCACAACGGCGGGCTCTAGAGGGATGGATCAGACAAATGTGACCGGCGTCACATCGCCCCGGGGCTATCCCAGGAAGGCGATGTTCGGACATGCCGGGTACGGTGCTGGCAGGCAACCGGCACACGCGAGAGACTCAAGGGTCCGGGGGAAGAATGGCGACGCTGACGAAGGGACTCGCATGCAGGAGCTCCGACTCGTCGCGGTGAGTGAGGACGGCACCTACCTCGTGCTGGCTACAGCCGGACGAGGTACGCGCTTCACGCTTCCCGTGGACGACCGGCTCCGTGCTGCCGTCCGCGGCAACTTCTCCCGTCTCGGCCAGTACGAGATCGAAGTGGAGAGTCCGTTGCGCCCCAAGGAGATCCAGGCCCGCATTCGCGCCGGAGAGACCGCGGAGGAGATCGCCGCGACCGCCGGCATTCCAGTCGAGCGTGTGCGCTGGTTCGAGGGGCCGGTGCTGCAGGAGCGGGAGTACGTCGCACAGCAGGCACAGCGGGTGGCCGTCCGCATGCCGGGCGAGTCGGCCCCCGGACCGACCCTCGGCGATCTCGTCGCGGAGCGGCTGACCAGGCGTGGTGTGCCCACCGACGAGATCGACTGGGACTCGGCCAAGCGCGACGACGGCCTGTGGCGGGTCAAGCTCGGCTACGTGTGGAACGGTCACACGCGGCACGCCGAATGGCTCTTCGACCCGCGCAAGCGCCACGTGACGCCCCACGACGACGAGGCCCTGCACCTGTCCGCGGCCGACTTCGACCCCGCGCCGCCCGTCGTGGAGGACACGACGGTGACGCCGTTCGCGCCGCGGGTGGCCAAGCTGCAGCCGGTGCCGCCGCTGGCCTCCGACGCGCTGCCGTTCCCCGCGTCGGTGCGGCGTGAGCCCGAGGAGCCTGCGGTCGGCTACAACCCGCCGCCCCGGTCGGCGGAGAGCGGCTACACGCGCGGCCCGGACGTACCGTCGCGCGAGGCCCCGTTCGACCGCGCCGCTCCCCCGCGCGACCCGGCCCCCGACACGGGCCGGGATGCCTCCTTCGGCACGCCGCCCCAGGCAGACCCCGGCACCCGCCAGGACCCACCGTCCCGTGAGTCCGCCCTCCGCCAGGACCCACCGTCCCGCGAGCCTTCCCGGCCCGAGCCGCCCGCCCGCGAGCCCGGCTACGCCCGTCCCGGCGAGACCTCCGCCCGTCGCGGCGGGTCTTCGCCGTGGCTGCCCGACTTCGGCTCCGGCCGTTCGACCGAGCGCGACAGCGAGTCCATCTACGCCCCCGCCGCCCCTTCGGACTCCCGCACGTCCTCTCAGCCCACCGCCGAGGAACCGCGCACCGCCCAGGAGCACACATCGGCCGGCGAGCAGGCGTCCGGGCGCCAGCACCACTCGGCGCAGGAGCAGAGCCGTCAGTCACAGGAACGGGTCCTGCCGCAGGCACAGAGCCCCACGGACGCCCAGGCTCCGCCGCAGCGTCCCACGCAGGAGCAAGCGGCCCCTCAGGAGCAAGCCGCGCCGCAGGAGCAAGGGCCGCAGCAGCAGAGCAGGCCGCAGGAGCGAACAGCGCCGCAGCAGCCTGAGGCCGCCCAGGTGCAGCCGGTCGCCACCGCTCAGCTTGGTACGCAAACCGCCGCTGCGCAGACCGCCACTCCGGAAACGGCCGCACAACCTGGGGCGGTCACCCAGGCGACGCCCACAGCCGAGCCGCTCTCCACGCCGGAAGCGGCCACGCAGCCGACGCCAGCCGCTCAGTCGACCGCCGTCGCCGAGCCAGCCTCCGTCACCGAGCCGACCTCCGTTGCCGAGCCAGCCTCCGTCGCCGAGCCGACCTCCGTTGCCGAGCCGGCCCTCGCCACGGAGACTGCCTCCGCGGCCCAGCCGGTCGCGGCTGCCCAGCCGGTCGCGGCGGCGCCCTCCGAGGTTGCGGCCGCCACCGAGTCGGCCGCCTCGACGGCCGCGACCGCTGAGGCCGGCACCGCCGCTTCTCCCACCACGTCTTCCGCCACCACGTCTTCCGCCGCCACGTCTCCCGGTGCGGACGCGGCTACGTCGGCGGACGCCTCTGCCCCTGCGACGAGCGCCACGGCCGAGACCCCCAGCCAACCGGCGGACGCGACGGCGCCCACGGCGGCAGCCGCCCCGACCCAGCCCCAGGCGACGGAAGCCCAGGTCACGGAGACGCAGGCAGTCGCGCAGGCTCAGGCGCCCGAGGCTGCAGCGCCTACGACCTCCAAGGCCGCAGAGCCCGAGACTCCCAAGGTGGCAGAGTCCACAGCGGCCAAGGTCGCAGAAGCCGAGACGGCCAAGGTCGCGGAGACCGAGACCGCCAAGGTCGCGGAGACCAAGACGGCGGCCAAGGTCGTGGAGGCCGAGAAGCCGAAGGTGGCGGATGCCGAGGCAGCGCAGGACGCACCAGAGGCTGAGCCCAAGAGTGCGAAGCTTGAGGCTGAGCCGAGCGAGCCCAAGCAGGCGGTGAAGGGGACCAAGGCTCCGACGCCCAAGCCGAAGCCCGCCCCCGCCGAGCCCAAGGTGCCGGCGGCGCGGGCAGGCAAGGACGAGGCCAAGGAGGAGGACGCCGTACCGGTGCCGTCCCCGCCCCCCGCTCCGGTTGCCCGCCCGGCGCGCAAGGGCTCGAGGGGCCGCCGCGCTTCGGTCCCGACCTGGGACGAGATCATGTTCGGCGCCCGCCGCCAGGACTGACCCACCACCACGGACCAGCCTCGGCGTACATCCAGACCGGGATCTCCGGCGTGCTGCCACACCCAGCACCTGTCCATCGCGCCGTCGCCGGCATCCCGCCGCAACGTCCCGGCCAACACAGCGCCCTCACACCGGCACCGCCCTCGTCCTGAGGCATCCGCGAGCGCCTGCTGGAAGAGTGCGCCGTCGGAGGATTCAACGACACAATGCGGCGCGGCATCGACGGCCCGCAATTCACTCCGCGGGCGGCGTCCGAGGCTCCGCAGCCGGCGGCTCCGCAGCGGGTGGCTTCACGACGTGCGACTCCGTGGCGGGCGGTCTCATGAAGGGTGCGAGCCACTCCGGTGTCACCTCGGCGGGAAATGCCGCCCCCTGAGCCTCCGAGACGTCGAGCGCCTCGTATCCGCCCTTGCCCGCCCCAACGCCGGCGATCAGCGTGAGCACCCCGGCGCGCCGCTGGAACCACGTCTGCCGCAGCCGCCAGCCCACCACCGCCCGCCGTTCGACGACAGCCTGGGAGCGGCGCAGCGAGCCCGACCGTACGGCCACCCGCATCCCGTCGTAGCCGTGCCCCAGCGACGCGTACCTGTCGAGCCCCAAGGGGATCCCCGCACCGGCCAGCAGCAGCGCCAGCGCCAGGAGGATCCACCACAGCATCATGCCCGTCGCCCCGATCGCCACGGCGCTGACCAGCACGATCAGGGCCCACGGGAAGATGGCGCGGAACAGGCGGCGGTTGCGGGCCACGGGTGGGTGGCGGCGCAGGGCGGCCGTATAGGGGCCGATCGCGTTCGCGGCCACCTCGATGGCGACCGGGCGCGGCACATCGGGCAGCAGTTGCCCCCGCGTCTGCGAGTCGCCGAGCCCCGTCACGATGGCCCACACGCGGACGACCCCCGCCCACCGCTCGGCGAGTCCGTCCACGATCTCGTAGCCGCGCACCCGCTCCGACTCCAGCGACACGCTGCGCCGGTTGATCAGCCCGCGCTCCGCCACCAGGTAGCCGTCGCGCCGCTTGAGCTTGAAGTCCCAGTTGAAGACCGCGTACATGAGCCCGCCGAGGATGGGCATCGCGATGACGAGCAGCACGGCCACGACGAGCAGCAGGTAGGGGCGGTCCCAGAGCCATTGCCCCGCGGACCAGGCGGCATCCCGCCCGAACCCCAGCTCGTCCCCCCACTGGAACGCCAGCCCCACGGCGCCGCCGGCGAGCGCGAAGGGGGTGAGCAGGTACGCGCCGGACAGCGGCCCGTACAGCAGCCACCTGCGCGGCACGCTGATGATCGGCCGCTCGGCGGGCCCGGCCGCCGCGGCGTGCGGGACGTGGTCCTCCGGGCGGGCCGCGCGCCGCAGGAGGAGCGCCTTGAGCCGTTCGGCCTCCGCCAGCGTGACCCCGTCGAGCTCGGCCTCCTCGTTGCCGCCGCCGCTCGCACCCGTGTCGATCTTGAGTACGGACAGGCGGAGCAGCCGGTGCATGGGCGGGGTGGACACGTCGACGCCGCGGATCCGCTCCAGCGGGATGGTACGGACGGAACGGCTGATCAGCGACCGTTTCGTCTCCAGGCGGTCACCGACGATCTCGTACGTGAAGGTGGCCCACCGAACGATCGCGAACACCACGGTGCCGACGACGCCGAGCGTCGCCCAGCCGTACGACCTGGCCGAGAAACCGCCCACGAACAGCACGCCGAGGAGGGGCAGGAGCAGCGAGGGCAGCATGCGTACCGGATCGATGAGCAGCACCTTCGGGCTCAGCCGCAGCGGCGCCCGGGCGGGGAGCGGCGCAGGCCCTGGCGGCTGCTCCGGCGAGGGCGGCTGCTCGGGTGAGGAGCCGTCCCCGGGCGGCAGGGGGTCGGTCATGTCGCGTCGTCCCTGAGCTCTTCGGCCCGGTGCGCGAGCTGCTCGGCGAGCCCCGCCGCCACGCGGTAGTCGAGACCCTTGATCGTGGACGAGCCCGCATGGGACGCGGTGCGGATCTCCAGAGTGGCCAGTCCGAGCATCCGCTCGAACCACCCTTGCCCCTTGTCGACCGTCTGGATGCGGCTCACGGGCACGAACACCCACTCCCTGGTCAGGAACCCCGACCTGGCGTAGACGACGTCACCTGAGAGCTCCCAGCGATGCACGGCGTACCGTACGAACGGCTCGGCCGCCAGGAACGGGAGGAGCAGCACGACGACCGCCACAGGCAGCAGCCAGGAGTTGCCGGCGAACCAGTCCGGCACCCACGGCCACCCGCTTCCGCCGACCCACCGCGACACCAGGATCGAGCCGCCCAGGAAGAACACGAACGCGACCAGCGCCTCGAGCAGCCACAGGCGTACGGCCTTGGGCGAGACGCGGTTCGCCGGATCGCGTAGCGGGCCTGTTGTGGTCACAAGGCCAGCTTAGGGCGCGAACCCGGCGGGCGATCTGCCGGCGGGGGCGGTAAAGATCCACATGCCCGCCGGCGGGGTGGTAAAGATCCACATGGCCGCGGCGTGTCTGCCCGCCCGGCCCCGGCCCCGGTGCCATGCTCAATGGCGGCCGGCCGCAGGCTGTCGAGCTTGGCCACTTCGGCGGCGCCACGTTCGTGCCAATCCAGGCCGGGCCAGCGCGAGACCGCACCACAGCGCGAGCGCCTCACGCAACGTGGCAGCCGCCGTCCGCCGGCACACGCCGGCCCCCTGCTCATGGCAGCCGCTCCGCAGCGACTTCAGCCGCCCCGGGCGCATTTGCCCGCCCGGATCCCACCCGATACAGCTCGCGGCGATCCGCCGCACCTGATTTTTGCCGGTGGGCGGCGACCGAAACCAATGGCCGTATTGTCGTGCCACCGTACGGATCCAGCCCCGCGACCCGTCGCGGGGCCCCAGCAGGTCGGCAAGGGCCCCCGATACGACCCGATTCGACCCCTCAGGCGGGGGCTGAAGTGACGGATGTGGCCAACTTCACTGCCCGAATGCCTCCATTCCAACCCATTTCGGATCCTTTACCGACGACCGACCATCGGGAAACGGTCTGCGCATCGCCGATACCCGCGTAGCATCGTCCGGCATGGGGCTGTGTAACACGGCATCACGCGTGCGACGCATCACTGTCAGTGTGACGGTGGTGATTGCGGCGTTCGCGCTGTCGGGTTGCGGCAGCCTGATCGGTAAATCCCAAGCCAAGGACATCGCGGAGATCAACGTCTCGAGCCCGGAGCTGCGCGACGGCCAGCCGCTGCCGCGCGAATACTCCTGCAAGGCCGGGCAGGAAAGCCCGCCGCTACGCTGGTCGAGCCAGCCGCTGTCCGAGGCGAAGTCGATCGCGATCGTGGTCGATTCACATACTCCATCCGATTCGGCCGTGCAGTGGGTGCTCTACAACATCCCCGCCACCACGACCGAGCTGGGGCCGAACGCCGCCGCCGACCCTCCGGAAGGGTCCGGGCAGGCGAAGGTGACCAGCGGAAAAGTGGGCTACGAGCCTCCGTGCGACCCGGGCAGCTACCGCTTCACCGTCTACACGCTGAACGGCAAGGTCAAGAAGGATGACTCCCTTCCCATGATCCTCAAGGAGATCGCGGACCAGACCATAGCCCGCGGCCGCCTCACTGCGGTTGACATCGAGTGAGAGCCCGGACACGGCAGGTAGTAGTGGTTACCAATTCTGCACTTAGGGTGTGACAACGCTCATAGTGGTCCGACACAATCAGATCCAATCGTTAGGCACTGGTGATCAAAAGGGGCAGGTCGCGTCGATGGCCGCGCGATCTCACCGGCGCCAGAGGGAGGCCATGGCTTTGAGGGTGGTGCAATGACCGCGGTTGTAGTGAGCTTGGTCGCTGTCGTGCTCCTCGTGCTCGTCGTCGTGGCACTGGGCATGCGTTCGATGAGTCGCCGGGAGAGTTCGCTCCCTCCGGAACGGCTGAAGGCGATGGCCGAGAAGGAGGAGATGACCCACGCTCGTTCCACGGACGAGTTCGCGGCGCACGAACCGCGGATGAACAATTTCAGTCCCGACTTCAGCCCCATTGACGAGGTGAAGCAGCCGAAGCCGGTGCGTACCGGCCAGCGTGGCAGGCGTGGCGTCGATGAGTGGGGCAACCCGTCCTCGGACGACGAGGACGAGGAGTTCTGGGCGAACATCCGCAGCGACGCGGAGCAGGGCGGCTTCGGCGCCGGCGGCACCGTGGCGGCCAGGAAGGCCGCCGCCCGCCCGGACGACCGCGAGCGGCAGCCGCAGCGCGCCGCCGAAGGCCCGAGCCGGCCGGAGCGTCCCGCCGAGCGGCGGAGCGAGCGCAAGGCCAAACCCCAGCCCGTGGCCGCCGACCCCAACGCGGCCACCGTCCAGGCCCCGCTTCCGCAGCGCCAGGTTCCCGCGGCCGCCGCGACGGCCAACCTCGCCGATCTGGTCGAGCCCGCCAAGCGTCCCGCCCCCTCGCAGAGCGAGCTGGCGGACCAGCGCACCATGACGTTCGCGGCCCCGACGGGCGACGTGATGAGCATTCTCGGCATGGGCACCCAGCCTGCGCCCCCCACGCGGCCCGAGCCGGTGCCGTCCCCCCGCCCGCAGCCGTCCTCGAACGGCAACGGCTCGTACCCCGCGTCCAGCGGCTCGTACCCCGCGAACGGCAGCGGCTCCTTCCCTGCCTCTCCCGCCGGCGGCAGCGGCTCGTTCCCCGCCACGGGCCCCACGTCCAGCGGCTCGTTCCCAGTCGCACACCCCGCCCCCATCCACGGCGCCCCGACGAGCGACCCGTTCCCCGCCTACAACGGCGGGGCCGACCCGCTCGACACCACGTGGAACAGCCCGCCCGTGCCCACCGCCTCCGGCTCCTGGCCGGCCATGGCCTCGCCCGACATACTGGACGACTCCGCCCCGGCCGCCTCCTTCGAAACGGCGGGCTCGTGGCCGGCGTTCGAGCAGCCCGCCGGGCGCTCGTCCTATCCCGCCTCGTACGAGGTGCGCGCCGGCTGGGCCGTGGCCGACGACTCCGACCCGCTCACCGGCCCCTCCCCCGCCACCGGCATCCCGACGACGCCCAGCAGGGCGGTCTCGGCGGCGGCCTACGACGACGTGCTGTCGACACCGACGCCGCCGATGCCGTCAACCACGTTCGCGTACGAGACGGGCGACATCACCACCAGCCCCGCCGCCGCATGGCCCGTGCCGCCGCCCGCGAACGGCACGCAAGCGACCTGGCCGGGCTACGGCGGTGACATGTTCAGCGACCAGCCGCAGCCGCCCCAGGGCGGCAATGACAACCGCGGCGGCCACCGGCGTTCGTCGGAGCAGGATTTCCCGCACGACTACTACCGCTGATACCAGCCGCCATTTATGTGGGTCTGGTGCATTTGCCGGGGAGCGGTCACGGAGTGCGACTTCCAGGCGCGAGTGAGGCCGGGGCTGCATGGAGGGTGGTAGCGATCGCGTAACGCGTTGCGCGTGAGAACGGCCGTTCTGCCACGATCTGGATCGCCAAGATCTGATCATGAAGAACGGCCGTAGGGGTGCCATTGTGCTGCACGAGCTCATCGGCAGGGAAGTCGGTCTGCTGTACATGCTGTTCCCGCACCTGAGGGGCCTGGTCCTTGACCAGGTGGAGGATCTGGGTGACCGCCTGAGGATCGCGGCCCGTACGGGCTCGGAGGGGGTGGCCTGCCGCGGCTGTGGGACACCGTCGGCTCGGGTGCATGACCGGTA
>NZ_VCJS01000129.1 GCF_005893125.1 Nonomuraea basaltis | reverse complement strand
AGATGTGTATAAGACACAGGTTCTCGACCTCGACCGGGTCGGCAGGAACGACACCTTCTTCGCCGTGGGCGGCGACTCGATCAGCAGCCTCAAGGTCGTGGCCCGGCTGCGCGCCATGGGCTACGGCGTGGAACTGCAGCACCTGTTCACCCACCAGGCGGTCGCCGAACTGGCCACCGTCCTTCGGCCGCGGCAGGCCGTACCGGAACCCACGGCGGGAGCCTTCGACCTGCTCAGCCCGGCGGACAGAGAGAGACTCACGCGATGATCATCGACGCCTACCCGCTCAGCGCCCTCCAGGCCGGGATGCTCTACCACAGCGAGCTGGACGGCGTGACCTTCCATGACCACACCACGCTCACGCTGCGCGGCACGTTCGATGAGGCGGCGCTGGTCAGGGCGCTGGACGAGCTGTCGGCGCGGCACGAGGTCCTGCGGACCTCCTTCGACCTGACCGGGTTCAGCGAGCCCGTCCAGCTCGTGCACGACCGCGCGGAAATCCCGCTGACCGTTTCCGACGGCGAGCCGGAGTACGGGGCGTTCGACTGGACGCAGGCTCCCCTGCTTCGCGTCCACGTGCGGTCCGAAGCCGGCAGGTTCGCGCTGACCGTCTACTTCCACCACGCGATCCTCGACGGGTGGAGCGTCGCGACGCTGGTCAGCGAGCTGCTGGCGCGCTATGCGACACCGGGGCTGCCGGTGGAACCGCCGAGGGCGCGCTTCCGCGACCTGGTGGCGGCCGAGAAGGCCATGCTCGCCCGGCCGGAGGCGGCGGAGTTCTGGCGGGAGGCGATCGCCGAGGCACCGGAGGGCCGGCTGCCCCGGATGCCCGGCTACCCCACCGGCGGACCGCCCAAGGTCGAGGTCCTCGCCACGGCACTCCCCGGCGACCTGGCGGAAGCGCTGGCCGAGGAGGCGGCCGCGGCCCGGGTGCCCCTGCGCTCGGTGCTGCTCGCGGCGCACGTGCGCGTCATGGCGCTGCTGACCGGCGACCCGGACGTCCTCACGGGGACGCTCACGCACAGCCGTCCGGAGAGCGAGGCGGGCGACGAGGTGCTCGGCCTGTTCCTCAACACCGTCCCGCTGCGCGTGCGCGCCGACGCTCCCGAACTGGTCCAGCGGGTTTTCCAGGCGGAGGTGGCGGCGCTGCCGTACCGGCACTTCCCGCTCTTCGAGATCCAGCGGGCCAGCGGTCGCGCGCGCCTGCTGGACACGCACGTGGACTTCCGCGACTTCCACGTGGACGGCGGCGCCGCCACGCCCATCGAGGGCCAGGACTTCTTCGAGCAGACCGACTTCGCCTTCAGCGCGGCCTTCGTCCGGACGCCCGGCCAGGGACTGACGCTGACCATCTCCTACGACACCACGCAGTTCCCCACCGACCAGATCGCGGCGATCCGGGATCACTACCTCCGCGCATTGTCAGGAAATATCGGCATCTCGCCGCAGAACGCGGGTCTGCTCGCGCTCTGGAACTCCACCGCGCGCGACCACCCGGGCGGGATGCTGCACGAGCTGGTCTTCGAGCAGGCCGAGCGGACACCGGAAGCGACAGCGCTGGTCTTCGAGGGCGACCGGCTGACTTACCGGGAACTGGCCGAGCGGGCCCGCGACGTGGCGTCCGGGCTGGACGTGCGGGTGGACCAACCGGTCGGCGTCTGCATGGAGCGCGGGCTGGACCTCCCGGTCGTGCTCCTCGGGGTGCTGGCGGCCGGTGGCGCCTACCTGCCCCTCGATCCGGCCGATCCCGAGGAACGGCGCCGCGGCATGCTCGCCGACGCCGGGGCCGAGATCGTTCTCACCGCCGCGGGTTCCGGGGGTTGCTTCACTCCGCCACCGGTGCACGAGGACAACCTGGCCTACGTCATCTTCACCTCGGGATCCACCGGGCGGCCGAAGGGTGTGGGCGTCTCCCACCGGGCGATCGTCAACCGGCTGCGCTGGATGCAGGACACCTTCCAGCTCACCCCGGAAGACCGCGTCCTGCACAAGACGCCCACCACCTTCGACGTCTCGGTCTGGGAGCTCTTCTGGCCGCTCATCACCGGCGCCACCATGGTCATCGCCCGGCCCGGCGGCCACCGCGACACCGCCTACCTGCGCGACCTCATCAAGACCGAGGACATCACCACCGCCCACTTCGTCCCCTCGATGCTCCAAGCCTTCCTGGAGGAAGAGGACATCCAGCCCCCGCCGCGGATCATCTGCTCCGGCGAAGCCCTCCCGCCCGGCCTCGATCTACCCGGGCTGCACAATCTCTACGGCCCCACGGAGGCGGCCGTCGACGTCTCCTGGCACCCCTGCCAGCCGGGAGAGACCGTGGTCCCCATCGGGCGGCCCATCCACAACACCACCCTCCACGTCCTCGACCGGCACCTCCGCGAAGTCCCCGTCGGCACACCGGGTGAGCTCTACATCGGCGGCGTCCAGCTCGCCCGCGGCTACCTGGGCAAACCGGCACTCACCGCCGAACGCTTCCTCCCCGCACCCAACGGTCAACGCCTCTACAAGACCGGCGACCTCGCCCGCTGGCTTCCCACCGCCGAACTCGAATATCTCGGCCGCACCGACCACCAGGTCAAGATCCGCGGCATGCGCGTCGAACCTGGAGAGGTCGAGGCCGCCCTGCGCGCGCAGCCGGGAGTCCGTGACGCGGCCGTCACGGCGTACGAGCACAGCCTGGTCGGCTACATCGTGGGCGACGTACCCGACCTCCGCGACATCCTGCCCGACCACATGATCCCGCGCCGGTGGGTGCACCTGGACGCCCTCCCCCTCACCCGCAGCGGCAAGCTCGACCGGGCCGCGTTGCCCCCGCCGGAGACAGCGAGCGCCCGGCCGTACGTGCCGCCTCGTGATGAGGTGGAAGCGCGCCTTGCCACGCTCTACGAAGAGGTGTTGAAGGTGCCCGCGGCCGGGATCCTGGACGACTTCTTCGAGCTCGGCGGCCACTCGCTGAGCGCCCTGCGGCTGGCCGCCCGCATCCGCCAGGAGCTGGGGCGGAGCCTGCCGGCCGCCACCGTCCTGGCCGCGCCGACGATCAGTGCGCTGGCCAGGGTGCTCCGCCAGCCCGAGGACCTCGCGCCACCGAGCCACGTCGTGCCGCTCAACCCGGACGGTGACCGTACGCCGATCTTCTTCATTCACGCGCTCGGCGGCCAGGTCTTCCGCTACCACCCGCTGGCCCGCCGCCTCGGCCCCGACCAGCCGGTGTACGCCATCGCCGCACGCGGGCTCGTGCCCGGCGAGGAGCCGCACGCCACGCTCGCCGAGATGGCCGACGCCTACGTGGCCGACCTGCTGGAGGTACGGCCGGCCGGGCCGTACGTGCTGGGCGGATTCTGCATCGGCGGGAACATCGCTCTGGAGGTGGCCAGGCGCCTGCGCGAGCGCGGCGAGCAGGTGCCACTCGTGGTGCTCTTCTACGCCGATGCCGAGGAGCCCGTGGCCAGCGCGTCGCTGGAGGACGACACGGTCCTGCTGTTCCACGCGCTGGCCGGGGGACCTGAGGAGACCCTCGGGCTGGACGCGGCCGAACTCGCCGCCCGGTCACCGGAGGAGCGGCTGCTGGCGGTCATGAGCGCCGCCTCGGCCGCCGACCGGCTGGCCCCTGACACCGCCGAGGTCGAGCAAGCGCGCCGCTACCTGGCCGTGTTCCGGGCCAACGCGCACGCGGTCGGCGGCTACCGGCACGAGCCCTACGACGGCGACGTCGCGCTCTTCGCGCCCAAGCGCGAGGACGGCAGCTGGCCCTCCGTCGCCAAGGGGCGGTTCGCTCACGTCCCGATCCCCGAGGAACGCGTCCCGATCCTGTACGAACCCCTGGTCGCTGGAGCGGCCGCCGAGATCAGAAAGTGGATGGATCATGGCATCCCCGACCAGTGAACAAACCGGCCTGTGGCGCAACGCCGACTTCATGCGCCTGTGGGCCGGGCAGAGCCTGTCGCAGTTCGGCTCGGCGGTCACCTACTTCGCGATCCCCGTCATCGCGGTCACCGTCCTGCACGCCTCCGAGGAGGAGATGGGCGTCGTCGGCTTCCTGCTCCGGGTTCCGATGGTGCTCTTCCTGGTCTTCGGCGTGCTGGCCGACCGGGTGCGCAAGCGGCCCATCCTGATCTGGACGGACGTGGCGCGCTTCGTGCTGCTGATGCTGATCCCCATCGCGTGGTTCGCCGACATGCTCACGCTGGCCTGGATCTACGGCGTCATCTTCGGTATCGGGCTGCTCAGCACGCTCTTCCAGACGGCCTACCGCAGCTACTTCCCGTTCCTGGTGCCGCCGGAGAACTTCCTTGAGGGCAACTCCAAGCTGCAGCTGACCGAGTCGGTCGCCCAGACGTTCGGACCCGGCCTGGCCGCGGCGCTGCTGAAGGTGCTCTCCGCGCCCGCGCTGCTGGTCATCGACGCGGTGTCGTACCTGGCCTCCGCGATAGCGGTGGCGCTGATCAGGCGGCCGGAAGCGCGGCCGGAGCCGGATGACACCACCGCCAGGCAGGTGCACAAGGCGATCTGGCAGGGCATGGGCTGGGTGTTGCGGCACGAGCTGATCCGGCCGCTGGCCATCTCGTCGGCCGTGTACTCGCTGTTCATCCTGGGCTCGATGAACTCGATCTACGCCCTGTACGTGATCCGCGACCTGGGCGTGCCCGCAGCGTGGTTCGGCAGCATCCTGGCCGGTGGCGGCGTGGGCTCGATCATCGGGGCGTTGCTGGCCGTAAAGGTGATGCGGCGCTTCGCGATCGGCAAGGTGCTGCTGTGGTCGATCGTGTACGGCAACCTCGCGCTCTTCCTCATCCCGCTGGCCACCGGGCCGGTCTGGGTCTCGGTGACCATGCTGGTCGCCGCGCAGCTGATCAGCGGTGTCACCTCGCAGATCTTCTTCGTCACCAACACCACGCTGGTGCAGACGGTCACCCCGCCGCAGTTGCAGGGCCGCGTGGTGGCGTCGATCTACTCGCTGGGCCTGATCCCCGCCCCGCTGGGCGCTCTGGGCGCGGGCCTGCTGGCCGGCGCCCTGGGGACGCGGACGGCGCTGTGGGTGGTCGTCACCATCGGCGCGCTGGTGCCGATGGCGGCGATGGCCTGGTCGCCGCTGGCCAAGCTCAAGGAGATGCCGGAGCCAGGCCGGCAATGAGCCGTAGCTGGCGGCTGCGCAGCCGCCGGGTGGGCGTGACCAGGCCGACGATCAGCGTGGTCGCGCCCGCCTCCTGGTAGGCCGCCATCCGCTCGCGCACCTTGCCCGCGGGGCCGCACATGGTCATCGCGTCGACGAGCGCGTCGGGCAGCATCGCCATGGCCTCGCCCTGCCGCCCGTTCAGGAAGGCTTCCTGCATGCGGGCGGCCTCCTGCTCGAAGCCGAGCGTGGTGGCCAGGCGGTTGTAGAAGTTGGTACGGCGCGAGCCCATGCCGCCGAGGTAGAGGGCGAGCATGGGCCGCATCATGTCGTAGGCCAGCTCCTGGTCCTCCTCGACGAGCGTGAGCACCATGGGCGCGATGTCGAGGTCGGCGCGGTTCAGGTGCGTGGCCATCTTGGCCAAGTGATCGGGCGGGAAGTGGATGGCCAGCCAGCCGTCGGCGAGCTCGCCGGCCAGCGCGACGGTCTTGGGTCCCATCGCGGCCAGGTAGACCGGCAGCCGTTCCTGCACCGGCGAGACGGCCAGCGTCAGCTCCTTGCCCTCGCTGCCGGGCAGGGGCAGCGTCATCGTGGCTCCGTCGTGCTGCACCGGCTCGCCCTGCAGCGCCTTGCGCACCACCTGGAGGTAGTCCCGAGCGCGGGCCAGCGGCCGGTCGAAGCGCTCGCCGTGCCACCCCTCGACCACCTGCGGGCCGGAGACGCCCACGCCCAGCCGGGCGCGGCCGCCGGAGAGCTGGTCGATGGTGGCCGCCGTCATCGCGGCGACCACGGGTTTGCGTCCCGACATCTGGAGCACGCCGGTGCCCAGCGCGATGCGCTCGGTCTGGCCCGCGATCCAGGCCAGCAGGCTCGCCGGGTCGGTCCCGTAGGTCTCGGCCGCCCACACGGACGAATAGCCCAGAGCCTCCGCCTCTCGTACCAGTGCCAGGTGGTCGGCCGGGCCGAGGCCCGCGCCGCCCCAGTAGCTCATGCTGTAACCGAGGCGCATCCCATCTCCTCACCGATTGCGGCTGCCAGGGCGTCCGGAGTCTCCTCGGCCAGCCAGTGGGTGGAGTCGAGCTCCTTCAACGCGGGCCTGTGCACGCTCTGCCGCCGCCAGCCCAGCAGGCCGCCTCTGGTCAGCGAGGCGTCCCTGATGCCGTACAGGACAGAGATGGGCACCGGCAGCGGTGGCCCGGGCCGGTGGTGATAGCCGGCCAGCAGCCCGAAGTCGGCGCGGAGCGCCGGCTCCAGCACCGGCCAGAGCGCCTCCCGATCGGCCAGTTCCGGCGGGACACCGCCGAGCGCGATCAGCTGCTCCCAGAACAGCCACGACGGCAGCGACGGCAGGCGGCGCAGCAGCAAGGTCACATCCGGCGCGGCGAACGAGCCCACGATCAGCCGTTCCGGCCGGCCGCCCAGCTCGACCACGCGACGGCAGACGAGAAAAGCCAGCAACGCCCCGCTGCAGTAGCCGAACAGCGTGTACGGCTCGCGCCACCCGGCAAGGTCGCGCGCCAGGTCCTCGACCAGCCCGTCGAGGTCAGTCCGTGGTTCTTCGGCGAGCCTGGCCTGACGCCCCGGCAGGTTGACCGACCACAAACCCACCTCGGGCGGGAAATGTCCGGCGAGCTCGCCGAGCGAAGCCGGACCGCCACCCGCGTGCGGGAAGGTGACCAGCGCCCGCTCCCCCTCCTTGACCTGAACGAACCACGGCGTCATCGGGCGTCCCCCAGATGTAGGGCCAGTTCGGCCGGCGTCGGATGGTCGAACACGGCCCGTACCGAGACGGCATGCCCCGCCAGCTCCTCCAGCGGACGGATCAGCCGGACGGCCAGCACGGAGTGGCCGCCGTTGAGGAAGAAGTTGTCGTGCGGCCCCAGCCCAGGCCGCTTCAGCGCGTCGCGCCACAGCGCCACCACCTGCTGGACCAGCCCGTCGCCCACCTCCTGCGCCGGGGCGCCACCCTCATCGGGCACCACCAGCTCGCGATAGGCGATCTTCCCGTTGGCGGTGGTGGGGAGCCTGTCGGTGACGATGTAGCGGGTTGGGACGGCGTAGTCGGGCAGCCGCGTCCTGGCGAAGCGCCACAGCTCCCCGTCAGCGGCTTGGCCGGTGACCTCGAGAAAGGCGACGAGCCGTCCGTCGGTCTGCGGGTCACCGTCGAGGATCACTGCGGCCGTCCGTACCGCCTCGTGCTCGTGCAGCGCCGCCTCGACCTCGCCGAGCTCGATGCGGTGGCCGCGTAGCTTGATCTGCCTGTCGTCGCGGCCGAGAAGCTCGAGCGTGCCGTCGTGGCGGATCCGCGCGCGGTCGCCGGTCCGGTAGAACCTGCCGTACCGGTCGTGGTGCCCGAAGCGCTCCGCCGTCAGCTCGGGCCGGTTGAGGTAGCCCGCACTCACCCCCGCACCGGCGACGCACAGCTCGCCCGGCACGCCCGGCGGCAGCTCGCGGCCCGCGGCGTCGGTGACGAAGATCTGGGTGTTGGCCAGCGGCTCCCCCGCGGGGACCGGATCGAGCGGCGGCTCGCGCAGCTCGGCGGCGGTGGACCAGATGGTGGTCTCCGTCGGCCCGTAGACGTTGAACACCCGGCAGCCCAGCTCCAGCAGGTCCCTGGCCAGGGCGGCGGGCATCGGCTCGCCGCCGCACAACACCGTGCGTCCGGCCAGCTCCTGACCGGCTTCCGGCGCGATCAGCCGCCACGCGGTCGGCGTGGCCTGCACGACCTGGACGTCGGCCGCGGCGATCAAGTCCAGGAACTTGCCCGGCTGCAACTGGTCCTCGTCCGAGGCCACGACCACGGTGCCTCCAGAGGCCAGCGGCAACAACAATTCCAGCCAGGAGATGTCGAAGGCGGTGGTGGTGGACCACAGAACGCTCGTGGGCGCACCGAGCCGGTCGGTGAAGTCGAGCACCAGGTTGGTCAGGTTCACGTGCGTGACCTGCACACCCTTGGGCCGCCCGGTGGAGCCGGAGGTGTAGATGACATAAGCGATATTTCCGTACTCGGGTGGTATGAGTTCCCCCAGCGTGCTGGGCATCGGCGCGACCGGCGTCTCACCCGCCCACTGCGGCGTGCCCGCCGCGACGACCAGCCGCGCACCCGAGTCGGCCACCTGGTAGGCGAGGCGCGACTCCGGTTGCCGCACGTCCAGCGGCAGGAACGCCGCTCCCGCCTGCCACACGCCCAGCACCGCCGCCACGAGGTCCGCCGAGCGATCCGGGGCCAGGGCGACGACGTCGCCGTGCCCTACCCCTCGCTCGTGCAGCAGGTCGCGGACCGCGGCCGCGCGCCCCAGCAGTTCGTCATAGCTGACCTCGCGCCCGCCCTCGCGCACTGCCACGGCCGGGCCGGGCACGATGCGCTCGACCAGCGTGCCGGGCCAGGTGCGGCGCGTGTCGTTGACCCGGTCGAGCAACGCCCGGTCCGCCGGCGAGAGCACGTCCGGCACCCTGCCGCGCGCCGCCTGCCGCACCACCGCGGACATCCTGGCCGCGAACGCCGCGATCTCGTCCTCGTCGTGCACCTCGGTGCTGTGCCCCATGCGGATGGTGAGCCGATCCGGTTCCTGGATGACATTGCACTGCATGTCCAGGCGGCTGCGGTCGATGAGGTTCTCGACGTACCCGGGCACCTCACCCTGGATGTGTACCTTCTCGTCGCTCCAGGGCCGGTAGTTGAACATGTGCCGGAACAGCGGGACCCGCCAGTCGTCCGTGCCGTGCCCGCGGCGGGTCAGCACCGCCTCCACCGAGGCGTCGGCGTGCTCGATCCCCTCCGCGAAAGCCTCCTCCACGCGCCTGGCGACCTGCTCGAAGTCGTCGTCCAGCTCGACGTGGACGCGCAGCGGCAGCGTGCTCACGGCGTAGCCGACGTGCTTGCGCTCCTCGCCCGTCCTGGTGCTGACCGGCATGCCGATCACCAGGTCCGGGCCGGCACCGTGCCCGCGCAGCGTCAGCAGGAAGGCGGTGGCCAGCACGATGTTGCCGGTGGTGCGCAGCCTGGCCCGCAGCTCGTCCAGGGCCGCCACCGTCTCGGCGTCGACCCGCCACGAGCAGGTGTGGCCGGCGAACGTCGGATGGCCCGGCGAGTGCCTACTCCCCGGCAGCACCATGGCGGCGGGGTCGACGCCGTCGAGCCGGTCCAGCCAGTAGCCGATCGACTCCTCCGACGGCTCCCCCGGCTCCAGCATCGGCGCGGGCCCCGCCAACTCGGGCGGCAGCGTGCCGTGCCCGGTCTGGCTGTCGTAGAAGCGGCCCAGCTCCTCCACCAGGAGCTGCAGGGAGGTGCCGTCGATGATGATGTGGTGGCCGACCAGGCACACCACGGTCCCGGCGGCGTCGGGCAGGGTGAAGTGTCCCACTCTGATGAGCAGGTCGCGGCCCAGGTCGAAGGGCTCGTCCAGGAAGGACCGCAGGTCTGCGACCAGCGTCTCCTCCGTCGTGGCCCGCGCCTCGACCTTCAGCTGGGCATCCTGGGGCGCGACCAGGTGCCTGACGGGCGCCCCGCCCACCACGGGGAACCGCAGGCGCAACGCCGGATGCCGCTTGACCAGCCGGTTCACCGCGATCTGCAGCGGCAGCCTGCGCAGCGGTGTCTCGAACCTGAGCGCCACCGCCAGGTTCGACACGCCGCTGTCCGGCGCGAGCTGCTCCAGAACCCAGAAGGAGTACGGCACCGCCGACAGCGGACGCAGCTCCTCCACGGAGGCGGGCAGCTCCGGCTGCGGCCGCGGGATGGGGATGCGTTGCAGCGGGTGATCAGGATCGAGCGCGGCCCAGTCCACCCGGCCGCCGCCCGTCCAGAACCTGGCCACGGCGGCCAGCAGCCCCGCGAGATCGCCACCCACCCGGACCTCGGCTCCGGCCGTCTCTTGCGCGAGGCCGGCGAGCGCCTCCTCCAGCGGAAGGTCACTCGCGAGGAGGGCCGGGTCCGGGGCTTCCGCGCGGATGCCCCAGGCGGCGAGGGTGGAGGCCAGCCCGTAGGCGGTGGCGAAGGCGGGTGGCAGCTCGACGCCGCGCGCTTCGAAGGCCTCTTCGCACACGTCCACGGCCTCGGTGAACACGCGCTCCACGCCGTACAGACCGGCCGCCTCATCGGGGAGGGACAGGCGGACCGGCCCCTGCTCGTAGGTGTGCTCGCGGCCCAGCGCGAGAGCGGCTTCTGCGGCGCTCCGGCAGACCACCGCACCTCTCACGGGGTGGTGGACGCGTCCCTGCTGCAGGGTGCCCGCCGCGTCGGCGTAGCGATCCTCCGATAGTCCGGCGAAGAAACCGGCCAGGCTCCGCCGTACTGACTCGGCCTCATCGTGGGTGCGGCCGGACCACACCACCACGCGCGGGCGGCCGTCGCCCGGAGCGTGCACTGGCGGATAGCCCTCCTCCACCTCGAGGTCGTCGGGCCAGATCACCCGGTGCACCAGGTCGCCGTCGAGCAACGCCCGGTCGAGGAGCCGCAGGACCAGGGTGCCGCGCAGCGTACCCGGCGGCAGCTCGCCGGCGTCGGTCACGGCCAGCTCGCACTCCCCGGCCAGCAGCGCCGCGCAGGCCTTGCCCACTCCGCCATACAGCCGGACGACCTGCGCTCCAGGATCGTGTCCGGCCTCCTCGGCCGCCCCCACCTCCTGCGGGAAGCGCCCCATCGCGATCACGGCGATGGGCTGTTCGTGAGAGGTCACCGACCGTCCTTACGGATCCTGGCACGCACGTCGCGGCGGCTGCCGCCGAGCGGACGGCGACGGGCGCCGTCCTGCCTGGCGGGCGCCTGGCCCTGCGCGATCAGGTGCGAGAGGGCACGCAGGTTCGGGTGGGTGAACATCGCGGTGACCGGCAGGCTCAGGCCCAGTGTGCTGTTGATCTCCTCGTGCAGCTCGACCAGGGCGAGCGAATCGAGACCGGCTTCGAAGAAGTTGAGATCGGGATCGAGAGCGCGGCCTAACCTTCGCTCCACGAGAGATGCAACCGCGTCGGCCTGGGTCATCCAGCGTCCTTTGTCTCGCCTGCGATCGGACGGGATCACCGTCCGCCTCCCAGCATCCTTACCGAGCGCCGCAATCCACCACAAGCCCGTATTTTTCGGGATTCCAGAGCCACGCGCATGGCTCCGAAGTCCGGTGGGCTACTAACTGGTGATCTTGACGTCGTCGTCGACGCCCGCCTCCACCGGCTCGCTCCAGGAGGCATCGGCCGCTCGATGCAGATCTGAACGGTCTGAGCAGCGAAGGCGGAGAGGTCCGCGCTGGCCGTACCCAGGCTCCGTCACGATCAGTGACGGCGCCCAACTGCTGGAAGAGCGTGGTGGTGCCATCGAAGGTCGAGCGATGGATCGGCTGATCATGATATGAGCAGCGGCGGTCGTGACGTAAGGGGCGCCCTCGCTCCTGATCCGGTCGGTTTCCAAGTGAGGATCTTCTTCCTTTGCCTGCGTTACCGCCGCCGGAGTGTACGGTGCCGCGACGGCGTCGCGCAAGATCCTCTTTGTCCAAACCGTCCCGGCCCTGGTCGCGCTGACGCTGGTCCTCCTGGCCCGCTGAAGCCGCCACACGGAATCTCAGGCAGGTGCGCCGTCCAGGATCTCGACCTGGCCTGTGTCTAGGGAGTAGTACGCGCTGACCACGGCCAGGACTCTCTTGCTCACCAGCGGCGCGAGGTCTCGATTGCCGCGCAGGGCGTCCGCGGTCAGCTTCACCTGGGCTCTAGCCATCGTCTCGGCGGGGTCGGCGCTGCTCTCCCGTACGGTCTGTTCGTATGCCGGACGCAGAGCCTCCGCGATCGCCTGAAGGTTGCCCGGCAACGGCTTACCTTCTCGCAGGGCTTTGTACGCGGCGGAGACCGCGCCGCACCGCTGGTGACCGAGTACGACGATCAGCGGGGTTCCACCGGTCATCGGCCCGTACTCGACGGAGCCGGTGATGATGGGCCCCACAGCCACCCCGCCGCTACGCATGACGAACAGATCACCCAGGCCGGTGTCGAAGACAAGCTCGGGTGGAACCCGGGAATCGATGCATGACAGCACCGCTCCATAGGGCTGCTGGTTGGCGGCCAGCAGTTCCCGGCGGGTGGGATCGCGATCCGGATGCTGGAGTGCGTTGGTCACCCAGCGTTTGTTGCCCTCCATCAGCCGTTCGTAAGCGGCCTTCGGCGTACCAGGAGACGGTCCGGTGAGGGATGCGGGGGCCGCCTTGTGCATCTCGTTCATCACCTCGGCCGACGAGCAGCCGACAAGGCACACCGCTGCCAGGGACGTGGCGCCCGTCAGCAGCGTTCGCCGCCCCGGACCATCAGCTTGACCGCTCATGACCTGCATCTTTCCCCCCATGGGCAAGGCCACCCATCTGCTCGCGACCACAACCCCCAACCACCCGAATGTCAGAGATGACGTCCGGATCAGCGTCTTCGGTTCTCTGCGTTTACATCAGCAAAACGGACACCGGTGTAGCCTCGTCGCATGCCGACCGAGGCCGGGATGCGATCCGGTGGAAGCCGACGCCGCGTCCGCCCGGCGAGCCGGGCGGACCGTGGCTGAGAACCGCGTTATCGGGGCCTGACTCCGCATTCCTGGATGGAGTGCGGCTCTTGGGCCACCGCCCGCCGGACGCTGTCCCATTGGTGCGGACACCGATGGGGGCGGGGACCGGGCGCCGGTCAGGCACCCGGATGTGACTGAACATTACCGATCGATTACCCTACGTCGCAACCCGATCGGATCGGCCGAGAGAAGGCCGATCAGGCCGACGGGGTGAAGGGCTGCGGGCATGGGCACGGTCATCAGCGAGCAGTCGGCCGCGCGCACCGCACGCGCTCGCTCACCACCTGGACGACTTCCTCACCGACGGGACTTCCTCACCGACGGGTCTGTCCAGTGATCTGATTCCAGACCAGCGGATCCCTCTCGTTGCCTCTCTTCTTAGCGTATAGCGCACCGGGGGGCTTGCGGCAAGACCCGGATCTTGCCGCAGAATCGTCGGCCGAGGCCGGTACCTGCGGAATGGGGGTTCGACGTGCGTGTGTCGTTGTCGATGTATGGGGGACGCGGTGGCGTCGAACCGCTGGTGGGACTGGCGGTGTGGTTGGGGGCGCTCGAGGCGCAGGTGCGGTGTGCGGGGCCGCCCGGGGCGGAGCGGCCGGCCGACTCGCCGGAGGGAAGGCAACGAGAGATGGGGACGTGCCCAACAAGAGGTTCGACAGAGCGTGAGGCGCCGGTGATTCGATCGGCCGGTGCAGTGCGACGGAGCACGGCTGCCTCGAAGGTGTCGCAATGATCGAGCCGCACGTGTTGGATCTTCAAGAGGTTGACGAGATGCAGGTCGCGGTCGTAGGCGGCAAGGGCGCGCATCTGGGGGAGTTGTCGCGGATCGAAGGCATCCGGGTGCCGGCTGGCTTTTGCGTGACGACGTACGCCTTCCGGCGGATCATGGCGGAAGCGCCGTCGATCGACGATCGGCTCGATCAGCTGTCGCGCCTGAACCCGGATGACCGGGAGGTGATCCGCACGCTGAGCGCGGAGATCCGCCAGACCATCGAAGGAATCGCCATCCCTGACGATCTCGCGGCGGCGATCACCCGCGCGCTCGCGCAGCTCGGCGAGCACGCCGCCTACGCCGTGCGATCCAGCGCGACGGCAGAGGACCTGCCGACGGCATCCTTCGCCGGCCAGCAGGACACCTACCTGAACGTCGTGGGTCCGGCGGCGATCCTCCAGCACGTCGGCCGGTGCTGGGCGTCGCTGTTCACCGAGCGGGCCGTGACCTACCGCCTGCGGAACGGCTTCGACCACCGGAACGTCCGCATGGCCGTGGTCGTGCAGCAGATGGTCTTCCCGCATGCGGCAGGCATCGTGTTCACGGCCGACCCCGTCACGGGCAACCGGAAGGTCGCCACCGTGGACGCCAGCTTCGGCCTCGGCGAGGCCCTGGTCTCCGGCCTGGTGAACCCGGACGTCTACAAGGTGCGAGACGGCGAGGTCGTCACCAAGGCGGTTGCCGCCAAGAAGCGTGCCATCCACGCTTCGCCGGCTGGCGGGACGCAGGTACTGCCGATCGACCCGCAGCGGCAGGAGCTGCCGGCGCTGACGGATGCGCAGGTCGTGCGGCTCGTGCAGCTCGGCCGGCGGATCGAAGCGCACTTCGGCCGCCCCCAGGACATCGAATGGTGCCTGGTGGATGATGGCTTCCAGATCGTTCAGAGCCGGCCGATCACCACGCTGTTCCCCATCCCCGAGACCGGCGCCCAGGAGAATCACGTCTACCTCTCGGTCGGTCACGGGCAGATGATGACCGACCCCATGAAGCCGCTGGGCGTTTCTGTGTGGCAGCTGACGGCCATGGCGCCGATGCACGAGGCCGGCGGGCGGCTGTTCGTCGACGTCACCCGGCGCCTGGCCTCGCCCGCGAGCCGCGCCGGCCTCCTGGAGATGGCGGGGAGGTCCGATCCGCTGATCAGGGACGCGCTGGAGACGGTCCTCGACCGCGGCGACTTCGTCCCGTCGCTCCCGGACGGGGGTCCCGGCGGGCCGCCGGTCGGCGGCGCTTCCGCCCCGATCGAGACCGATCCGGCTATCGTCACCGGGCTGATCGAGCGCAGCCAGGCGTCCATCGCCGCCCTGCGGCGCGACATCCGGGCGAAGACCGGGCCGGCGCTGTTCGACTTCCTGCTGGAGGCCTTCCAGGAGCACAAGCGGGGCCTCGGTGATCCGCTGAGCATGCAGGCGATCATGGCGGGGATGGAGGCCACGTGGTGGCTCAACGACAAGCTGCGGGAGTGGCTGGGCGAGAAGAACGCGGCCGACACGCTCACGCTGTCCGCCCCCGACAACGTCACGTCGGAGATGGGGCTGGCGCTGCTCGATGTCGCGGACGTGATCCGTCCACATCCGCAGGTGGTGGCGTTTCTGCAGGACGTCGAGGACGAGGGCTTCCTGGACGAGCTGCCGAAGCTCGCGGGCGGGACCGAAGCGCGCGACGCCATCGAGGCCTACCTCGACCGGTACGGCATGCGCTGCGTCGGCGAGATCGACATCACGAGGCCGCGTTGGCGCGAGCGGCCCACCACGCTCGTGCCCGTGATCCTCGACAACATCAAGCTCTTCGAGCCGGGTGCCGCCGAGCGGCGCTTCGAGCAGGGGCGGCAGGAGGCGCGGAGGAAGGAACAGGACGTGCTGTCACGCTTGCGGGCCCTGCCGGACGGGGAGCAGAAAGCCGACGAGACCAAGCGGATGATCGACCGGGTCCGGACCTTCATCGGGTACCGGGAGTACCCGAAGTACAGCATCGTCAGCCGCTACTTCGTCTACAAGCAGGCCTTGCTGGAGGAGGCCGAGCGCCTCGTGCAGGCCGACGTGCTTCCTGAGAAGAAGGACATCTTCTACCTTACGTTCCAGGAGCTCCACGACGTCGTTCGCACCAACCAGGTGGATGACCAGCTCATCCAGCAGCGCAAGGACGCGTTCCGGTCGTACTGGGCGCTCACGCCACCGCGGGTGCTCACGTCGGATGGCGAGGCCATCGCCGGGGCGTACCAGCGCGACGACGTGCCGGCTGGTGCCCTGATCGGCTTGCCGGTCTCCGCCGGGACCATCGAGGGGAGGGCCCGCGTCATCCTTGACATGGCGGAGGCAGATCTCGAGGCGGGCGACATCCTGGTCACGGCCTACACAGACCCCAGCTGGTCGCCCCTGTTCGTCGCGATCACGGGCCTGGTGACGGAGGTGGGCGGCCTGATGACCCACGGCGCAGTGATCGCCCGGGAATACGGCTTGCCGGCCGTCGTGGGCGTGGAGCAGGCCACCCGGCTGATCCGGGACGGGCAGCGGATCCGCGTGCACGGAACCGACGGGTACGTCGAGATCCTGCCTTGACCGACCACACCGAGAAGGCCCATCCGAAGCTTTCGGCCAAATATCCGGGTGGAGTCCAGCGAGGCGTGGCCGGGCAGCTCGGCGACAGCGACGATGTCGGTGCCGGTGCCGGTGCCGGTGCCGGTGCCGGTGCCGGTGTGCGGATGAGGTCGGTGGCGAACGAGTGGCATGGACGTGGGGCGTGACGACGTCGGCCGGCCGGCCACCGTGACGCTACCGATCCACCTGAGCCGCCACGTTGTGCCGCGACCGAGGGTGTGTCAGTCGGCCAGCGCGAAACCGGCCGCCGCCTCCGCGTGCAGCCGGGCGCTCGGCAACACCGGGATGGCGGCGTCCTTCTCACTGATCAGCAGCTCGATCTCCGTGCAGCCGAGGATGACGCCTTCGGCGCCGTCGGACGCGAGATCGGCGACTATCCGGGCGTACGCGTCCCTGGACGATTCCCGGAGCACCCCGCGCACCAGCTCGTCGAAGATCACGCGATGAACCAGTTCCCGCTGCTCACGCCGCGGGACGACCACGTCGAAGCCGTGGGCGCCCAGCCGATCCCGGTAGAAGGGCTCCTCCATGGTGAAGCGAGTGCCCAGCAGACCGATCTTGCGCATCCCCCTGGCGCGGACCTCGGCGCCCACGGCGTCGGCGATGTGCAGCACGGGCACGCTCGCGGCCCGCGCCACGTCGTCGCTCACCCGGCTGAAGGTGTTGCTGCAGATGAGCAGGACCTCGGCGCCGAGATCCTCCAGTTTCCTGCCCGCATCAGTCAGCAACCTACTCACCTCGTCCCAGCGGTCGGCGAAGATGAGATCCTCGACGGTCGTGTAGTCGACCGACCAGATGAGACTGTTGGCGGAATGGCTGCCGCCGAGTCGCTCGCGTACCCGCTGGTTGATGATCTGGTAGTAGATCACCGTCGATTCCCAGCTCAACCCGCCGATGAGACCGATAGCGCGCATGGAACTCCGTTTCGCTAGCTTGTGCCGGCAGGCTGGTCGGTGCCGGCCACGGTGGCGGTGCCGCCACTGGCCTGGTCGAGTCCGGCCAGGCAGTGCATCAGCATGGACTTGCCCGATCCGCTCGGCCCCTCGGCGATGCGCCAACGCTCAGGCGCCGGCCAGCGCACGGGCGCAGGCGCTGAGCCCGGTCTCGCTGGAGGCCTTGACGAACACCACGTCTCCCGGTTCGAGAAGCGCGGTGGCCAAGCTGAGGGCCCCGGCCACGTCCTCGACGGTATGGACGGCCACGCCCTGGTTCGAGGACGCCGCTGCCCACGCCATCGCGAGCGGATCCCCTGCTCCGACCGCGATCAGCACGTCGAAGCGGAGGTCGGCGACGAGCCGGCCCATCTCCGCGTGCCGGGCGCGCGAGGCGTCCGCCTGCTGCCCCATCGCGCCGAGCACGGCGACCGTACGCCGGGTGCCGGCCAGGGCCTTCACCGCCCGCAGCCCGGCCCGCATGGATTCGGGGTTGGCGTTGTAGGCGTCGTTGACGATGGTGATGCCGTCAGGTCGTTCGACGATCTCCAGCCGGCCGGCGGAGCGCCGCCGGGCGGCGTTCAGCCCATCGGCGATCTCGGCGATGCCCAGGCCGAGTACGGTGGCGACGGCGGCGGCGGCCAGGGCGTTGCTCACCTGGTGCTCGCCTATGAGGTCGAGCTCCACCTGGGCGCGGCCGGAGGGCGTCACCAGCTCGAACGCGGTGCGCGCCCGGTCGCCCATCCGCACGTCTTCGGCTCGCACCTGCGCCTCCGACGACCTGCCGTACAGCAGGACCTGGGCCTTGGTGCGGCCGGCCATGCCCATGACGTACGGGTCGTCGGCGTTGAGCAGGGCGAACCCGTCCGCCGGAAGTGCCTCGACCAGCTCGCCTTTGGCCTCGGCCACGTCGGCCGGCCCGCCGCCCATGCGCTCCACATGTGCGGTGCCGACATTGAGCACCAGCCCGACCTGGGGCGGTGCGATCCCGGTCAGATACGTCAGGTCGCCCTTCCGGCCTGCACCCATTTCCAGCACCAGGTATCGGGTGGTGGCATCGGCACGCAACACGGTGAGCGGCAGCCCGAGCTCGTTGTTGAACGACCTGTCGGTGGCCACCGTCGCCGCGTGCCGTTCGAGCACCTGGGCCAGCAGGTCCTTGGTCGTGGTCTTGCCCACGGAGCCGGTCAGGCCGATCACGGTCGGGCTGATGTGTTCGAGCAGGTGCCTGGCCAGCAGGCCGATCGCGAGCTGGACGTCCTCGACCACGAGGGCGGGCACGCCGACGGGCCTGGAGGCCAGCACGGCAACGGCGCCGCCCACGATGGCGCCGGCCGCGTAGTCGTGACCGTCAACGCGGGCGCCGACCGTCGCGGCGAACAGGCCGCCAGGCGCCACCTCGCGGGAGTCGACCGCCGAGGGCGCCGTCACCAGCGCCCGCGGGTCGCGCACGTCGTGCAGGCTTGCGCCGACGACCTGCGCGATCTCGTTCAGCGTCATGGGGATCATGAGCCGCTCCTGGCGAACGCGAGGTCGATGAGGCGGCGCAGCAGGTCCGGGTACGGGACACCGCTTGCGGCCCAGGCCCTGGCGTAGACGGAACGGGAGGTGAAGCCGGGCATGGTGTTGATCTCCAGCACGTACAGGCGTGCCGTGTCCTCGTCATAGAGGAAGTCGACACGGGACAGGCCGTAGCCACCGATCGCCCGGAAGGCGCGCAGGGCCAGCTCGCGCACGTCCTCGGCCACCCGTTCCGGCAGCACGGCGGGGATGGTGGCGATCTCGGCCTGGCTGAGGTACTTGGCCTCATAGTCCAGCCAGTCGCCGGGCACGATGAGCTCGCCGGGCGCCGAGGCCCGCGCGTCGTCGTAGCCGCCGAGCACGCCGCAGATGATCTCGCGCGCGGTCACGCCCTGCTCGACGATGACCACCCGGTCGTAGGCCAGCGCCAGATCTACGCCCGCGCGCAGTTCCTCCATGGAGGTGACACGTGAGATGCCGATGGAGGAGCCCATGCCGGCCGGTTTGACGTACATCGGCCAGTCGAGCGACTTCACCAGGCCCCAGGAATCGTTGGTGGTGCGCCATTCGTGCTCGGTGAACCACACATGTGGGGTGACGGGAATGTCCTCCGCCAGGAACGTGCGCCGCATCGCGACCTTGTCCATGGCCACGGCGGAGGCCAGGACGCCGCAGCCCACGTACGGGATGCCCAGCGTCTCCAGGTGACCCTGGACGACGCCGTCCTCGCCGAACGGCCCGTGCAGCACAGGGAAGACCACATCCGCCAGATCGCGTCGCAGCTCCACCGGCCACCTACCCTGCCGGTCGATGATGACGGCGACGGGCTCGTACAGATCCCTCGGCAGAGCATCGAGCACAGCCTGCGCCGACTGCAGCGACACCTCATGCTCCGCGGACGGCCCACCCGCCAGCACAGCCACGCGCACGCGTTCAGTCACGATCGATCAGCCTTCCTCAGTGGGACGGAGACAGCCGGACCCACCGCTGGGGAACAGGCGCCGGTCAACCGCATCCACTGTCGGCCGACCGTATCCCCGCCTCGTCAGCGCCGTGTCATGGTTGTGTCACGGTCGCGCCGACCGTCGTCATTGAAGCCCGAGCAGTCGGTCAGGAGGTCTCAGCGGTGATCTCCAGGAAGGTCGGTGTGACGCGCTGGCGGCGCAGGAGGAAGTCGCGGAACCACCGCAGCGGGCCGTAGCGGCGCAGGAGGGCGGCACGGATGAGCGCGGCCCTGGCCGACTTGGATGCCGCGCCCGCAGCCGCGCGGATCCAGGAACTGGGGATGATCTACATCGACTTCGCGCGGCTCCGGCCAGGGCTATTCGAGGTGATGTGGCGGCCGGAGCTGCACACCCGCAGCGACCCCGCGCTGCGGGTCGCCGCGCAGGCCACCCGGGACACCATGACGGCGCTGATCGTGCAGGCCCAGCGTGAGGGCTGGACCACCCGCCACGACCTCCAGCACCTGGTCACCCTCGGCTGGGCGACCGTGCACGGCCTGGCGGTGCTCTGGCGCGACGGCCCCCTTGCCGAGCAGGTCGGCGATCAGAGCCCGGCTGCGCTGAGCCGCATGGTCATGAAGACGCTCGCCGACACGCTGACCGGCACCGGCACCCGATGAACCGTCACCGTCCGGCTGCACAGTGGGCCCCGGCGCCGTCACCACGAGCAGCAGACCGAGCAGATGTGGTTCCTGACCCTGGCGCCCAACGCGATCGTCCGCTGCCCCTCGCCGTCACGGTCGGCTGACGAGACCCCGCCACGATCAGGGCAGTCGGGTAATCGACCGGTCTCATAAGATCGTTAGGGTCGCTGAAAGCCGTGAGGTCCTCGTCATGGTTCGGATGGTTTCGTCACGTGGTGGAGCTGGATGCGGCCGGCTTCAGGTGGGGCGGCGGATGGCCTGCACGGCCGCGTCGTAGAGGTCGAACAGGTCGACCTGTCCGCCCAGGCGCACCCACTCCTCGTTCGCCGCCTGCATGCACGTGATCGCCGCGGCCGCGATCGCGCGCGCCTGCAGGGTGCGGCGGTCGGAGTCGGGCAGTCGCGGCTCGATCAGCGGTGCGAACAGGTCTTGCCAGCGAGCCTGCTTCTCGGCGTGCCCGGCGCGCAGGGACTCGTTGCCGAACAAGAGCGTGATCATCTCGAGCCGGCGCTCGGGCGTGGTGTCGATCTCCTCGAGCACCTGGAACGCCGCGCGCAGTGACGTCCAGGCGTCCTCCTCGGCCGGGCGCTCGGCGAGCCGCCCGGCGATCGATTCACCCTGCTCGGACAGGCCGCTGAGCGCGAGGTCTTCCTTGTTGCGGAAGTAGTTGAACAGGGTCCGCCGAGAGACACCCGCCGCGGCGGCGACCTCCTCCAGCGTCGTGTTGTCGTACCCCTTGGCGGCGAACAGCTCGATAGCGGTCCGAGCCAGCAGCGAGCGGACCACCGAGCGGGTCTGCTCCCGAAGAGGTGTCGGTTTCATAGCCATGCACCGATGGTACGGAGGATCACACGATGTAGCAACTTGCACGCGGTGCAAGGCTGTGCATAGAGTGTATGGCATGACCAAGATTGATTACCGCCACCAGACCGTCATCGTCACCGGCGCCAGCTCCGGCCTGGGCGCCGAATTCGCCCGTCAGCTGGCCCGCCGCGGCGCCCACCTCGTGCTTGTCGCCCGCCGGGCGGACCGGCTTCAGAGCCTGGCCGCCGAACTCACCCGCGCACACGGCGTCACGGTGACCGTCGTCGCCCGCGACCTCGGCCTGCCCGACGCCGGCCGCACGCTACGCGCCGAACTCGAGTCCCGCGGCATCTACGCCACCGGACTGGTCAACAACGCGGGCTTCGGCACCCACGACGCGTTCACGGACGAGGATCCGGAGCGCCTGCAAAGCATGATCGCGCTGAACGTCAGTGCGCTGGTCGACCTCAGCCGCGCCTACATCGACCCGCTGACCTCCGCCGGCACCGGCATCCTGATCAACGTCGCGAGCCTGCTGGGCTTCCAGCCGACCCCGTACCTGAGTGTCTACGGCGCCACCAAGGCCTTCGTCCTCAGCTTCACCGAAGCGCTGTGGGAGGAGACCCGCGGCACCGGCCTACGCGTCCTCGCCGTGTGCCCCGGCGCCACACGGACCGAGTTCTTCGACGTCGCCGGCAGCCAGTCCGCCGACTACGGCACGAAGCGGGCAGCCCCCGAGGACGTCGTGACGATCGCCCTCGACACGCTCGACCGCCGATCCGCGCCACCGTCGGTGATCACCAACGGCCGCCCGCTCGCCCTTGCCAGCAAGTTCCTGCCGCGCCGCCTGATCGTCCGGCTCATGGGCAGGATGGCCCGCCGTCAGCGCACGCAGTTCCCCGTCGCCCTCACCAACAGCAAAGGAACAACATCATGACCATCACAGAAGTCACCTCACAGCCCACAGACGCGGAGCGCTTCAGTCACATCCTCGAAGTTCAGCGCGCCGCCTATCTCCGCGACGGAGCGCCCTCATTGGCGGCGCGGCGCAGCGATCTGCACAACCTCAAGGCTGCGCTGATCGCCCGGCGCAGCGCCATCGAGGAGGCGATCAACACCGACTTCGGACATCGCTCGCGACACGAGACCGCGATGATGGAGATCGTGGGCGTCGTTCAGGGCATCGACTACCTGCAGCGCAATCTCCGGCGATTCATGCGCCCGACCCGCCGCCACATCGCCCTGCCGCTGCGTTTCGGCACCAACCGCGTCGAATACCAGCCGCTCGGAGTGGTCGGGGTCATTTCGCCGTGGAACTATCCCGTCAACCTGTCGCTGATGCCCGTCGTCACCGCGATCGCCGCCGGTAACCGCGTCATGCTCAAACCGTCGAAGTTGACCCCGGCGACGAACGCCGTGCTCGCGTCGATGCTGAGCGAGGTCTTCCCGCCAGAGCAGGTCACGATCGTCAGCGGCGACGGTTCCGCGTTCTCCTCCTTGCCTTTCGATCATCTCGTCTTCACCGGCAGCACTGAAGTCGGACGAGCCGTGATGAAGGCGGCGAGCGAGAACCTCGTCCCCGTCACGCTGGAACTAGGCGGCAAATCTCCGACCATCGTCGCCAAGGGACACGTACGGGACCAGACCGTGTCCGACATCGTCTTCGGCAAACGCCCGTACCCACGGGGCACGGACCATCGAGGTCGGGCACCGGCCCGACGAAGCGACCCGCCGCCCGCACACCCTCGCACCGACCGTCGTGCTCGGCGTCACCGACGACATGCGCATCGCCCGCGAGGAGATCTTCGGCCCCATCCTCCCGATCTTCCCTTACCGCGACATCGACGACGCCATCAACTACGTCAACGCACGACCACGACCACTCGCGCTCTACTACTTCGGCAACGACGACCCAGACCAGCGCAAAGTCCTCGACCGCACGACCTCCGGCAACGTCACCATCATGCACGTCGCGCAGGACGACCTTCCCTTCGGCGGCGTCGGCGCGAGCGGGATGGGCAAATACCACGGGATCGAGGGCTTCCGAACGCTCAGCCACCCCAAGGGCATCCTCGTGCAAGGTCGCTGGAACGCCACCCGCCTCCTGTATGCCCCCTTCGGCAAGCGTGCCGAGGCTCTTCTCGATTTCTTCCTTCGATAACCGGAACCCTCAGCCGCAGGGGTCCAAGCCAACCCGGCGAAGACGGCGTAGCGGGTCGTCCCGATCCTCCCCACGGTCAGAACTGCCCTTCAGGCGTGCTTGGTTTCCGCCCAAACACGGCACGGTGTTTCCCCGGCGTTTCCCCGGGCTTTCAGGGTCTGGCCCGAGTCGCCGCTGGGAGCTTGCTGGCGGCTCCCCAATCGGCGACGCCCGGCCCGTACACCGGCCACGGCGTGCCACCGAGGAAGGCCGGCCGCGTCCCCGTGTAGAGCGAGGGCGGGATACGGGAGCTCTCGCTGAGCGCCCCCCACTTCAGCGTGGTGCCCTCCAGGTTGGCGCCGTGGTAGTGGTCGGTGCCGGACAGCCGGATCAGCCCGAGTTTGTTGCCGATCAGGTTCTGCCGGGCCGTCTGGCCGTTGATGCTGCCGACCTGGTGGTTGGCGTAGTTGCGGAACCAGGTGTTGCCCGGTCCGGTCGCCTCCAGCTCGCCTTGGCCGAGTTTGGAGTTGTCGGCGTACCCCTCGTAGAAGCGGTTGCCCTCGAAGAGGTTCATGTACGCGAAGGTTCCGTGCAGGGCCAGGTCGTTGTAGCCGTTGAAGGGGTTCTCCAGGGAGTTGTAGCTGATCACGTTGTGGTTGGCGCCGAGCTGGAGCACGATGTGATGCCGCAGGTCCCACAGCTTGTTGTCGCTGACGCGCACCCGGGTGGAGCCCCAGTTCAAGCTGATGCCGTAGGCGTAGCCGTTCTGGTTGACGAAGGCGCCGTGCACATAGTTGCGATCGATCGAGATGTCCTTGCTCCAGTAGATGTTGACGTGCGAGCGGCCGGAGCGCACCGACTCGGTGTCCCGGATGAATCCGTTGTTCACCATGGAGAACGTCAGGTTGTTGACGTTCTCCAAGGTGGGCTGGTTCAGCCGTTCGACGGCCAGCTGCTCGACCCCGGCGTTCTCCAGCATGTCGATCTCGCGGACCTTGGGCGCCGAGGAGGCCGGGTAGTCAAGACCGATCTTCATGTTCAGATTCAGCGTGTCGCCGCTCTTGGAGACAATCTTGAAGATCTGCGTCTCGATCGGGTACCTGTAGGCGTGGCGTCCGGCGTCCTTGTAGAGCTGCACGAAGTCGCCCGGCCGCAGGCCGGGGGCGTCGGGGACGGTGATGGACTGGCTGCCCGAGGCGGGTGAGCCGGACACGGCGGCCGGCTCGCCGCTGTAGCCGCCGCTGAACTTGAGCTCGGCGTTCACCGACCCTGGCGCGTCGATCAGGAGCCGGGTCCGGGTACGGCCGGCGCCGCGCAGGATGATGTCGTCGGCGGTGACGTTCAGGCTGGTCTTGAAGTGGTAGACGCCCGGCGGGAAATAGAGCACCCGCCTGCCCGAGGTCGTGGCGATGATGTCGCGGATCCTGTCGGAGGCGTCGATGGCGGCGTTGCCGGCGGGCAGGCCCTTCGTGGTGACGTCGATGATGGAGAACCCGCCGGGATCGCGCCATTGGGTGTCGGTCCAGCCGGCGGGCGGGAGTCTGCCGGCCGGGACGTCGCCCGGGTCGGCGGGGGTGAGGGACAGGGAGAGGACTGCCAACGAGGCCAGGACGTGGAGCACGCTACCTCCAGAACAGATGGTTGGCCGTGGTGAGAACGGGATGGGCGAGCACCTCGTCAGGGTCCAGCTCGGCGGAGCCGGCGACGAAGAGACGGACGCGCTCGCCGGGCAGCAGCGTGACGAGCTGATCGTCCACGACCGCGTCCGGATCGAGCCTGTCGGCGTGCAGGGTCAGGTCCTTCAGCAGCGTCTGGGCCTCGATGCCGACCTCGTGGCCGCCGGCGACCCGGGTCAGCGTGCCCGTGAACGCGGGGGCGGGCAGGGCCAGGTCGAGGTCCTCGGCGAGGAAGTGCCGGACGCGGACGCCATCGCCGTCCACGGCGATGAGATCCCCGGCGGCCTCTGGGATGGGCACGGTCACACTCGCGAGCGGAGCCACCAGGACGTCCACCGCCTGGCCGGCCAGTTCAGTCCCGTCGAGGTGCAGGCGGCGCACGCGCAGCCGGGCGTGCCAGGGGCCGACCGTGTCGTTGATCACGACGAGGCCCTGCGGCTGGACGGTGACGAGCCGGTCGGCGTAGGCGCGGCGCAGCGCGTACCACAGGGGCTTGCGCCGGCCGTACCCGTCGACCGCGGCCCATGAGACCACCGGCCAGCAGTCGTTGAGCTGCCACACGATCGTGCCGCGGCAGTGCGGGGCAAGGGCGCGGAAACGTTCGACGCCGAAGGAGATCGCGCGGGCCTGGTTCAGCTGGGTGGCCCAGTGCCAGGCGACGTCGTCGGCGGGGTCGGGGAAGTGGCCCTTCAACCCCCGCCGCAACTTGCCGTCGCCGTCCTCGGCTTTCTGGTGGACGGCGCCGGCGGCCGTCATCGTCGACCAGGTGGGCGGGCCCTGGAAGCCGAACTCGGCCACGAACCGCGGCGTGTAGTCCGCGTAGGCGCGGTAGTCCTTGTCGTTCCAGACGTCCCAGATGTGGACGAGCCCGGTAGAGGGGTCGTTCGGGTGGTCGGCCCGGGACGGCGAGTACGGGCTGCCGGGGATGTAGGGCCTGGTCGGATCGAGCTCGGCGACGATGCCGGGCAGCAGCTCGTAGTAGAAGCCCGCGCCCCAGCTCCGACCGTTGAGCCGCTCCTTCCAGCCCCAGTCCTCGTGGCCCCACAGGTTCTCGTTCGCGCCGTTCCACAGGATGAGGCTGGGGTGCCGCGACAGCCGGGTGACGGCCTGCCTGGCCTCCTGCTCGACCTCCTCCCACAGCTGCTCCTCCGCGTAGGCGGCGCAGGCGAACAGGAAGTCCTGCCAGACGAGGACGCCCAGCTCGTCGCAGAGGCCGTAGAAGTCGGCGCTCTCGTAGATGCCCCCGCCCCACACCCGCAGCAGGTTGATCCCGGCGCCCGTGGCGTCGGCGAGCCGGGCGGCGTACCGGCCGCGGTCCACGCGGGTGGGGAACGCGTCGTCGGGTATCCAGTTCGCGCCGCGGACGAAGACGTCCTGGCCGTTGATCCGCACGACGAACGCCCCGCCGGTGGTGTCCACGGAAACGGTTCGCAGGCCGATGCGACCGGTCCAGGTGTCCAGCACCCCGCCCGGTTCCTGGACCACGACCTCCGCCTCGTACAGCGGCTGGTCGCCATGACCGCGCGGCCACCACAGCCGCGGCGATTCCACCGTGACCGGCACGCTCACTCGTTCCGCTCCCGCGGGGACCTGCGTGCTCACCTCCGTGGTGCCGACCCTCGCCGTGACGGTCGCGGCGGCCGCGCCGGGGATCAGGTCCGCCTCGAAGACGACGGTCGCGCGTTCGGATGCGGCCTCGGTGACCAGGGGCCGGACGGCGGCGATCCGGGTGCCGGAGTACGAGCGGAGGCCGATGGGCCGCCAGATCCCGGCGGTGACGAGGTCCGGCCCCCAGTCCCAGCCGAAGTTGCAGGCCATCTTGCGCACGGCGTTGTAGGGGTGGTGGTTGACGTGCGGGCGCGGCTCCAGCGCGGCCCGTTCCTCGGCGTAGTCCAGAGCGGAGGCGAAGGTGATGACGAGATCGTTGGCGCCCGGGCGGAGCAGGGCGGTCACGTCGAAGGAGTAGGAGCGGTGCTGGTTGGCGGTCCGGCCGACGACGGCCCCGTTGAGCTCGATGGTGGCCACGGTGTCCAGGCCGTCGCAGACGAGCTCGTGCCGCCGGTGCCCGCCGGGGGTCCACGCGAAGGTGGTGGCGTAGCGCCACTCGGCGCGGCCGATCCACTGGAGCGCGGACTCGTTGTCGTCCAGGTAGGGGTCCGGTATGAGCCCCGCGTCAAGCAGGTCGGTGTGCACCACCCCCGGTACGGTGGCCGGGACGCTCCGCCCCGCCATCTGCTCGCAGTCCGAGGTCAGTGTCCAGTCGCCGGTCAGTGGCCGGTAATCAGCCCGCATGTGCGGTCACCTCCTTGGGGATGGAGTCGTGGCGGGCCTGCGGGGCCCGGATCTCCTCGGGCCAGGCCAGGCTGATGCCGAGCCGGTCGGTCAGCAGCCGCTGGAAGTCGGCCAGGAGCCGCGCGGTCCCGTGAACTGCCTGCGGCGAGGTGCGCGACTGCGCGCAGAACGCCGACAGGGCTCCGGCCGCCTCGCCGATCGACCATTCCACCGGGTGCAGGCGGTAGGCGCCGTTGGTGATGTGCGTGGTGCCGATGTTCTTGCAGGCGGCCAGCAGGTTGGCGGTGCCTTGGGGCAGGAGCGCTCCGAGGGGGATCTGGAACGGGAAGCAGTCGATGTCGACGTATGTCCGGCCCGAGGTGCTCGGGTGCAGGTCGATCCGGTAGTAGCCGATGCCGACGCTGTCGTCGAACACTTCGGCCCCCGCCTCCGCTCCGCGCATCTCGCGCCCGAGGTGCGCTTCGGTGACCGTGAACAGTGCCTTGATCCGGCGTGACTCGCGGACGTAGACCTCCTTGGCCAGGCCGTCCTCCGTGCCGGTGACGTCGCCGCGCAGCCTCAGCCCGGGATAGCCGTGGCCGCCGTCCGGGCGTGGCGCCTCGGTCTGCATCCAGTGCACCAGCGACAGGGTCAGCTCGCGCGCGCCCTGGAAGGCACGCGTGCGGGTGTCGTCGTCGACTCCGAGGAGCGGGAGCTCCCAGTAGTCGATCTGCGGCCAGTTGACCAGGGTGATCTCGCCGCCGGGGAAGCCAGGCTCCAGGTTGCGGCGGGCCAGGATCCGCCGGTAGTGCCACAGGTCGTCGGCTCCGGCCGCCTCGATGTCCGCTCCGGCGAACAGCGGGCGGGTGCGGCGGGTCAGCAGGTCGGGCACCACGTCGTCCCAGGAGAGCTGGGGACCGGGCCAGCGCGGGTCGACGGTGTCGCGCCAGTGCGCGTACCCCGCGGGCCGGTCGATGGTGTGCTCCTCCCCGGGACGGTATTCCAGGGCACAACACCAGCTGACGGCCTGCTGGTCGAGCGGGTCGGCGACGGCCGGTGCGTGCAGCTCGCCGAATTCGTGGCTGCTCTCCGCGCCGATGACGTACGGGACGCGCGCGAGCTCCAGCAGCTCCCCCAGCTCGGTGGCGTCCACGACCAGCGGCGCGCGCAGTGTGATCTCCTGGCCCGAGCGCAGGCCGCGCACGCGGACCGCGCTGATCAGCTCACCGTCGCGGTCGGCGGCGACCGCCTCGTACGGCGACAGCACGGTCAGCGCGCCCGAGGCGACCAGCGGGGAGAGCATCTCCTGGATGACCAGCGCCGCCACGCGCGGCTCGTGGCAAAGCCGCGAGACGTTGCCGAACCCCGGGTTCAGGGTCTCCCACTCGCGGGCCTGGTCGGTCAGCGGGTAGTTGCGCCGGTAGTGGTCGCGGATCCGGCGGCGCAACTCCTGATAGCCGGGCGAGGTCAGCGGCGTCTCGATCCACTGGTGCTCGTCCGGGGGCACCGCTTGGGCGGTGAGCTGCCCGCCGAGCCAGTCGGACCGCTCGACCAGAATCACGCGCTGTCCCAGCCGGGCGGCGGTCAACGCGGCGGCCGTGCCGCCTAGACCACCCCCGATGACGACGAGGTCGGTGACGAGTTCCGGCATATAACAACCTTTCGGGTACGGTGTCAGCCCTTGACGCTGCCGTCGGTGAGTCCGGAGATGAAGCTGCGCTGGTTGATCAGGAAGACCGCGATGACCGGCAGCGTGACCAGCACGGCCCCGGCCATCAGCGGGCCGTACTGGACGTTGCCCGTGGACAGGAACCGCGCCAGGGCGAGCTGGACGGTCTGGGTCTCCTGGGAGGAGGTCACCACGAGCGGCCAGAGGAAGTCGTCCCAGACCGCGGTGAAGGAGAAGATCGCGATGACCGCCACCAGCGGGCGCGCCAGCGGGAAGTAGATGCGCCAGAAGACCCGCCACTCCCCCGCGCCGTCCATCCTCGCCGCCTCGGCCAGGTGGGGGTCGGCGGTGCTGAAGTACTGCCTGGCCAGGAAGATGTTCATCGGCAGCACGAGGTACGGCAGCACGACGCCGCCCAGGGTGTCGAGCAGCCCGGTGCCGCCCGTGCCCGTGAGGTCGTTCCCGCCCATCAGGGGCATGCTCTTGGTCATCAGAAACAGCGGGATCAGGGTCACCGAGACGGGGATCGCCGCGGTGGAGACCAGGGTGTAGAACAGGGCGTTGGCGCCCCGGAACGGCAGCAGCGCGAAGGCGTAACCCGCCGCGACGGCGGCCAGGCAGTTGGTCACCATGGCCACCACCGTGACGAGAGCGGAGTTGAGCATCGCCCGGCCGAGCTGGGCGTCGACGACGGCGGTGGCGAAGTTCTCCCCGGTGGGCCGGGCCGGGATCAGCCCGATCGAGCCGAAGGTGTCCTGCTCCGGAGTGAACGCCAGGCTGATCATCCACAGGAACGGCATGAGCACCAGGACGGACGCGATCGTCAGGGTGAGCCTGTTCACGAGCGCCTCCCGACGCCGCGGATAGCCAGGAACGAGAAGGCGATGATGAAGGCGAACAGGACGAACGCCATCGCCGACGCGCTGCCGAACCGGTTGTACTGGAACGCCTCGGTGTAGATCAGGTAGTTCACCGTCGTGGTGCTGCCGAGCGGCCCGCCCCTGGTCAGGACGTAGATCTCGGCGAAGCCCTGGGCCAGGAAGACGATGTCCATGGCGATCACGTAGGTGAGCATCGGCCGCAGCCCGGGCAGCGTGACGTGGCGGAAGGCATGCCAGCCGCCGGCTCCGTCCACACGGGCGGCTTCGTAGAGCACGCTCGGAATCGCCTGAAGCCCGGCCAGCAAGAGGACCATGTTGGCACCGAGCGCCTTCCAGATCCGCATGGCGGCGGCGGCGTTCAGCGCCGAGCCCTCCTCCAGCAGCCAGCTCTGCTCGGACAGGCCGAGGCCGGCGAGGATCTCGTTGAAGAGGCCGTGCTGGGAGTACATCCACAGCCACACCATGCTGACCGCGGTGAGCGAGACGATGTGCGGAACGTACAGGGCGGAGCGGAACAGCCCGACACCGCGGAAGGACTGCTTGGCCAGCAGGGCCAGCCCGAGCGCGATGACCACCGTGCACGGCAGGACCAACGCCACGTACTTCCCGGTGACCAGCAGGGCCTGGCCGAACTCCGGGTCGTCCAGCAACCTGGCGTAGTTGTCCGCCCCCACGGGCTGCGGCCCCGACCGGCTCAGCGGGCTGTAGCGGGTGAAGCTCAGGACCAGCCCGTACAGGACCGGGACGAGTTGAAAGACGATCAGATACAGCGCGGCCGGCAGCACGAACAGCAGCCCGGCCCAGCGCCGCGACGACCGTCGCGGGACCGGTGCGCGGTGGGGTCTCGCGCTGCGTGGCGGGGCCTCGGTGAGCGTGGCCATCAGCCGTTGCGGATCTTCTTGACTTCGGCCGCGGCCTCTTGGAGCGCCTGCGCGGAGCCGGCCTTCTTGTTGAGCGCCCGCTCCAGATGCTTGGCCATGGTGTCGCGGATCTGCGTCCAGCCTGGGACGTTCGGGTTGGGACGGAAGTGGGCGGCCTGCGCGACGTAGGCCTGGATGACCGGGCTGCCCTTGACGTAGGCGCTGTCGGCTGCCGAGACGCGGGCCGGGATCCCTCCGATGCCCTGCGTGTACTCCAGGCTGGTCGTTGAAGAGATCATGTAGGAGATGAACTTCCAGGCCAGCTCCTTCTGCCGGCTGTCCTTGTTGATCATCAGTCCAGGGCCCGCCCCGCCGACGGCGACGCCTTCCGACGCGCCCTCGAACTTGGGCACCGGCATGACCCGTACGTCGAGGTCCGGGTTGGCCTTGATCATCTGCTGGACGGTCTGCGGCGCCAGCACCGCCATCGAGGCGTCCCCCGTGACCAGCGGTTGCTGCGCGGTCGGCATGTCCTGGTAGTTGACGCCGAGCTGGTTCGCCACGGCGTCGGGCCCCTGGTAGACGGAGACGAAGTAGTCGAGTGCCTTGACCCCGGCGGGCGAGTCGAACGCGACGGTCTTGCCGTCGGCGCTGAGCTGCTCGCCGCCCGCTGAGCCGAGCAGGCTCGCGAAAGTCTGCTGGCGCCCGATCGGGTGACTGGGGAGCAGCAGCCCGGCATGTGTGATCTTGTCGCCGTCACGCTTGGTCAGCTTCTTCGCCGCCTCCTTGACGTCCTCCCAGGTGGCGGGCGGCTTGGCGGGGTCGAGCCCCGCCGCGGTGAAGTCGCCGGCCCGGTAGGCGATGAGGTTGCCCTGCATGGACAGCGGCATCAGGTATTGGGTGCCGCTCACCTGGCCTCCGGGTAGGGCGTTCGCCAGATCGTCGCGGTCCTGCGCGCTGAGCTTGGCCACATAGGGGGTCAGTGGCTCGAGCCGGTCGTTGGAGACGAAGTCGGCGACCGCGGCCGGGCCGTGGCCGAAGACGTCGGGTGCCGTACCGGCGGCGAAGGCGGCGTTGAGCTTGGTCGACAGGTCCCCCCAGTCGAGGAAGGTCACGCTGACCTTGGCGCCGGTCTCCTTCTCGAATCTCGGCGCGATGGTCTTGGTGACCAGGTCGATCTCGGTCTGGTTCGTGCCGGGGAACCATACGGCGATGGCGTTGTCCGCAGGTGTGCCCGCGTCCTGCGCGCCGCCGCCCAGTCCGCAGCCGGTGAGAAGCACGAAACCGGCTCCGGCCGCCCAACGACGGTATCTGTCTGCCATGTCCGCTCCTAATTCGTATTAGATCGATGCGTCGCCGCGCTCGCCGCAGCTTTGGTGGTGGTTCAACTAGTAAGGCCGACAGTGCCCGGAGTCAGCGGCGCGCAGGGCACGATCTCGTGCCGATCCGTCGGCACCCGGCCGTCGAGCAGGCCGAGCAGCAACTCGACCGCCCGCGCGCCCATCTCCCGCCGGGGCACCGCGATATGACTCCAGCCGGCGGCCGGGCCCGCCGCCGGCGGCAGGTCGAGGCAGACCGCCGACAGGTCCCCGGGGATCCGGACGCCTTGCTGCGCGGCCGTGATGGCGACGGCGCCCGCCAGCTCGAAGCTCTCCACGACCAGAGCGGTCACCCCGGCGCCCAGCACCTCGCGCAGCCACGCGCCGGTCACCGCCTCGGGCGCCAGCAGCGCCTCCAGCTCCACCCGCATCCTCGCGCGTCCGGCGAACCGGCCGAACGCCTCCCTGCGCTCCTCCTGCGGGCCGCGCCGCAGCACACCGCCCAGATAACCCACCCGCTCGTGGCCGCACGACGACAGCTCCGCCACCACGCCGGAGATCGCCCCTGCGTAGTCCGCCGCCACGTACGGCACCTGCGCACCGGGGATGTCACGCCGCCCTATGAAGACGAACGGGAAACCCTCCGCCGCGAGCCGGCTCAGCTCCTCGTCCTTGCGCTCGAGACCCAGGATGATCGCCCCGTCGGCGAGCCGTAGCCGGTTGGACCCGGCGCCGTAGATGCTGCGGGTGCCGTCTTCGCGCTGGGTCGAGGCGAACAGCACGAGGTCCTGCCCCATCTCGACCGCCTTCTCCTCGATCCCCACCAGGAACTCGTGGTAATAATCGTCGGCGCGCACCGGGAAGACCCGCTCGTAGGTGTGCACGCCGATCAGGCCGTTGCGCCCGCCGCGCAGAGACCGGCCCGCCACGTCCGGCACGTAGTTCAACTGCCGCATGGCCTCACGGACCTTGTCCTGGGTGGCCGCTGCTATGCCGTACTCGTCCGCCTTGCCGTTGAGCACGACGGACACCGTGGCCTGGGAGATCCCGGCAACCCGGGCGATGTCCCGCTGACTCGGCTTGCCTCGCATGTGTGCTTCTTTCCTCTGATACGTATCAGGACCAAACCACCGTCAGCCTCACAGTGTCAAGAGTGAGAAATGAAACCGACACCTGAGGCGGCAGTGCAGCGAGGGAATCGGTCTCCGTGGTCCACAGCAGCAGGCGGTAGTCCATCGACTGGGCATGGTCGGAGGCGCCGAGGAGGTACCCGAGGCTGCTGATATCGATCCCCCGACCCCGGCTGGGGAACACCAGGGCGATGATCTTGCTCCCACGGCTGCGAAGCCCGCGGGCCAGGGCGTTGGGCGTGTACCGCAACTCGGCCATCGCCGCCTCGGTTCAGCTTGTTTGGGGCGTGCGGCCGGAACATCATGGTAAAAAATTCTAGACATCATGTCAGCGCTGTTTTACCTTGAGAATGTCAAAGTTTTTGTACATGGGAGTGGGACATGTCCTCCGAAGAGAAACGTTCGTGGATCTACGTCGTGGTCGGCGTCGGCGTCGCCGCGGTCTACTTCGTCACCGTCCTGTCGAAGGTGCCGGGCGCGGACGTCGCGCGGATCGCCTATGTGCGGCCGATGCTCATTGCCATCGGTGCCGGGATCGGCCTGGGCATCGTCGCCAGCATCGCAGCCGCCATCGCCTCGCCGAGGGAGGCCGGCCGGACCGACGAGCGCGACCGGCAGATCCACCGGCTGGGCGACTACGTCGGGTTCTACGTCATGAGCATCGCCGCGATCGTCCCGCTCGCCCTGGCCATGGCGGAGGCCGCCCACTTCTGGATCGCCAACGCGCTGTACCTGGCGTTCGTCCTGGCCACGCTCGCCTCGTCGATCGCGAAGATCGTCTTGTACCGCCGGGGCTTCTAGCCATGGTCAAACCCACGAAGGTCACGAACTCGATCCGAGCCCTGCGGTTCGCGAACGGCGAGATGACGCAGGCGCAGCTGGCCGACCGCGTCGGGGTAACCCGGCAGACCATCATCGCCATCGAGCAGGGCCGCTACTCGCCGTCGCTGGAGATGGCCTTCCAGATAGCCCGCGTCTTCAACGTGCCGCTCGACGACGTCTTCCAGTACCCCGGCTCCGAGGACTAACCACCCACAACCGCACCCGGCGCGCGAGGAGATCGCCTCGCGGGCCTGGCCCGTCACGCCCGAAATCAAGGAGGAAGCCGTGCACGCCCCTCAACGCCTCGCCCGTATCGCGGGACTGCTCTACCTCATCGTCGGCATCGGCGGCGCCTTCGCCGAGATCGTGCGCGTCACGGTGTATAAGGCCGGCGACGCCGCCACGACCGCGAAGAACGTCGCGACCCATGCCGACCTCGTTCGGGCCAGCGTCGTGGCCGACCTCGTCACTACCGTGACCGGGTTGTTGACGGCCATGGCCCTGTACCTGCTGCTCAAACACGTGCACGCCAACGCCGCCCGGGCGATGGTGGCCTTCCTGGCGGTCGCTGCCGCCATGATGGCCCTCAACCTGACTCACCAGTTCCAGGCGCTGCACGTGAGCGACGCCGCCTACACGAGCGCCTTCGGCGCCCAGGGATCCGACGCACTGGTGCTGCTCATGCTCGACCTGCACCACCACGGGTACCTGATGACGCAGATCTTCTTCGGCCTGTGGCTGCTGCCGATGGGCTACCTCGTCTACCGGTCGGGCATGATCCCGCGCGTGATCGGCGTACTGCTCATGGTTGGCTGCTTCGGCTACCTCGTCGACACGTTCGCCCGGTTCACCGCCCCCGACCTGGGCGCGGCGCTGAGCCCCTTTGTCGCCACCCCGGCCGCCATCGCGGAGGTATCGATGATCCTCTGGCTGCTCATGAAGGGCGTCAAGGCCCCGCAGCGCGACCGTCCCGCCGCCGTCGCTGCCGCGTAACCCTGACCGCGAAAGCGCCGCTGTGGCCGGGTCGGCTCCACCCGACCCGGCCCGGCTGCGCCGGCGCAGGAGCCACACTCCGGTCGCGGCGAACAGCAGCGTGGTCATGACGGAGGTATGTCATGAGCGTCGCGGCGATCGTCCCGCTCCGCCTGGCCATGGCGAAGGCTCGCCGTCGCTGGAGGTGGCCTTCCAGATCGCCCGGGTGTTCAACGTGCCGCTCGACGACGTCTTCGGCTACCCCGACACCGACACCTGACCCACCCCCAACCTGTCTCTTATACCCATCTCCGAGCCCACGAGACCCTAAGACATCT
>NZ_VCJS01000128.1 GCF_005893125.1 Nonomuraea basaltis | reverse complement strand
TCAGCCAGGTCAGCGCGGCGCTCAAACGTGCCCGCCGCCGCGGCGACCTGGCCGCCCGCGCCACCGACATCCAGACGGCGCTGCGCGCCGAGCACCTGGGCCAGCCCGAGGCGGTCACCGCGGCCTATGCGATGTCGGTCCGAGCCCTGGTCGCGGTCCTGACCGTGATCGGCGAGCAGGTCAGGACCCTGCAGGGGCAGGTGGAGGAGTGTTTTGGCCAGCACCCGGCCGCTGAGATCATTGTTTCCCAGCCCGGGCTGGGACCGATCCTCGGCGCCCGGGTGCTCGCAGAGTTCGGCGACGACCGCGACCGCTACGCCAGCGCCAAGGCCCGCAAGAACTACGCCGGGACCAGCCCCATCACCCGAGCCTCGGGCAAGAAGAAGAGCGTTCTGGCCCGGTTCGTGCACAACGACCGGCTCATCGACGCTTTGATGACCCAGGCCTCGGTGGCACTGCGCGTCTCGTCCGGTGCCCGCGCCTACTACGACAAGCAACGCGCCCGTGGAGTCGGCTACAACACCGCGCTGCGCCAGCTCGCCAACCGGCTCGTCGGCATCCTGCACGGCTGCCTGAAAACCGGCACGCTCTATGACGAAGCAACCGCTTGGTCGCATCGCGCTCAGAGTGCTACGGCTTGACATTCAAACTCCTGGGATGTCTTTCTCGTGCTGCTTTGCGTTGCTGGCGGCGCCGGTACGTGGTGCGTTCGTCCTCGTCGAGGCCTCCGGCGACGCCGTGCTGAGGGGCGCTGATCCGCAGGTGGAACTCCAGGCATTCCGTCTGGACGGGGCAGCCGCGGCAGATCGCCTTGGCCTTGTTGACCCGCCGCTCCTTCTCCTGTGGCGTCTCGCGGGGTTCGCCCTCGCCCGGCCCGTAGAACAGGGCCTGGTCCTCGTCCTTGCAGGCGGCGCGGTGCTGCCATCGGGTCATTAGTCCCTCCGCCTGGTCAGCCCCATCTCCCGGGCGGCCGCGCTGTACCGTTCGGCCTGGCGGAGCGACACCCGCATTTCGGCGGCAACCTGCTGCAGCGTCTTGCCGTCGTTAATCAGGTCCGCGCACTTGTGGACTTTGGCCAGGCTCCTTGGCGTGAGCGGCATCCAGGCCGGCCCGGTTTCGGGCCGTATGACGCGGTACCCGGCGTTGCCGAGCGCGTCGAGGATGGGCGTGCCTGCCGCCAGGGCTTCGGAGATGACGTCGGCTGCCGTGTCATCGCTCCTGATAGCGGTTCCGCTCTCTACAGGTGCGTTCATGCGGACACCCGCAGCTGGCCGAGGTTGATGTTCGCCCGGAGCAGGGCCCGCTCCAGCGCTGCCCAGTTCGTGCCAAGCCGTTCAGCGAGACGGTCCCCGTCGATCTCCTCAGTGTCGGGGTTGATGGGTGGGTCCGTGGCGAGGATGTACCGGGCGTCCTCGAGGAGGGCCTTGCTGTTCCGCATGACCCGCAGCCCGTCGAGGGTGCCCCGCTCCTTGAGCCTGTCCAGGTGCTGTTCGCACAGCAGCCGCTCGTCCTTCGACCCGTGGACGCAAGTCCCGATGGAACAGCGGACCATCTCCCACGGCTTGACGTCGGGGTCGTCGATGTCGTCGGCCCACGCCGTTGGGGGGTGCCATCCGTTGGCGGCCGCCTCCGTGCGGCACATGGTGAGGGCGGATGCACGCATGTGATCGTGCGGGTCGAGTTGGATCATCTCCTCGTAGGCGTCCCTGATCAGGCGGGCGGTCCGCAGGAGGACCGTGGTCCTCTCGCCGCGGCGAAGGATCTTAAGTCCTACCCAGTTGGCTCCCGAGCGGCCCGCCACCTGACGCACCGACCATCCGGCCACCGAGAGCGCCCGCAGACGTCTCATGGATCCGACCGCGTTGACCATGCAGTTCTCCGGCAGGTCGTCCACGGTCACCGTGAGGAGTGCGTCGGAGATGCGCGCCGTGATCCGGGCTGGCGGGGGCAACTGCCGGGATGGGGTGCCCTCGGCGATGTGCTTGACCGTCATGCCGTAGATCCCGACGAGTTCGCCGATGGCGTCGTAGCTGACGAGCCAGGTCTGGTGCAGGTTCCGCACGTGCTGGCGTGCCTGTTCGGCATCGACGAGGCCCCGCCAGGTGCCTGCCTTCATCTGACTGCGGCGCTTCTGTCCGTAGCGGCGCCGAGCTACTGCGAGCGGGTCGTGGGTCACTGGGTCACCTCCGGCCAGGTGAGCTTGTCCAGCGCGGCGCGGTGCGCCTTCGGCATGTCGGCCAGCGGGTGGCCGAGGTAGTCGGCGCCCATCGCGGCGAGCGTTGCGGCGTCAGCCATGTTGTGGTCGCCGCGGGTGGCGAACATCGGGAGGCGGCGGGCGATCGAATCGACGATCTCGTTCTTGGAGCCGCTGCCCTTGCCGAGGGCGTACGTCTTCAGCGTGCCCTGCGGCACTTCCACGACGGGCACCCCGGCCTCAGAGATGATGCCCATCGTCCGGTAGTACAGGTAAGAGCGCTCACCAGCGCCGCCGCGGCCGCCGTCCTGCCGGTTGAATACGAGCTTTTCAACCAAGACGAGATCAGCCTTCTCGGCGTTGGTGAGCACGATGATTCGGCTGGCCAGCTCGTTGATCATCCGGTACTTCGTGCGCAGGGGCATGTTTGTGATGCCGCCGCGCCCGACCTTCTCGCACCAGCCCAGGCCATTGGCCATGCCGGTGGCGGTGAGGGATAGGTCGAGGCCAACGACGTGGAAGCGAGTCATTCTCGCCACTCCTTCGGGGTTTGGAGGACCTTGTGCAGGTCGTGGTCAAGGAAGAAGTCGGACCACAGGGCCGTGTCGTTGGCGACCTGCTCGGCCGGCCGGGCGGCTCGGCGGTCGCGGTCTTTTCGAGAGCGGCGTTCCTGGGCCCAGATGCTGAGCGCTGAGAGGGCGAGCAGCCCGGCGGCGGCCAGCACGCTGAGCGCGCCGATCGCCGCCAGGAGGTCCTTCATCACGCCGTGCCGTCCGCCTGGAGTCCGTCGAGCTGGGCGCGGAGCGACGTCTTCTCGGCGACGGTCGCGATGAGGTCGCGTTCGGCTGACTCGGCTCGCTGCGCCACGCCCTGCAGCTCCGTGTTCAGCTTGTACGCCAGTTCGGACGCGGCGTCGTACTGGGCGCGCAGCGCGGCCATCTCGTCCGCCAGGTCGCGGCGCATGAACTCAGCGCCGACGACCAGGCCGAACGCGGTCCCGACGAAGAGGCAGACGACTGCGATGACGAGCGCCCACACACCGCCGAAGATGATCAGGCCGACGAAGAACGCGAGGGCCGCGGCGATCGCGAAGTACCTCTGGTACGGCTCGACCTTGATCTCGATCGTCACTTCGTGACCTCGCCTTCGATGCTGAGGATGTTCGGGTAGGACGAGGTCGCGGGCACGCGCCAGCCGTTGACCTTGACGTGGTAGGTGTGGCCCTCCTCCAGCTGGCCGTAGAGGGTGGAGGAGTCGAATTTGAGGGACAGCCAGGCGTCGGTGTTCTCGTACACGTCGCCGTCGCGGTCCCAGACGAGGTAGCGGCACGAGTTGGAGCTGTCGCAGACCCGTTCCTTGTCCTTGACGGTGATCGTCTCGACGCGGGCGGTGGACAGCTTGATCAGTGCGACCACCAGGAGGATGAGGCCGCCGAGGACGAGGATTCCGCAGCCCCACAGACTGGAGTTGTCGTTGCGGTTCATCGCGCGCCGCCCTGGAGTGCGGCGTCGATGCGCGCCTGCTGGTCGGCGGGGACGTGCGGCCGCGCCATCTCGGCGATGATCAGGCTGGCGGGCCGGCCCGCGAAGTTCTCCCCCTCGATCGGCTTGTCCATCCGCAGCGCCTCCACGGTGAAGGGCGGCACTTCTACGCCGCGCTCGCGGAGCGCGGTGACGAGGGATTCGACGTCGGGCAGCTCGCATGGGGTGTATCCGATCCAGAAGACCTCGACGTCGTCCTCTTCGACGGAGGTGGGAGGGTCGAACGCCGTGGCCCAGTAGGTGTTGAGGGGTCCGTCCCAGCCGACCGTGATGACTCGCGTGTGGGGCCATTCGGGCGGGTTGGGGATGGTGTAGCGGCTCATGATGGTCCTTAGTGGTTGTCGTCTACGAGGGCGGTGAGGAACGCCACGCCGTCGTCGTGGTTCTTGGCGAGCTCGAACGCGGCCGCGTACTCGGGGAACCCGGCGGCCAGCCGGACGCGGTTGAGCGCGTCGGCGACGTCGAACGCCTGCAGGAGCTTCTGCATGAACGTGCTGCCGGGCCAGCCGCCGCGGCCGAGGTGGAACAGCACATGCGCGGCAACGTCGGGGGTGATGTGCGGGTCGGTGACGTGCAGGTTGGTGCTCATCCGGTCTCCCGTGGTGTGGCGGTGGAGCGGCGCGAACCGGCCCAGGCCCGCGCCGTGGTGCTGGGGTTCACACGGTGGCGTTCTCGCGGGCGCGGTCGTCGGCGTCGAGCTTCTGCAGCGCGCCGACGATGTCGCCGCGCCAGGCGACGACGGAGCCCGACAGCCTGTCGGCGATCTGCAGGGCCTCCATGAGGGCGGCCCGGTCGTTCAGCGCGGCGGGGTAGCGGCGGTTGCCGATGGCCAGCGTCGCCTCGCCGTTGGACAGCCGGTTCTCGACCGTCGCAGGGGTCACGTCGTCGTAGTCAACGGTGATCGTCTTCATGTCGTTTTCTCCCTCGAGGGCGCCCGGCACCCGCGCGGCCGCGGGCGCCGGGCAGGGTGGTCAGAGGTAGTCGGGCTTGAGCGGGGCGTAGGGGTCTTCGACGTCCTCGCCGTACCAGGCGGTCGCGAGTCGGATGGAGACGACCCACGCGGCGTCAGGCACCGTCCGGGCCAGCGGGGTACCGGATCGGGCGGCGTCGGCGATGGTCTGGTGCACATCGCGGATCCGCTCCAGGCGCTCCCGCAGCTCGTCGAGCTGCTGGCGGACGTGTTCGTACTCCTCGCGGATGGTGGGCTCGAACGGCACGTACTCGGCGAGCAGACGGAACGCCTTGCAGGTGAGGCAGTCGCGGCGGCCGCATGTCCCGGCGTGCTCCGCGATCTGGGCGAGTACGGCGGCGCGCTGCTCGCGGTCGCGCTTGACTCTGGCGAGCCGGTCGGCGCGGATGGCCGCCCGCTGGTCGTGGGTCAGCGTCGTCACTGGCCGCCGTCCGGGGTGACCTCGCTGTTGTTGAGCTTGTCGAGGAACGCGCGGTAGTCGGCGTTGGACGCCTCGCCGACCGGCTTGTTCATGACCTGCTGGAACACGGCGGACAGTTCCTCTTTGCTGCCGTCGAGGTCGGTCCAGACATTTACGATGCTCTGCCGCAGGTCGTTGCGTCGGGCGGCGGCCTGCTGCATTAGCAGCTTGGTGGCGTCGCTCACCTGAGCGGCGTTCAGCTCCTTCGTCGAGGTGACGGTGACGCCCAGGTGCTCGATGATCCAGGCGAACCGGGCCTCGTCGTTGGCCTTGGTCGCGCCCTTCCCGGTGTGGATGGTGACCCCGGCCTCGCCGAACCACACGCCGAGCTCGCGCAGCTTCGTGGCGCTGGGCTTCGGCTGCTCGTCCTCGACGACCACCGCTTCCACGATGTCCTCGCCGTCGTCGGCCGCCGCGGCGGCGCCCTGCTCGCGGTACGACTCAAGGAGCGCTTCGGCTCGTTCGGACGCCTTGCGTGGTTCGTCAGCGATCGGGCCCGCCGCAGGGTTGCCGTGGTTGTCGGCAAACTCCTTGAGCTGCTGCAGGTTCGCGGCCTTCATAGTGGTGCCGGTCCGCTCGCGGAACGCGGTGTGGAGCTGGCTCGTCGTGCCTGCCCAGGCCGTCATGATGTGCTGCCGCAGACGGTCCGCTTCGGGGTCGCTCGCCGCCGGCGGCGTGTCCGATCCCTGCTGCTGGTATCCGCCAGTCGGGGCTCCGGGGGGTTCCTCCTCGTGCGCGGGTTCGGAGGGCTCCGTGGCCGCCGGGGCGTGCTGGCCCTGCGGTGCGCCGCTGCTCTGCTGCTTGGGGAAGGTGGCGACGCGGGCCTTGGCCGCCGCCTCGACCTCCTCGACGCGGCTCGCCCACACCGGGTCCTGCTTGGCGGTCCGCCAGATGGCCACCACCGAGTCGTAGTCACCGGCCGCCGCGATCATCGCCAGGTAGTCGGTCGTGGGCGCGGCCTCGATCGCCCGCTGACCCTCGCCGGCGCGGGCCAGTTCGGAACGGCGTGCGACCTCCCCCGACATCAGCTCGTCGAACCCGATGCCCTCGATCGTCAGGCCCGGCACCATGTACGTCGTCGGCTTGGGCTGCTTGGTCCTCGGGTCGATGATCGTGCCGTTGCGCTTGGCGATGTACAGCCAGGCGTCCACGTATGTGCCCGCGTGTGCGAGGAATTCGGCGGCGTTCGGGAGCTCCGCTGCGGCGTTCTTGCCCTTGCTGTCGAGCCGCCACAGGCCGAGGCTTGGCACCCTCTTGAGGAAGACGCCGAGCCGGGTGGTGGGCTTGCAGGGGCGGCTATCAAAGTCGCTGGTAGCGCCGCACAGGCAGGGGCCGACGAACGGCGGCTGCATCGTCACGCCGGTGCAGCGGCGGACGCAGACCTTGCTCTCCCAAAGCTCCATGTTCTGCGACAGCCCGTTGGGCGGCACGATGACGGGGATGCGGGTCGCAGCGGTGATGACCTCGAACTGCGGGCCCTCGGGTGACTGCCATGGCTTGACCTGGCCGCCGTACAGCTCGGCGACACCCCGAATCATCTCCTCCGAGGGGGACGTGAAGCGGAACGTCTCGATCTTGCTGGGGTACTGGTTGCCGTTCTGGCTGGTCTTCTTGATGCCGAGGCGGATTCGGCCGTCCTGCCAGTGGCGGCGCTGCAGTACGGAGGGGTCGATGGGCATCAGGCGGCGTCCTTCCTGGTGGTGGTCTTCTTCGGCGGCTGGATGGGCTTGAAGCCGCGCATCTCGAGCCCGTGGACGTAGTGCGCGACCGGCAGCAGCCCACAGAACGCCTTGAACGCGGCGGCGTCGGCCGGAAGCGGCACGAACCCGTAGCCGTTGGTGCGGAGGTTGAGGATCGCCGTGCCGACGAACTCGGGGACCTCGAACTCGTGGCTGTCGTCGTGGTGCTCGGTTTCGCCGTACCGGCACTCGGGCGGGCACACCAGCGCGACCTCCGCGTGCCGCAGCGCGGCGAGCTGCATCACGTTGTCGTCGTAGACGGCGCTGGCAGGCTTGGTAAGGCTCGTCTTGATGTCCACGAGCCACAGCCCGGACGGCGTCGGGATCGGATCGGCCGGGACCGCGCGCGGCTTGAACCTCGGGATGATCGGCGACGTCGGGCCGTTGAAGCGCAGGTCGGTCCAGATGTCGCTCGTGCCCCCGTAGGGGATGGTGCGGTTGAGGACCGTGCACTCGGCCGCCTTGATGTCGCGGCGGATGTCCACCCCGAAATCGGCGAGGAACTGTAGGTAGGCGTTCACGAACGGGGCGGCTTCCTCGTCCGGGATGTACGGGGCGCCGAGGTTGATCGCTTCGGCGATGCCGTGGACGCGGGAGCCGAGGTCGGCCTTCTTGCCCCACTGGACCCGGTACTGGACCTTGGCCAGCCGGATGAACTCCTCCATGTCGTCGGGGTCGGCGGCCGCGCGGTTCGCGGCGGGGAGGTTGTCCATCAGCCAGATCGCGGTGTCCCTCGCGGCGGCGGGGGCCAGCGCCTCGATCATGTGCTGGTCGATGGCGTTGGTGACCGAGATCTTCATCCGGTTGGGGTCGTCCAGGTCACACGCCGGGTCGATGTAGTAGCGGCCGTGGTCGGTGGGGACGGCGTGCTGCGGGTCGTACTCGTCCCGCTCCTCCTCTCGGACCGTGATGTTCACGCACCACCGCCGAGGTGCCCGTCATAGTCGGCCTGGCCGAACCAGCCGAATCGGTATTCGTCCTCGGTCGTCGGGTCGAGCTTGGGGCCGCCACGCCAGGTAGGCTGGCGCCGCTCGGGGACCGTCTCGTACGGGTGCTGACGCTCGTCGGCGGTGATGGTGCCGATGTAGTCGGCAACCTCCTCGACGGTGGGGATGTCGCGGGTGATGTCGAAGCCCGGTGGAAGGATCTTCACTGGTGGTCCTCTTCGTATTCGGCGGCCAGGAGCTTTCGGCCGGTCTCCTCGATGAGCCGGTAGGCGGCGTCGTAGTCGCCGAGGACGTCGGCGAGCAGACGGGTGAGTGCGGACTTGGCTTGGGAGTCCCACTGCTGTGCGGCTCTTGTGGCGATGAGCTGCACCAGGTCGTCGAGGGTCGGCGCTGTTGTGGTGTCGGTCATGCTGATTGCGGTTCCGCAATCAGGTGGCGGGGTCGAACATGGCGTGGACCGTGATGACCCTGGTGCCGTCGCCGTTGTTCACGGTGCGGGTGGTGGCCTTGAAGGTGCCGCCACCGACGCGGGGGAAGCCGAGATAGCCGTGCTTGGCGGCGTTGAACAGGCGGCTGGCCGCGCGCCTGCCCTCCTGGGTGTCGGGATGTTCGGCGATCACCGCCCACTTGCCGGGGTTCTTCATGAGCTCGGCGGCGAGGGGTGCGTATTCGTCGCTTGCGGGGGTTCGAGGGGCTGGATCTTCCCAGCGGAGGATGCCGGGCATGGCGCTCCGTTCGGTGAGGGCTGTGGTTTCAAGTCAGGCAGGTACGTCGCTGCGGTCCTATTTCGGTCACACATGTACGTACCGACATAACCGACACTATCGTCTCTTGACGCGTCTTGCAACGTCTGACGCGTCAAGCGCGTCATTCCAGCTACCTGGTATTTGTCACGGAGAGTAATCGATTACTTTTAGATGTCATAGAAGCGTTGGCGCACTTGTTGATACCGTGTGCGCCAAGACCCAAATGACGCTTCATCCGCCACGAAAGGACACGGACAAGCCGTGGCCGACATCAGCCAGCCCTCAGAAGTGGTTCAACTCATAGCCAGCCGCAGAGAGCATCCAGGACCTCTGCGGCGGCGCATCTCCGTCCGCGCCGCCGCCAAGCACGCCACAGACTTGTCCGGCGAGCTGTTCTCCGAACCCGCGTGGCGACGCATCGAATCAGGCGAGAAGGACCCGCAAGACCGGGAGATCGTGCTCATGGCGGCCGCGGTCAACGACCTGGCGAACGACGTCGTCATAAGCCCAGACGACCTCGACCAGCGGGGCCGGCCAACGGCAGCCGAGCTGTTCCGCGAGTGGATCCGCGAGCGGACCAAGGCCGATCCAGCGCTTGCTACCATCGACCCGGACCTCACACCCGAATCCCTGCAGCAGCATCTCCACAAGATGCTCGGCGAGATACGCGCGCTAAAAGGGGTTACCGCCGCAGAGCGGACTCAGATGGAGAAGGCCCTGCTGGCGCATCTTCAGTCAACGTTGGAGGCGTACGGCACCCAGCTGCGGATACTCCGGCCCAGATAGGGCGGTCAGTTCATCCAGTGGCGCGCCGCATAGGCGCCGAGCTGGAAGTACGTGGAGGCCCCGCACGCCGGCGTCCTCCCCCGGCGGCTCAACGACCATTCTCACCGTAGGCTGGTGATCTCCTCGGCGAAGCCTCGAACAACCGTGTCGTGCTGCCGTCCGAGCGCGAGCACTCGGCGAGTGGTGCGCACACGTCGCCAGTACAAGATGGTGTGAAACGTCACCGGTACAGATACAGCCACAATCCACACCAGCAGCAGCACCGCCGCATGACCGGTCAGCCTGTCGGCGTCGATCAGGATGAGAAGGGACGACGCCGTCGCTACCCAGCTCACTACCGACATGGTCGCCATGCTGAGCAGCCACATGCGCACCTCGTAACTGACCATCGAGTTGGTCCTTGTCCTCTCCGCCGCCGACGTCACACGCCGCCCATGTGCGCGGACGGGTCCAGTCCAGACATCTCCCGGCACCCCGCATCGGGCTACGACTCGATACGGGAAGAGATCGTTGCGACGGAGGCTGGCGAGCTTGTCTGGTGGCTTACCGCCGGAGCGATGATCCTTCCTGCGGAGGCGAGTTTTGTCAACTGACGGCTATCATTCCTATCGGACGTGTACTGTTGGCGAACAGATTGCATGTAGGCGAACGGCGTCTTAATAGGGCAAGCCGGGCGTAAGGAATGGAGTGGCAGTGGCAACCTTCGCCGAGCGGCTAGACGAAGCGTTGAAGCTCAAGGGCTGGTCCGCCCGTCAAGCCCAGCGTGAAATGGCGCGCACTCATCCGGGGCTGGCCATCACCCACGCCTACATCAGCGGTCTGCGGAGGGGCAAGCACACCAACCCTTCGACCGAGGTCGTGACGGCGCTCGCGCAGTTGTTCGGCGTGTCGGTCAGTTGGATCCTCGGTGAAGACCCGCCCCCACCGCAGCTCAGCGAGGACGACCAGCGGAGGCAGCAGCAGATCCGCGAGGGCCTCACTCAACTCGGCGTACAGAACATCGCCGAACGCATGGTCGGCCTATCCCCGCTGTCGCTGGACGCCATCGAGAAGATGGTCGAAGCGATGCGCCGGGCCGAGCAACTCGACAGCGAATCGGACGGCCAGTAGGCGAATCCGGTCACGGGCGCGGATAGTCTGTCCCGGGCCCGCCCGAAAGGTTGTGATATTGCCGTCCTCCACGCTGCTGGCTGCATTAGCAGCGGCGCCGATACCTCAGCCGTTCACCATCGACGCCTTCATCGCCCGGATTCGTGCCGCACGGCAGCGTCCCCTGCACATGCATGACCTTCCGGCTGAGGCGGCGACCACCGTGTCCGGTCTGTGGTTCCGCACTGACAGGGCGGACCACATCTTCGTCGCTCCCGGCGCGTCTGGGCTGCTGCGCGCCAACATCGTGGTGCACGAGATCGGCCACATGCTGCTGAACCACGGTGAGGTCGGCGGTGACGTCGAGGAAGTGATGCGCCGCTTGATGGGGCCAGCCGTGACCGCGTTCGAGGAGGCGCCCGGGCGTACCAATCTGAAGGCCGCGCGCAGCCGGTACGACACCCAGGAGGAGCGCGACGCCGAGAAGCTCGCGACCCTCATCCTGACGCGCGCCCATACCCCGCCCGAGGACGGCGACGAGGGCCTGCGCAAGCTGTCCCGCACCTTCGGATACAACTTAGGGAGACACACTTGACCCTGGTGGACTGGTTAGCCCTGATCCTTCTGTGGGGGGCGTCGATCTCCCGCATACGGCCCGCCCGGCACAGCCACGAACAGCGGATGCTCTGGGGCGCGTTCACGGCCTTGGCCATGTCCCGCGTGTTCTCGGCGGCACCCATCGTCGCGTGGATGGACGCCACCACCGCGACCGAGCTGGCCACGCTGCTGCGGCACCTGACCGGCCTGGCGTCAGCCACGTGCCTGCTGGCCTACGTGGAGGCGATCACCCGGGACGGCCGGCCGTCGCGGGCTCGCTGGATCTGGCCGACCGCCGCGGTGGTGGTCGCGGTCCTAACCGCCATGTTCCTGCTGCGGGGCGACCGCATCTACTGGGTGGATGGGGCCTTCGCGCCTGGCGATACCGCGATCCAGGGACGCATCTACCTCACTGTGTTCGACGTCTGGCTGATGGCCTGCCTGGCTGCGGCTGGGTGGCTGTTCGCCGGGTACGCGAGGGTGGCGCCTCCGCTGCTGCGGCTCGGGCTGGTGCTGTCCACGCTCGGCATGGTCGCCGGCGTCGTTAACCGGGCGCACGTCATGGTCGTCAACGTGGCCACCCTGCTCGACCCGGGCACGACCTGGCGCGAGATCCCGGTGCTGCACAAGGCGACGTTCTTGATCTGCATCGTCGGCATCACGGCGGGCACGTCCATCCCGGCTTGGCGGGCGGGCATGGCGCGGCTGCGGGACATGGCCGCGCTGCGCGAGCTGCGGCCGCTGTGGGAAGGGCTCACCGGCCAGTACCCAGATGTGGCGCTCCTCATGGAGGCCACGCTGAAGGAGCGCCTGGTGCGGCGGGTGCTGGAGATCCGTGACGGCATGCTCAACCTGACCTCGATCAGCGAGCCACCGACGAGCGAGGACCCCCGCGAGGTGGCCCAGTGGGTCGCTGACGCTCTGAAAGCCGCCCGAGCCGGGCGGGCACCCGGAATTCCGTCCGGGACCATCCTGGGCCCTGATTTCGCAGGCGACATGGAGAAGGAGACACAGTGGTTGCGTCAGGTCGCGACACAGTTCAAGGAGCTCAACAGCCGGAGAACCGTGTCGCTCGCCTCGTGACGGACCTGTTTGCGCCGATGTGGATCGTGATCAGCCTGCCCCTAGTGGTGGGCGCGGTCTCTTCGGGGTGGGCCGGGTTCAGTTGGGGTGTACTCGCCGCGGCGTTGTGCGGCGGCATCCCGGCCGTGGTGATCTTCGGCGGCGTGCGGCGGGGCTGGTTCGGCGACTGGCACATCGGGGAGCGGAGCCAGCGGCCCAAACTGGTAGCCGTCATCGTGACCCTGGTGGTACTCGCCCTCACCATGCTTGTGGTGCTCGGCGCTCCCATGGTGATGGTGGCGTGCGTGGCCATTATGCTCGCGACGCTCGCCGTGGTAGGGCCGATCACCCTCGCGTGGAAGATCTCCTTCCACACGGCCGTGGCCGCCGGGTCGGTGGTGATGCTGGCGTGGGTGCTGCCCTGGCCGCTGCTCGCGCTCGCGGTCGGCGGCGTGCTGGTGGCGTTGATCGGATGGGCTCGCACGGAGATCCGCGACCACACGCCCGCCCAGGTGCTCGCGGGCGCTGCGGCCGGGGCGGTGGCCACGTGGGCGACGCTCGTGATCCTTCTGTAAGAAGGAAACCTGGCGTCCGACGTCAACCGCGGCCCGTAGAAATTCGTCATCCCATTAACGCATCTTGATGCCGACGGTCATGCCGAGGCACAACGAGAGGTAATGGGGCAGATCATGACACGAGCTACGGCAGCTATCGCGCTGGACTTTGTCGTGGGTACGGTGGCGTTTGCGGTGTCTTTCGTCCACGTGGTCGGGTCCCGCGAAGTTGAGGGCCTGGACGTGGCTTTCATGGTGGCGGCCGGGCTAATCGTCGCCGTTAGCGCGCTGGCGGCTGTGCGGCGGCGCCCGGTTGTGGGGCCAGCGTCAATCGTCGATGTTTACGCGATGGGTTGCGAATACGAGCAGGCCGAGCGCTGAGGAACACATGGAGCCGGACAGGCCATAACCTGCCCGGCTCCATGTCCGTAATTGCCAACAGGAATACAGTTCCATAGGTCACGGGGTATTCGGCCATTTATCGCGGCTAGCGACAAACGTCCCGATCGCGGGCACGGTGTATACCCAGCCCTGCTCACGCAGCAGAGCGACTGCGGCGCGGGCCGTTTTCTTGGCCACGCCGTGCTGCTCGATCATTTCCGACTCGGACGGCAGCACCTCGTCCGGCTGGTAGCCGCCCTTCTTGATGCCCTCGGCAATGGTGGCCGCGAGCTTCTCGAACGGCCACGGCTCACGAATCTTCGGGGCGTCCTCGGGGCCGACATAGGAGCCTTCGGCGCGGACGGTGTAGATGACGCCTTCCTCACGCAGGTCTGATAGCGCTCTGCGGACCGTCAGCCGCGACGCGTTGTGGGCCTCGCCGAGCTGGGCTTCTGTGGGCAGCGCCTGGCCGGGCTGGAGCCGGCCTGCGGCGATGTCGTCCTTGATGGCATTGATGATCGTCTTGTAGATCGGCACAGGCCCGCGGGGGCCTCGTTTGGTCATGACCGAAGCATACATCTTGGGTACCTTCGCATACGTGCGGGGAATCAATTGGTCAGGGCGGGGAGCGGTGATCCCCAGGAAAGGAGGAAGCCCCGGCGCCAGCGGCACCGGGGCTTCTTGCGTATTGTGCAGACACGCGCGGCAAGCCTACGCCGTGTCTCCTGGCTGCACGACGCGGGCGTTGTTCGGGTAGCGCTCCCGCCACTTGGGCGGGATGACGCCCTGGTGCCACAAGTCGGTGGTGGTGACTCGGCGGCCGTCGAAGAACTCGATATCGAACCGGTGGCCACCGAACCCTCGGAACCCGTGACTACCCCTGCCGTCGCCGATCAGGTAGAGGTTGGCGTCAATGACGACACGCCTGCCGGGGTCGGTTTGGTCAGCTCGTCCGCCAGGGCCCCAGAGCCGATCATGATCGTCGCGGGACTCCTCGACTGTGACAGTGATGTCGTACACCTTGTCGGCGCCGTCAGGCTGGGTGACCGTGAAGGTTGTGCTCATCGTGCTGGTGTCGCCGACCTGCGTAAACTTGCCGACGCTTCGACCAGTTCCGCCTGTCTCCTTCGGCAGGCTCTTGATGATGGCGAGAACTCCCGCCCACAGAGTGGACTTGATGGTGGGCTCCTCGCGCTGGCGGGCCATCACCGGCCGCCGCGGATCGCGTCGTACACGTCGCGCACGAGCCGGGCGTCGCCGAGTGCGGTGTGCCTGGTCGCAGGGTCCTGTTTGACGCCGACGATCTCCCAGGCCGGGCTGTCGGCCGCACCGTTCAGCCAGTCGAGGACGTAGGGGGCGATCTCGGGTCCGAACGCCTCTTCTACGTCACGCAGCATGGACAGGCAACCCTCGATGTAGCCGATCAGCAGGTCCCGAACGTTGATCATGCGGTAATGGGCGGTGAGGAGTTGCCCGTTGACCCGCAGGAACTTCGTCAGAAACCGGCGGTCGAACGCAGGGTTGTTCGCGACAATCGTGACGCCGTCCAGCATGGGGGCGATCGTGCGGGCGATGCCCTTGGCGTCGTCGTTCATGTAGAAGTCGCCCTCCGCCAAGGGCTTCCCGGTGTACTCCTTGAGCCACGGGCTTCCGTCAACGAGGGTGGTAGGTGCGAGCCTCCGGCCTCCGCCGACGTCCTTGAACGTGATGCGGCACCGCTCGTAGTACCTGCCGACCTGCACGGAGTTGGCGTCGGCCAGGCTGAGGTCGGGCCGGACCTGCCACCACCATTCCGCGTCCCGCTCGGCAGGCTTCTGCAGGTCACGCATGATGAGGCCGATCTCCCACAGGTCGCCCTGGCGCTCGTCGAGGGAGGTCGTTTCGAGGTCTAGAAAGGCGAGCTTCTTCACGGGGTCTCTCTGTTCGTTCGGAGGGATGGGCCCGGCCGGCGTACGGCCGGCCGGGCTTGGTTTCGGGGTGGTCAGGCCTCGCTGAGCAGGTCCGTCCAGGCGTTGAGCGGCTGGGCGGGGATCTCGCCGTCGCGGTAGCGCTTGGTGTCGGGGTGTGCGGCTAGGCCGAGGAAGACGGTGCCGAGCGTGACGACCAGGTGCCGCGTCTCGTTCTGGACGTGGACGACCATGGGCGGTACCGCCAGGTCGAGCAGGCGGGCGGCCGAGGAGAACCGGGCCAGGAGCGCGGGCTGAACGATGGCCCGGCCGTGCTCGGCATCCTGGATGCGGCCGTGCCTCCGGGCGACCGACTGCCACGGGAGGCGATCCGCCCACCGCGTGCTGACGGGCAGGGTCTTGGTCCACCCGTCGTTGCGCACCGTGAGCTGGCCCGGCTCGATGCGCAGTGACACTGCCTTGGCGGGCAGCTCGGCCAGGAGGCCGCGGATGCTCTCCCCCTCTACCGCGAACCGTGCGGTGAAGTCGGGCGTGGTGACGGTGAGGGGCCAGCGGACGACGGCGAGGGTGTACCGGTCGGAGCCGACGAGGAGGAGGTGGCCGTCGCGCACCTCGATGTGGACGCTGGTCAGGATGGGCGGGTGGTAGTCGTCGTTGTCGTCGTCGTTCACAGCGACGTGCGGCAGGACCGCCTCGAACAGCGACCGGATGGTGTTCGGCTCGGCGATGAGCAGGGCACTGGGCCCGGTGATGACGGTTGTCACGTGTTCTCCAAGGTGAGGGGTGGGACGCCCCGCCCGCTTGGCGGGGCAGGTAGATTGCGTTTCCGCTATCAGCGGTAATAGCCAGGGCCTTTGTCGCCGCCGTGGATGCGGACGCGGTACTCCTCCTCGGGCGTGAGGAGGTGGGCAGGCAGGGTTTCGACGCCGGTCCTTCGGGCCTTCCAGATGCGGTGCCAGCCGTCGATGACGAGGTTCCCAGCGTCGGGGATGGGGGCGACGATCAGGGGCTTGGTGAGGTCCACGGTGGCGGCGTAGTCCTCCTTGATGTGGACCAGGAACAGGGGTCCGGTTTCGTCGGCGCGGACGTAGTCCAGTTCGCGGCCCTGGACGATCTCCTCGGCCAGGTTGATGTTCCAGGCGTAGGGGCCGAAGTGGAAGACCTCGCGCATGCGCGGGGGCTGCTCCGTGGGCTGGGTGGACATGGGTGTCTCTTTCCGGGTGGCGTGGTGTTGCTGATAGCGGATTCGCTATCAGGCGGCCAAGTCAATAGTTGATCTTGATCAACGCTCGACTACCTCTAATAATACCATCTGTAGACCTCTATGGATCATGGAGAGACCAGTAAACATGAATGGTGCACCGATCATCTATGCTTGCGTCCGACGCGACAAGACGACGGAAACGCCGTAACGTGGAAACCACGCCACGCCACCACAAGGAAGCCACACAGCCATGCCACGCACCCCCAAAGCACCGCAGCCAACCTTCACCGAACCCGACCCCGCAGCCCTGCAGCAGCCGACAGCGGGACCGCAATCGGCACGCCCCGGCCCCCGCCGCGGCCGCAAACCGCAGTGGACCAAGCTCAAGCCCACCATCGCCCACCTGTACGAAGACATCAACGACCGCCTCACCGACGTCATCGAGGCCACCGGCATGGGACTGCAGGAGACGTTCGAGGAGGCCATCAACACCTACTGCGACGCACTGCGGCCGCCCATCCCGGCCGAGATGCCGGAGGACGCCGACCTGAAGCTGCCGCGCGACCCCAACCAACCGCCGCCAGGAACACCGGCCGACCGGCCAACCGCGCCGCCGGCAGTCGTACGGCTCCAGCCGAACACGCGGGCGCGGCTCGTCGCCGCGTGCAATCAGGAGAAGATGGGCGGCAAGGCGGTCATCAACGACGCCATCGAGGCGTACCTGGACGAGCTCGACATGGATTAGTAGCCGGGCCGGCTGATACGAAAGCCGCCGCCATCTGCCATGGCGGCGGCTTTGTTGTGTCGCGGCGGTCTCGGCGGCGGCCGCCTTCGCCTTCAGTCCATGTGTGGTGGACAAGAAGGCTGAAAGCGCGCTGCAGGCGGATCGGGTTACCACTGCAAATACAACCTGACGACACATCGTCCGCAGCCAGGCCCACCGGTTCAGCACGGACATCGTCGTCCTCACCAAAGGAGACCCGGTGAACCGCACCATCCGCTTTCTCGGAGTCAGCGCCACCATTGGAGTCCTGTCCCTTGGCATTCTTGCTCAGAGCGCCACGGCGACAGCCGCCCAGGCGGCCTCGCAGCAGGACTGGCATGCGACCGGCACCGTCGAGTTCGACATGATGGACTACGAGAAGTTCGGCAAGAACGAGCGGTGCCATCACAAGATCCCGATCAGCAACAGCGGGCGTGTCGGCGGACCGCCCAAGAGATTCTGGTACTTCGGGAAGTGCGGCGGGGAAATCCGCACCGAGATCCACTACCGGCTCCAGCGCCGCAGCCACGTGCTGACTGTGGATCAGATCAGCGTCCGGTTCTTCGAGGGCGATAACGCGGAGACCAACGCGCTGAAGGGCGTGGGGTCCATGTCCATGCCCCTAATCTGGCCGGGCCAGAGCTTCACCAGCCAGGTCCGTGTGCAGAACGACGTGGACAGGGTGCGCGACGACCGGACCATCGTGAAGTTCACCCTGCGCAGTTCGTGAGTGGAGCCTCGGCCGTCGACGCCTCATTCAGTTCACCCCCCGCTGATCCGCGCCCCGCGAGACGTACGCGAAGCCCCGGGCGTCAGATCGCTCGATGTGGCGTCCTTCGCAAATGGAAACGTCGGCGGCCCACGCCCCCGCAGTGGACCGCCGACGAGCTGGTGCTACTTGCTGACGGCGTCCTTGGCGCCCTTGGCCGGCCGGAACCGCATGACCCATTTGCCGGGGACGCCGATCTCCTCGTTGGTGTTCGGGTCGCGGGCCACGCGGGCCTTGCGGTAGACGCGGTCGAAGATGCCGAACCGGCCGATGCGGACCTCGTCGCCCTTGGCGACGGTGCTGACGATGATGTCGATGAACGCCTCGATGCCCCGCTTCGCGGCCGCCTTGGACGGGGCGTCGGTCCGCCTGCCCCACTCCTCGATCAGGTCTGCCTTGTTCATGCGTGGCACTCCCCCGGTATGACGGTTCTGTTGGTACAGAACGGTAGAGCACGCAACAGACGCAAAAGACACGCCGTGCGCGTCAGAATGTCACACGGCGTCCCACAATGTGCGCGGGATGCCCTCGCTGCCGGTCAGGTGCCGGGGACGAGACGGCACGTTCCAGCCAGGCCAGGGACATCGTTGGGCGATAACGCGCGAGCCGGCGGCCCGCAGGCTGGTTCCGCTCTCGCCCGCTCGGATGACCGAGCAGGACCAGTGCTGGCAGGGTTTGTCGCAGACGGGACCGTACACGCGCGTGTGGTTGTAGGTGATCAGGTGGCGATAGCCTAGGGCCTTCGCCGCCCTCCAGACCGTGCCGTACAGGCATTAAGTGGGCGTTCTGCGTGCCGTCCGTCGCGGTCCTGGCGGCCTCCAGGATCATGGCGTAGTCGAGGCGCCGCGCGACCAGCAGGCCGACGATCGCGACGCCAACGAGACGATCCGCGGTGTCGGGCCACGCCGACGCTGAACTTGTGGCCACACGGCGGCTCAAGGGGCAGGCGAGCCACACCCGGCACCCCCGTCAAGGGCCGGGCCCAGAAACCGACAAACCCCTCTTCCTGAAGCAAAGAGGGGCAATTGTCGTTGTTTAGCGCTAGTTTGGCGCGGCAGCACTACTTTGGCGCCGCATGGCACCGTAGGCGTCCGACTGCTTATGGATCACTTCTGGCGCTGGACTCGCTGGCCAGACGATTATGAGATATGACTCGCTAGGCGTTCTTGCCGTACCGTCCGGATTGACATCACGCCCTCTGGCATGTATTCGCAGGCGATAGTGCCCCGGTCCTACAGTCGCCAGATTGGGCAGGTCGGGAAGATCTCCATCGAGCCCACACACATACAGGCTCCCATGACTGGACTCGATGGAGACTTCGACGACTTCTTCCCACTCCTCCAGATTCAGGGAGGGCGGCTTACTGGCGAGCAGCACCGTCACATCCACTACACCGAGCGCGACTCCGGTAACTATGGTGGCGCTATCAGGGCCAGGCCCCAGGGTCACCAGACCGTTGGGATACCCGCCCCGTGGTGCCGGAGGTGGGTCTTCAATCCCTCGCAGTTGAAGCAGGTGGTAAGTGACCGACGTATTGGCCTGGAACGTCGTGACGGATTCGCTCATGACTAATAGCCTAGCAACTATTCGTTCATCCGTGGATCAACATTGAAGGCGTCCCCATCGAGGAGACGGTTCTCCCGCACGAACGTGGCGTACTGTATCCCCGCGTTCTCGTTCTGCCAATCGGGGACAAGCCTCCACGTCCAGTCGTCGCAGCCGCATGTGTACGCACCTTGATAGGTCCGCGCCATCGGGTATTCATCGCATTGCATGCCCGCCGGCCTGGGGTTAGGGGCGTCGGCACATGCTGTAGCGTTGTTCTCGAGCGCATCCGCGTCGCTATACATTCGCTGAAGCGGCGCATCCCCGGGCGCGCCGGGCGACCCGAGCGACTGCGACCAGGCAACATGCTCGACGAGCTCTGGCCATACGCTGTGCTTATACACCATCACTGGCCTGAACTCCCTAATCACACATCCCTGCGTTGTAGGGTAGCCCTTCAACATGCCGTCATCACAGCGGACCACTGGCGGCCAGACGGCCGGCTCGAACAAGATCCAGTCCATCTCGTCCTCACCTACCTTCTGGACGAGACCGCCATCGAAAGTCAGCGGACCACGGCCAGGGATCGGCACTGTGGACTCGAAAGTTGTATTGAGGTGAGTCCAGGCGTAAAGCTGAGGAGTAGTCCACGGGCCGATTTTAGAGGCCGGAGTGCACCTGCCGGTACAGTTTAGTTCGGGCCTTAGCTGGGTCTCCGGGTCCCAGTCGTCTCGCGGGTTGAATGCATAGTATGCGATGTCGTACCCCACGACGCCTTCGTTTTGCGCCGTGAGTATATGGTGCCAGACCGCCAGATCGAGGGTGCCAGCAAGTTCGCCGGTGTCAGTCCACACCCATTGTAGAGTGACGATCTGCCACGAACATGCGTCGTAGCGGGTGTACTCCCACCTGTCGTACCCATCGGCACACCAGGCAGGAAAGCCTTCCGGAATCCCTCCGATGGGATCGGCCGCTCGCGCTTGCGCTTGATTGCTCTCGGCTGGACGACAGACGACCTTCTTTAAGCCCTTAGCGCGCAGCTCAGGAAGCTTCTTCTTTACCTGGTCGCAACTGCCCGTAGGAGGCTCGACTCTCGCGCGCCTGGGAGCTACTTCCGGCTTCTGGTCCGACTTCTCCCTAGCAGCCGCGTTTTTCGCCCTCAGATTGTCGATCTGCGGCTCGTCCACTTGCGCATAGCTAGGTGTAACAGATAAGGCGATTACTGTGAGGATGACTGCCACCACGGCCGAGGCAGCCGAAGGCCGCCACCGCTTGTTGGCTCGAATGATCACTTTCAGCCCTTTCGAGGGGAGTTTTATCCTGACAGCACATGATCATGGCATGGCACGTACACCCTCTCAAGACTTGACCCCATGTAAACCATGAGCTAAGAGCAGGGCCGAGATGTTAGAAGTAGCACACAAGCTACGCTCGAGAGCACAGACTGTAGAATAGCCTGAGCAGGGCATTCACCATTTGGAAGCGATGGCGCCTCACTTGAACGCCGTCCAGTTGTCTACGCCAAATTGGTGCCGGTAGCCCCACGCCGCCTCTATGCGGAGCAACGACATCGGTACCCGACTCAGGCGATTATCCGCGGGATCGCCCTCGACAGCACTCAACACAAAGTAATCAACTTTGGGCTAAGTGTCGTCGATGAGCTTGAGGGCCCACTCGTACGCGCCATCCACGTCGATGCCGTTGTTCTGGGCAACGATGAGGTCTACGAGGTCGTTGACCGCGCGGGCGGCATCGACGCGCCCGGCGCCGACGTCAGGCACAGGATCGGGTGGGTGGTGTCGTCGTGGATGACAATGCCGTCCTTCTGGCGGCGGCCGGCCCGTGACACCTGCACGATGCGGACGCCGTGGCGGGCAAGCAGCGGGTAGATGTGCTGTTCGACGAGGTAGGCGGTTTCCACCCATTCGTCTCCGGTCTGCGCCGTCACGACCACGAGGTCCCGCAGATCGAACCAGCGCGAGCCGGGCTCGGTGAGCCACCGCAGCAGGATCGCCGTTGAGTCCAGGCCGAGCCCGTACGAAAAGATGATCTTCACGGGATCTCCGGGGAGGCCCCCGCCTCTCGCCGCGAAAATTGGGGCGTGTTGACTTCATTGCTTTCAGAAAGAAAGAGTGAAGTCCCCCGGTGCTCAAGGAGGCCGTCGTGCCCGTGCGCGTAAAGGTAACCCTGACGCTGATGGGCGCTCTCTTCCTTTTTGTGGTGGTCAACCCGGACGCGGACGGATCTTGGGCCCTCGCGCTCTTCATCTTCCTTGCCGTCCTACTCGACATATTTCTGTCTGACGACTCACCGAACGGGAGCGCTGGTCGCGACGGAGGCGCGGGATATAACGGAGGCGGGAGAAGCGGAGACGGGGGATTTGGTGACGGCGGAGACGGGGGCGATTAAGAAGGACGGCCCCGGCCAGGGAAGACCTCCCTTTCTAGCGGTCGTTGCAACACCCCGTCCTGGGGAGTTCGATGGCCTTCGAAGTACGCAAGAACCGGGCACCGCAGGGCCGCCGGAAGCTGACCGCAGAGCGGGAGGAATACTTCCGCCTTATGGATCAAGGTCTCAGCAGCCGTGAGGCGTGCCGGATCGTCGGGATCAACCGGCGGACCGGGAAGCGGTGGCGCAACGGCTCGGCGCCGAACAAAACCAAAAAGAAGGGGGCACCGCCGGTCCCACGACCGGCGGTGCCCCCTTCTGACGCGTCCCGCTACCTGCGAGAAGACGAGCGGATCTACATCGCTGACCGAGTGCGGGAGAAGGCCTCGATCCGGGAGATCGCGCGCGAGCTCGGCCGTGCGCCCTCGACCATCAGCCGGGAGATCCGCCGCAACCGGCACCCCACCGGCGGCCAGTACCGACCGCACGCGGCCCAGGCCCGAGCCGACGCGCGCCGGCCCCGCCCCAAGCCCAGCAAGATCGGCCAGAACCCGGAGTTACGGGCATACATTCAAGAGCACTTGCACAAGCGCTGGAGTCCTGAGCAGATCGTCCAGAGTCTGCGCAGGAGCTTCCGCGAGCGGGCGGAGATGAATGTGTGCCACGAGACCATCTACCAGGCTCTTTACGTCCAAGGTCGCGGCGACCTGCGGCGCGAGCTAACTCGGGCGCTGCGCACCGGCCGCGCGATGCGCAAGCCGCGCCGCCTGGCCCAACAGCGCCAGCCCCGCTACAGCGCGCCCATGGTGATGCTCAGCGAGCGGCCGGCCGAAGCCGACGACCGGGCTGTGCCCGGCCACTGGGAAGGCGACTGCATCATCGGCAAGAACGGCAGCTCGGCCATCGGCACCCTGGTCGAGCGCACCACCCGCTACGTAATGCTCGTCCACCTGCCCATCGACCGCAGCGCCGAGCGCATGCGCGACGCCCTCGTGGAGACCATGGCCACGCTGCCCGCCCAGCTCAAACGTTCCCTGACCTGGGACCAGGGCAGCGAGATGGGCCGCCACCACGAGTTCGCCGTCGCCGCCGACATGCCCGTCTACTTCTGCAACCCGGCCAGCCCCTGGCAGCGTGGCTCCAACGAAAACACCAACGGCCTGCTGCGCCAGTATTTCCCCAAGGGCACCGACCTGTCCGTCCACACCCGCGACCAGCTCGACGCCGTCGCTGCCGAACTCAACGCCAGACCACGCAAAACGCTCGACTGGGGCACCCCAGCAGAGCGTCTCGCCATGCTGCTCGCCGCAAGCACCTAGACCCACCGTGTTCCGACGACTCACGCGTGTGGCGCAGTCACAAGACCAGCTCAGGGCGTGTCGTAGACGGGGAACAATCCCGGGATCTCGGACGGGGCCCGGTCGAGGAGCTCTTCGAGTTCGTCGGGTTCGATCTTCAGATGGTCGGCGTCCGGGTACGCGGTGTGCTCCAGCCCAGGCCGGCACAACCAGTGGCCCTCGTCGTCGCGGTAGTAGTCGAACGGCAGGTCGGCCGCGTACAGCCGACGGGTGAGCCGCCACTCCCGCTCTTCAGACACCCTCAGCTGCGGCACTCGCTCGCGCAGTACCGGCACCACCTGGTGGTAGGCATGATCGGACAGGGGATTGCCGGTCAGATCCAGTTCCCGGAAGTGGCGCTCGCCCGCCGTCAGGACGTCAATCTCCGTGATCGCGTTGTTCCGCGCCGTCAGCCTCTGGAGCTTGGGCAGCTCCGCGACAACCGTCAGATCGGAAACCGCACTGACCTCGACCGTCAGGTTGGCGATCGGCAGGCCGGCCAGCGGTTTCAGGTCGCGACCGCTGTAACCGATCAGGCGCAGTACGCGCAGCCCGGTAAGTCGGGCCAGGTCGCTGATGTCGGTCGCCGACAGCACAGGCACCCCTTCCACTGCGGCCAGATCCTGCTCAGTGAACGGCGGATCCCGCTGGAGCTGAAGCTGAACCGCCCGCTCAATGGCCGGGTTGATGATAGTCACTGGGTCGGATCTCCTTGTCGAATCCTCACTGCGTCTTCCACTTGCGGCCCAAGGCTAGAGATCTCAGGCTCAAATCGCGAAAGACGCTCGGCTGCCAGCCGAGCGTCTCGCTATGCTTCCACCACCAGTAGTTGATCACCGTGTTGCGACAACCCCTGGAATTCGCCGGCCAGGGCCGGGGGCGCTTAAGTAGGCGGCTACTGCTCGGCGGGGATGACCACGACGACCGTGCTGGCACCAGTCGCCGGGGCGAACGAGCCTTCGGGCAGCTCCTCGAACCAGCCGCCGCGCTCCTCCACCAGGCCGCGGAACTTCTCAGCCGCCCTGAACTGCTGGAAGATCACCCCGGCGCCCATGACGGCGACGAGCCGGCCGCCGGGCTTGAGGAACTGCAGGGCGTGGGCGACGTGCGCGATGTCCTTGCCGCCGGAGAACGGCGGGTTCATGACAATCCGGTCGTAGCTCTGGCCCTCGGGTTCTGTGTCGAGGAAGTCCCGGACGAGGATCATGCGCGCCCCCGGGACGCGCTCGGCGAGGACGTCCGACAGGTTCCGATCAAGCTCAACGCAGTCCACGACCGCGCCCAGCTCGACGGCAGCCAAGGCGATGTTTCCGGTGCCCGCCGAGGGTTCGAGGACCGTCATGCCGGGCTCGATCTCGGCCAGCTCCATGAGCTTGTCCACCACGGCGGGTGGGGACACGAACGCCTCGCGGTCCCGGCCCACGCGCATGTTGTCGGCCATGTTCGCGGCCGCCCGAAGCTTCTCGGTGTCGATCGTCGGCACCTCGACCTTCGGCCTGGCTGAGGCCTTCTTCGCGGGCCGCTTCGGTGCGATGACTTCGGGACCGTCCTCGCCGTGCGGGCATTCGACGGCGCGGATGTCGGTGTACTTGACCTTGTCGGGCCAGGAGTAGCCGGACTTGGCTTTGTTCGCGAGTTCCGGCGCCAGATGTCGCTGAATTCGGGCGCCAGCGAGATCTTGCCGATCTCGATGTTCGTGAGTTTCGGCGCCACCGTCACCTGGGACGCCTTCGCCCGTCGTCGAACGGGCTCCCCGCTCACCCATGGTGACGAGCCGCTCGGGCGGCCCGCACCTTGTCTGCGGCAGGTAAGCACGTTGCCATGTGACGCCGAGCCGCCGTAGCCCCAACCGCAGCTTGATGCGAGTACTCAAGTTGACGCTTGATAAAGCAGATGCTTGAGTGTCTACATGGGAACCATGGTGGAGGATCAGCAGCTCGATGCCCTGTTCACGGCGCTCAGCGACCGCACCAGGCGAGACATCGTGGCCCGGCTGAGCAAGGGCGAGGCGACGGTCAAGGAGCTGGCGGAGCCGTACGCCATGAGCATGCAGGCCGTGTCGCATCACATTCGGGTGCTCGAGCGGTCCGGCCTGATCAGCCAGGGACGGCACCGGCAAACCCGGCCATGTCGGCTCGAACCCGCGGCGCTCGAGGCCGCGCTCTCATGGATCGAGGAGAGCCGGCGGGCGTGGTCAGACCGGATGGACCGGCTAGAGACGCACCTCGCCCGCTTGCAGGAGGGTGAGAATCAGTGAACGCCGACGAACTCGTCTACAGGCGGGTCTTCCGCGCGCCGCGCGAGCTGGTGTGGCGGTGCCTCACCGAGCCCGCCGAGCTCGCGCGCTTCTGGGGCCCGAGCGGCATGGCCACGCCGATCGACGGCATCGTCGTCGAACTTCACCCCGGTGGCCGGTTCGAGACCCTGATGCTCGGCGAGTACGGCAGCCATCGGATGGTTGCCACCTTCACCGAGATCGTCCCGCCCGAGCGGCTTGCCTGGGTCGAGTCGGCGACCGGGATGCACACCACCAGCACGCTGGAAGACCTCGGCGATGGCAGAACCGCGGTCGTCATCCACCAGCGCAACGTGCCCGAGACGATGCGTACGCCCGAGTCCCGCACCGGCTTTCTCACGTCCCTCGACAAGCTCGAGGAACATCTGGCTCACCTCATACAAGGGGACCGATCATGACCGACCTGCAGTCCTGGGTAGCGCCGACCTACAGTGGGCTCGCCGATTCCCTCGCCGCCGCGACCGTCGAGACGTGGGACGCCTCGTCGCTGTGCGAGAAGTGGCTGGTGCGCCATGTGATCGCGCACGTGACGATGCCGGCGCGGCTGACTCCCGAGCAGTTCGGGGCCGAGATGGCGGCGGCCGGCGGCGACTTCACCGTACTTTCCGACACCGTGGCCACGCGGGACGCTGCGCTGCCCGTCGCCGACCTCCTCGTCCAGCTCCGATCGCCGAGACTGCACGCGTGGCAGCCGCCGGGCGGCGGTGCAGCCGGTGCACTGAGCCATGCCGTCATTCACTCCCTGGATGTGACGATCGCGCTCGACCGGCCCGCGATCGCACCGGCAGAGGCTGTGACCGCCGTCCTCGATCAGCTCACCGCCGCAAACGGCACCTTGTTCGGCATCGACCTGACCGGTGTCCGGCTCGAGGCCGCCGACACCGACTGGAGCTGGGGAAACGGCCAGCTCGTTCGCGCCGACAGCGGCTCTCTGGTGGCACTCCTGAGCGGCCGAGCCCTGCCCGACGGCCGGACACTGCCCCACGGCTGACACCCCGGGCCGACACGCCCTCACGTGGGGACCAAGGGCATACGTCTGCAACGTCCAACACGGCCTCCACGTTGGCCCGATGTCCGCTCATCGGTAAAAGTGCGCATCGACCCATCGTTCGCCATCGCGCTGCCGTCTACGGAGAGTGACCTAGCGACCCTGCGCTAACCTCGTCGCTGCCTTAGCCATGGTCAACAAGTGGCGCTCGTTCTCACGAGCATTCGCGCGGGACGGGCCGGAGAGGTGGCGCCGAAAGTGACGAACATCTGGCTCCCGTTCTCGCGGATAAAATCACCGGACTCGACGCCCACGGTGGCCGTGTTGACCTTCACCACGCTGCGCGGCCGCAGCCCCCAGTAGTGGACGACGTCGCCCACGTGCACGTTGTGCTTGCCCCACTCGACGTACTCGCCCGCCTCCACCGCGGCGGCGAGCTGCGCCCGGTCGTATTCGAGCTGGTTCTCCAGCTGCACCTTGCGGGCGAGCTGCATCTCCCGGTAGTCGCCCTGGGCGGGCTCGTGGTTCTCGATGTAGTACGGGTTGCCCGTGTGGTCGAGGTGCCTGCGCTCGTAGCCGTCCAGCGACTTCTGGATCTTGCGCAGCTCGGACTCGGCCGTCTTGATCCGGCGCGCCGTCACTTCCGGAGTCGCGGAGCGACGCAGCTGGCTGCCCACCGCATTCGCCCGGCGGGCCGTTTCCTGCGCCTGGTCGTTCTCGTCGATGCTCTTGCTCATCGCCTGGTGCATGCGCTTCTGGTCGCGCCGAGCGCCCCGCTCGGAGTGGTGGCCGACCAAGATGGGCTGGCCGCCCGCGAACCGCTCGCCGAGCTGGTTCGCGCGCTCGTGCGCGGCCGCCGCCTCGCCGGCGTGCCGGTCGGCCTTCCGCTCAAGCGCGTCGCGGCGGTCTTCGAGCCGGTCGGACTTGTCCTCCAGGACCTGGGCGCGGTCGCGGAAGTCGTCGTCGATCTCGACCTCGACCTCGAAGCCCGCCTTGCGCAGGGCCTCCGCCGCGGCGTTGATCGCCCACCGGTCGGCGACCCGGTCACGCGAGTTGCGGAGCCCGATCATGCGGATGGAGGGGAAGAACTTGAAGTTGCCGTGCTCGTACTTGCGGATGATGTCGTACACCCCGTCGCCCTTGCGGGTGCCGTAGACGAGGGTGCCGTCTTCGTGGGTGTGCTTGATCGTGATCAATGTGCCTCGCTCAAAGAGGCGCAGGGCAGTAACCCGCCGCCCTGCGCGGGGGTGGTTACTGCTGGGGGCCGTGCTCGCAGTCGTGGAGCAGGTGGTCGTCCATCAGGGCGTCGAGCGCCTTGGTGACGCTCTCGCCGTAGCCGGGCTGGGCGCCGCTGGCCTTCTGCCTGCACAGCGGGCACGTCACGGCGATCGTGAAGTTGCCCCGGTCGTGGAAGTAGCCGTGCTGGCGCGCCTTGCGGGCGATCTCGGCGCGGCCGGTCTTCGTCGCCGGGTTCACTCCTCGCCGTCCTCGTCGGCGTCAGCGTCGATGAGCTGGGCCTGCATCAGCTCCAGCACGAGCTCGCGGGGCGGTTTGCCGCCGGGCTGAGGAGCGAACACCGCGCAGTCCGGCGGGCACTGCGTGGTGCGGTCCTCGGGGCTGGCCGGGGTGGTGCCGCAGTGCGGGCACCTCTCGCGCGGCACGGTCTGGGCGACGTCGAACGTGCCCTTCTTCACGTAGTAGCGAGGCCCGCGCTTGCTGGACTGCCAGCCCTCTTCGGCCAGCTTCTTCTCCTCGGCGCGCTCCTCCTCGGTCTTCTTCCGGCCGATGTGGCGGAACGTGAAGAGGGACTTCTCCCCCTCGGCGACGCATCGGCCCTGGCTCAGCCAGTAGTCGAAGCCGCCGCAGTGGATGAGTGGGCGGCGCTGCGCGGCCAGCAGCATGGCGTTCTGCAGCGAGTAGCCGTCGTCGTCGCTGGCGGGGTCGTACTTCCAGCCGATGCTCGCGGCGATCGACCGGAACTGCTCCAGCGCGGCCGGGTTGGCCAGGCACGCCGTGGCGTAGGCGTGCAGGACCTCTCTCGCTGCGGTGCGGCTGGCGGTGTCGCGGTCCTTCATGGCCTGCGTGACCTTGCGGCGCTTGCGGGGCTTCTTCGTGGCGGTAGCCATCGTGGCGTTCTCCTCGTGACGTTGATTCCGGTTCCGCTATCAGCTGGCGTGCGTGGTCACTACTGCGACTCCGGCCCGATCGGGAGACCGTAACGGGCGTCGAGCGGGCCGAGGATCACCTTCACGCCGAGCTCCTTCGCTCGAGCGAGCGCGGCCGGCCCGTCAGCGGCCCATTCGCGGACTCGCCACTTGCCGCGGCTCTGGTCGCACAGGGCATACTCGCCGTGCTCCTCGACTCGGTCGCCGTGGTGACCGACCGCGATGGGCCCCATAGGGCGGTAGCGGTAGGTGCCGTCCGGCAGTGTCACCTTGTGCGCCCCGTGCGGTATGCAGTGCTTACACGGCATGCAGGTTGCGGTGAAGAGGCGGTCGTAGGTGCTGGTCACCTCGCTGACCCCCTCGATGCCCTTGACCTTCGGACAGCCAGGGTCGTGGAAGTCCTTCCTGTACGGGCCCGGGCCGAGACTGTAGGCGTGCTCCCCGTCCGGGTCCTGGTAGATGGGGTGGTTGAGCAGCGTGACCGGGCGGTGGATGGGCCTCACACCGTCACCTCTTCCTCGGCGCGCACGTGCGTGGTGTACGGCTCCCCCGCGCTGCCGTCGTCGTAGCGGACGACGAGCCGGACCTTCACCTCGTCGTCGGGGATGATGTCCTCCACCAGCCCGGCGCGGCCACCGCAGACCACGCGCTGGCCGACGTGGAACGCCGACATCTGCTCGCGGTGGCCACGCAGGTAGCGGGTCATCTGGTCGGATCCCACCACCGCCGAGGGGTTCGGCCGCCCGGGGTACTGGATGGCGGCAGCGAACGCCGTTCCCGCCCGGAGCGCGACGACGATCTTCCAGTCGTCGCGGGTCAGGATCAGCTCCGATGTCCCATCGGCGACCGGGCTGGTTTTGATCGCCCAGCCGCACAGGTGCGCCTTCGTGGTGATCACGCTGTGGCTGGTGTTCGGGTTGACGGCGGGCCTGGTTCGTCTGGTCATCGTGTTCCTCTCGGGATCGAGTCGGACACGGCGCGTGCCATGTCGTAGATGTGGTCGGGCAGGTCTGAGGGGCAGCCGCAGTCGCACAAGCCGGTGATGACGACGCCGCCGCGCAGGTCGAGCCACCACCGGTCTGCGGTGGGCGGGAAGTACTGGTCGAGCAGCAGCCCGGCGATGTGGTTGCGTTCCCGGTCGCCGGGGTGGGCCAGCCGGCCCACGATGAGGTTGAGGTGCGGGTACTCTTCGACCTCGCAGATCTCGGCGTCGGTGTCGCCGTCGCCGAGGGTGAGCGCGCCGGACAGGTAGCCCAGGTCGAGCCGGTCGCCTTCGTCGGACAGCAGCAGCGCCACCCGGCCGCCGGGGTTGAGGTCGGTGGTGAGCAGCAGCCCCATCACGGTGTTCGTCGCGATGCTCGTCATGTGGTGGCTCACTTCTGCCAGCCGTGCTCGGGCAGCGTGTTGAGCAGGCCGATGATCTCGGAAGCGCCGCTCCCCTTCCGGTTGGTCATGTTCGGCTGCCACGTCATCGAGATCCGCAGCGCGCGGCCCTTGTCGGCGGAGACGTCGAGCGTGCCGAAGTACATGCCGCGGCTGAGACGCAGCTGGTAGATGCGCCGGTACGGCTCGTCGGGGATGTTCACGGTGAAACCGGCCTCGCGGAGCCGGTTGATGATCTGGGCGGCGGTGCGGTTCGGCTGGAGCATGGGTTTCCCTTTCAGATCTTGATGAGGTTGTCGGCGCCATGCTGTTCCCCCATGCAGGGGCAATCGCAGACGTGGCCGCGGGCGCCTCGGCAGCGGCCGTCGCACCGCTTGTCGGGGTTGGGGCCCTTGCCGGTGTCGAGCTGCTGCCACCGCAGGAGCGTCTTGTGGTCGGGGCAGCGGGGCCGGTCGTCGGTGACGCCGCGGTTCCACTGGCGCGGCTCGTGGTACAGCCAGTCGTAGACGTCGAAGAAGGACCACCAGCCGGTGTCCGGCATCCCGGCGTGCTTGGCGACCGGCTTGAGGAAGCTGCCGATGACCCGCTGCGCGCGGTCGCGGTGGTACTCCCGGATGGCGGGGGTGTCCATGACGGCGCGGTGCTTGCAGCCCTTGACGGGGCACTTGCCGAACATGCGGGTGGTCTCGTCCACGGGGGTCCTCCAACTGGTGGGCTCGGTCGGGGTCGCCCGCCCCGCGCCGGCGGGCGCGGAGCGGGCTCGAGGGCTGTCAGAGGCCGGGGAAGTACTTCTTCTTGCACACAGGCCCGATTCCGTCTCTCACCGACACCGGGTCGCTGAGGAGCCTGAAGCAGCAGCAACAAATGCCGTACTCGTGGCCGAAGCCGCTGGCGTCGTCGAGGGTGATCTTGTCGGTCGGCGTGAACTGGCTCGGCCGGTGCAGCGACGCGTACCGGCGGGCCTTCCCGCCGACGACCCGGATCTTCTTGGCGCGTAGCGCCCCGTTTCGGAGGGGCTTGATCTCGTAGATGTCGCCGTTCTTCTTGTAGACGCCGGGCTCGATGGTCGTGGTGGCGGTGGCGGTGGCGGTGCTCATGGTGTTGGTCCTCCTGAACGTGCGACGGCCCCGCGACCGTGGCGGTCGCGGGGCCGGTGCCGTGTGTTGATTGCGTCGCCGCTATCGGCGGGCGGTGCTGGTTGTTTCTGTGGTGCGTTCTCTCGCATATTAGCACGTTCAGCGCACCGATATAGACATATGCGCTACCAGTGTGAACAGCTGATATAACAGTTTGATCACGAGCAGCGCTAGCGATCGAGCCGGGGTCAGGTCCAGTTGGCGGAACAGGCGTAGCTGTGGTCCTCGCGGGGCGCGTCCTTGTGCGCCGGGCAGTCTCCGCACTCGTCGTGGATCTCCACAGGGAAGGCGTCGGTGACGCTTTCCCCGGGCCGGGTGTCGTCGATGTAGCGGCAATCGACGATGACGCCAGGGCAGCCGACACCAGCACACCAGTACAGGCTGTCCCACTCAGCGAACTTGGGATCGTCGAGCTCGATGAGGGCACCGCCTGGGAAACACGGATGGAATCCGGCGTTAGAGGGGACGTTGCCGCACAAGCACGTGATGTCGTCGTACTCGTCCACCGTGACGACGCCCGGGCGCGGCCCGTCCGCTCTGCGGACCCGGACGGGCTGAACGATCCGCAACGCATTGTCGCTGCGCTGGTGGGACGGGTAGGCGATGACGCCCTCATAGGCCAGGCGGCGGGCCTCCACGCACTGCGGGGCGTCGCACGTCGCGGTCACGTACACCCCGTCGCAGTCCTGCTCGACCGCGCGGGGCCGGGCGCGGCACCAGCTGCAGGCAGGCAGATACTCGACCTCGGGCGTCAACAGGGCGACGACGAGCGGCAGGCCGGCCAGCCGAGCCACGCGGATGGAGTTGAGCACCCAGGCGCGGTCGGTGGTGGTCTGCGGCTCGAACCAGTCGTGCCCTCGGAGCTCCAGACGGTAGCCGCGGGTGGCGGCGGCAACATACTTCACGAGTTCTCCTAATGTGGGGCGGCCTTTCCAGGCCGTGTGCGTGCGTTACGCTGAAAGGCACTGGGGCCTCGTTGTGGCGACGAGGTGTCCGGGGCTTTTTGTGGTGTTGGATGGCCGGACCTGTGGCGGGCCCGGCCATCGCCATTTCCGAGGCTGCCCGGTCAAGCCTGGCATGCACGGACAGCCGGATGTCATACGTACGGTGGACGCAGCGGAGCACCTACCACCAGAGTTGACCCCAAATTCCAACCTTGGTTTGATTCCACGCCGCCTGCCGACCCGTACGTTGGTGACATGTCTCGGGCGGACACTTGTCCGCCGGGTCCTGTTCGTCAACGAACCTCGGTGAGGTGGCACATTGGCTCGCGGCTTCAAGACCCTGCCCGCCGTCGTGGCGGCCAGCATGATCATGACAGTGTCCCTGGTGAGCGGCCCTGCGGCGGCCACTACGGACTCCGCTTCCTTCTGCCCACGTCCGAAGGTCAGGAACGCGGACACCGGCTACGCCATCATGATGAGGACGGTCGGCCTCAAAGCCGGGCCGTACGCGGGAAGCCGGTGCCGGACAGTGGGTCAGGCCCGCCTGCGCCAAGTTCTGTACTTGCACTGCTGGGTGAAGAACGCCTACGGGAAGTGGTGGGCCTACGGGCGGCTGAAAGGCACTTCACTGCACGGCTGGACGTCCATAGACAATCTTTACCGGTGGCGAACCGACGGAACTCCGCACTGCGAAGACGAGGATCACCGCGACTAGTAGCAGGCGTCGCCGTGCGGGCCCACGAGTTGCACCGTGCGGGTGACACCGGGGTACTTGCGGCTGTGCTGCACCATGTCCACGGAGTTGTCGCCCCAGCAGGTCCTCTTGCCGTCCTGCCACTCCGGGTCCTTCTCCTCCATGTGGCGGTAGTACCGTCCGTAGCGGCGATTGACGCGGTAGACATGGGCGTAGTCCTCCTTCGACAGGCGAAGCCAGGTGCGCTCCCGCAGCCAGTAATCGCCGTGAGACTCAGGCGAGCCCAGGTAGTACTCACGCACCGTGCGCTTCGAGCTGTGCTGGTAGGTGTGTTCAGCGAGCCAGCGCAGCATGTCGGCGGCACTGCGGAACTCCTTGGGCTCGTTGAGGTACGTGGCAGTGATCATGGCTCCCCTCCCCGGGGTGGTGGTGCTGAAAGGACGGCGGCCGCGCCCGAGACAGACCGCCGCCGTGGATTGTGGTTCCGCTATCAGCCTGCGCGGCTGGCCATCATGGACTCGAACAACGTGTCGCCGATGAGCATGGCGTGAAGGATCGCCTCGTCCGCCATCCCACGGCCCCAGTCCTGCGTTTCCAGGACCTTGATCAGGGCCTCCCGCACGTCGCCGTAGGCGCCGCCGGGCTGGACGGCAAGGCGCTGGTCGTCGGCCTGGTCGAGCAGGCGCAGCGTGTTCAGCAGGTGCTCGGCCACGGCGCGGGTGCTGGTGTCCAGCGTCGGCGCGGTCACAGCTGGCCGTCCATGTGCGCGACGGCCTCGGCGATGCCCTTGCCGGTGGTGAGCGCGTGCTCGATCGCCTCGATGGCCAGCTCCCGGTCAACGGACTGGGTGTCGAGCAGCGTGATCAGCACGTCGCGGACGCCCCGGTACACCGGCATGAAGTGGTCGCCGAACTCGACCTTGAGCGCGGCCGCCCTCCGCAGGCTGTTGAGCAGCTGGTCAGCGAGCCGAATCGGCGCGGGCCGCTCCGGCTTCACGTCCGGGTCGCCGAACTGCTGGATCATGCGCCCGACCACCCACGCCTGATCGCGTCCGGTCAGGTCGTCGAACTTGGCCGTCTGCCACGGGTACGGCGTGCTGCCGAGCGCGCGAATGTACTCGTCGGACAGCTCGTCGAACCAGAAGCCCGCCGTGTCGAGCACGTCCGCCACGTTGCGCTCGAACTTCTCCAGGGTGGCGGCCGGCCCGGTCAGCATTCGGGCGACCGTCTGGAGGATCTGGGTGGTGGTGGCGCCTGCGTCGCGCGCTGCCGTCGCGGCCGCGCGGAGTTCGGCGCGGGTGCGGGTGATCATCGTGTCCATTGTGGTTCTCCTCGTGAAAGGCGGCGGCCCCGCGACGTCGGGTCGCGGGGCCGGTGCCGGCGGGTCGGTAGCGGTGCCGCTATCAACAGTCCATCGTGTTCAGGTTGTGCAGCCAGCAGGTCATTCTGACGGCAGCGTGCATGGTGAGGTGAGCGGCGAAGACCTTCGGGATGTCGTCGTAGGTGAAGCCGTTGTCGAGGTCGTAGCCGTACCTTTCAGCGTCCTGGACGGTCCGGGCTAGGGCGAGGTCCCAGACGAGTTCGGTTGCCCGCTGCAGCCGCGCCTCCCAGTCCTTGGTGACGTAGTCGGCGGCGCGGGCGGCGGCTGCGAACGCGATGGCGTCGAGTGCGTGGGTGGTGGTCGCGCCCGCCTCGTGGGCGGCGTTGCGGATCTGGATCGGGCCGGGGAGGGTGGTTGTGGCGGTGGCGGTCACGGCGTTCCTTCCTGGTGTTTCGGCTGGTCAGCGGTGCTTTTGTGTGGTGCTTGGATCTTCAAGCTAACACATATAAGAGAGGTATGAGTACAAGTGGGGTACCAGTGATCATTTCTGCTGGTCACGATTCGGTTACCGTCTCAGACGCTCTCTAAGCGCTTGACAGTATCTGTCGCGTCAGACGTACCGAACGCACCTCATACGCGTCTCTCCGTCAATCTCACGCGCGCACAGCGGTACTTTCGGACGCTCACCGCCCGCCGCCCCCGGCTTTACGACGTAGATTCGGATTTGTCGTTTTGTCGGGCGGCACGCTCCGCACGTGCAACTACAGACTTTAGTTGTCATATACAGCTTTGAAATGTCACCAAGATCGATAGCCGCAGCACTCGCCCGTCCTGATGCCGGTTCGCTCTGGAGATGGCGAGTCTTGCGTGAGGTGATCAAGGTTGGAGCAATATCCGCATCTTTCGTGATTTTTGCTCTCAGCGCATCTGCAAAAGGTCCCCGGAGCGCCAGGTCAGGGCGGGGTTTGGTAGCGGATCAGGTCGGTGCCGAGGCGGCTGATCTGGTGGATGACCATGTTGGCGTGGCGGGTGCTGGTGATCAGTCCGGTGCGGTGGAGCACTTGGGCGTGGGCGCTGGCCGAGGAGAGTGAGGTGCCGGTCCGGCGGGCGAGTTCGCTGGTGGTGCATCCGGTGGTGGCGGCGATGCAGCGCAGGATGCGGGCTCTGGTGGTGCCGAGCAGGTCGGGCAGCGCGTCGTCGAGGGC
>NZ_VCJS01000127.1 GCF_005893125.1 Nonomuraea basaltis | reverse complement strand
AACGTCAGATGGGAATAAGAGACAGGGACAGCGTCCGGCGGGCCAGGCACCCCAGGCGCCCCGCCCACCGGCGGGGCGTACAGGGCCTGTACGCGATCCTCACCACCGGACCGGCTTCCACCGCGTCACAGCCACCCCCGTACTCCCCCTCGGAGGGTACGGAGACGGCCCGCCACGCGCCACGCCCGCCCGGAATGCCGGAAATCCTCAGGCAAACACAGAGAATCGCAGACGCTTGGAGTTCATGGTGTCGACGGGCCGGTTCCATGGGTTCGCGCTGGGGCAGCGGCGCAAGGCCGCGATTCGGTATGTATGATCGCAGGCGAAGTGGAGGGGAGTACTCCTTCGCGGTCGCGTCGTCATCACGGACCCGCCTCGGGGCCCGGCGCGGTCGGTCCGCGACGCCGCGGGCGGAGAAGACCTCCGACGGACGTACCAACGCCAAGTCGGAGGAGCGCTCATGCGCACGTTGTGGTGCACCTGGGGCACGTCCGAGGTGCGCAAGCGCGATGTCCACCTCGCCGTGCACGATGGCCTCCTCCAGCTGCAGCGGATCGCCCTCGTGCAGCACCACCGTGACCCCGGGGTGCAGCCGCCGGAACTGCTGCATCAGCGGCGCCAGCAGCACGGCGCTCAGCCCCGGGTAGCCGCCCACCGTGACGGGGCGTTCTAGCGGAGGTTGTCGGCGCGCCACGCGACGTAGTCGGCGACCGCCGCGGCGATGTCGAAGGCCGGCGTGAAGCCGGTGTCGTGGGTGAGCCGGGTGATGTCGAGGTAGGGGTCGTCGCCGGGGCCGTCCTGCCGTCCGGGCAGCAGGTCGAGCCGCAGGCCGGGGATGATCGCCTGCAGGGCGTCGGCGAGCTGGCGGTTGGTGAACGGCCGGCCGCTGGAGACGTTGTAGGTGGTGTGCCGCAGGGTTTGCGCGGTCGTCAGCAGGGCGATCGCGCGCCCGGCGTCGGGTGCGTAGCAGCGGTCACCGCCGTCGTCGGCGTACAGCGGCCGCGGCTGCTCACCGCGGAGCACGGCGTTGATGTACGGCGGGATGTGGTTGAACGGTGATTCCGGGTCCATCAGCGGTCCCCAGATGCTCCCGATCCGGAGCACGACCGGCTGGACACCGCTGCCCTGGAGGCTGTGCGTGGTCAGTGGCTCGACGGCCTTCTTGAAGGCGACGATCAGGTGCGGCAACTGCGCAGTGGGCAGCGCGAGCTCCTCGTGCCGGCGGGTCTCGGTCCGGCCGATGTAGACGCCGATGCTGCTGGCGACGGCGAACCTGCGCACGCCCCAGGTACGGGCGGCCTCCAGCGCGTTGAGCAGGCCGGTCGTGTCCGTGCGGAAGTAGCCGACCGGGTCGTGGTCGGGGATGGTGCCGGCGAGGTGGACGATGTCGCTGACGGCGTGACGATCGGCCAGGGCGAGGAAGGCGTCCCGGTCGGTGACGTCGAGGGGTTCCACGCTGACCCGGCCGGCGAGGAAGGAGGGGACCTCGCTGCGGCGGTGGGTGGTGACGACGACCTGGTGTCCGAGGTCGGCGAGCGCGCGGGCGGTGTGGGCGCCGATCATGCCGAGCCCGCCGGTGATGAGGATCATCGGGCCACCTGGTAGTGGAGGTGGGTGACGCCGGGGGCGGGGACGGCCTCCAGCAGCCGCAGGTGCACGTGCTCGGGCAGTTCCTGGAAGAAGGGGCGGCCGCCGCCGAGCAGGACGGGCACCTGGTGGAGGATCACCTCATCGACGAGCCCGGCCTTCAAGGCCTCGGTCGCGACGCCGCCGCCCATGAGGCCGACGTCCTTGTCGCCGGCGGCCTCGCGGGCCGCGGCGATGGCGTCCTGGATGCCGGTGGTGATGAGGGTCTGCCGTTCGCTGATCTCCGGCGCCGGCCGGTGGCTGAGGACGTGCAGCCGGGCTGTGGGGTGCGGGCTGCCGCCTCCGAAATGGTCGGAGTCGTCGTAGGTGGTGCGTCCTGCCACGATCGCGCCCACGCGTCCGGCGAGGGTGTCGAAGAGGCGGGCGCTGGGCGCGCTCAGCTTGAATCCGTCGAACACCTGGCTGGGCGTGTCGCCGTTGAAGTACCAGTCGAACAGCATCGTTCCGTCGCCGAGTCCGCGCCCGGCGCCCGGGTCGCGTCCGGTGATGTATCCGTCGACCGATACCGCGTGGGCGCTGATGACCTTGCTCATCTTGCGACTCCCTTCTTGAGTTCCTTCAAGAGACTTCATGACCGTAGCATCCAGAGTTCCTTGAGGGAACTCCATTTGCTAGACTGATCTCATGCAACGCACCAAGTTCGGGGAGATGGCCTGCTCCATCGCGCGCACCCTCGACGTGATCGGAGAGCCCTGGTCGCCGCTGATCCTGCGGGACGTGTGGGTCGGCATGAGTCGGTTCGAGCAGATCCAGGCCGACCTCGGGATCTCGCGCAAGGTGCTGACCGAGCGGCTCAACCACCTCGTCGACCAGGGCGTGCTCGAGCGCCGTCCCTACGACAATCGGCCGCGCTACGAGTACCACCTGACGGCCAAGGGCGCCGAGCTGGTCGACCTGATCATGGCCATGACCAGCTGGGGCGACAGGTGGCTCGCGGGCGAGGCCGGGCCGCCCGTGCTCTACCGCCACCACGCGTGCGGCGAGATCAGCCGTGCCGACCTGCGCTGCGCCCACTGCGGCGAGCCGATGCACGCCGGCGACGTCGACCTGCTGCCGGGCCCAGGCGCAGCCGCGTGACCGAGTCGGCGTGATCAGGGTGCCCTCCCTCGCCACACAGGATGCCCTCCTGTCGCCATAGCCGGATCACGGACGACGTGGCGGCAGGCCCTGGCCGCCCCACACATCTCCCGAGCAGGCGCCGCAGCAGCATCCCCGCGCGGTACGAACCACTCACTTTTAGCCTCCCCGTAGTGATCAACAAGAATTAGTGTAAGGCATGAACAGTTTCTGTGTCGATGGGATGATGCACTGTGGCTGAGGACAAGGAACAGGCGCAACTACCACCCGGCACAGCACTGGCCTGGGGGCTCACCCCGGCCACGCGACGGCGCGGCCCCAAACCGGCCTACAGCGTCGAGCAGATCGTCGAGGTCGCCGTCGAGGTCGCCGACACCGACGGCTTCGCCGGACTGTCCATGCCCAAGATCGCCGGCCGCCTGGGCATCACCGCCAACGCCCTCTACCGCTATGTCCAGTCCAAAGAGGAACTGCTCGTGCTGCTCGCCGAAGCCGGCTGGGGCCCGCCCCCGCAAGCCGTACGACAGGCCGCGAACTGGCGGGCCGCCGCCACCGAGTGGACCCGCGCCATGATCGACCGTTACCGGGTCCACCCATGGCTGCTCGACCTGCCCGTCAACGCGGCCCCTATGACACCCCACCTGGTCGGCTGGCTCGAGGTCTTCATGGACGGCATGACCGGCTCCGGCCTGAACGATCGCGACACACTAGGCTGCGCGCTGCTCCTCGACGGCTACGCGCGCAGCACCGCACGCCTGGCCCGCAACCTCCACGAATCCGCAGAAACCGCGGCGATGACCTCGGCCATCGGCTTCCTGCAGTCACTCCTCAGAGAGCGCGGCTTTCCCAGAACAGCCGCACTGATGGCGAACACCGACTACATCGAAGACGAACTGCCCCCCAGCGACGTCGAGTTCGGCCTGGACCGGATCCTGGCCGGCATCGAGGCCTTGATCGCCGACCGGAACACCGAGACACACCGCTCCGCCGACGCCACCGGCACCGCCGTCACGCATGAGGAATAGGCAGCTACCGATCCCGCAGATCAGGACGAGTGCGGTGAGCAACGAACTCGCGCCAATGCAACGGATGCGGACGGCTCTCCATAGCCGCGAAGCCCACACGCCGGGCCTCGACGTCCGCTGTATCTTCCCCCGCCTCCTGATCAGTGGTCCCCATGGGCCGGCGCGGCCCGCTCGTCAGGCCGTGGTCTGGTCGAGGAGCTCCAGCAGATGGTGGTAGGTCCTGCCGGTGGCCCGGGTCATCCCGATCTCGCAGGTCCGGTTGACCGAGGCGTGGGCCGTACAGCCGCCGCGTTCCACCGCGGCGGCTTCCGCCCGGGTCGCCGACGCGCTGAGCTCCGGATGCAGCAGGCCGCGGTCGCCTGCGAAGGCGCAGCACTGCCAGTCCTCGGGGACGACGACCTTCTCGGCGACCGCCTCGGCGATCCGGCTGATCGCCGCGTCGAGCCCGAGTCTGGTGGCGGAGCAGGTCGGATGCAGGGCCACGGAAGGGAGCCGCTTGCCGGCGGGCAGGCGTGGCAGGATGTGCTCGGAGACGAAGGTCACGGCGTCCAGCACCCGGACGGCGGGGTCGGCGGCGGTCAGCTTGTGGAACCCTTCGGTGCAGGAGGCGGCGTCGCTGACCACCGGGATCCGGCCACCGTCCGAGGCGGCGACGAGTGCCGCCGTCACCTTGCGGCGCATGACCTCGTAGCCGTCCGTCAGTCCCTTCGACGACCACGGAGTGCCGCAGCACAGGTTCTCGATCCCCTTCGGGACGTGCAGGCGCAGGCCCGCCCGCTCGGTGAGCCGCAGCAGCGCGTCCATGACCCCGGGCCCGCCGTCCGCGGGCGCGAACATCGTGTTGAGGCAGGACGGCACATAGACGGCGTCGGCCGACGGATCGGGCGCGGCGCGGCGGACTCTGCCGCCGCGGGGCAGGTCACGGCTCCACTGAGCGACGTTCTCGTGGCCGGCCAGCGCACGAGCGGCCCGGGTGGCGTTCTCCACGAGCCCGGCGGGCGGCAGCACGGCGGCGTCCAAGGCCAGGCTCATCGTCCTGGTCGCCAGGCCCCAGCGACCGGCGGCGGCCTTCCAGCCGGTTCGCGCCGCGCGTCCCTGGTTCTCGGCGCGCAGCCGCTTCGTCAGGTCACCGGTGTTGATCAGCACGGGGCAGGCGGTGGCGCACATCCCGTCGACCGCGCAGGTCTCGACGGCGTCGTAGCCGTACTCCTCGCTCAGCTGACCGGCGAGCGCGTGATCTCCGGCCGCCTCGGCGGCCGCGATCTCCCGGCGCAGGACGATGCGCTGGCGCGGTGTGGTGGTGAGGTCGCGGCTGGGACAGACCGGTTCGCAATAGCCGCATTCGACGCAGCGGTCCACTTCGGGTTCGACGGTGACGACGGTCTTGAGATCACGCAGGTGCGCCTTGGGGTCGTCGGTCAGCACGACACCGCGGTTGAGGGTGTTCGCCGGGTCGCACAGCCGCTTGATCTCGCGCATGACGGCGAAGAGCTCGTCGCCGTACTGCCGCCGGACGAAGGGGGCCATCACCCGGCCGGTGCCGTGCTCGGCCTTGAGGGTGCCGCCGCGGCCCAGGACGGCCTCGACGAGATCCTCGGTGAAGTCGGCGTAGCGGGCCAGGTCTCCCGCGGCTCCGAAGTTCCCGTTGAGCATGAAGTGCAGGTTGCCGTCCTTGGCGTGCCCGAAGATCACGCTGCGTTCGTAGCCGTGCCGGGAGAACAGCTCCGTCAGGGCGTCGCACAAATCGGCGAGCGCGGGCACGGGCACGGCGACGTCTTCCAGCAGGGCGGTCGTGCCGCTCGGCCGCGCGCCCGCGACCGAGGCGTACAGGCCCTTGCGGATGTGCCAGAGCGCGCCCCGGCCCAGCGTGTCCCTGCTCAGCCGGACCGGCGCGGCCAGGTCCAGGCCCGCGAAGGCCCGCTCGGCGTCCCGCTCCCGCCGGGCCAGCGACTCGGGATCCGGCTCCTGCCACTCCACCAGCAGCGCGGCGTGGCCGTCCACGGGCAGGGTGCGCAGGACGTCGTTCGCGCCGGGATCGCCCTGCGCCACCCGCAGCGATTCGGCGTCGAGCAACTCCACGGCGGCGGGACCGGCGGTGAGGAGCTCGGGCATGGCCGCCATGGCCTGGCGCAACGTGGGGAAGACGACCAGCCCGGTCGCGGCGAGGCGGTGCGCGGGAACCGTTCGCAGGACCGCCTCGGCGACGAAGCCGAGGGTGCCCTCGCTGCCGATGACGAGGTGGGCGAGGATCTGGGCGGGCGAGTCGTGGTCGAGGAAACTGTTGAGCCCGTACCCCATGGTGTTCTTCAGGGCGAATTGTGCCCTGATCCGGCGTACGGACTCGGCGTTGTCCCGGATGCGGTCGCGCAGCCGCAGGAGTCCCTCCGCCAGGGCGGGTTCGCGGGCACGCAGAAGGGCGTCGGCGTCGCCGGCGCCGGTGTCCACGACGGTCCCGCTCGGCAGCACGAGGACCAGCGACTCCAGCGTCTGATAGGCGTTGGCGTGGGTGCCGCAGGTCATGCCGCTGGAGTTGTTGGCAATGACACCGCCGAGGGTGCACGCCGACTCGCTGGCCGGGTCCGGGCCGAGCTTACGGCCGTAGGCGGCCAGGCGCGCGTTGACCTGCCGGAGCACGGCGCCCGGCTGGACCCGCACCCGGGCGCCGTCGTCGAGCACCTCGATGCTCCGGAAGTGCCGGCGGACGTCGGCGAGCAGATTCCGGCCGACCCCCTGCCCGCTCAGGCTGGTGCCGCCGGACCGGAAGGTCAGCTCCAGGTCGTGGGCGGCGCAGGCCCGCATCAGATCGGCGACCTGCCCGGCGTCCTGGGGGACGAGGACGGCCTGCGGGATCAGCAGGTAGTGCGAGGCGTCGTGCGCCATGCCGAGGCGGTCGCTCGCTCGCGCCCTGGTGATCCCCGGCACGGCCGCCTCGACCGCCGCCAGCACGGCGGGGTCGGCCGGTTCCAGCCGCTGGGGGCCGGAGGGGGCGAGGCTCATGTGGTCCGCCCTACCGAGGGGCCAGCGTGTTGGGCGACTTGGTGAACAGGATCGGCTCGTCGGGTACGGCCTGGCCGGTCTCGGCCGCGTGGTCGCTGTGGTTCAGCCCGATGCACAGGATCTGGTGGGGGCGGGCGATGGGGGCGCCGATGCGCTCGCCGGCGAATCCGGCCTGGCGCAGTGACGTCAGGGCGCGGTGGATCGTCGGCTTAGGACTGGCCACGGCTCGCGCCATGTCTTCCAGGCCGATCCCGTCGGGGTGGCGGGCCAGCTCGGCCAGGACGGCCAGCACCCGGGCCGAACCCACGAGCCTCGACTCGGAATCCTCCCCTGCGCCGGCGACGGGACCTGGAAGCAGCTCACTCACATTCCGTATGGTAGAGGGCGCTGGGACGTGCCGGTGTTCGCCGCCGGGCTTGGCGGGACGGAGTCGCACCAGTTCGCGCTGCCGGCCCACCGTTACGGCGGCGGGCAGCGCGCGGCGCACCGGGTGCGCGCCGCCAACCTGCTCGCCTCCGGGATCGGGCTGCCCATGGCTCCGGTGGCCGGCGACATGAACGGCCTGCGGCTCGGCACCCCGGAGATCACCCGCCTTGGCATGCGGGAGCACGACATGCCCGCGCTGGCCGCGTTCCTCGCCCGCGCCCTGGACCCGGCCGGCGAGCCCGCCACGGACCTCGCCGCGCTCGCGGCCGAGCTCACCGCCTGGCGCGCACCGTTCACCGGCGTGCACTTCACCGCCCACCCCACCCCTGGAGCAGCATGAACGTCGAACCGCTGTCCCGCTTCAGCGACCGCTACCTGAACGTGCCGCGCCTCACCTGCCGGGTCGGAGTGCCCCTCGCGGCCCAGCCGGAGATCGGGCACAACCGCTGGCATCCCGAGATCCCGCCGCGGTGACGGTGGATCCGGGCGACGAGGTGATCCTGGAGTCGGCCGCGTACGACGACTACCAGATCCACGACTACGGCAGTCTGGACGAGCTGCGCCGCGTCGACCTGTCCCGCATGCATCCGCTGACCGGCCCGGTCCATGTGAACGGCGCGCGGCCCGGCGACGTGCTGGTGGCCGAGGTGCTGGGCGTCGAGCCGCTGAGCGGCGTCGCCTTCTCCAACATCCTGCCCGGCACGCCGGGCCTGCTCGGCGAGGTCTTCCCCGACGGTTACCGTTCGACCTGGTACGCCCGCGGCGGCATCGCCGAGTCGCCGCAGGTGCCTGGCGTCCGGATCCCCGCCCAGCCACACGTGGGGACCATCGGCGTCGCCCCGTCCTTTGAGTTGATGCGACGGTGGCACGAGCGGGAGCGCCCGTTGTACGCCGACGGCCGCGCCTTCGCCCCCGACCCGCGCAACGCGCTGCTGCGCGGCCTGGGCGAGGAGGCCGCGCGGGTGGCGGCGCGCACCCAGCCGCCTCGGGAGAACGGCGGGAACATGGACATCAACAAGCTCGGCCCGGGCTCGAAGGTCTACTTCCCGGTCTTCGTGGCGGGCGGTCTGCTGTCACTCGGCGACCACCATTTGTCGGCTGGCGACGGCGAGTGCAGCTTCAACGCCATGGAGATGGACGGCCGGACGTGGCTGCGCCTGCGTGTGATCGAGGACGGCATGGCCCGCCACCGGATCACCACCCCCGTCGTCCGGCCGGCGCCGATCGTCGCCCAGTTCGGCGCGGACCGGTATCTGGGGTTCAACGGCTTCTGCTTCGACGGCGACGAGCAGGGCATCGACCCGGCCACCGACGACCAGGAGCGCAATCCGGGCGACCCTTTTCGCGGTGGTGCCTGAGGACAGGCTGATGGACCTCTTGGACTGCGTGCACCAAAATGCGAACCAGCTTTATCCAACGCTGCCCATCGAGCTCCCCCGATTCGGTCCGCGACATCCGGACGTCACTCTTGACGAGGCGGATACCGGCATCGGCCGGCACGGCGGCGAAGGCGGCGGTAGTCATAGACCGCCTTGCCGGGCGGGACCTCGTGCGGCCTGGCGGGCGGCGCGCTTGATCACGTCCTCTGCATGGGCGCGTGATTCCCAGCCACGGGTGTCGGTGCTTTTGCCCGGCTCGAGGTCCCTGTAGACGTCGAAGAAGTGACCGATCTCGCCGAGTACGTGGACATCCACATCCAGAAGATCCTCGATGTGGGCGTAGCGGCTATCGTTGGCGGGCACGCAGAGAATCTTCGCGTCGGGTCCGTGCTCGTCATGCATCCAGAACACCGCCACCGGACGCACTCCGATCACGCATCCGGGAAAGGTCGGCACCTCTCCCAGCACCAGCGCATCCAGCGGATCGTCGTCCTCGGCCAGTGTCCCGGGCACGAACCCGTAGTCGTAGGGATAGGCGGTGGCGGTGAACAGCAGCCGGTCAAGCCTGATCCGCTGTTTGACCTGGTCCATCTCGTACTTGTTGCGCGATCCCCGCGGTGTCTCCACGATCACATCGAAGCGCATCACAACCTCCTGTCCCGCAGCTCCCGGCTGGCCACATCCTCAGCAGCGCTGCATGCAGGTCGACCTACCCCCGATAGGGCGCAGGCGTACGATGGCGTAACCGCACGCGGGCAGGTGCGGGGCGGTATGCCGCCCAGACGGCGGTTCCCGCGTCGAGGAGCGCCGGCAGCTCATCCACCTTGTTCTCGGGTACGTCGACCAGTTCGCTCCAGGCGTCCGCGGACAGCCGTTGCCGTACCCATGCCAGAGCAGCCGGTAGGGCGATCAAAACGTTGCTCGCTCGGCTGGAACATCGCGCACACAGGGCATTCCCCCTCATCACGAGGACAGGACCCATGGGCCGGTGCGGCGGAGCCGCCACTCTGTGGAAGCGGCCTCGGTGGGCTCCACCACCGAGTGCTTCCATGATATGCCGCACGCGGCAGCCGGTCAGACTCTCCCCGATGTGGCGGGCGCGCTGTGGGTACGGGCACGAGGCAGGCAGGTGCTGACAGCGCGACGAGCAGGGCGAGATCGGAGCTGAGCCGCCCCACGACGACCAGGCCGGCGAGCATACGACGGCCACTACAGATCGTGACGAATCGATTTTGCTACAAGTTCCGAAATTGTTCCGTGACAGGTCAGCCGCACAGCCGAAACGCGCCTTACATACCGTCCCTATCGACTGCATAGGCGCCATCGGATCCATTTGATCAAAAAAGCTACTTTCGCCGAAAATCCCCCCACTGTGATCAGCGCCTTCATGTGACAGGAGCCCCCCAGTGTCCAACCTCTCCCGACGCCGTGCCCTACGGCTGACCGCCGGCATAGCTCTCACCTGCACCCTTTCCCTGGCGGGCTGTGGGCGCAGTGATGACACTGCCGCCACAGGCACCGCCAAGGCCATTGACGAGTCCCCTGCCACCGGCACCGTCAACGTCTGGGCCGCCCAGGGCGATGCCGACGTGCTCGACAAGGTCATCGAGCCCTTCAAGGCCGCGAACCCTGACGTCACCGTGAAGTTCACGCTGATCCCGAACGCCGAGTACTCCACCAAGCTCCAGGCGGCGATCGCGGCGGGCAAGGGACCCGATGTCGCCCAGCTCTTCCCCGAGTCCCAGGCGCAGTTCCTCGATCCGTCGATCCTTCAGCCCGTTCCGGACGGCCTCGTCGACCCGGCCGGTTTCTTCAAGAGCCTCTGGGACGCGGGCGTGGTCAAGGGCGTCGCCTACACGGTGCCCTGGTACGCCTACACCTATGCGCTCGTCTACCGCTCCGACCTGGCGAAGAAGGCGGGTGTCAAGGCGCCGGCCACGTGGGACGACATGGTGCCGTTCCTCAAGGCGCTCCAGGGCGCCGGCGCCGGACACGGCCTCGGGGCCGACATCGGCTGGGACATCTTCAACGGCCAGGACGTCGCGATGTACGCCTGGCAGGCGGGCGGCTCACTGCTCTCCGCCGACGGCAAGTGGACGCTCGACACGCCGGCGATGGTCGACGCGCTGAAGTTCAACGCGTCGTTCTTCACCTCGGGCGTCGCCGACACCAGCGGGCCCACGTTCCTCGACGCGCAGCCGTACTTCGTCGCCGGCAAGACCGCCGGCATGATCACGGGCCCGTGGGTCGTCGGTCAGCTCGACACCGCCGCGAAGAAGACCGGCTGGACGGCGTCTCACGTCGCGACCGCACCGCTGCCGGCCGGGCCGTCGGGCAGCGTCTCCTTCTCCGCGGGCGGCAGTTGGGGCGTGCTCGCCACCAGCGGCAACGCGACCGCGTCGTGGAAGCTCATCCGCTACATCTCGCAGCCGAGCACCCAGGTCGCGCAGTACAAGGCGTACAGTTCGCTGCCGGCCGTCGTGTCCGCCTGGGACGACCCGGCCATCAAGGGACAGCCGCTCCTTGGCGCCTTCTTGACCCAGCTGACGAACACCCGAGCGTTTCCGCAGGTGAGCACCTGGCAGCAGGTCGCGACCCGGCTGGGGAAGGCGATGGAAGAGGTGGCCAAGGGCAAGGAGACCGCCGAAAAGGCCGCCGCGAGCGTCCAGGCGTACGCCGACAGCATCGGCACGGGTACGGGGTGATCTCCGGATGACCAGCACCGTCGCGGCGCCGCGCACGGCGCGTCGATCCCGGGACTCCCGTCGAACGGCTGTCGCCTGGCTGTTCCTCGCACCGTTCACCCTCGTGTTCCTGCTCTACACGGCGATTCCCACGGTCGCCGCGCTCGGGTTCAGCCTCACCGACCTGCGGGGCACGGATCTGCGCAATCCGTTCGCCGTCGACTTCACCGGCCTGGAGAACTACCTCCGCCTGTTCCAGGACGAAAGCTTCCTGCGGGACATCCTCAACACCGCCCTGTTCGTGGCGGTCGGTGTGCCGCTGACCATGGCGATCGGATTCGCACTGGCCTTCGCGCTCAACGTAGGCATCCGGCGCCTGCGCGGCACGTTCCGCGTCGTCTTCTTCGCACCGGTCGTCACGAACATCGTGGCGGTCGCACTGATCTGGCAGTACGCCTTCAACGCCGACGGCACCGTCAACAAGGTGCTCGGCGCCGTCGGCTTCGCCGGGCCGAACTGGCTGGACGACCCGAACCTGGCCATGCCCGTGGTCATCCTGCTCGGCGTCTGGCGCAACTTCGGCACCGCGATGGTGCTGTTCCTCGCCGGTCTGCAGGCGGTTCCGCAGGACGTGTACGAAGCCGCCTCCATCGACGGGGCCGGCCGGTGGCGGCAGCTGAGGCACATCACCCTGCCGCTGCTGCTGCCCACCACGCTCGTGGTGTCGGTGCTGCTGACCGTGTTCTACCTCCAGGTGTTCGACGAGCCGTACCTGCTGACGAACGGCGGCCCGCTGGGCTCCACGGAATCGGTGGCGCTGTACACCTACCACCAGTTCGGGGCCGGCGAGTTCGGGATGTCCTCGGCCGCGTCCTGCGTGATGCTCGTGCTCGTGATGCTGGTGAGCATCGTCCAGTTCCGGCTGCTGAGGCCCCGCGCATGACCACGGTCGCCACGGTGCGGGACACCGAAATGATCGACGGCCGGATCGCCGTGCGCCGCCGGTCCGTCACCCCACCCCTGCTGTACGGCGCGCTGGTGCTGTGCGCGCTGCTCACCATGCTTCCGTTCGTCTGGGTGATCAGCGGCTCGCTGCGCAGCCTCGACGAGATCCGCTCCGACCCCGGTGCCTGGCTTCCGCAGCACGTCACCCTCGGCAATTTCACCCGGCTGTTCGCCACCGAGGGCTTCGGCGGGTTCATGGCCAACAGCATCGTGGTCGCGATCATCGTGGTCGCCGGCAACGTCGTGGCGGCGTCCGCCGCCGGCTACGCGCTCGCCAAGCTCGACTTCGCGGGCAAGCGGGTCGCGTTCGGCGCCGTCATGGCCGGCATGATGATGCCATTTGCCGCGGTGTTCGTCACGCAGTTCGTGATCACTGTCGACCTGGGTCTGGCGGACACCCTCGCCGGTATCGCCCTGCCCAGCGTGGCGATGCCGATGTCGGTCTTCATCATGCGGCAGTACGCGATGTCGATCCCCGACGAACTGCTCGAAGCGGCCCGCATCGACGGCGCCGGCGAGTTCCGGATCTTCTTCCGGATCTTCCTGCCGTTGGCCGGCCCCGCCGTCGCGACGATCACGATCATGTCGTTCCTCACCTCGTGGAACAACTTCATCTGGCCGCTCATCGTCGCTCAGAGCATGTCCAGTTACACGCTCCCGGTGGGTCTCGCCGCCACCAGTCAGGCCGCGTCGCACGTCACCGACTACGGACTGCAGCTCGCGGGTGCGATCGTCGTGATGCTGCCCGTGCTGGTGCTCTTCCTGTTCCTGCAGCGCTACTTCGTTCAGGGCATCGCCGGAACGGGAATGCGGTGACCGGTGTTGGATGATCGGATGGACTCACTCGACACCCCCGGCGAGCCGGTCACCGTTCATGCTCCTGCGGGCACGATCATCGGCCGTCGCACCGGCCGGGGGCGGCGCTTCCTCGGCATCCCCTACGCCGAAGCACCCACCGGCGCCAGGCGGTTCGCCCCGCCGGTCCGACGTGGCCGGCTCCCGGAGCCGTTCGACGCCTCCCGGCACGGCGCCACCTCGCAGCGCGTGCCGCTGTACGCCACGACGACCATACCGGAGCCCTCGATACCGGGCGACGACGTGCTGAACCTCGGCATCGTCACCCCGGACGCGGACGACGACCGCATGCCCTTCCCCGTCCTGGTGTGGATCCACGGCGGCGGTTACCTGGCCGGGAGCCCCGCCAGCCCGTGGTACGACGGCCGCGCCTTCGCCCGCGACGATGTCGTCTGCGTCACCGTCGGCTACCGGCTGGGCGTCGACGGATTCGCCCCGCTGGACGGCGTCCTCCCGAACCTCGGGCTGCGCGACCTGCTGCTCGCCCTGGACTGGGTACAGGAGAACATCGCCGCTTTCGGCGGCGATCCGGACCGGGTCACCGTCGCCGGCCAGTCGGCCGGGGGCGCGGCGGTGCTCGCACTCGTCTCCTCACCCGCGGGCGGCGGCCGCTTCCACCGCGCGGTCAGCCTGTCCGGCGCCATCCTCGACGTGGGCACGCACGCCGCACGCGACCTCCTCGAACGGCTCGGGCACAGGCTCGGCGTGCCCCCGACACGCACCGGATTCGGCAGCCGCACCGTCGAGCAGATCCAGCAGGCTGTCATCGACCTGCGGACCGAGCGAGGCGGCGACGACAGGCTCGTGCTCGTACCGTGCGTCGGCGACGACATCCTGCCGGTGCCCATCGCCGACGGGCTCACCGTCCAGGGGCACGACGTCCCTGTGCTGCTCGGCGCGACGGGCGACGAGTTCGACGGCGGCCTCGCGCCGGAGGCCCGAGGCGCCGCGCGCATGGCGGGCACCCGCGTGACGGACACCCTGTTCCGCTCCGCCTGCGCGCGCACGGCGGCCGCCCGCCGCCAAGCCCCCGCCGGCACCTGGCTGTACTCCTTCGAATGGCCCTCCCCCGTGCTCGGCGGCGCCGCGCACTGCGTCGACATCCCGTTCTTCTTCGATGTGCTCGACGCACCCGGCGTCCCCCAGGCGCTCGGACCGAACCCGCCCGCCGAACTGGCCACGCTGATGCATGCCGATCTGGCCGGGTTCGTGCACGGCCAGGAGCCGGCCTGGGCGCGGGCGACCGGCACGCTCGGCGATCCGGCGCGCGAATACGGCCGGCCCGGAGCGGCGCTCACGGCCGACACCACGGGCGTGTTCGACCCCGTGACACGGGCGATGACCCAGGCGGCGGAGAGGTGCTGATGCCCGGGATGAACCAGAGCGCCGTCCGGCGCGTCAACACCTCGGTCGCCCTCCGGGCACTCGCCGTGTCGGCCGGGCCGATGACGCTGGCCGCACTCGCCGAGCGGACCGGCCTGTCCCGCCGCACCATCGAGCTCATCCTGGACTCGCTCGTGGAGGCGGGCTGGGTGACCGAGCTGGACCGCGTGCCGACCAGTGGCAACGCCGGGCGCCCCGCCCGCCGCTACGAGCTACGGGCCGAACACGCGTTGCTGGCGGCCGTCTGCATCACCACCTCGGACGTGTCCGCGGTCATCGCCGATGTGCGCGGCCGCATCCTCGGCCGGGCGCACCGGCTGCTGCGCGCCTACCAGGATCCGCAGGTCACGCTCGACGACGCGGCGGCGCTGGTGCTGGAGGCGCTCGACGACGCGGGCGGGTCGACGGACCGGCTGCGCGCCGGTGCGGTCGCCAGCGGTGGCGCGATCGACGACCACGGCGTCGTACGGCGTCTGGTGCACACGACGCATTGGGAAGGCGTGCACCTGCCCGGAGAACTCAAGCGACGGATCCGGGTGCCCTGGTTCGCGGACAACGACACCAACCTCGGTGCGCTCGCGGAGCGCTGGCGGGGCGTGGCCGGAGACCACGACGACGTCGTATGGGCGATCCTCGGGAACCGGACGGGCCTCGGCATCCTCATCCGCGGAGCCGTGCACCGCGGCCTGGACGGCGCCGCGGGTGAGATCGTCGAAGCGCGGTCGATACCGACCGGCGCGATCGAGAACCGCCCGGTGGCCTGGCTGACCTCACCGGAACCGGCCGAACGGAGCATCGCGCTCGGCCGCTTCGCCGCGGCCCGGGCCGGTGACACGACCGCGCTCGCGGAGGTCGGCGAATTCGTGGACAACATCGCGTCGATCCTCACCACCTTGTCGTGGACCATCGCGCCGTCGCTCATCGTGCTCGGCGGCGGCCTGGAGGACGCCGCCGATGTGCTGCTGCCCCGGGTGCGCGCGGCGTTGCGCGACGCTCGCACCCCCGCGGTCGAGTTGCGTGCCACCGGCCTGGGCCGCGACGCCGCGCTCATCGGCGCCGTCAAGCTGGCCCTCGACCGTATGGACACCGAACTGTTCGGCCCACTCACCCCGCGCGCATGATCGGGCACCGAGCATCCGCGCCTGCCCATCAGCACCCGTGGCACAAGACATGGAGTCTCACTGTGACCGACACCTCCCGCACCGATGTCCTCATCGTGGGCAGTGGCATCATGGGATCTGTCGTGGCCCGGCTGCTGCGAGAGGCCGATCCGGCGCTGGACATCACGATGGTCGACGGCGGCAACGCGATCGGCGAGGCCCCCGGCCTGCACTTGCACGACCTCGACGACCCGGTCCTCTGGTCGCGCTACAACGAACAGGTCGCCACCGGCATCCAGGGCATGTACACGGGCGCCGAAGTGGTGCGCGAGGTCGCCGGCAGCCTCAGCGACCTGACGCCCGGCATGGTCCACGCGCTCGCCTTGGGCGAGGACGCCGAGGCGATGCCGGCGACCGCGCTCGCGTGGAACGCGGGCGGCATGGGCGTGCACTGGACCGCCGCGACGCCGTGGCCCGCCGGAGACGAGGTGTTCGACGCCGGCGACCCGGACCGCTGGGCGGAGGACCTGGACACCGCCCGCCGGTTGCTCGCGGTCACGCCGTCCGCGATCGGCCCGACCGAGGTCGGCCGGATGGTGCTCGACGTCCTGCGCCGGCGCTTCGACGGCGTCGGACCGGGCGATCGGCGACCGCAGCCGATGCCCATGGCCGTCACCGCGACGGCATCGGGTCCCATGCCGCGCACGGCCCCAGGGAAGATCTTTCCCGCGATCGCGACAGGCGGGGACCCGGGATTCACCCTGATGATCGGCACGCTGGCCACGACGCTCCTCGTCTCCGACGGCCGGGTCGCCGGGGCCCGGCTGCGCCGCATCGCCGACGGAGCCGAGTGGGAACTCCTGGCGGACGCCGTGGTGGTGTGCGCCGACGCGTTGCGCACCCCGCAGTTGCTGTTCGCCTCGGGCATCCGGCCGGCGGCGCTGGGCCGCTACCTCAACGAGCACGCGTTCATCACCGCCCGGGTGCTCCTCGACCTCGACCGGTTCGGCATCGGCCTCGACGCCCTGCCCCTGCCGCGTCCCGGCGAGTTCTGCACGGACTCGCTCTGGCTGCCCCAGAACGGAGCGGCACAGCCGTTCCACGGCCAGATCATGAACCGCACGTACGTGGACGAAGACGGCAACCCCCTCGCGCACTCCGTGGGCCTGTCGCTGTACGCCCCCGTCGAGTCACGCCCCGAGAACCGGCTCGTGTTCTCGGAAGCCCAGACCGACCTCGCCGGAATGCCGCGGATCACCGTCGAGTTCGGCTACTCCGACGCCGACCGCACGATGATCGGCCGCGCGCTCGACGAAGTCCGGTCGATCGCCGAGGAGTTCGGCTCGTTCGATCCCGCGACCGAGCGTGCGCTGCTGCCGCCCGGCTCGTCGCTGCACCAGACCGGCACCGTCCGGTCCGGCCTGGCCGACGACGGCACCAGCGTGTGCGACCCTGACGGCCGGGTGTGGGGCTTCGACAACCTGTACCTCGCCGGCAACGGTGTGATCCCCACCGCGATGGCCGCCAATGTCACCCTGACCGGCGCGGTGACCGCCGTACGGGCCGCCCGCGCCGTCACCGAACGACACGCGGCGCCCGCCGCGCACCGAGAGGAAGCACGATCGTGATCGACATCGCCAAGGAATACCGCGTGGCGCTGCCCGCGTGGATCGACGACGAACTGGCCACCGTGCCCGCCCTGATCCCCGACCGCCACGACCGGATGCGCCTCGTGCACCGCCTCGCCGACCGCAACTGGCGCCAGGGCAACGGCGGCCCGTTCGCCGCACTCGTCGCCGAGCGGGACTCCGGCCGGATCGTCTCGGTCGGCGTGAACGTCGTGCTCGCCTCCGGCATCTCCAGCGCGCACGCCGAGGTCGTCGCGCTCGGACTCGCCCAGAAGGCGGCCGGCGGCTGGGATCTCGGCGGCGACGGGTTGCCCGCACACGAACTGGTCGTGAACTGGCGTCCGTGCATTCAGTGTTACGGCGCGGCCATGTGGTCCGGGATACGCGGCCTCGTGGTCGCCGGCGAGGGCCCGGAACTGGAGGAGATCACCACGTTCGACGAGGGCCCGCTCGGCGCGGACTGGGCCGGGCAGTTCGAAGCACGCGGCATCCAGGTCACCCGGGACGTGCTGCGAGACGAGGCGCTCGCCGTGTTCCGCAACTACCGCAAGGCCGTCGACGCCGGCGGCATCACCGTCTACAACGCCCGCGGAGGTGCCGAATGACGCCGGACGACACTACCGAACCTCGCTTCGCCACCGACATCATCACCTTCTATCACCCGAAATTCTGGGGACTCGACTCCGCCGACGCCTTCCGCGACTGGGCCGTCAAAAACCCTGACCGTTTCTGGGAGCGAGTGCTGGACGCGGTGGCCGAGGCCGGGGTCAGCGGCATCGAGCTGACCTTCGCGCCCGGCGACATCGACTCGGCCCTGCGGGCCTTCGGCGACGCACCGTCGTTCCGCCGCGAACTCCAGGCCCGAGGCCTGTCCGTCGTGAGCGCCTTCATCGCCGCGAGCGCATCACCCGACTGGCGGCACAGCGAGAACCTGCCCGCGATCGTCGCCGATGCCGAGCGACACGCTGCCTTCCTCGCCGACGTGGGCGCGGAACTCCTCGTCGCCGGACTGCCCATGCGGACGACGTTCGGGACGCGCCCGCCCTTCTTCGTCGACGCCGCGTACATGACCCGGATGGCCGACATCGCCCACGTGGTCGGCGAGGCCGTCGCTCAGCACGGCGTCAAGCTCGCCTTCCACACGGAGTCCAACAGCACCCTCTGGTACGAGAGGGACATCGACCTGTTCATGGCGTTGACCGATCCCCGCTACGTGTGGCTGTGCCCCGACTCCTGCCACATCGCGCTCGGGGGAGGCGACCCCGTCGCCGTCGCGCGCCGCCACGCCCAGCGCATCGCGCTGGCGCACTGGAAGGACGCGGTCAAGCCCATCGACGTCGAACTCACCATCGACGAAACGGTCTTCGCTCAGCAGCAGCCCTACATGACCGAACTGGGCACGGGCATCGTGGACTGGCGAGCGTGGGCCGACGCGATGTCCCGCACGCCCGGCGCCGACATCGTGCTCATCGAGCTGGACGAGGCGGCTGATCCCGTCGCCGCGCTCCGGGCGGGGACGGCCGTCGTGCGGGAAGCCCGGGCATGATCGACTTCGCCGCCCGCATCGAGATGATGTTCCTGGGCACGCGGCGCCGGGCCACTCCACGGCTTCATGCCAACCATGTTCCAGCGCCTCGCACTCACCTCCGAGGCCGGCCGAAAGGATTCCCATGTCCTCACGAGCGCCTGAGAACTTCACCGTCCCGGCGGTCGACATATCCCCCTACGTGAAGGGAGGGCCGGAGGCGGAACGCCGCAGGGTCGCACAGGAGATCGACGATGCCTGCTCCAGCGTGGGCTTCATCCAGATCCTGGGCCACGCGATCCCGGACTCGGCGATCGCCGGCCTGGCCTCGGCGATGGACGCCTTCTTCGCCCTGCCCCTTGAGGCAAAGAGGACCTACTGCGTCACGGGCGCCAACCGCGGCTACAGCCCGCCCAAGAGCGAGTCCCTGAGCCTGAGCCTCGGCGTCGAGTCGGCCAGCCGCATGAACGACTTCTTCGAGGCCTTCAACGTCGGCGTGGAGGCTCGCTCCTTCACCTCGCCGGACCTGTCCGAGGAGGACTACGGGATCAACGTGTGGCCCGAGACCGCCGGCTTCACCGAGGCCGTCCAGGCCTACTTCGACCACGCCGGCCGGGTCGCACGCACGCTTACCCGGGTCTTCGCCGACGCCCTCCGCCTGGATCCCGAGTTCTTCGCCCGGCTCACCGACCACTCCATCGACGTGCTGCGCATGAACAACTACGCCCTGCCGGAAGGAACGATCACCCTCGACGGCGACCTCATCGGGATGGGGCAGCACACCGACTTCGGGATCGTCACCGTCCTGTGGGCCGACCAGGTCGCAGGCCTCCAGGTCCTCGGCCGGGACGAACGCTGGCACGATGTCGCGCCGGCCGACGGCGCCCTGCTGGTCAACCTCGGCGACCTCACGGCCCGGCTCACCAACGACCGATGGATGTCGACCCTGCACCGCGTCAAGCCCTCCATCGTGGACGGCACGATCAAGCGCCGCCGCTCAGCCGCCTTCTTCCACGACGGCAATCCCGACGCTGTCATCGAGACGCTGGCCAGTCACCATGACGCCTCCGGGCTGGCCTACGAACCGATCACGGTCCGGGACCACATCAAGGCCAAGCTGGCCGGGTCACGGCAGGGCAAGAAGAACCTCGCCGCGGTACGCGAAGCCGCACGCGTCCTGGCCGCCGCGAAGAAGGAACTCTGAATCGTTCGGTTCTGTCACACACTTTCGGGTGATGACGGAGCGTTGAGACGCATGAGGTCTCACCGGGGAAGCGGCCGATGACCTTGACCCGGCGGCGGGTCTCACCGAAGGTGCGCGGTCTTCGTCACACGGCTCTGCGAGGCCTGGTTACACTTCCGGGGTGACCCTGGCCGAAGAAGAAGATCCCCAGGTCTGGCACCGAATCCGTCCCGATTCGACGGAACGGCGGATGCTGGAGTGCCTCAGCGCGAGGTTTGCCGTCCAGCTTCGTCCGCGGACGCTCCTGCTGCCGGACGGGAGCCGGGTGGAGGTCGAGGGTGTCGACGCGGACAACCGCTTCCTGGTACAGCTCGTCGCCAATCAGGGGACGTACAAGTCGCATCACCGCAACAAGGTCATGGCGGACATGTTCAAGCTCGTGTGGCTCAGCCGCTCGATCCTGCCTGGCAGTCGAGCCATCCTGTGCGTGAGCGAAGCAGTGTCCCAGGCCTTCTCGGGCTGGGTGGCCACCGCCGCCCGCGACCTGGGCGTCGAAGTGCTTCTGTTCCAGGGAGACGGGGAGATTGTGCCGCTGGTCGAGTGATGACCTCCGCGGAGCCGTAACACCCTGGCAACAGAAGTGTCGAAGCTACGCAATATGGTCTCCTTAGCGTCCTAGCTACTCGGATTTCCGCGGTGCAGATACGAACTCGCGCCGCACGCTCTCCGGCGTTCGAAGTGGTGTCAGTGGTTGGGAGAGCGTCATGGTTCCTGGTATGCCTTTTTGCCGTCCCGAGTGCCAGGTCGTCGCATGAGCGCGGCAGCGATCGAGGTGCGCGGCGCCCGCCGGGTCTACGGTTTCGGAGCTTCGGCGATGGTGGCGCTCGACGACGTCGGCCTGTCCATCGAGCCCGGCCGGTTCGTCAGCATCATCGGCCCCAGCGGCTGCGGGAAATCCACGCTTCTCCGCTTGGTCGCCGGGCTGGAGCCGGCCGACCGCGGTGAGGTCAGCATCTACGGGGTCAGCCCGGAAGAAGCCTGCGCGGCGAAAATGGTGGGGCTCGTGCCCCAGACACCGGCCCTCCTGCCATGGCTGTCGGTGCTGAAGAACGTCACGCTCCCCCACAAGGTCAACCGGGCTGCCGACCGGCGGCGGTCGGCCATCGGCCAGGCGACGCATCGCGCCACTCCGACGTGCCCCGATATGACAGAGCTTCTGAGCAAGGCGGGCCTCGCCGAAGCCTCACACAAGCTGCCGGGCCAGCTCTCGGGTGGCATGCAGCAACGGACTGCCATTGTCCGGGCTTTCGGCCTGCGGCCCGACGTTCTCCTGATGGATGAGCCCTTCTCGGCGCTCGACGAGTTCACCCGCGAGAGCCTGCAGGAACAGCTGCTCGATCTTTGGGACGAGCTGAAGACGACCGTCGTCTTCGTGACCCACTCGGTCAGCGAAGCGGTCCGGCTCTCCGACATGATCGTCGTCATGGCGCCGAAGCCCGGCCGCATCACCGACGTCGTCACCGTCGATCTGCCCAGGCCACGAGGGCGTGACCTGCTCAAGACGCCCGAGTTCCACCGATTCGAGGATCTGATTCGAGACAAGCTGCGTGCCGCCTGGCACACGCACGTCGCGTGACGGGAGGAATACCGACGTGACTTCCCTCGACGATGTCGTCGCGACCTTGCCGGAAGACGAGCGCCCCGTCGCGGAGCCCGCTGCCGGACCGTCTCGCTACAGCCTGAGCCATCCGAGATCGCGGATCGGTTTTGTACGTCCGAAGATCTGGCTCCCGCTCGCCGTCATGTTGTGTGTGCTCGGCGCCTTGTGGGAATGGGGCGCCCGCTCAATGCCCTATCTCCTGCCGAAACTTTCCTCGGTCGGAGAGGCGCTGGCCGAGGAGCCGGACTACTACCTCGGCAACGCCTGGGTCACACTCCAGGAGGCGCTCCTGGGGCTCGCCCTGGGGTTCGCCGCGGCGTTCGTCCTGGCGGTCGTGGTCAGCGAGCTTCCGTGGGCGCGACGGGCGATCATGCCGGTCGCGGTCGTCCTCAACGTGACACCCCTGGTCGCCATCGCGCCGGTTCTCGTGGTGGCCTTCGGTTTCGGGCCCGAGCCCAAACTGATCGTCACCGGCCTGATCTGCTTCTTCCCGATCCTCATCAACACCTCGGTCGGGCTGCGGGCCGTGCCACTCTCGGTCGTGCAGGTCTATCGCACGCTCAACGCGTCGCGGCTGGAAATGTTGTGGCGCGTCCGGGTGCCGAGCTCGCTGCCGTACCTGTTCGCCGCGCTGCGCATCGTCTTCCCCCTGTCCATCGTGGGTGCCGTGGTCGCCGAGCTTTCTGCCCCCGGCGCGGCGGAAGGGCTCGGCACCGCGATCAGCGTGGCCTCGACCATGAACCGGCTTCCCGTCGTGTACGCGTCGATCGCGATCCTGGCCCTCATGGGGTCGGTACTGCTCCTCGTCGTCACGATCGCCGAACGCAGGGCCCTGCACTGGCACGAGAGCACCCAGGGCGCGGCCGACTAAGGTCCCCCGGGCCGCGACCGAGCGGCCTCGTCGACGTCTGCTCCGCATCTTCCCGGCGCCACGTGCCCGGGCGACAAACCTCACCAATATCTGTCATGCGCTGCGCGCTTGGCACATGCGAGGAGTAATTCATGGAGAAACGCCTGCCGCGTGCCCTTGTGGCCGCCGCCACTGCCGTTGTCGCCGCTTCCGGGCTCACCGGGTGCTCCGGCGACAAAAACACCGCCGATGGCGCGCCGGACGGAACCACAAGCAGCGCCCACGCCACGCCGGCCATTTCCGCCGCACGCTGCGCCCAGAACAAGGCGGCCGGCAAGATCACCTACTTGACGGGCTACTACTACCAGGCTTCGGCGTCCATCCTGGAGTACCTGGCCGCGGAGAAGCTGGGCTATTTCGACGCCCTGTGCCTCGACGTCGACATCAAGCCCGGGACCGGCAACACCGGTCAGAACACCAAGCTCCTGGCCAGCGGGCAGGTCACCGTCAGCCCGGTGAGCGAGCAGGACGTGATCCAGGCCCGCGACAACGGGGTCGGCATCGTCGGCATCTCCGCCTATTCGAATGCCGGCCTCGAGGTGCTGATGACGATGCCGGCCATCACCGATCTCAAGCAGCTCAACGGCACCACCCTGGGGCAGAAGGGCAGCCTGCCGGTGGGGATCAGCGCCATGCTGACCCAGGCGGGCGCGGACGTCCCCTCCATCAAGCAGGTCGTCGTCGGCTACGACCCGTCCATCCTGCCTCGTGGCCAGGTCAAGTCCCTGACGGGATTCATCTCCAACGAGCCGAACCTGCTCGCGGCCGCCGGCCAGCAGGTGAAGGTTTGGCGGCCCTACGACTACCACGTTCCCGGCTCGCTCGGCGGCTTGGCGGCCAACCCGGACTTCGCCGCCAAGCACCGGACCGCCGTCGAGGATTTCCTGCGGGCCGGCCTGCACGCCTACGACTACTGCTCCACCAAGGGCGAGGAATGCGTCGGGTACGCCGCCGACCTGTCTGACGGAGGATACGACAAGGCGCAGAACCTGAAGATCTGGCAGACCGAGGTCGCGCTGGTGCAGCAGACCAAATCGCCGGGCACCCCGCTCGGCCTCGTCGACATGGACAACGTCACCGCACTGGCCGAGTTGCTGGCCAAGTATTCAATGGTGAAGAAGACGAGCGCCGCGGACGCGAAGTCCTTCTTCGACTCCTCGTACCTCACGGCCCTCTACCAGTCGGGTCAGCTCGCCTGGCCGGCTACCTGACGACAACGCGCATACCGGAAGGCGGCATCGTGTCCCAGAAAGAATATGGAATCTTCCTCCCCATAGGCAGCGGAGGGTGGATGCTCTCCACCACCGCGCCGCATCCCGAAGCCACGTACGCGTACAACAAGCGTGCGGCGCTGCATGCCGAAGCCATCGGCCTGGATTTCATCATGTCCATGGCGAAATGGCGCGGCTTCGGCGGCACCACCGACCACTGGGGCGAAAGCCTGGAGTCGATGACGATGATGTCGGCCCTGGCCGAGGCGACTGAGCGCGTGAAAATTTGGGCGACCATGCACGCGAACATCCATCACCCCGCGATCGCGGCCAAGATGTTCACCATCCTGCAGCAAATTTCCCAGGGCCGCGCCGGGATGAACATCGTCAACGGGGCTTATGCGGGGGAATTCCAGCAGTTCGGCCTCTGGGACGCCGACCTCACCCACGCCGATCGTTACCGGATGACCGCTGAGTGGACGCAGGCGGTGACGCGGCTGTGGTCGGAGCACGCGGTCACCATGAAGAGCGACTTCTTCACTCTGAACGACTGTGAATCCCGCCCTCATCCCGAAACCCGACCGACCCTTATCAGCGCCGGTCGTTCGGCGGACGCGCGGGAGTTTCAGGCCGCCTATGCGGACGGAGCCTTCCTCGGGGCCGACAGCCTCGAGGAAATGCGGGCCCTTTCCCGGGACGTCCATGACAAGGCCGCGAAGCTGGGCCGCACGGTCAAGACGTACTCGATGCTCACCGTGGTCCAGGACGAGACGGACGCCGCCGCCGAGGAAAAGGTCCGCCGGTGGGGCAAGGGCGTGGACCGCGAAGCACTGGCCGCCATGCGCTCGTCCTGGGGCATAGCGGAGCAGCAGGCGCGTGCCTGGGCGAAGGGCGCCACCGGTGAGGCGGCGTTCCAAACCCCGTACGTGAGCGGATCCACCGAAACCATCATCGAGCACATCGCGACGGTCGTGCGTGAGGGCGAGCTCGACGGGCTGATGCTGATCTTCCCCGAGTATGACGAAGACATGCTGCTCTTCGGCGAGACCGTGCTTCCCGCCCTGCGGGCGATGGACGAGGCATCCGCCTGATGGAAAGCCTCCGCCCACAGCAACTGTCCTTTCTGTCCTCGCCCGGCCGCCGGGCGGCGCTGCTCGTCGTCGACGTGCAGCGTTCCTTCGGCGATCCCGCATTCCTGACCTCCTACGGCCTGGACGAGCAGGCTTTCGCACTCGTCGAGGGCGCCATCACGGAAACGTCGCGACTCGTCGAAGCCGCCCGGGCGGCGGGAGTGCCTGTCCTGTGGATCGAACTGGCGAGTGACCCGGAGAACCCGTGGCGGTCCAGCGCATGGTTCCGCGGCGGTGACCTCGATGCGCCACCCGATCCCGGCGAACCCTGCGTCATCGGCACTCGCGGCGCCGAGTGGTTCCGGGTCTCGCCGGCCGAAGGGGAGCCGCGCGTGGCCAAGCGCCACTACAGCGGCTTCATCGGCACCGATCTCGAGGCCCGTCTGCGGGCCGAGGGGATCGACTGGGTCGCGGTCGCCGGCCTGACGACCGAATGCTGTGTCACCGCCACCGCCACGGATGCCTTCCAGCTCGGCTGGCCGGTCGTCGTTCCGGTCGACGCGGTGGCGGCCTATGACACGCGCCTCCAGAAGAACTCCCTCGAGCAGCTCGCGCTCAACGTGGCCGTGCTGTCCACAGCGGCCGAAATCGCCGCGCTGTGGAAGGTACGAGAGGCGGCGATCCTCCGATGAGCGGAATGCACATCGCCTTCGACCTGTCCTTCACCCACACCGAGGGCCGCTGGGCGCGCGCGGGTTCATGGGTGGGGCGTGACTTCCCCGACGTGCGCATGTTCATGGAACTGGCGCAAACCGCGGAGCGCGCCGGCGTCGACATGCTTTTCTTCGGGGACGGCAGTGGCATCCCGGACACCTGGGGCGGCTCGATCGAACCGGCCGTGGAATGGGGAATCCAGTGGCCGAGACACGACATGGCCCCGGTCATCGCGGCCATGTCCACGGTCACCTCGTCGATCGGCTTCGGCCTGACCTACTCGTCGACGTTCATGCACCCCTTCTACGTGGCGCGCCTGCTGAACTCGCTCGACCACGTGACGGGTGGCCGTATCGCGTTCAACGTCGTCACCTCCACCCGGAGCGCCGACGCCGCCAACTATGGCTACGACGAGCTTCTCGAGCATGACCTGCGCTACGCGCGCATGGAGGAGTTCGTCGACGTCTGTCAAGCCTTGTGGGATTCGGTCGCGCCGGATGCGATCGTCCGCGACCGGGACTCCGGCCGGTTCGCCGATCCAGCGAAGGTCTCACCGATCCATCACCGCGGCCGGTTCTTCACCGTCAAGGGACCGCTGCCGGCCGTACCGAGTCCGCAGATCAGCCCGGTACTGGTGCAGGCAGGAAACTCGCCCCGCGGTATCGCGGCGTCGGCCCGGTTCGCCGAAGTGGTCTTCGGTTTCGGCGGGAACCTCGGTGGCCAGCAGCGGCACCGGCGGATGCTCGACGAGGCGCTGGTCGCCGAAGGGCGCAAGCCGGAGAGCGTCGGCATTCTCTGGGCGACGCAGGTGATCGTCGCGCGAACGGAGGACGAGGCCCGCACGCGGCGTGCGGAAGTGCTGGACTTCTGGGACGAGGAGGCGGTCGGCGCGTACCTTTCCCACAACATGGGCTATGACCTGTCCAAGCTCCCGGCGAAATTCCTGCTCGGCGACCTCCGCGACAAGCTCCACGCCGCGCAGGCCACCCAGGCCGGGCTCGTGTCCCGGCTGGCCGGGGAGTACGGCGACGGCTACCGCATGGGCCGGGCAGAGTTCTTCGAGCACGGCTGGAAGAGCGCCACGGGTATCGACCACACGCTCATCGGAACCCCGGGCGCGGTCGCCGACGCGCTGGAGGAGAACTTCGCCGCGACCGGCTCCCGCGGCGGCTACATGTTGTCCAGCCCGCTGGGCATGCCTTCGGGGCTCAACGACATCGCCGAACTGCTCGTCCCGGAGCTCCGTCGCCGTGGCGCACTCGCTCCCCGGTACGCCGGCCGCACGCTCCGCGAGAACCTCGCCCCATGAGCCGGTCCGCCCGCTCGGGACCCACCGAGCACACCATCCGCCAGGCGGTGCCGGGCCAGGCGCCGATTCGCCGCGACTGGCTGGCCCTCGCCGCCCTCTGCATCGGGTTCTTCCTGCTGCTCGTGGACAGCACGATCATCTCGGTGGCGCTGCCGGCGCTCATGAAGGATCTCGGGACCGGCGAGCAGACCGCGATCTGGGTCAACAGCGCCTACCTCTTCGCCTATGCCATCCCGCTCCTGGTCGCAGGCCGGCTCGGCGACCGGTTCGGCGCGCGCGGGGTCTACCTTCTCGGGCTGGGACTCTTCACGGCCGCCTCGCTGTTGTGCGCGCTTTCCCCGACCACCGGGATCCTCATCCTGTGGCGCGTCGTGCAAGGGCTGGGAGCGGCGCTCATGACGCCGCAGAGCATGACGATCATACGAAGGATCTTCAGCTTTCCGGCACTCGCGACGGCGCTGGGAATCTGGGCGTCGGTAGGGGGAACGGCCGCGGTGAGCGGGCCGCTCCTGGGCGGCGTCCTGGTGGGGACGTGGGGCTGGCAGTCGATATTCCTGGTGAACGTGCCCATCGGGATCGCGGCCTGGATTGCGGCCTGGCGCTGGATTGCGCGTTCCACCCGCCTGCCCGTCTCGATACCGCTCACGTCCGTGCTGATCAGCGGCGCTGGGGCGTTCGCCATAGTCGCGGGAATACACGAGGGCGCGGCCTCGCCGAGCGGTGTCGTGCTGGGGCTCCTGCCGGCTTGGCTCCTCCTGTGCGTCGGCGCGGTGCTCGTCGGTGGCGTGGTGTACGCCCAGCGCAGCAGGCCGGACATCGCGTTGCTGCCGGTCGTGCTCTTCCGCGGCCGCGCATTCGTGATGGCCGCGCTCGGCAGCGCCGCGGCGTCCTTCACCGTCGGCGCGGCCATGATCCCCGTCATGATCTATCTCCAGGAGGACCGGGGACTGGATCCCATGGAGGCGGCCCTCACGCTCGTCCCGATGGGCGTCGTCGCGGCGCTCGCCGCACCGTTCGCGGGCCGCTCGGTGAACTCGCGGGGGAGCCGTTTCACCGCGATCGTCGGCTCGGTATCCCTGACCGTTTCCATGGCGGCCGCCGCCGTGCTCGTGCTGACGAAAGCGAACGAGTGGAGTCTCTCCGGCGTTTTCGTGCTGTTCGGCTTCGCCAACGCCTTCATCTGGGCACCGCTCTCGGTCGCCGCGCTGACGGTGATACCGGACAGGCTCATGGGTGCTGCCGCGGGTGCCTACAACGCGGTCAAACAGGCGGGCGGGGTCCTCGGCAGTGCCGCGACCGCTGCGCTCCTCGCCGCCGCCTCCGAAGGTACGGCTCTTGCGGCGCTCGCCGGGTCCGCGGCGCTGTGCGTCGTGGCGGCCGCGCTGCTCGGACCTGAGGTGGGCTCATCAGAGCCCGGGCATCTGGGGAGAAAGGGCGCTGATTTGCTGGAATCGAACCCCGGCGGCTTCCTTGGCTATGCCACCGGCCCCGTCGTCCAAGGCGAGGGGAGGGGGAAGAAGCTGGGCTTCCCCACGGCGAACATCGGCTTCGACCCGGCCGCCCGGCTTCCGGGGGACGGGGTCTACGCGGGACGGTTGACGATCCTCGAGCACGCCGGCCCGGACGACGCCCGGCCTTCGGCCGAGCCGCTTGCGGCGCTCGTCTCGATCGGGTCGAACGCCACGTTCAACGCCACGACGCGGACGATCGAGGCGTACATCCTCGACTTCGACGAGGACATCTACGGTTGCCGGGCCGAGGTCTCGGTCGAGTGGCTCATCCGTCCCCAGATCAAATTCGAGACCGTCGACGACCTCATCGCCCAGATGAACCAGGACGAGGCGCGCGGCCGGGAGTACTTCCAGTTCAAGAGATACGAGGTGACCGAATGAGTGAAGACCGGATCGTGGCCCTGGTCGGCAATCCGAAGCCGGCTTCCCGTACGAGGGACGCGGCGGAGAGGCTGGCACGGGGGCTGGGAGACGAGATAAGTGTCATCGAGCTCTCGGAGTTCGGCGCGGCCCTGCTGGACTGGACGAACGCGGAGGTGCAGGCGGCGGTCGGCACGGTGGCCAAGGCCGACGTGCTCATCGTGGCCTCTCCCACGTTCAAGGCGACCTACACGGGCCTGCTCAAGCTCTTCCTCGAGCGGTTCCCCGGCCAGAGCGGGCTCGCCGGCGTCGTCGGGATTCCTGTGATGCTCGGTGCGGCGCCCACGCATGCGATGGCACCGGAGACGCACCTCAAACCGCTTCTCGTCGAACTCGGTGCGATCTGCCCGGCTCCGTCCCTGTACCTGATCGACAGCACCTACGGGACCGACGGGTCTCTGGAATCCTGGCTGGACTCGTGGCGAGCGGTCGTCCTTCGCGGTATCGGCGGGAGGGAGCGCACGTGATCAAGCCCTACGTCGACGATGTCCACGCTCTCCGCAGGGTGTTCTCGGGATTTCCTTCCGGCGTCGCGGCGCTCGCAGCCGTCGTGGACGGCGACCCGGCCGTTCTCGTGGTCTCGTCGTTCAGCGTGGGGGTGTCCCAGGATCCCCCGCTCGTGCTCTGCTCGGTCCAGCGGTCGTCGACGACCTGGCCTCTGCTCGCGAAGGCCCCGGCCATCGGCGTGTCCGTGCTCGGCGAGGGCCATACGGAGAAGGCCCGCCAACTCGCGTCCCGGGAGAGGGACACCCGACTTGATGGAATCGACACTCTGGTGTCCGGTTCCGGGTCGGTTTTCCTGCACGGTGCGGCGACCTGGCTGGAATGCTCGATCGAGGCCGCGCACGACGCCGGCGATCACGAGATCATCGTCCTGCGCGTGCTGGGGTTCCGGGACGATTTCCCGCACCGGCCCCTGGTCTGGCATCGCTCAGCCTTCATGACGTTGACGTCGAGCGGCCTGAACGGGCATGCCGACCGGAAGGGCGTCTGACACCTTGCCTGGGATGGTCCCCATCCACATCGAGGGGTCCGTCAAGGTGGGATATCCTGACGGTCGGCGTCCGTCTGCGCCCAACCTTCGGCAACCCGCCCCAGCCGGGTCACCCACGGAGGCAAAGGGAGGTCCACCTCTCGGCGGGAGTCTCGGTGTCGATCGCGCGTCCGCCGCACCGGTCGCTGGGGGATCCGTGGATGGGCCGCGGGAGATGACCATGACCAAGCAGGCCGACTTCAAACGGCGCGTGCGCGCCCGCATGGCCAAGACCGGCGAGTCATACGCGACCGCCCGCAGCCGACTCCTCACCGGCCAGCCGGACACGGCGGCCTCCGGCCCCGCCGACGACTGGATGGCCGCGGCGCTGCATGTCAGCAACGGCGACGCCACGGACCTGCCTGGAACCGGGATCGCCCGGCACGTCCTGTTCTGGCGCGACTCCCTGCACGAAGGCCCGGTGCCCGCGGTAGGGCCCGAGGAGCTTCGCCGGATCAGAGCCGCCTTCCTCATCCAGGCGAATGCGGACGACCACGGCGAGGCCACGACGATGTTCGCGGAGCGTGACCGCATCCTGGAAGCCAACCGAGACGGCGAGTACGTGCTGTGGTTCGAGGCGGATCTGTACGACCAATTGCAGATCATCCAGATCCTCGCCCGCCTCGCCGACGTCGGTGTGCCCGCACAGCGCATCACCCTGATCTGCATCGGCGAACACCCGGGCATCGCCCGCTTCGGCGGCCTCGGCCAGTTGACCGCTGAACAGCTGCGCGAACTGCCCGCGTCGAAGGCGTGTGCTCGACTGACCCCAGCCGCACTGCAACTCGCCACCCGCGCCTGGACCGCCTTCCGGGCGCCGACGCCCGGCGGCCTTGGCGCCATCGCCGCGACCCGCTCACCTGAGCTGCGGTTCCTCGGCGAGGCGTTCGACCGGCTCAGCCGGGAGTACCCGGCCACCCGCGACGGGCTGTCGCTGACCGAACGACGTGTGCTCGCAGCCGTCGCCGACGGCGCGCCCGACGCCGGGACCGCGTTCGTCCGCGCGACAGCGCGGGAAACGCGCCCGTACCTCGGAGACACCTGGTGCTTCGCGATGATGGACCGGATGGCGCACGCACCCGTCCCGCTGCTTGACGCCGAGCCAACGGGCCATCCGGTTGACCGCGCCACCCGCCTGCGCCTGACCGGCACCGGGGCACGGGTTCTCGCGGGCGAGGCGGACCACGTCACCCTCAACGGCCTCGACCGCTGGATCGGCGGCGTGCACCTGAGCGGGCGGCACGCGCGCTGGCGCTGGGACGACGGGACTGAAACCATCGCCGGACCGACGGCCGAACCCGCTTTGGCCCCACCTCATTGACCGCGGCGCGTCGTCCGCGGGCCGGCTCCGGGCGGACGGGGCCAGCGGCAGGGCCCGCCGCCACAGGCCCTCGAAGAGCCCGACCAGGGCCTCCAGCAGGCCCGACGGGTGGATGACGAGCGCTGTGACCGCGCCGTCGGGCTCGTGGCCGGGCAGGAGCAGCGCGAGCCGGTCGTCCACGACGTACAGCTTCATCGGCAGGCTGGGCAGCACCCGTGCCTGCTGGCCGGCCTCGACCATCTCCTCGATCTGCCTCAGCGCGCCGGCGCGGGTCACGAAGTCCCGTTCGTAGATCATTCGGCTGGTGACGCCGCGGTCGAGCAGCTCCCGTTGCGCGGCCACGCTTCCCAGCCGGTCGAAGTACGGGTGAGTGAAACCGATGATCGACGTACTTGACCTGGAGTCCACTCCAGGTGGCAGGGTCTCCCTGGAGTCGTTTCCGCGAAGTCAGGGAGAGTACGAGATGAATGATTCGTTCCGGACCTTGGGGCGTAGCGGCCTGCAGGTGAGTGCGATCGGGTTCGGGGCATGGGCGATCGGGGGACCCTTCGTGGCCCGTGGCAAGCCGGCCGGATGGGGGCAGGTGGACGACGAGGAGTCGGTGGCGGCCGTGCATCGGGCGCTCGACCTGGGGGTCACCTTCTTCGACACGGCCGACGTGTACGGCACCGGACACAGCGAGCGGGTGCTCGGGAGGGCCCTGTCCGGACGGTGGGACGAGGTCGTGATCGCGACCAAGTTCGGCCTCACCTTCGACACGGCGACGCGGACCCTCACCGGCCAGGACGTCTCGCCCGAATACATCCGGCAGGCATGCCGGGCGTCGCTGGAGCGGCTGGGTACCGATCACATCGACCTCTACCAGCTGCACGTCGGGGACGCACCGCCAGAGCGGGTGGACGAGATGATCGCCACGCTGGAGGAGCTCGTCGACGAGGGCCTGATCCGGGCCTACGGCTGGAGCACCGACGACCCCGAACGGGCGGCCGCGTTCGCGAAGGGGCCGCACTGTGCCGCGGTGCAGCACAACCTCAACGTCCTGCACGACGCCCCGGCGATGCTGGCGGTGTGCGACACCCACGAGCTCGCCTCCGTCAATCGGGGGCCGCTGGCGATGGGGCTGCTCACCGGCAAGTACGGCCCGGACTCGCGGCTGCCGATGGACGACGTACGCGGCGATTCCCCGCAGTGGATGACCTTCTTCAAGGACGGCCGGCCCGCCCCGGAGTTCCTCGCCATGCTGGACGCGATCCGCGACATCCTGACCTCCGACGGCCGTACCCCCGCCCAGGGCGCCCTCGGCTGGCTGCTGGCCCGCAGCGGGCGTACGGTGCCGATCCCCGGCATCAGGACGGTCGGCCAGGCCGAGCAGAACGCCGGCGCGCTGCTGCACGGGCCGCTGGAGGCGGCGCAGCTGGCGCAGATCGACGAGGTGCTGCAGCCACACGCCCGCTGAGGCGGAAGCGTGCCGTCGTACGAGGTGCCGATGAACGCGGCACGATGCTTGATCCCTGGTCAGGCGGTGGTGAAGGAGATCCACACGTCCGGGGGAACGTCGGGCCGCTTCGGGACGGGCCGGCGCTCCTCCGTCCACGCGTCGCCGGCGATCTCGGTGGCGACGCGCCGCCAGAACGCCACGGCCGGCGTGTTCGGGTCCTGGAAGGCGATCTTCCAGGGGCCGGGGTGCCGGGAGATCACCTCCCGCACAACTTTCATCCCGATCCCGGCGTGACGACCGTGGCCCGTGACCGAGGCCGACCAGTAGAGAGCAGGCTGCTGGTTGAGGCGGCGGGGGGCTGGAGACACTGCTGGAGGCGAGCCACGCGCGGCCCAGGAGCGAGGTAACCACCTTTACCCGGGCACCTGTGTTCCCTGGACCGGTCTTCGCTGCGCTAGCGTCCGGCACCATGACGGATCACTCCCTCCAACAGTTACGGTCCACGTTGCGGGTTCTTGCCGAGCCGGGCGTCCGTGCCCAGCAGGTGCGCCTGCTGAGCCCGGCGGACGGCGACGAGTTGCTCGGCGTCCGCGTTCCCGTTCTTCGCAAATTGGCCCGGCAGTACCGGGAGCTGTCCCTGGACGACGTGGACGTCCTGCTGCACAGCCGGGTTCACGACGAGCGATTCGCCGGCCTTCTTGTTCTCGCCGAACAGGTGCGCACCACTGCATCCGCCGATCGCAAGCCCCTGATCGACTTCTATCTGGCACGCACCGACTGCGTGGACAACTGGGATCTGGTGGACGGTTCGGCCCCAGTCGTGCTGGGCCCGTGGCTGCTGGAGGCGTCGCTGGAGGTGCTGGAGGAACTGGCCGGCTCCGCTTCGCTGTGGGAACGGCGGATCGCAGTGCTCGCTATGCTGCCGCTCATCCGCGCGGACCGGTACGAACCGACCTTCGCCCTCGTCCTCGCCCTGCGCCGAGATCCGGAGCCGCTGATCCACAAGGCGACGGGGTGGATGCTGCGGGAGATCGGCCGCCGTGATGAGCGGGCGATGGTGGGCTTTCTCGACCGGCATGCGCCGGAACTGCCTCGTATTACAGTCCGGCACGCGACCGAGCGGCTCGCGCCGGACGTCAGATCCCGCTTCGTGAAGAGCCGCTAACGGATGATCAGAAGTTCTGTCCCTGATCTGGGAAGGGACCTCTTCTGGGAGTTGACGGTGAAAGGGCGGGTGCCGGCCAGCTCGTCATAGACCGACAGTGGGCCGGCCTCCGGCCGGCAGCCCGCGATCGCGTATCACGCCCCCCGCTCGAAAGTGGGCGGGCGAGAATGTCCGGACATTGCCGCACAAAATAAATGTCACCCCTGGGCCTCGCCGCGACGATCACCACCAGCGGCTCTGCCAAGGACATCGACCTGGGCCATTGGGAATACATGCCGATCGCCGAGGTCGCGCCCCAGCTCGGAAACTTCTCCCCGGCTTTTCTGATCGCGGTGCGGGACGGTTTCCTCATGGTGGGATCCGGCGGAAAGGGAAGGAGACCGGAATCGTGGTACTCACGTGACGGCCTCGCGTGGGAACGCGGAAATCTCGGCGATGCGATCTCCGACGGCTACGCGACGGACGTCGTGCCGCGAGGGAGGGGAGCGCTCGCCATGCTCATCGTCCTCGACCGGAACGGAGTCCCCCATTCCGCGATATGGGAGACCGCCGACGGCCGTACCTGGAAGATGGGGCGGCAGTTGCCGGCCGACGTCGCCGCCCTTCCGGTCCCCCACCTCACCGCGTATCAGGGCGATGCCATCGTCGTCACCAGCGCCGGTCGTCTGTGGATCGGCGAGCCCGGCAAACCATGGAGAAGGACCGGCCCGGCCCTGCGCCGGGACTGCCACCTCGACGACGCCGCCCCCGTGGACACGCCGCTCGGCGTGCTCCTCCTCGCCGGATGCCCCGGCGGACCGGAACACGGGCTGTCGCCGGGATCGGTTCTGCTGATGGACGGCAAGGGCGTCACGCACGAGATCACCAAAGAACTTCCGCTCATGCACGTCGAAGCCACGGCCGGGACGACCACCCGGCAGGAAAACCGCGTTGAGGGGCGGCGGCGTCCAGGGCGGTGGCGGGGTCGGCGAGCGCGCCGAGCGGTCCTCGACCGCTGCGGCGGCCTCGTCCTCGGCGGCGCGAAGGCGCGTCTCATTGACCGCGCTCAGGTCGACGGCTGGTCCCGCTGTCGGCTTCGATGATCGTCAGACACGAGGGCGGCCAGGACTCCCGCCTGGAAACGGGTACGGGCGCCGAGGCGGGCCATCAGCTCGGCGATGCGCCGCTCGGCCGTGCGGTGGCTGACGCCGAGCTGGCGGGCGATGGCGTCGTCCGTGAGGCCGGACAGCAGCAGGGCGATCAGCCGCGCGTCGTCCGCCGGCCGGCTCCGGGCGGACGGGGCCAGCGGCAGGGCCCGCCGCCACAGGCCCTCGAAGAGCCCGATCAGGGCCTCCAGCAGGCCCGACGGGTGGATGACGAGCGCCGTGACCGCGCCGTCGGGCTCGTGGCCGGGCAGGAGCAGCGCGAGCCGGTCGTCCACGACGTACAGCTTCATCGGCAGACTCGGCAGCACCCGTGCCTGCTGGCCGGCCTCGACCATCTCCTCGATCTGCCTCAGCGCGCCGGCGCGGGTCACGAAGTCCCGTTCGTAGATCATTCGGCTGGTGACGCCGCGGTCGAGCAGCTCCCGTTGCGCGGCCACGCTTCCCAGCCGGTCGAAGTACGG
>NZ_VCJS01000126.1 GCF_005893125.1 Nonomuraea basaltis | reverse complement strand
GGGTGGCGGCGGGCCAGTTGTTCGAACAGGACGCGTAGCTCCAGTTTGGCGAGGTGGTTGCCGAGGCAGAAGTGGGCGCCGCCGCCTCCGAAGCCGATGTGCGGGTTGGGGTTGCGGGCGATGTCGAAGACGCCGGCGTCTGGGAAGGCGGTGGCGTCGCGGTTGGCGGAGGCGTAGAAGACCACGACCTTGTCGTTCGCCTTGATCTGCTGGCCGCCGAGCACTTGGTCCGTTGTGGAGGTGCGGCGGAACAGGTTGACCGGGGACACCCAGCGGACGATCTCGTCGGCAGCCGTCGTGGCCAGGGTGGGGTCGGCAACGAGGCGGTCCCACTGGCCGGGGTGCTCGAAGAGGGCGAGCATGCCGCCGGAGGCCGCGTTACGGGTGGTCTCGTTGCCCGCGACCACCAGAAGAAGGACGAAGAGGTCGAACTCGTTCTCGTCGAGAGTTTCGCCGTTCTCGTCGGGCTGCAGGAGCTTGGTGACGATGTCGTTCCTTGGGTTGGCCCTGCGCTGCGCCGCCAGCTCGTTGGCGTAGGCGTAGACCTCCATGGCGGCGGCGGAGCCCTCCTCCGGCCGGGAGGCGTAGTCGGGGTCTTGCGCCCCGATCATGCGGTTGGACCAGGCGAAGACCTTGTCGCGGTCGGATACGGGGGCGCCGAGCAGCTCACAGATCACGTAGAGAGGCAGGGGTGCGGCGACCTCGGTGACGAAGTCGACCTCGCCCGTGCATTTGTCGAGGAGGTCATCGCAGATGTCACGGATGTGTTGTTCGAGGGCACGGATCGTGCGCGGGGTGAAGCCCCGGTTGACCAGAGAACGGCGTCTCGTGTGCTCTGGAGGGTCCTGATTGAGCATCATGAGCCGTTGCATCGCGATCTGCTCCTCTGGCAGATCGTCGAACAGGGCGAGCTTGCGGTGCGAGGAGAACAGATCGGAGTGGCGTGAGACGTGGACGACGTCCTCGTAGCGGGTGACGGCCCAGAAGCCGGGCTCGCCCTCGTGCCAGTGAACGGGAGAGTTCGCGCGCAGCCAGGCGAACTGGTCGTGTGGCGGTCCAGCGGTCGCGTAGCGGTCTCTGTCGACGAGGTCGATGTGCACCCGGTTCACCCTCTTGCCTCAAGCGCTTGGTTAGACCGTACTGAAACGTGTTCTATTACGTCACTGTACGACCGTCAAGGAGGCTACATGAGCAGCGGTTCGACCTCCGATGTCTTCCCCTGGCGAAATTTCTGCGGCGTGAACACAGGCGCCGGGGCGGTAAAACGGGTTCACAGGCTCCCGGTCCCTCGCTTTGGGAGGTATCCCCAGGTCACGGATCGGATGTTTCGTCGTCCTCACCCTTGACACATACCGTTGGACCGCACGAGCATCGGAACACGAGACATCCGATGTATATGTGAAGGATGCGGTGTGAAGCTGCTGCGAGTAGGACCTGTCGGACAGGAGCGGCCGGTGGTGCTGGATGACGCCGGTAACTTGCGCGACATCGGAGAGCCCGAGATCGACGGCGCTTTCCTCGCCTCCGGGGGAGTGGCGCGCGTCCGTGAGGCGCTCGAGCGCGGTGACCTGCCGGTCGTCGACGCCGAGGGGCTGAGGATCGGCGCTCCGATCGCGCGTCCGGGCAAGATCGTCTGCATCGGCCTGAACTACAGCGACCACGCCGCCGAGTCCGGCGCGGAGCCGCCCGCCGAGCCCGTCGTGTTCATGAAGGCCTCCAACACCATGGTCGGCCCGTACGACGAGGTGCTCGTTCCGCGGGGCAGCGTGAAGACCGACTGGGAGGTCGAGCTGGCCGTCGTCATCGGCCAGGAGGCCCGATACCTGGGCAGCAAGGAGGAGGCGCTCGGCGTGGTCGCCGGTTACGCGATCTCCAACGACGTCTCGGAGCGCGAGTTCCAGCTCGAACGTGGCGGGCAGTGGGACAAAGGTAAGTCGTGCGAGACGTTCAACCCGCTGGGTCCCTGGCTGGTGACCGCGGACGAGGTGGGCGACCCGCAGAACCTGCCGCTGCGCCTCTGGGTGAACGGCGAGCTCCGCCAGGACGGCGACACCAAGAACATGATCTTCGATGTGGCGGAGATCGTGCGCTATCTGAGCCAGTTCATGGTGCTGGAGCCGGGTGACGTGATCAACACGGGCACCCCGGCCGGTGTGGCGCTGGGGATGCCGGGGCAGCCGTACCTGCGGGCCGGTGACGTGATGGAGCTGGAGATCGAGGGGCTCGGGCGGCAGCGGCAGACGGTGGGGCAGGCATGATGGCGTACAAGATCGTTGGGATGGAGACGCACGACGTGCGGTTTCCGACCTCGCGGGAGCTCGACGGCTCTGATGCGATGAATCCGGATCCCGACTACTCCGCGGCCTATGTCGTGCTCAAGACGGATGACGGATTCGAGGGGCACGGGTTCGCGTTCACCATCGGGCGCGGGAACGACATCCAGACCACCGCCATCGGCGCGCTGGAGCCGTACGTGCTCGGCAAGGACGTCGAGGACCTCGGCGCCCTGTACAAGGACATGGTCAACGACTCGCCGCTGCGGTGGCTGGGGCCGGAGAAGGGCGTCATGCACATGGCGATCTCCGCCGTGGTCAACGCGCTGTGGGACCTCAAGGCCAAGCGCGCGGGCAAGCCGGTCTGGCGGCTGCTGTCCGAGATGTCCCCCGAAGAGATCGTCGATCTCGTTGACTTCCGCTATCTGAGCGACGCGCTGACCAGGGACGACGCCCTGCGGATCCTGCGCAACGCGGAGGCGGGGAAGGAAGAGCGGATCGGCCGGCTGCTCGAGGCCGGCTATCCCGCGTACACGACCTCGCCGGGGTGGCTCGGATACGACGACGAGAAGCTGCGGCGGCTCTGCAAGGAGGCCATCGAGCAGGGGTTCGGGCAGATCAAGCTCAAGGTCGGCGCGGACCTCGACGACGACAGGCGCCGCTTCAGGGTGGCGCGCGAGGTCTGCGGGCCGGGCTTTCCGATCGCGATCGACGCCAACCAGCGCTGGGACGTCGGCTCGGGCATCGAGTGGATCAACGCGCTGCGCGAGTTCAACCCGCACTGGGTCGAGGAGCCGACCAGCCCCGACGACGTGCTCGGCCACGCCGCCATCGCCAGGGCCATCGAGCCGATCCCGGTGGCCACCGGCGAGCACGTGCAGAACCGCATCGTGTTCAAGCAACTGCTGCAGGCCAAAGCCATCTCCTACCTGCAGATCGACTCGGCCCGCGTCGGCGGGGTCAACGAGAACGTGGCGATCCTGCTGCTCGCGGCCAAGTTCGGGGTGCCCGTGTGCCCGCACGCGGGCGGCGTCGGGCTGTGCGAGCTGGTGCAGCACCTGTCGATGTTCGACTACGTGGCGATCACCGGGACCATGGACGGCCGTGTGATCGAGTACGTCGACCACCTGCACGAGCACTTCGTCGACCCGGTCGTCATCCGCGACGGCCGGTACGTCCCCCCGTCGGCGCCCGGCTTCGGCTCCGAGATGCGCCCGGAGTCCATCGCCGCCCACACCTTCCCCGGTGGAGAGGTCTGGAGGGACGCGTGATCCGTACACCGACCGAGGTTTGGAGGGATGCGTGAGCCTCAAAGCGATCGTGACCGGCGGCGGCTCCGGCATCGGGCTGGCCGCGGCCACGTTGCTCGCCGAGCACGGTATGAAAGTCGCCTGCCTCGACCTGAACCCGCCAGGTGAGCCGTTCATCGGGATCAAGATGGACGTCACCGACGACGCCGGCGTACGGGCGGCGGTGGCCGAGGCGGCCGAGCGGCTGGGCGGCATCGACGTGCTCGTCAACAACGCGGGCATCGGGGCACAGGGCACCGTCGAGGACAACCCGGACGCCGAGTGGCAGAAGGTGTTCGACGTCAACGTGTTCGGCATGGTCCGGGTGGCGCGGGCGGCGCTGCCCTACCTCAGGAGGTCCGAGCACGCCGCCATCGTCAACACCTGCTCGATCGCGGCCACGGCGGGGCTGCCCGAGCGGGCGCTCTACAGCGCGACGAAGGGGGCGGTGCTGTCGCTGACGCTGGCGATGGCCGCGGACCACCTACATGAGGGCATCCGGGTCAACTGCGTCAATCCCGGCACCGCGGACACCCCGTGGGTCACCAAGTTGCTCGCCACCGCCCCCGACCCCCAGGCGGAGCGCGCGGCGCTCAGCGCCAGGCAGCCAATGGGCCGCCTGGTCAGCGCGGAGGAGGTCGCCGCGGCGATCGCCTACCTCGCCAGCCCCCAGGCCGGTGCGACCACCGGGACCGCGCTCGCGGTCGACGGCGGCATGCAGGGGCTCCGGCTCCGGCCACACAACGAAGAAAGGTAATCCCCCCATGAAGTTCGGACGGGTGGTCGCAGGCGCGGCCCTATTGGCGGTCGTCACCGCGTGTGGTTCAGGGACGACGACGGAAACAGGAAGCGGCGGCGGGAAGGTCGGCATCGACCACCCGAGGGCCGACTCCGACTTCTGGAACTCCTACATCAAGTACGTCCCGCAGATGGCGAGCGAGCTCAAGGTGGACCTCATGCCCGCCACGAACTCGCAGAACGACGTGGCCAAGCTGGTCAACAACGTGCAGGCGCTGACCGGCCAGGGCGCCAAGGTGATCGTCATGGCCCCGCAGGACACCGGCGCCATCGCCAACACGCTGACGCAGCTCGAGAACAAGAAGATCCCCGTCGTGACCGTCGACACCCGGCCGGACAAGGGCAAGGTCTACATGGTCGTACGCGCCGACAACCGCGCGTACGGGACCAAGGCGTGCGAGTTCCTCGGTGAGAAGCTCGGCGGCAAGGGCAAGGTCGTGCAGCTCCAGGGCGCGCTCAGCTCGATCAACGGCCGCGACAGGTCGGAGGCGTTCCTGGATTGCATGAAGACCAAGTTCCCCGGGATCACGGTGTTCAGCGAGCCGACCGAGTGGGAGGGCAGCAAGGCCGCCTCCATGCTGCAGACCCGCCTGGAGCAGAACCCTGACATCAAGGGTGTCTACATGCACGCGGGCGGAGTCCACCTGGCCCCGACGCTGCAGGTGCTCAAGCAGAAGAGCCTGCTCGTCGCACCCGAGGACCCCAAGCACGTCTTCGTCGTCTCCAACGACGGGATCCCGCAGGAGTTCGAGTCGATCCGCAAGGGTGAGATCGACGCCACGGTGTCGCAGCCGGCCGACCTGTACGCCAAATACGCGCTCTTCTATGCCAAGGCCGCGTTGGAGGGCAAGACGTTCAAGCCGGGGCCGACGGACCACGACAGCACGATCATCCAGCTTCCGAACGGCCTGGAGGACCAGCTCCCCGCGCCGCTCGTGACGAAGGAGAACGTGGACGACAAGAGTCTCTGGGGTAACCAGGTCAACTAATGAACAATCACGTTGAAGCCCGAAACGTCGTCAAGCGCTTCGGCCCGACCATAGCGCTCAACGGCGCGGGGATCGCGATCGCCGAGGGCGAGACGCATGCGCTCGTCGGCAGGAACGGCGCCGGGAAGTCCACCCTGGTGTCGATCCTCACCGGGCTCCAGCGGCCTGACGAGGGCGAGGTGCTGTTCTCCGGGGAGGCGGCGCCCGCCCTCGCCGACCGCGACGCCTGGCGGCAGCGCGTCGCCTGCGTCTACCAGAAGTCCACGATCATCCCGGCGTTGACGGTCGCGGAGAACCTCTTCCTCAACCGCCAGACGGCCAAGGCGGGGCCGATCAACTGGCCGGCGCTGCGGGCCAGGGCGCGGGAGTTGCTGGACACGTACGAGGTGGACGTCGACGCGCAGGCCCTGGCCGGGGACCTGAGCGTCGAGCAGCGCCAGCTCGTGGAGATCGCCCGCGCGCTGTCGTTCGGGGCCAGATTCATCATCCTCGACGAGCCCACCGCCAGGCTCGACGGGCCGGCCATCGAGCGGCTGTTCGCGCGCATGCGGTCGCTGCGCGAGCAGGGCGTCACGATGATGTACATCTCGCACCACCTCGATGAGGTCTACGAGATCTGCCAGACCGTCACGGTCTTCCGTGACGCCCGGCACATCATGACCAAGCCGGTCGCCGACCTGCCGCACGACGAGCTGGTGGCCGCGATGACGGGCGAGGCCACGGCCGCGTACGAGTCCCGCACGCGCAGCCCCGGCGACAAGGTGGTGCTGTCGGGCGAGAACCTGTCGATCGGCGGCCGCTACGCAAATGTTGATATTTCCGTTAAATCTGGCGAGGTCGTGGGCCTGGCCGGGTCCGCGAGCAGCGGCAAGGTCGGCCTGGCCGAGACCCTGGTCGGGCTGCGCAAGGCGGACTCGGGCACGGTCACGGTCAACGGCACACGGGTCAGGCCGGGCGACGTGCCCTCCGCGATGCGGGCCGGCCTCGGGTTCGTGCCGGAGGACCGGCATCACGAGGGCTTCGTCCCGCTGCTCTCGGTGGGGGAGAACACCACGTTCCCGATCGCCCGCAAGCTGGGCCGATACGGCATCGTGTTCCCGACGCGCCGCCGGGCCAGGGCCGAGCAGCTGATCGAGAATCTGGATATCAAGACCGAAGGGCCTGATCAGCCGGTCGGCGACCTGTCCGGGGGGAACGCGCAGAAGGTGGTGTTCGCGCGCGCCCTCGTGGACGACCCGACGGTGCTGGTCGTGATCAACCCGACCGCCGGCGTCGATGTCAAGGCCAAGCAGGCCCTGCTCGGCGCCGTCGAGGACGCGGTCGAGCGGGGAGCGGGGGCCGTGGTGGTCTCCGACGAGCTCGACGACCTGCGGATCTGCGACCGGGTGATGGTGATGTTCCACGGCAGGGTCGTCAAGGACGTGCCCCGTGGCTGGACGGACCACGAGCTCGTGGCCGTGATGGAAGGCATAGAAGATTGACCACCACTTTGACGGCGCCGGCCCCTCGGGTGCGGCTGGCCAGGTTCCGTGACCTGACCCTCGTGCCGGTGATCGTGATCCTGCTCGTCGTGGGCGCGTTCCTGGACCCGACCTTCCTGACCCCGGGCAACCTGACGAACGTGCTCCAGCAGCAGGCGGCGATCTCGCTCCTCGTGCTGGCCGAGGCCATGATCTTGATCGCGGGCAAGTTCGACCTGTCGATCGAGTCGACGGTCGGCACCGCCCCCGCCATCGCGGTGATGCTGGTGATCCCGGTGTCGGCGGGCGGGTTCGGCATCGGGCTGCCCGGCGAGTTGGTGATCGTGTTCGCACTGCTGATCGGCGCGGCCATCGGCGCCTTCAACGGCTTCCTGATCGTCAGGTTCAAGCTCTCGGCCTTCATCGTCACGCTGGCCATGCTGATCATCGTGCACGGCCTCCTGCAGGGGCCGACCGAGGGCAAGACGCTGTTCCAGCTCCCCGACTCGATCCTCTACCTGGGCAGCGCCACCTGGCTCGGCCTGCCCGCGGCCATCTGGATCGCGGGGCTGCTGTTCGCGGCGGGCATCTACGGCCTGGGCTACCTCAGGCTCGGCCGCGCCCTCTACGCCATCGGCGGCAACATCGACGCGGCCCGCGCCGCCGGCATCCGGGTGGACCGGGTGCTGTTCGGCGTGTTCATCTTGGGCGGGACGCTGGCGGCGCTCGCCGGCATCCTGGAGACGGGCCGTCTCGGCGCGATCGGCAACAACCAGGGCGTCGGCTGGATCTTCATGGTGTTCGCCGCGGCCGTCATCGGCGGCGTCAGCATGGACGGCGGCAAGGGCACGATCCTCGGCGCGCTCACCGGTGTGCTGGTGATCGGCCTGGTGCAGAACATCCTGACGCTCATCGGCGTCTCCGGCTTCTGGCAGCCGGTGATCTACGGCGGCATCATCCTCATCGCGCTGATGATCAGCCGAATAGCGGGCGGAAAGGCACAAGATTGATGGCACGGCTCAGAGGCGCGGTGTGACCGAGAATCGTCCAGTTGGTCCGGTGCCTCTGGGAGGTGCGGCGTGATCGAGAATCGTTCAGTTGGTCCGGTGTCTCTGGGAGGTGCGGTGTGATCGAGCTGCCCCGCCACGGGTTCGGCGGCGCCCCCATCGGAAACCTGTTCCAGGCGGTGACGGACGAGCAGGCCCGCGCCACGGTCGACGCGGCCTGGGAGAGCGGCGTGCGCCTGTTCGACACGGCGCCGCACTACGGGCTGGGCCTGTCGGAGCGCCGCCTCGGAGCGGCGCTCGCCGGCCGCTCGGGCTACGTCCTGTCGACGAAGGTCGGCCGCCTGCTCGTGCCCTCGCCGTCCCGCGACGGCCGTGACGACGGTGGCTTCGACGTGCCGGCCGAGTACGAGCGCGTGTGGGACTTCTCCCGCGACGGCGTACGCAGGTCGCTGGAGGAGTCCCTGGCACGGTTGCGGCTGCCTGCCATCCACGTCGCGCTCATCCACGACCCCGACGACCATGTGGAACAGGCGGTCTCGGAGGCGTACCCGGCGCTGGCCGAGCTGCGGGCCGAGGGCGTGGTGCAGGCGATCGGCGTCGGCATGAACCAGTGGCAGGTGCCGCTGCGCTTCGTCCAGGAGACCGACATCGACGTCGTCATGCTCGCGGGCCGCTACACCCTGCTCGATCAGTCGGGCCTGCCGCTCCTGGATGCGTGCGCGGAACGCGGCGTCAAGGTGCTGGCGGCCGGTGTCTTCAACAGCGGCATCCTGGCCACGCCCAGGCCGTCGGGCACGTACGACTACCAGCCGGCTCCGGCGCCGCTGGTGGAGCGGGCCACCGGCATCGCCCGGATCTGCGAACGCCACGGCGTCTCCCTGCCCCAGGCGGCCATGGCCTTTCCCCTGCGCCACCCGGCGATCGCCGCCATCGTCCTGGGCGCCCGCGCGCCGGAGGAGGTCACCGCGAACGCCGCCCTGTGGTCCCGTCCGGTTCCCGAGGAGCTGTGGGAGGAGCTGGAGTCCGAAGGACTGCTGCCCAAGGCGGGATAGGTGCCTGGAGGCGGGTCCGCCTCAGGTCATGAGGTGGGAAGGGCGTAGTCGGCGATCCACAGCCCAGGGATCACCTCGACCTCGCCGCGCAACGCGAACCCGAGCCGCTCGTACAGCGTGCGCGCGGGCGTGTTGCCGCGCCCCGTGGACACCACGACCCGCCGCGTCCCGGCCCTGGCCAGGACCTCCTTGACCAGGGCCCGCCCGATCCCGCGCCGCAGCGCGCCCGGATGGACGATCAGCCGGTTGACGTCCACCTCGTCGTCCGTCTCCTCCCACGCCACCGCCCCGGCCAGCCGCCCGTCCTCATCCACCGCGCCGAGCCACAGCAGCGGCTGCGCCCGCAGGTCGGCCAGGCTCTCATGCAAGGGCGGGATCCGATCATCCTGAATGATCTCCGCCTCGACGGCGTACGCGGCCTTCTGCAGGGCGAGCAGCTCGGACCCGAGCGGATCGTCGGCGGGCGATATTTCGATAATGAGCACCGGCCGAGTATCCCTCAACCGACCTCCCACAACGCGCTCACGGGCATGGCCCGCATCCGGTCGCCGAAGGGGAGCGTTTGCGTGCCGGTGTGGAGAACGATCCCTGCGATCAAGTCATCGCCGAGTCGATCGGCGAGGTGTCGCAGGCCCTTGAAATCGTCCGCACGCACAGTAGTGGATGCCTTCACTTCGATCCCCACCACCTGGCCGCGTCGATTCTCCAGGACGGCGTCTACTTCGACTCCATCCTTGGTTCTGTAGTGGTAGAGGTCGATTTGGCTTTCCGACCAAGTCAGCTGCCGTGCGAGCTCCATGAGAACAAAGCCTTCGAGCAACGGACCGAAGAACCCATTGGGACGCACGATCCCTCGCGCGTCGACGCTGAGCAGGTTTGCCGCGATTCCAGAATCCACGAAAGCCACCTTGGCGGTGCCGACGGCGCGGTTGCTGAGGTTTCGCGACCAGGCGGGTATGCGCTTGATGAGGTAGACCTCTTCAAGAAGGCTGAGGTATCTATGCGTGGTGCTCGTGGGAAGTCCGAGCTCGCGACCGAGGGGCTGGCGGGAGAGCAGCTGACCGGACCGTGCCGCGAGCAGGCGTATGAGTGCGTGCATATCGGGCAGCCGCTCGATCTCGGAGAGCTCATTCACATCGCGGCTGAGCAGGTCCCCAACGTAAGAATTGAAAAAGCGCTGTCGCCTCCGAGCGTTCGCCCGGCTGACGGCTTCCGGGAAGCCTCCTCGAATGATGCGCTCCCCGTACTCTGCACGCGAGATCTCGGAGGTATGGCGAAGATCGGCCCCATGAGTGAAGATCGCGTCAATGAAGCCGTCGGGCGTGCTGTCGATCTCGCCTTGAGAGAAGGGCCACAGCTCAATGGTCTCCATCCGGCCCACAAGGGTGTCCGGCAGCGCTCGCAGACCGAGGATGCGAGCGCTGCCTGTGAGCAGGTAGCGGCCAGGTCGAGGGTCGGTATCGACCTGCGCTTTGATGGCAAGCAGCAGCTCTGGTACGCGTTGGATCTCATCGATGATCATCATGTTGGCGAAGTCGACGAAGCCCTCTGGGTCGCTCACGGCTCCTTGACGCATGAACTCTCTGTCCAAATCGCGCCACTCCGCCGTCCTCCCTTTGGCGACCTGCTTGACCAAGGTGCTCTTGCCAGATTGCCGTGCGCCGTTGATCAGGACGACGCGGGTGTCTGTCAGGGCTTCCGCCACGGCGCTTTCGGCGTGCCGTGGCACCACCCTGCCCAAAGGAGTGCTGACCATGAGTCAAGCATGGCACGTGCCGACGTTTCTCGTGGTGATTTGGTCGCCGTGCTCGTGGTTATTCGGTCGCATGATCTATGGTCATATAGTCGCCGTGTCCATGGTGATTCGGTCGCCACGTCCATGGTGGATCAACCGGATCACGACGGTACGAACAGCCAGGACTTGGACGGCCCCGGCTCGTACGGCGAATTCAGGCGTTTGGCGACGACCCCCGGCAGCCCCTGCTCGCGGGCCGCCTGCCGCACCGGCCCGGCATCCCCCGGCCACGACGGCGCCGTCTGCCAGTGGGCGCCGGCCACCCCCAGCGCCTCCAGCGCCGCCCGCCGCACCGTGTAGGGCTGTTCGACCAGCGAGTGGCCGTCGTCGTACAGCAGGTCGTAGAACACCAGGATCTCCGCGCCCCCGAGCGTGGCGACCTCCCCGTCCAGCAGTGCCGACCGGCTGCCGAACGACTCCGCCAGCGGCCGCAGCCACGGGTGTTCCCGGGCGGCGTCGGTGCGGCCGCCGTCGATGGGGACCAGGAGGCGGCGTCCGCCCCACGCGAACTCGAAGGCGTACGCCGAGGCGTCCTTGGGTGGCTTGGCGCGCTCTGCCGGGAGCATGGGCTGGACCGACGGGAACGGCTCGCGGACCGGGGCGTCCATGCGGTGGATCATCCAGTTCTTGCCCCGCGTCTGGAACAGCACGAACCTGCCGGAGGCGCGCTCGCCGTGCAGGACGACCTTGACCTCCCGGTCCGACCACTTCTCCGTCTCGTAGGTGCCGGTGTCCCAGACGGTCATGGTGCCGCCGCCGTACTCGCCCTTGGGGATCTCGCCGTGGAAGGTGAGGTACTCCATCGGGTGGTCCTCGGTCTGCACGGCGAGGTGGTTGGTCCGCGGGTCGGCGGGCAGGCCCTTGGGGACGGCCCAGGAGGCGAGGACGCCGTCGCGCTCCAGGCGCAGGTCCCAGTGCAGGGACCGCGCGTGGTGCTCCTGGATGACGAACGCGTTGCCCTCGGCCGGCATCGGGGGCTCGGCCGGGACGGGTTCGGGGGTGCGGGTGGGGTCGCGCTTGCTCCGGTATCGCTGAAGTTTGTCCGCCACGCTCCCGGTTCTACCCAGAAGCGGCCGTGTAGGCGCTCATGGCGCTGGTGATCAGTCCAGCTCCAGCGCCTTGCGCAGCCACGACTCCACGCCCGCCACGTGCACGGTGGCCCAGGAGCGGGCGACGTCGGCCTGGCGGGCGGCGATGGCCTCGTAGATCGCGGTGTGCTGCTCGCGGGTCTTCTCCATCGCGCCCTCCTGCGTGAGCCCCCGCCAGATCCTGGCCCGGGTGGTCGGACCTGACAGGCTCTCGATGAACGAGCACAGCACGGTGTTGCCCGATCCCTGCGCGATCCGCTGGTGGAAGCGCAGGTCGTTGGCCACCAGCTCCTCGACCGTGGGCTCGGCGGGCAGCGACTCCAGGATGACCCGCAGCTCGTCGATGTCCTCGTCGCTCATCAGCTTGGTCGCCATCGCGGTCGCGGCCGGCTCCAGGATGCGGCGGACCTCGAAGAACTGCAGCACGGTGTCGTCGCGGTGCAGGTCGAGCACGAACGACATGGTGTCGAGGAGCAGGCGCGGCTCCAGGCTGGTGACGTATGTGCCGTCGCCCTGGCGCACGTCGAGCACGTTGATCAGGGACAGCGCGCGCACGGCCTCGCGCAGCGAGTTGCGCGAGAGGCCGAGCCGCTCGGCCAGGTCGGCCTCCTTGGGCAGGCGGTCGCCGGGGGCCAGCTCGCCCGAGACGATCATTTGCTTGATCTTGTCGATGGCTGCGTCGGTGACCGCCACGCTTTTCTCCCTAGACATCGGATGTCTAGGAGTCTAGGGCCTGGAAGCGGACGAGATCGACCCCAGAGAGGCGGCGTATCTGCCCCCTGGCCTCCAGAGCACGCAGGTGGGCCGCGGCCTCGCCGGCCGCCATGCCTCTCAGGACGGGGGACAGCTGGTCCCACGGCCTGTTCCACGTCATCATCGCGGCGACCTCCCAGATGGTCAGCGGTACGGGCCGCTCGGCCAGGAGGGCGCGCAGCCGTACGAGCTTCTCCTCGTGATGGTGGCGGATCTCGGCGGCCCGCGCGGCCACATCAGGAAATATCCACTCATGGGCGGGCAACGCGTCGAGGGGGCCCAGGTCGCCGACCCGGTCCAGGGAGTCCAGGAAATCACCTAATGGATCGACATCGTCACGGTCATAGGGATAAATGCCAACGTGGGGAGTGATGTCGGGAAGGACGTGGTCACCGGTGAACAGCCGGTCGGCGTCCTCCAGATGCAGGCAGATGTGCCCCGGGGTGTGGCCGGGCGTGTGCAGGACCCGCAGCTTGCGCCCCGGCAGGTCCACCAGATCGCCGTCGCGCAGCTCGCGGTCGGGCATGGCGGGCGGCGTCGGGCGGCCGCCCAGCCCCTGTCGGGCCTCGCCGGGGTCGGCGCCCGCCCGCCTGAGCATGTCGGACTGGAAGCTGTCGTGCTCGCTGGCGGCGTACTCGGTCATCAGCCTGACCAGCGCCGCGTCGCTCCCGTGCATGGCGATCCACCCGCCGGACGCCTCTCTGACCTGCCCGGCGAGCCCGGCGTGGTCGGGATGGAAATGGGTGACGACCACCCCGCTCACCGCGCTCACGTCGATCCCGAGGGTCGCGAGGCCGCCGCTGAGCGCCTCCCATGCCTCCGGATGGTTCCACCCGGCGTCGACCAGCACGGGTCCCTTCGGCGACTCGACGGCGTACACGAGTGTGTAGCCGAGCGGGTTGCCGGGGATCGGCACCGGCACGCTCCACACCCCGCCGCCGAGATCCTGCGGGCGCTGCTCCGCGTACGGCCTGCGTCTGGTCTTCATGTGCCCCCCGAGGGTGGTCAGCCGATTCTTTCCAAAATCGTGGCCGTGGCCAGCGCCCCGCCCGCGCACATGGTGACCAGCGCGGTCGCCGAGTCCGACCGCTCCAGCTCGTGCAGCGCCGTGGTGATCAGCCGCGCGCCCGTGGCGCCCACGGGATGGCCGAGCGCGATGGCGCCGCCGTTGACGTTGACGCGGTCGAGGTCGGGCTCGTGCACGCCGGCCCACGACAGCACGACCGACGCGAACGCCTCGTTCACCTCGAACCTGTCGATGTCGCCGATTGTCATGCCGGCCGCCGTCAGCACCTTGGCCGTCGCGTCCACCGGGCCGTCGAGATGGTAGTACGGCTCCGCGCCGACCAGCGCCTGCGCCAGGATCCGCGCCCGGGGCCGCAGCCCGTGCCTACGTGCCGCCTGCTCGCTCATCACCAGCACGGCGGCGGCGCCGTCGGAGATCTGCGACGACGTGCCCGCGGTGTGCAGCGCGCCCTCCACCACCGGCTTGAGCTTGGCCAGCCCTTCGACGGTGGTCTCACGCAGCCCCTGGTCCCTGCGTACGTCCCCGACGGGCACGATCTCCCGCTCGAACCGTCCGTCGGCCCACGCCTTGGCCGCCAGCCGCTGCGAGCGCGCCCCGAACCAGTCGAGCCGCTCCCGCGTCAGCCCGCGCCGCCGCGCGATCCGCTCGGCGGCGGTGAACTGGTCGGGCAGGTCGATGCTCCAGTCGTCGGGCTTGGGTCTGGCGGGCAGCACGTTGCTGCCGAGCGGCGCCCGGCTCATCATCTCGACGCCGCACCCGACGCCCGCCTCGATCACACCCGCGCTGATCATCGCCGCCGCCAGGTGCACGGCCTGCTGCGACGACCCGCACTGGGCGTCCAGCGTGGTGACCCCCGCCTGGTACGGCAGCCCGGCATACAGCCACGAATGGCGCCCGACGTGTCCGCCCTGCTCGCCCGCCTGGGTCACGCACCCGGCGAACACCTGCTCGACGACCGCCGGATCGATCCCCGCCCGCTGGACGAGCCCGTTCATCGCGGTGGCGAGAACCTGTTGCGGCTTGAGCCCGGCGAGCCAGCCCGCCCGCTTGCCGATGGGGGTGCGAACGGCCTCGACGATCACAGGTGTGCCCACTGTCGCCTCCAGAACGATGCTCTGGCGCGACTGTAACGCGTTCTACTTTGTGGCGGAAGCCTCGCCCTCCAAAGTCGAAGGAAGTCCGAAGGTCTGGAACAGCTTCTCCTCGAAGAACATGCCCACGTGGCTGATGCTCTCCCCGGAGAACGTCGGCACCATGATCGAGAACTGCCGGTAGACGCCGTCCTCGCGGTGGTACATGGCGAAGGCCAGCTGCCCGTTGGCCGCGATCGGGATCAGCTTGAGGTCGCCCGACCGCTCGGCGGGGCACTGCACCTTGATGAGCTCCACGATCGTCTCGGGCCCCTGGTACCAGCCGACGAAGGGCGGCATCTCCCAGATCGCGTCCTTGGTGAACAGGTGCACCAGGCTGTCGATGTCGTAGTTCTCGAACGCGGCCACATACCGGTCGAGCTGGGCCCGCTGCTCCTCGCTCAGTGGCTCCACCGGGTCGTCCAGGCTCGGTGACACCTCGTCGAGCTGGGCCCGGGCCCGCTGCAGGATGCTGTTGACGGCCGCGGTGGACACGCCGACGGCCTCGGCCACCTCGGCGGCCTTCCACTTGAGCACGTCACGAAGGATCAGCACCGCGCGCTGCCGGGGCGGCAGGTGCTGCAGCGCGGCGATCAGCGCGAGCCTGATGCTCTCGCGCGAGGTCACGATCGAGGCCGGGTCGTCGGCGCCCGCGCCCGCCAGCGCGTCGGGGACCGGCTCCAGCCACGGCACCTCGTGGTCCTGCACGAGGGGCGCCCTGGCTTCGATGCTGGGCGCGCCGAGACCGGTCGGCAACGGCCGCCTGCTGCGGCTGTCCAGCGCGGTCAGGCACGTCGTGGTGGCGATGCGGTAAAGCCACGTACGCAGCGAGGAACGCCCCTCGAAGCCGTCGTAGGCCCGCCACGCCCGAAGGTAGGTCTCCTGCACGAGATCCTCGGCGTCGTGCACCGACCCCATCATGCGGTAGCAGTGCGCCAGCAGCTCGCGGCGCATCGGATCAGCCAGCCGGAGGAAGTCCTCGTTTGTCGGCTTGTCGGTCATACCTCCTGTATAGACGTCGCCACCGACAGACCGATGAGTTTTTTACCTCCCCCAGGTCAATTAGTGCGATCGCGCACGATGAGCTGCCTCCGCCCGGGGCCGCGGGGGCATCCGGGCGGAGGCCTGAGGTGCGGCCGTCTCAGTGGGGGACCGTGAGGACGATCTTGCCGGTGGTGCGGTTGGTCTCGCCGAGCTCGTGCGCCTTGGCGGCCTCCTCCAGCGGCAGGACCGCCGCCACCTCCACCCGCAGCCGGCCCGCCTCGGCCAGTGCCGCGATCGCCCGCATGGTGGCCTGGTCGGGCTCCACCAGCATGGTCTCCGAGCGGATGCCCAGCTCCGCGGCCACCGTGTGCACGCTCGGGTCGAACAGGCTGAGGGTGAGCGAGACGATCGTGCCGCCCCTGCGCATGGTGCGCAGCGAGCGCGGCCCGTAGTCGCCGCCGATGGTGTCGAGCACCACGTCCACGTCCCGCACGATCTCGGAGAAGTCCTCGGTCCGGTAGTCCACGAGCTCGTCGGCGCCCAGGCCACGCAGGAAGTCGTGCTTGGCGGCGCTGGCCGTGCCGATCACGTAGGCCCCGCGGGCCTTGGCGATCTGCACCGCGAGGTGGCCGACTCCACCGGCGGCGGCGTGGATGAGCGCCCGCTGGCCGCCCTTCAGCCCGGCCACGTCCACGAGCGCCTGGTAGGCGGTCAGCGCGGCGAGCGGGATCGCGGCGGCCTGTACGTGGTCGATGGTGGCGGGCTTGCGGACGAAATGCCGGGACGGCGCGGTCACGTACTGGGCGTAGGCGCCGTGTCCCAACGGGTAGCGCAGCATGCCGAACACCTCGTCGCCCGGCTTGTAGAGCGCCTGCCCGATCCCGACGGCCTCGACCACGCCCGAGACGTCCCACCCGAGCACGAACGGCGGGCGCAGGAACCCCCCGCTCGCTCGGATCTTCCAGTCGGTCGGGTTGACCCCGGCCGCCTCCACCCTCACGAGCACCTCGGTCGGACCGGGCTCCGGCCGGTCCACTTCAACCATCTTCAGCACTTCAGGCCCGCCCAGGGCATCCTGACTGATCGCCTTCATCTTCATGGCCTCCAGCCTGCTCGGCCGCGCCACGTCCCGCGAGTGGCCCAAAGGTCATGATGGGTAAAGATCCGGCCACACACCAAGCCGCCTTCGGCGTCTGGGGAAACTCCGCCGGGATCGTGGTCTCAGATGTCGGCGAGAAGCCTGGCGGCGGCGGTCTCGATGCGCCGCTGGATCTGGTCATACGTACGGCGGCCGCGCAGCATCTCCAGCAGCTCCTGCACCCACACGCTGGCCAGCGACCCCGCGAGATCCCGTTGCTCCTCGCTCGCCTGCTCCAGCGTCAGGCCGTCGGCCGAGACGCGCAGCAGCAGCCCCGTCATCCGGTCGCCGAACGGCGTCTGCACCTCGGCCATGATCAGGGACCGGATGAGGGCGTCGGCCAGCTCCGGCTCGCGCATCAGGCCGCGGGTCGCGCGCATCAGCACGTCCACCGCTCGGCTCGACGGCGTCGAGGCGCCGGGCGGCCGGCGCTCGATGCTGCTCTCCAGCAGGTCGATCTCCTCGCCGACCACCGCCACGACCAGGTCCATCTTGGAAGGGAAGTAGCGATAGAGCGTGCCAAGCGCGACGCCCGCGCGCTCGGCCACCGTGCGCATCTGCATGGCCTCGACCCCGCCGCGCGAGGCCAGGGCGGCCGCGGCCTGAACGATGCGCTTGCGCCGCTGGTGCTGGCTGCGCGTACGGACGCTGTTCCCGCCCGGCGTGGCATGGCTCTCCATGGCTCCCTCGGCGTCGCCGGAGGAGGGCGCGGCGGTTGTCCCGTGCGGCGTGCGCATAAGAACACGTTATCTGATTTCTTGCAGGCGCGGCTTGTTACTCGTGAGTCACAAACGAGCCTTATCAGCCCATGTCTACGGCGTTACAGACGCATATCGCGGCTCATCGGTATGGACGGCTACTGGACAGATATTAGAATCTGTTCTAGTTTGCGATTCGGCTGACCGAGCGCTTGCTGGAGGCGCCATGACCGCGAACACGCTCGCGGCCCTGCTTCTCGCACGGGCCGAGGACGATCGACCTGGACTGATGTTCGAGGACGCGGCGTGGTCGTGGCGTGCGCACGTCGCCGCCTGCCGGGCCGCCGGGGCGTGGCTCTCCCGGCGGGGCACGGGGTTGCACGTCGGGGTGCTGAGCGAGAACGTTCCCGACCTGGTCTTCCTGCTGGGCGGCGCGGCCCTGGCCGGGCACGTGGTCGTGGCGCTCAACCCCACGCGCTCCGTAGACGAGCTGATCCGCGACGCCCGCGCCACCGACGTCGGCCTGCTCCTGTCCGACGGCCCCTACGAGGGCGTGGCGCGGCCGGTGTCCGAGGCGCTGGGGGTGGGCGCCCTGCCCCTGTCCGCTGCCGGGGCGCAAGCGGAGGTAGACCCCGGGGCCGTGCAGGAGGAGCCGCCCGCGCCCGATCCCGCGGACCTGGTGATGCTGATCTTCACCTCCGGCACCTCCGGCCGCCCGCGCGCCGTCCGGATCACCCAGCGGAAGATCGCCGTGCCCGGGGCGAGCCTGGGGGCGCTGCTCACGCCCGAGGACGTCGTCTACTGCTCGATGCCGCTGTTCCACTCCGGCGCCCTGATGGCCGCCTACGCCCCCGCCATGTCGTCGGGGGCGGCGCTGGTGCTGCGGCGCCGGTTCTCGGCCTCGGGCCTGCTGCCCGACGTCAGGCGGTACGGCTGCACGTACCTGCACTATGTCGGCAAGGCCCTCTCCTACGTCCTGGCGACCCCCGAGCGCCCCGACGACGCGGACAACCCGCTCAAGATCGCCTTCGGGAACGAGGGGAGCGCGGTCGCGACCAGGCGGTTCGGGGAGCGGTTCGGGTGCCACGTGATCGACGCCTTCGGCTCCACGGAGACGGCGATCTCGCTCACCCCCGACCCCTCGGGACCGCCGGGCTGCCTCGGCAGGTTGCCTGAGGGCGTGGCGATACTCGACCCTTTCACGGGGCGGCCCTGCCCGCCCGGCCGCGTCGAGGACGGCCGCCTGCTGAACGCGGACGAGGCCGTCGGCGAGCTGGTCAACACGGCGGGGGCGGGCCTGTTCGAGGGCTACTACAACGACTCCGAGGCCGATGCCGAGCGGATCAGGGACGGCGCGTTCTGGTCGGGCGACCTGGCGTGGATGGACGCGGACGGATACGTGTTCTTCGCCGGGCGCGGCACCGAGCGGCTGCGCGTGGACGGCGAGAACCTGGCCGTCGCGCCCATCGAGGCAGCGCTGCGGGAGTTCGGCGGGGTGATCGAGGCGGCCGTCTACCCGGTGCCCGACGCTGCGGCCGGCGATCAGGTCATGGCGGCGCTCGTGCTGGAGGAGGCCTTCGACCCGGACGCGTTCACCGCCTTCCTGGCATCCCGCCGGGACCTGGGCTCCAAGTCCTTACCCCGCTATATCCGCCTTTCTGAGGACCTTCCCCAGACGGCCTCCCACAAGGTCATCAAGCGGGTCCTCGCCCGGGAGGGCTGGCGCACCGGCGACCCGGTCTGGTGGCGCACGCCCGCCGGGCTCCGGCCGCTGACGGACGCTGACACCAAGGGGATCGAGGAGGAGTTCGTACGGCACGGCAGGCAACACCTCTTGGAGACGTAATGGATTTCACTCTGGACGAAACCCAGCAGGACTTGAAGAAGCTGGCCGCCGAGGTCCTCGTGAGGGAAGGGGACGAGGAGCGGCTGTGGCAGGCCGGGCTGATGGGCGTGTGCGTGCCGGAGGAGGCGGGCGGCGCCGGGCTCGGGCCGGTGGAGATGGCCGTGGTGCTGCGGGAGGTGGGGGCACGCGCGGCGATGGTACCCGCGCTGCCGACGCTCGTGAGCACGCTGGCCCTGGCCCACTACGGCACCATTGACCAGCAGCGACGCCATGGCGACGGTCGTGTCGCGATCGCGCTGCGCGAGCCCGGCCGCGCCCTGGCCGACTCGCCCGCGACCGCCGCGCGGCCGGTCGGCGACGGCTGGGCTCTGACCGGGCGCAAGATCTCGATCCTGTATCCGGGAGCGGCGGTGCTGGTCACCGCGGACGAGGGCCTGTTCCTCGTGGAGTCACCACCCGTGGCGGCATCCGAGCCCACGTCCGGGGCGGCGCCGACGTCCAGCGCCGAGCCCGTGTTCGCGGCGGAGTTCACGTCCACGGGCGAGCCGGCCGCCACGATCGTGCTCGACGGCACCCCGGCCGAGCGGGTGGCGGGGCCCGAGGCGGTCGCCGGTGCCCGGCGGCTCTTCACGGCCGCGGTCACCGCTCAGGCGAGCGGGGTCCTGGCCGGAGCGCTGGAGCTGACCACGTCGTACATCAAAACCAGGAAACAGTTCGGCCGGGCGCTGGCCGAGTTCCAGGCCGTGACCATGCAGATCGCCGACGTCTACATCGCCGACCGGGCGCTGGACGTGGCGATGTGGTCGGCGGCCTGGCGGCTGGGCGAGGGCCTGCCGGCCGAGCAGGATCTGGCGCTGGCCGCGTACCACGTCGGCGAGGCTCTCAAGGCGCTCTACACCTGCCAGCACCTGCACGGCGGCCTCGGGCTCGACGTGACCTACCCGCTGCACCGCTACTTCGCCCAGGCCAAGCACCTGTCCCACCTGCTCGGCGGCGCCGACGCCCAGCTGGACCAGATCGGAGCGCTCGTCTGATGCTGATCGACCTGACCCCCGGGCAACGAAAACTCCGCGACGAGCTCCGCGAGTACTTCCAGGGCTGTCTCACCGACGAGGACCGCAGGAAGATCGCGCAGGACCCGTTCGGCGAGGCGTACATGGAGCACTGCCGCCGCCTCGGCCGCGACGGCAAGCTCGGCCTCGGCTGGCCCAAGCAGTACGGCGGCGGTGGCTACGGCCCCCTGGAGCAGCAGATCTTCGCCAACGAGATCGCCAGGGCCGGCGTCCCGTACCCCATCATCACGGTGCAGACCGTCGGCCCGACGCTCATGCAGTACGGCACCCAGGAGCAGAAGGACCTCTTCCTGCCGCGCATCCTCGCGGGCGAGTGCCACTTCGCGATCGGCTACAGCGAGCCCGAGGCGGGCACCGATCTGGCGTCCCTGCGGACCACGGCGGTGCTCGACGGCGACCACTACATCGTCAACGGCCAGAAGATCTTCACCAGCGGCGCACACTACGCGCAGTACATCTGGCTGGCCGCCCGCACGAACCCCGAGGCCAAGAAGCACAAGGGCATCACCATGATGATCGCCTCCACGGACGACCCCGGCTTCTCCTGGACGCCGATCACGACCATGGACGGCCGCCACCACACCAACTCCACCTACTACTCCGACGTCCGTGTCCCCGTGAGCATGGTGGTCGGCGAGGTGGACCGGGGCTGGGACCTGATCGTCAACCAGCTCAACCACGAACGCGTCACGCTCGGCCCCGCCGGGAACATCGGCCAGACGTACGACCGCTTCCTCGCCTGGGCGAAGCGCACCGGCCTGGTGGAGAACCCGGACGTGCGGCGGGCGCTGGCGCGGGTGTGGGTGGCGCTGCGCACGAACGAGCTGCTGAACTGGCAGGTCGCCGCGAACATGGACCTCGGCTGGCTGGGCGCCCCCGACGCGTCGGCCACCAAGATCTACGGCTCCGAGCGCATGCAGGAGGTCGGCAGGATCGTCGGAGACGTCCTGGCCAGGTACGGCGACCCGGCCGACCCCGAGACCGCCGAGCTGCTCGAACGCACCGACCACGGCGTGAAGGGGGCCGTGGTGCTGACCTTCGGCGGCGGGGTCAACGAGGTGCAGCGGGAGCTGATCGCGATGCTCGGCCTGAGCCTCCCGAGGCCGCCGCGATGACCGAGGGGACCCCGATGACGGACGAGGAGCTGCACGAGCTCGCGGACAAACAGGCGGCGCTGGGGGAGGTACGCGGCGCTCCGGCGCCCGACCCGGTGAACGCACCCATGATCCGGCACTGGCTGGCCGCCATGGGCGACGCGAACCCGGCCTACCTGGACAAGGGCGTCGCCCCGCCCGCGATGGCCCAGGTGTGGACCATGCAGGGCCTGAGTGGGCAGGGGAAGGACCGCTCGCCGGTGGACGACATGATGACCGCGCTCAACGCCAACGGCTACACGGGCGTGGTGGCGACCAACTGCGAGCAGGCCTACCACCGCTACGCCCGTCTGGGGGAGCGCCTCACCCCCGCGACCAGGTTCTCGGACCTGGCGGGGCCGAAGAGGACCGCGCTGGGCGTGGGCTACTTCGCCACCTGGAACGTCACCTGGTACGGCGACGACGACCAGCCGGTGGCCGAGATGCTGTTCCGGGTCCTGAAGTTCCGCCCGCCCCGCAAGACCGAGCAGAAGGCGGAGCCGTACCCGCTGCGGCCCGCGGTCAACCAGGACACCGCGTTCTTCTGGGAGGGCGTGCGGAACGGCGAGTTGCGCGTCCAGACCTGCGCCGACTGCGGCCTGCTGCGCCACCCGCCGGGGCCCCTGTGCCCCCACTGCCGCTCCACCAACCTCTCCTACACGGTCGCGAGCGGCGAGGGCACCCTCTACAGCTACGTCGTGCACCACCACCCCCCGGTGCCGGGCCGCGAGACGCCGTTCGTGGTGGGCGTGGTGGAGCTGCCGGAGGGCGTACGGATCGTCGGCAACGTCGTGGACTGCCCGCCCGAGGAGGTGGATATCGGTATGTCATTGCGCGTGACGTATCGCCCCATGGACGACCAGCTCATCCTGCCGATGTGGGCACCACGGGAGCCATGATGCGAACGCTGACAGAGGACCAGTCCGGGATCGGCGCCGTGCTGCCGGAGCTGTCCATCGACCTCACGCCCACCGTGGTCGTCTCCACGGCCCTGGCCACGATGGACTTCACCCCCGTCCACCACGACACGCAACTGGCCCGCGCCCAGGGCTCGAAGGACATCTTCCTCAACATCCTGACCACCATGGGCCTGGTCGAGCGCTACGTCACCGACTGGGCGGGCCCCGAGGCCGTCATCGAGCGCATCAACGTCAAGCTCGGCGTCCCGGCGTACGCCGGGGACCGCCTGAGCTTCAACGGGACGGTCGTGGCGCGCGCGGACGGCCAGATCACGGTCGAGGTACGCGGCCAGGTGAGCCTGGGCGACCACGCCACCGGCACCGTCACCTTCACCCTCCCCAAGGAGAACGGACGTTGTTGAGCGGACGCACCGCCATCGCGGGCATCGGCGCCACCGAGTTCAGCAAGAAGTCGGGGCGTTCCGAGCTGCGGCTGGCCGCCGAGGCCGTGCTGACGGCGCTGGACGACGCCGGCCTGTCGCCCGGCGACGTGGACGGCATGGTGACCTACAGCCAGGACTCCAACCAGGAGATCGCCGTCGCCAGGGAGACGGGGATCGGCGACCTGACCTTCTTCTCCCGCGTCGAGTACGGCGGCGGCGCCGCGTGCGGGACCGTCGCGCACGCGGCCATGGCCGTGGCCACCGGAATGGCCAGGACGGTCGTCTGCTACCGGGCGTTCAACGAGCGCTCCGGCCGCCGTTTCGGCCAGCCGAACGCCCGCCTCACCGGCGAGCCCACCTCCCAGGGCCTGGAGATGAGCTGGCACGTGCCGTTCGGGCTGATGACCCCGGCGGCCTGGGTGGCCATGTTCGCGCGCCGCTACATGCATGCGTTCGGTGCCACTTCGGAGGACTTCGGCCGGGTGGCGGTGGCCATGCGCAGGCACGCGGCCACCAACCCGGCCGCCTGGTTCCACGGGCGGCCCATCACGCTGGAGGAGCATCAGGCGTCCCGGTGGATCGTGGAGCCGCTGCACCTGCTCGACTGCTGCCAGGAGAGCGACGGCGCGGTGGCCCTGGTCGTGACCTCCGCCGAACGGGCCCGCGACCTGCGCAGGTCCCCCGCGGTGATCGCGGCGGCCGCCCAGGGCTCCGGCGCCGGCCAGATGATGATGACCAGCTACTACCGGGACGACATGAGCGGCCTCCCGGAGATGTCCCTCGTCGGCCGGCAGCTCTGGGAGATGTCGGGGCTGTCGCCGCGGGACATCCAGACCGCCATCCTGTACGACCACTTCACCCCGTTCGTCCTGGCCCAGCTGGAGGAGCTGGGCTTCTGCGGCCGCGGAGAGGCGCCGGAGCTGATCAAGGACGGCGGGATCGAGCTGGACGGCCGCCTCCCGGTCAACCCGCACGGCGGGCAGCTCGGGGAGGCGTACATCCACGGCATGAACGGCATCGCGGAGGCGGTGCGCCAGATCCGCGGCACCGCCGCCAACCAGCTCGGTGGCGTCGCCAACGTGCTGGTCACGGCCGGCACCGGCGTGCCGACGAGCGGGCTCATCCTCTCGGCGGGATAGGCACAAGGCCTGGACCGCCTGAGCGCGTTCGATCCGGCCGCGCTCAGGCAGGACTAGTCGACGAACATCGGCACGGAGAAGAACACGATCATCGCGATCGCCACGCAGATCAGGAAGCCGATCAGCTCCCAGGCCCAGTCGAAGTGGCGGTTCCCGCGGCGGCGTGCCTGCGCCGGCCGGAACTGCTCCGGGCGGCGCTTGGGCACGGGCCTGGCGCGGACCGGGCGCGGGTCCAGGAAGGAGGACTGCCGGACGGGCGGCTCCTTCTCCAAACCAGGCGGATCCTCCCAGGGCTGCGGCATGCGGTAGACCGGCTCAGCGGGCTTGGGCCGCGGCTGGAACAGCGGCGCGGTCTTACGGACCGGGTCCTCCGTCCGCTGCGGCGCCGCCGCGCGGACCGTCTCGTCCGGCTCCTCCGGCTCGGGCGGGTCGGCGGGGCCCTTGTGGACCAGGATGTCGCCCACCAAGGACGGCGGCGGCTGCCGCACGTCCCTGGGCCTGCGCCGCTGTCCCCGGAAGGGGCGCGCGTCATCGCCTGGCGAGAGCACGTCGCCCCCCGCGTACGGCTGCGGCGGGGTCTCGCCGGGGAGGATCACGTCGCCCGTGGCGAACGGCTCGGGCGAGTCCTTGGGCAGCAACACGTCGCCCGTGGCGAACGGCTCCTGCCCTTCCTCGGGCGCCGCCATGAAGAACGACCGCTCCGCGGAAGGGTCCTCCCCGGACGTCGGCTTGACGGGGCGGACCGAGTGCAGGGCGGCCAGCGGGTCCCTGAGCGGCATGCCCACGGGCCCGCGGACCTTGGGCATCGGGGCCGTGGTCGCCTCGTGCGTGCCGACGTGCGACCGCGGCGGCGGCGTCAGCAGCTCCGAGGGGAAGATCACCGTGCTGGTCGCCGGATCGGCGTCGGACAGCGGCTGCGGCCACACCGGCGGGCTGGGCCAGCGCGGCTTCACGAACAGCGGCCCCGGGGTCGCCGAACGGGAGCCCGCGAAGTGGATGCGCAGCGCCCCGGGCGGTTGTGGCCACGGCAGGCGGCCGAGCACGTCGCGCAGCGGCGCGACGCTCAGAGCGCCGTAGACGTCGGCGATCGGCTTGGGCACGCGTACCCCGGTGGAGGCCAGCGCCGCTTGCAGCGCGTGCCTGAACCGGTGCGCCGCCCCCACGGCCATCTCCTCGGCCGTGTCGGGGGCGACGTCGAGCACCCAGGCCAGCTCGGCCTTGCTCAGCCCGCAGACCGCGGACAGCACCAGCACCTCGCGCTGGTGCGGGCGCAGCTCCCGCAGGGTGCGCTCCACGAGAGCGGTGGCCGGGTCGATGAGCGGATCGACCGCGGGGGGCGCGGAGACGACATCCCGCCGGTGGATCTGCCGGCGGGCGAACGCGTAGATAGCGGCGCGGGGCGGCTCCACGGGCGGGACGCCGGCGAGCACCGACGCCAGGACGTCGGACGCGGCGCCGAGGTCGCCGAGCTGGTCAGCGCAGTACGCGAACAGTCCGGCGGCATGACGGTCGTAGAGCTCTGCGGCCGTTTCGGCGCGTGAGCGCTGATCGGTGAGCGACTGGGACACGGGCCGGATCCTCTTGCTGTGTGCGGACGGACGCTGAGGGTGAGGTGAGCGGTGCGCGTCATGCGATTGTGGAGGTAATCATGCCAACACCGACAGGTCTGGCGCACTACCAGATCCAGATTTAGGCAAATATGCCTGGTCAGTGAAGCGCTTAAGTCAGGCCCAAGGGGACAGGTCGGGCCCCATCGCCGTAGTCTGTGGTCCCAAGAGATCATGCGGCGGTCGTGGCAGGGGGGCCGCGGCCCTGCCTAGCGCGAGAGGTTACGCGTGATCACATTCGACGCTGTCACCAAACGCTACCCAGACGGAACGATCGCCGTGGACCGCCTCAGCCTCGAGGCGCCCACCGGCGAGATCACCGTGCTCGTCGGCCCCTCCGGCTGCGGGAAGACGACGTCCCTGCGAATGATCAATCGCATGATCGACGCCTCCGAGGGCCAGATCCTCCTCGACGGGGTGCCGGTGCAGGGCATCGACCCGCCGACCCTGCGGCGCGGCATCGGGTACGTCATCCAGCAGGCCGGCCTGTTCCCGCACCGGAAGATCCTCGACAACATCGCCACCGTCCCCTACCTGCTCGGCTGGGACCGGAAGAAGGCCCGCGCGAGAGCCATGGAACTGCTCGAACGCGTCGGCCTCGATCCGGCGCTCGCCGGGCGCTATCCGTTCCAGCTGTCCGGCGGGCAGCAGCAGCGCGTGGGCGTGGCCAGGGCGCTGGCCGCCGACCCGCCGGTGCTGCTCATGGACGAGCCGTTCAGCGCGGTCGACCCCGTCGTCCGCACGAGCCTCCAGGAAGAACTGCTCCGGCTCCAGGCGGAGCTGAACAAGACCATCGTCTTCGTCACCCACGACATCGACGAGGCCATCAAGCTCGGCGACCGGGTGGCCGTGCTGCGGGTGGGCGGCACGCTCGCGCAGCTCGCCGACCCCAAGACGCTGCTGTCCGACCCGGCCGACGACTTCGTCCGCGAGTTCCTCGGGCACGACAGGGGGATCAGGCGCCTGCAGTTCGTCTCCACCGACGGGCTGCGGCTGCGTACCGACCTGACTGTGCCAGAAGGCTACGAGGGCGGTGCGGACGAGCCGTGGGTGCTGGTCGTGGACGGCGACGGGCGGCCCGTCGGCTGGATCTCCGGGGCACGGCCCGGCGAGCTGGAGTCGTACGGGACGTTCACGCACGGCCGCGACTCGATGCGCTCGGCGCTCGACGCGGCGCTGCTGTCGCCGTCCGGCTGCTCCGTGGCCGTGGACGGGGAGGGCAAGGTCGTCGGCGTGGCCACCAGGGAGGCGCTCGACGAGGCGCTGGCGGAGGCGGCCGATGGGTGACGGTCCTCCCTCCATCTGGGAGTGGATCGCGCGCAACTGGGACACCGGGCGGGTCGACAGCATCAGGAACCTCCTCACCGACCACCTGACCATGTCCCTCGTGCCGATCCTGTTCGCGTTGATCGTGGCCCTCCCGCTGGGGCTGGCCAGCGTGCGCTGGCGCTGGCTCTACCAGCCCACCTCCGGCCTGATGAACGTCATCTACGCGCTCCCCTCGCTTCCGCTCTTCATGTTGCTGATCTCGGTGACCGGGCTGTCGCAGACCACCGTGATCATCCCGCTGACCTTCTACGGCATGGCCGTGCTGATCCCGGCCGTGGTCGACGGGCTCGGCTCGGTGCCCGACCACGTGCGCCAGTCGGCGGTCGCGATGGGGTTCACGCCGCTGCGCCGCCTGCTGCTGGTCGAGCTGCCGATCGCGGTGCCGGTGGTGCTGGCCGGACTGCGGGTGGTCGCGGTCTCCAGCATCAGCCTGGTCAGCGTGGGCGCGCTGATCGGGCAAGGAGGGCTGGGCGGGCTGTTCACGCGGGCGTACCAGAACCCGTTCATGCCGCCGGTGATCGTCGGCATCGTCCTGATCGTGGCGCTGGCGCTGATCGCCGACGGACTGCTGGTGCTGGCGCAGCGGCTGCTCACCCCGTGGGTACGCGCGCGGAAGGGAGCGGCGTCGTGAGGGCGTGCTGCGGGGAGGTGGCGTCGTGGACTGGCTGACCGCGTTCTTCTCCTGGCTGGTGGAGTTCTTCGGCGACGGCGGGAACTGGTCGGGGCCGGACGGCATTCCCGCGCGGCTGCTGGAGCACCTGGAGTTCTCCGTGCTGGCGCTGGCGCTGGCCGTGCTGATCGCGGTGCCGCTCGGCCTGCTGATCGGCCACACGGGCCGGGGCGAGGTGCTGGTCGTCGTCTCGGCGAACCTGGCCAGGGCGCTGCCCACGCTGGGCCTGCTGGTGATGTTCGTGCTGCTGCTGGGCACGGCCTCGATCTGGCCGGTGATCATCCCACTGGTGCTGCTGTCGGTGCCGCCGATCCTGGTGAACACGTTCGAGGGCATCAAGGGGGTCGATCCCGAGCTGCGCGACGCCGCGTACGGGATGGGCCTGCGGGGCGGACAGGTGCTCGGGCGGGTGCTGGTGCCGGTCGCGCTGCCGCTGATCCTGCTGGGCTGCCGGCTCTCCGCGATCCAGGTCGTGGCCACCACCACGGTCGCCGCCTACACCGGGCTCGGCGGCCTCGGGAGATACGTGATCGACGGTTTCGCGACCAAGGATTATGCGAGCGTCGTCGGCGGTTCAGTACTGATTGTGCTGTTCGCCCTCGTCGTGCAGATCTTGTTTACGCTCACCCAGAGGGTGACGGTCTCGCCAGGGGTGAGCCAGCGACTCAAGGTTCGATAGGTTTCTCTGTATTACCTCCCGCTTAGAAGGGAAAGCAAGATGAGACGCAAGTACGGCATCGCGGGGGTGCTGATCTCGGCGATGCTCGCACTGGCCGCCTGCGGCGGTGGCGGCACCGGCAACGCGGGCAACCCGCTCGACACCACGAGCGCGGCTCCCAGCGGCTCGGCCTCGGGCGGGGGTAAGGCCGTCATCGGATCGTTCGACTTCGACGAGAGCGTCCTGCTCGGGTCGATCTACGCCCAGGCGCTGGAGGCCAAGGGCGTGCAGGTCGAGGAGAAGCCGCGGATCGGCAGCCGTGAGGCGGTGTTCGACCAGGTCAAGAGCGGTGGGCTGACCATCGTGCCGGAGTACAACGGCAACCTGCTCGCCTTCATCGACCCGAAGGCCACGGCCGCGACCGCCGACGAGGTCAACGCCGCGCTGAAGGAGAAGCTGCCCGCGGAGCTCGAGGTGCTCGACTCCTCGCCGGCCGAGGACAAGGACAGCCTGTCCGTCACCAAGGACACCCAGACCAAGCAGTCGCTCAACACGATGGAGGACCTGGCCAAGGTCTCCAAGACCATGACCGTCGGCGGCCCGCCCGAGTTCAAGAAGCGGTGGGAGGCGCGGTTCAAGGAGGTCTACGGGATCGAGTTCAAGCAGTGGAAGCCCACGGGGCCGACCACCGCCGACGCGATCAAGGACGGCACGATCCAGGTCGGCAACGTCTTCACCACCGACCCCAAGATGACGGCCAACAACCTCGTGCCGCTGCAGGACACCAAGAACATCTTCCCCGCCCAGAACGTGACGCCCCTGCTCAACAAGGCGGGCGCGACCGACACGATCAGGACCACGCTGAACGGCATCTCGGCGAAGCTGTCGACGCAGTCCCTGCTCGAGATGATGCAGAAGATCTCCGTCAACAAGGACGAGCCCGCTACGGTGGCCAAGGAATGGCTGACCTCCAACGGCCTCGGCTGACGCCTTGGCGCTCCCTGAGGGCCTCCGCCGTGCGGGGGCCCTCAGGGGTCGTCCCGGATCTCCCCGGCGTTGTCCGGGACCTCTCGCGCATCGCTCGGGAGTCTTCCGGGTGAGCGAGTTCACGGAGGCGATGGCGCAGCTCGCGGCGGGGGTGGCCGTGGTGACCGTACGCGATGGGCGCGACGATCTCGGCACCACGGTGTCGGCGCTGATGTCCGTCTCGCTGGAGCCCCCGCTCGTCCTGGTCAGCCTGGCGAGCCGCGGCTACCTCAACGAGGTCCTGCTCCGGCAGGACCGCTGGGCCGCTTCCCTGCTCTCCTCCGGCCAGGCGGCCATCGCCAGCCGCTTCGCCACCCCCGGCCGGCCCAGCGCCCGCCTCCTGGTGGCCGGCGTCCCGCACCACCGGGGTCCGCACACGGAGGCTCTGGTGGTGGAGGGCGGCGTGGCCGCCCTGGAGGCCGAGACCACCAGGGTGGTCCCGGCAGGGGACCACACGCTGTTCATCGCCGCCGTCCTGGCCGTCTCCTACGTCAACCCCACGCTCCAGCCCTTGGTTCGCCTCCGCGGCCGCTACCGGGCGGCGGGCTCTTGATCAGCCGTCCACCACGGCACGTTCACTACCACGGCAGAGCCGCCCGCCAGGCGGGCTTCGTCACCTGTCACACGGGGCCGCGGCGGAGCGTGTATCAGCGGATCACGTACCACTCGGGCAGGATGAGCGGACCGGCGGCGGGCAAACCCAGCTCGGCGGAGAGGCGGGCGAGCGGTCCCCAGGAGTCCAGCCGGATCCTGGCCAGGGCCGCGGACTTGTCCTCGCTGGACTCCGGGCCGCGTAGCCGCTCCAGCGGGTTGAGCCGGGGGAACATGCGGACGGGGGCGTCGTCGCCGAGCCCGGCCCGCTTCCTGGCCAGCGTCAGCGCGTCCTCCAGCCCGCCCAGCTCGTCCACCAGCCCGCTCGCCTGCGCGTCGGCCCCGGTCCACACGCGGCCGCGGGCCAGCTCATGGGCACGCTCCCGGGTCAGGTCGCGGCTCTTGGCCACCTTGCCCACGAAGTCGTCGTAGATCCGGTCGAGCCAGGCGTTGATCCGCTCCCACTGCTCGGGCGAGAAGCTGCGGGACGTGGAGAACATCCCAGCGTTGGCCCCCTCCGCCACCATTTCCGAAGTTATGCCCATTTTTCCGAGCAACTCGGAAAAGACCGGCTTGCCGCCGTACACGCCGATCGAGCCCGTCAGCGTGCCCGGCTGGGCCACGATCACGTCGGCGGCCATCGCCACGAAGTAGCCGCCGGACGCCGCCAGGTCGCCCATGGAGACGATCACCGGCTTGACCTTGCGCGTCAGCGTCACCTCGCGCCAGACCGTGTCGGAGGCCACGTACGAGCCGCCGGGGCTGTCGACCCGGAACACGACGGCCTTGATGTGCTCGTCCCGCCTGGCCGCCCTCAACGCGGCGCTGATCGTGTCGGAGCCCATCGCGCCGCCCCCGCCGAGCGGGCTCCGGCCGCTGCGCCCGGTCTTGATCATGCCGGTGCCGTGGACGAGCGCGACCCCGTCCGCCATCGGGTGCGGCAGCTTCCGCACGGCCGCGCCTCTGGCGTACCTGGAGACGTACAGGAGATGCGTGTCGCCGCCCGCGGCCTGCTTGACCTCGTCGTACACCTCGTCCCGGTACGCCAGCCCGTCGACCAGCCCGGCCTCCTGCGCCTCCGCGCTCGTGAACGGGCCCCGGTCGATCAGCTCGCGTACCTTGCCGGGATCCAGCCGGCGGCCGTCGGCGATGCCGGCGATCATCGTCTCGGTGACCGATTCCACGATGCGGCCCATGGACTCGCGGTGCGGCTCGGTCATGTGGTCCTGGGTGAAGGTGTTGACGGCGGTCTTGTACTCGTGCCGCTGTCCCGCCTCGTACCCCACGCCCAGCTTCGTCAGCGCACCCTTGAGGAAGCGCTGCTCCAGAGCCACCCCGGTCAGCCCGACGTCGCCGCTCGGCTGCAGGTAGACGCGCTCGAACGCGCTGGCGAGGTAGTAGGGCACGGTACCCCCGCCGAACTCGCCGAACGTCTCGGCGAACGCGACCGTCAGCTTGCCCGAGGCCCGGAACTGGATCACGGCCTGGCGGATCTCCTGCACCATCGCCAGGCCCAGCGGGTTCCCGCCGATCTTCACGATCAGCGCCTTGACCCTGGAGTCCTGCCTGGCCCGCCGGAGCCCGCCCAGGACGTCGGACAGGCGGGTCTTGCGCATGGACAGCAACGCGGCGACCGGATCCGTCGGCGGGCCCTCCGTGACCCCCTCGGTGAGATCGAGCTCCAGCACCAGCGGGCCGGTGCGCCGTTGGCGAAGCTTGTCGACGGTTTCGAAGAGCGCCTTGCCTGCATCCATACAAGCCACCCTAAGCGACACATTTCGAAACGCGCTCAGGTGCATGTGCACCTGAGCATGGGGTGGGGCGCGGGTGGGCGACCCACCCCTTGCGTTCGTCCTTAGCGGCTGCGCAGGGCGGCGTAGACGTCGATCCTCGGGGTCGTGACCTCGGTGCCCGCGCTCGGGTAGGTGATCGGCTTGCCTGTGCGCTTCAGCGCGTCCAGCATCTTGTCCCCCGAGGCGTGGGGGCGCTTCTGGTGCAGGAGCGCGAACGCGCCGGTCACGTGCGGGGTGGCCATCGAGGTGCCGTTCAGCGCCGCGTACGTGTTGCCCGCGATCGCCGCCGTGATCGCCACGCCCGGCGCGTACACGTCCAGCAGCGTGCCCCGGTTGGAGAACGCGGCCACGGCGTCCTGCTTGTCCGTGGCGCCCACGGCGACCGTGCTGGAGACGCAGGCCGGCCAGGACACCGACGCGTCGTAGCCGTTGTTGCCCGAGGCGACCACGGTCGCCACGCCCTTGGCGAGGAGCTTGTCGACCTCGGCCTTGAAGTCCGCCCCGTCGTCCTCGTCGCAGGCCGTGTCGTACTTGCCGCCGCCCAGGCTGAGGTTCACCGAGGCGACGTTGTACTGGTCGGCCAGCAGGTCCGCGTACGCCATGCCGGTCAGGATCGAGGAGTCGTACGCCAGGATGCAGACGGGCCGGCCCGCGCAGTACGGCGAGTTGTCGAAGCGGCTGAACACCTGCACCGGGATGATCTTCGCCTTGGGCGCCACGCCAGTGGCCTTGAACTCGGCCGTGGCCTGGCCCGCCGCGATGCCCGCCACGTGAGTGCCGTGGTAGCACAGGCCGTACTGCGGCTGCGGCGCGCCCTTCGTGCACGCGTCGGTCTCGGCGTTCGCGGCGCCGTCGCCGATCTGGAACTGGCTGCCGTTCGGGCACAGCGGCGAGGAGTTGTCGGCGGGGTCGGCGGCCGAGAAGCAGGCCTGCGCCACGATGCGGCGGCCGAAGGCCGGGTGGTCGTTGTCGATGCCCGTGTCCAGGATGGCGACGGCCGTGCCCTTGCCCGTGTAGCCCAGCCGGTGCGCCTTGTCGGCGCCGATCAGGGGGATGCTCTCCACGAGCGTGGGCTCGTTGAGCTTGTCCTTACGGATCGAGACGACGTCGGACTGCTCGGCGATCTTCTCGAGCTCGGCGCGGGTGCCGCGGTAGACGAAGAAGTCCAGCTTGCCCGAGACCTCGGAGGGCGGCTCCGCGTAGACGTTCCGCCTGTCCTGCTTGACCTGCTCAGCCCTGGCCTGTGCGGACTGCACCTGCGCGGGCTGCTGCACGCGGACGATGGCGCGGTGCTCGCCGGCCGCCGTGATCGCAGGGTCGATCTTGGACTCGGGGTCGGCGAGAGCGGGTGTGGCGACCAGCGCTGCTGAGGCGGTGGCTAAGGCGATGGCGCCGGCCAGCAGAGACGGGAGTCTCAACTGTTCCTCCGGGGGTTCGGGGGGCGTTTGTCAATAGAAGTGTATTAATTAGACAATCGATGTCAGAGGGCGTGATGGGTTCGTTACCCGTTCTTGTTCTGGCGCCTGACCGTGCTGCTTGCGAGCGCACCCTCGTCGCCGGTACGCGAGTACGCCGGAAGGGGCCGGATTCGCGGGATCCGGCCCCTTCTCGCGTGCTCGCGCCAGGGTTCAGGCGTCGGCGGGGCGGGCGTCGGCGGTGGCCCGTTCTGCGTCGATCCGCGCTGTGACCGTCCGCGCGCCTCCCGCGTCGTACGGGACTAGCCTGCCGGTGTTCTGCAGCCGCTGCAGGCTCTGCACCACCGTGAAGTTCGGGTACGCATGCCGCATCAGCGCGAACGCCCCCGCCACGTGCGGTGCGGCCATCGAGGTGCCACTCATCAGCCCATAGGAGTCGTCCGGGACCGCCGATTTGACGTTCACCCCGGGCGCGAACAAGTCGAGCAGCCTGCCACGGTTGGTGAAGGAGGCCACCGCGTCGTTGTCCCAGGTGGCGCCGACCGCGACGGCGGTGGAGATGCAGGCGGGCGAGGCGACCCCGTTCGTGAAGCCGTTGTTGCCCGCCGCCACCACGGGGGCGACGCCCAGGTCCACCAGGGTGTCGAATTCCGGCTTGACCGCGGCGGCGCTCGGGTCGTTGTCGCAGGCCGCAGTGTACGGGCCGCCGCCCCCGAGGCTCATGTTCACGGCCGCGACGTTGCGGGATCTGGCCACCCGCGCCACGTACTCCAGCGCCAGCTTCTGGTCGGAGATGTAGCTGACGTAGCACGGCGCCGACTCGCCGCCTATCCGGCACGTCGAAGGGCTGTCCGAGCGGCTGAAGACCTGGATCGCCATGATCCCGGCCGCGGGGGCGACGCCGTCGGCGGGCGCGCCCGCGGCCTTGCTGCCCGCCGCGATGCCCGCCACGTGCGAGCCGTGGTCGCAGAGGTTGCGGCCGTTGACCACACACAGCGGGATCTCGGCGTCGGCCGCGCCGGGACCGGTCTGGCTGGGCTGGTTGTTCGGGCAGATCGAGACCGTGCCGTGGCCGGCGTAGGAGGAGGAGAAGCAGGCCTCGTCGACCAGGCGGCCGGCGAAGAACGGATGGTCGCGGTCGATACCCGTGTCGAGCACGGCGACCGTCGTGTCCTTGCCGGTCCAGCCCGCGATGTTGGCCCGGTCCGAGCGGATCGTCCGCGTGCTGGTGTCGAGAACGGGGAAGCGCAGCTCGTCCTTGTACACGGACTGGACACGGGAGTCCTGCTTCAGCTTGGCCAGCGTGGCTTGGTCCAGCTCGGCGACGAAGAAGTGCGGCGACTCGGCCGTCTCCGGGGCGCGGCTTCCCCCGAAGGCATGCCCGATGGCGCCGGCGACGGCCGCGACGCTCTGCCCTGGCTTGAGCTGGACGATGGAGCGGACCTTGGTCTTGGCCTGGACCTCCGCGACGAGCGCGGGGCTGACGAGCGGGCCGCTGGTGTCGATCGTGTCGGCGTGGAGCGTCGGCGCCGCGTAGAGCAGAGCCGAGGCCACGGCCAGCGCCGTGGCGCCGGCCAGCAGAGATCGTAGCCTCACTTATTCCTCCGAGAATCAGGTGGTGTGATGTGTTGAGGCGGGAGCCGTGCAGATTTTCCGGCTCCCGGCTGCTGCAGCCGCATACATCCCCACCTGCGACAACTGTGATGTCAGTGACGTTTGTTACCAGAGAAACGATGGAGGCGTTTTTGCCTTATAGCGGCAAAGAGAAGAGGCCGGTCAAGAGTGACCGGCCTCTTCTGATATTTGGCTATTTAACGGTTTTGAGGACGTTCTTCGCGGCCTTCTTCAGCGCCGCGGCCGACGACTTGCCGCTCAGCCGCACCTTCTCGGAGGCGGTCAGCGTCGTGGTGCCGTTCGTGCCGTGCGCCCAGTTCAGCCAGCCCGCGAGCAGCGCGCTGTCGAGCTTGCCCTTGCCGCTCTTGGTGTTCTTCAGCACCCGGTACGCCTTGCCGAGCGACGACGCCTTCGTCAGCTCCGGGAACACCTTGCTCGACTTGCTGATCAGCTTCAGGTAGCAGGTGAGCGTGGCGTCGGGGATCGTGCCGCTGCTGCGGTGGATCTCCACGGCCCACTTCTTGGCCGACAGCTTCGTGGCGGCCGTGCCCCGCGTGCAGACCGCGGCCGTGGTCGCCGGCGTCGGCGTGACGGTCACCGTGACCGTGACGGTGGGCAGCGGGACCGGCGTGACGGACGACGTCGGCTCTGGCTCCTCCGTCGGCTCCGGGTCGGACGGGTCGTCCGACGGCTCGTCGGGCTCGGGGGTGGGGCCGCTTCCTGTCTCTTATACACCTCTGACCCGTC
>NZ_VCJS01000125.1 GCF_005893125.1 Nonomuraea basaltis | reverse complement strand
GCCGTGGGGTGGGGCCGCTGCCCGGAGCATGAGGGCGCGCCGGCCGCCTGGCCGTGGGCGGAGTTGCTCCGCCAACTCGCCGCCCGCCACCCGCCCACCGATCCCGCGCCGCTCGCGCCCCTGCTGGGCGACGCGCCGCTCGCCGGCGACGTGGCGGCGGGGCGGTTCCGGCTGCATCAGGCGGTCAGCGCATACGTCGCCGAGGTCGCCGCGGAACGGCCCCTGCTGATCGTCCTCGACGACCTGCACAGGGCCGATGCCGAGACGCTGGCCGTCATCGCGCATCTACTGCCGGACCTGCGCGGACGCCGCGTGCTGCTGGTCGGCTCCCACCGGCATACCGAGCCGAACGAACGGCTGGGCGACCTGCTGGCCACCCTCGCCGGGCTGGAGCCGCTACGCGTCGAGCTCGCCGGTCTGGCTGCGCTGGAGGTCGGCGAGCTGGTCCAGGCCGTCTGCGGCGATCGCCCGGACGACGCCATGGTGGTGGCGATCGCCGAGCGCACCGGCGGCAACCCGTTCTTCGTCAAGGAGCTGGCCAGGCTGCTGGACGCGGAAGGCGTGGGGGCCATCCCCGCAGGCGTGCGCGACGTGCTGCGCCGCCGGGTGGCCAGGCTGCCCGGACAGGCGCAGACGATCCTGCGGCAGGCCTCGGTCATCGGCCGGGACGTCGATGTCGAGGTACTGGTCACGGTCTCCGAGGCCGACGAGGAGGCGGTGCTGATCGGTGTGGAGTCGGGCCTGGTCACCGGGCTGATCACCGAGCCGGAGGCGGGGCGGCTCAGGTTCGCCCACGCGCTGGTCCGCGACACCCTCTACGACGACATCTCCCGGCTGCGCCGCGCCCGGGTGCACGCCAGGGTCGCTGCGGCGATCGAACTGCACCGCCCCGATGACGTCGCCGCCCTGGCCCACCATTTCACCGCCTCGGGCACCGACCCCGGCAAGGCCGTCCGGTATTCCCGGCTCGCCGCCGAGCAGGCCGAGCGCCGGTTCGCGCACCACCAGGCGGCCGCCCTGTGGCAGCAGGCGCTCGACCGTTTCGAGGGCGACCCGCGCGAGCGCCTGGAGCTGATGCTGTCGATGGTGTCCGCGCTGGCCAACACCGGCCAGCTGGTCAAGGCGCGCACGCACCGCACGGAGGCGGTCCGGGCCGCGGTGCCGCTGGGCGACCCCGAGCTGCTCGCCCGCGTGATCGTCTCGTTCGAGGTGCCCACGTTCTGGAGCAGCAGGGAGTACGGCGGGCTGGACACCGAACTGCTGGACGCCGTCGAGAAGGCCCTCGACGCGCTGCCGCCCGGGGACGCCGAGGCCCGCTGCCGTCTGCTCGCCGCCCTGGGGTTCGAGCTGGAGGGAGAGGAGACCGAGCGCGGCTACCTCGCCTCAATCGAGGCCGTGGCGATGGCGCGCAGGCTGGGTGACCCCGCGCTGCTCACGCTCGCGCTGAATGCCCGCCTCCACGAGTCGTTCAGGTACGGCGGGCACGCCGAGAGGGAGGAAATCGGCCGCGAGCTGCTGGAGCTGTCGGATTCACAGGTCACCGTGGAGATCCTGGCGCATCTCATACTCATGCAGGCGGCCACCAGCCGGGCGGACTTCGCCGTCGCCGACGAGCACGCGGCTGCGGCCGCCCGGCTGGCCAGGCGGTACGACATGATGCTGCCGCCGGCCGTGACCGGCTTCTACGAAGGGCTGCGTGCCGGACTGGCCGGCGACCTGGCCACCGCCGAGGGGCACTTGCGGGCCGCCGCCGAGCTGGCCGGCCGCCTGAGCATGTGGCAGCATGAGGTCGGGATCTACGCGCTGGCGGTGTTCGGTCTGCGCTGGACGGCGGGAAGGCTCGCCTCGTTCGTCCCCGACATCGAGCAGCACTACCTCAACCTGCCCTGGCGGGCGCAGCTGGCCGAGCTCTACGCCCTGGCCTTGGCCCATGCCGGCCGGCTGGAGGATGCGCGTGCGCTCGCCGCGGCGGAGCGGCCGCCGATCAGACGCGATTACTTCTGGCACGTGCTGACCGCGGTCCGGGGCATGCTCGGCGTCGCCGTCGACGACAAGTCCCGGGCGGAGGCGGCGTACGAGGCACTGCTGCCCTTCTCGGCCGAGACCATCGGCGGCACCGGCTACCTGGCGGTGTGGCCCACCGCTCAGGTCCTCGGTGATCTGGCCGCCTACCTCGGCCGTCCGGCCGCCGCCCACTACCGCGAGGCCCTGGAGGTGGCCGAGCGGGCCGGTATCGAGCCATGGGCCGAGGCGGCCCGGGCCGGACTGGCGCGCTGCTCGGATCGGGGCTAGGGGCGGTTCTCTGGCGGGCCGAAGACCAGCCGCTCCTGCCTGGCCCAGCGGCCCTTCGTGGCGGCCAGCAGCAGGCGGAACGGCAATCCTGCGCGGCCGAGCATGCGATCAAGCTCGGCGGGCTCGGCGTAGCCGGCCAGCCACGGCACGGTGAAGGTGAGCCGGCGCAGCGACGCGCGCCTGCCGATGTGCTTCTCTACCCACTCGTAGGCGTCCTTCGGGACGTACCGGTAGATCACCGGAAACACGTCCCGCTCCTCCTCGGCGATGTGCTCGCGGAGCAGGTCCCGTAGCTCGCCGAGCGCCCGCCCCAGGGTCTGGTCGTCCTTGTGCAGGCTCGCGCGGCAGTGAGCGAGCACAGGGGCGAGCGCCTGGTGGTCGTCGGTCAGCGGGTCGAGGTCGATCGCCGGGCCGGCCGTACGCTCGATGACTGGCCAGAGCAGGTCGTCCTCGGCGGAGTGATGGTGGTCGATCTCGGCCAGCAGCGCGGCTGCGTAGCCGCGTACCGCGTCGGCCCACTCGCCGGAGGCGGGCACCCGTCCGGAGGGCGCCGACAGCAGGTCCGTGAGCCTGTCCAGGTCGGTGAGCATCGCACGGTGGATGACCACCATCGAGGTCAGGTCGGGTTCGGGCTCACCGAGCCGCCGGGCGGCGACGTGCGGAATTCGTATGGTCTGCATGCCGCCCAGCATGGGCGCCGCGGCTTTTCACGCTCTTGCCGCCGACTTGCCACTCGGGCGCAGCGGGCGGCAAGCAGGTGATCAGCGGGCGAAAAGTCGCCCGGCCGAGGCTGAATGCCATCAGTTCTCCCACACCGAGGAGCGAACAGTCATGAGCACAAAAGAACGATTGTCCGGCGCCCGCCTCGCGACACTTGCCGGCCTGTCGGAGATCCTCGGCGGCTTCGTCGCCGCGGGGTCGGTGACCGACCTCGTCGACCCGGATTCGATCACCGTGCTGATCGGCACCTGGATCAGGGCCTTGGGGTCGTCACCGCCCTGATCGCGGGGGTCTGGGCGACGGTGACGGGATACCGGCCATCGGTGCCCACGTCCATCTGACGCCTGCCGTACAGATCACGCCGTACGTGAAGAGCTTGCCGTCGTTGCCGTGATAGCACCCCGAGACGCTGGGGCCCGTGGGCGGCGGGCTGGCGGCGGTGGTGCTCGGAGTGGCCGACGCGGCCGCGCTGGTCGGGGTGGTGGCCGTGTTCGAATTCGGCGCCGCGCCCCTGGTCCCGCCCCCGCACGCGGCCAGCGCCACCATCAGCCCTGCCAGCCCCACCGCACCAACGAACCTGCGCATGTCCGTCTCATCTCGACTATGTCTGAAGTGACATAGTCGAGGCACACCATATCCTTGAGCGCACCATGACTTCAACGCTGGGATTCGCGATCCTCGCTGTGCTGGCGCGCGGCGGCCGCACGGGATACGACCTCGCCGCGGCCATGCGGCTGCCGGTCGGCTACTTCTGGACGGCCGGTCACAGTCAGATTCACGCCGAGCTGCAGAAGCTGCGGGCCGGGGGGCTGGTCGGCTTCGAGACCGAGCACGGTCCGGGGCCGCAGGACAAGAAGATCTACCACCTGACCGCCGACGGCCTGGCGGCGCTGCGGAAATGGGTCACCGAGCCGGCGCGCGAGCGCCCGGAGCGCGACGAACTGGTGCTGAAGACGTACGCGTCGTGGCTGGCCGAACCGGGGCTGGTCAGGCGGCTGTTCGCCGACCAGCTCGCGGTGCACGAGGCGCGGCTGGCCGAGTACGAGCGGGAGGAGGCGTCGTTTGGCGGGCCGCCCCCGTTCGGCGACCCCCGGTTCGGCAACTACGCGACGCTGCGGTGTGGGCTGAGCTACGAGCGGCACCGCGCGGACTGGTGCAGATGGATGGTGCATCAGCTCAGTGAGAGCCGGTGAGCCCTGGGCTCAGGGGTCCGGACTGTCAAGGGACGGCGAGGTGATGGTGCTGCGCTACCGCGTCCGCCGCCCGTGACCCATGCCGTCGCTCCCGGTCGGAGCGCAGCCGCTGACCGCCGGCGGGCTACCGGCCGCCTCGCTGCCGTGTCCAGGTCACAATCCGGCCGATGCGGCCCGCCTGCGACGCCTGATCATCGCCAGCGCCGCACCCCTGAACAGAGCGATGTTCACGGGGGACGACAATCCGTACACCCAGCCCGCGGCGGCGGCGGTCAGCAGCGCCCGCTCCGCGTCGTCCAGGCCGAGGGCCACGGCCAGCAGCCGCACCGACGTGATGCGTGGGCTCCGCATGCCTCCTTCCAGCCGGCGGATGGCCCGCACGTGCAGGTCGGCGCGCTGGGGCAGCTCCTCCTGAGTCGGCAATGCTCGTACCCGCGATAGATCAATCAAATCAGTTTGATGTATCATGCTGACCATGGCGCTATCCGGTCAAGCCGTCCCACCGCCGTTCGTCCGGCTGGTCGCCCACGCGGTGCGCTGGCGGCTGCTGAGCGAGCTGGCGCACTGCGATCTGCGCGTAAGGGAACTGGTAGCCCTGGTCGACCAGCCGCAAAACCTGGTCTCTTACCATCTGCGGCTGCTGCGCTCCGGCGGGCTGGTCGTGGCCCGCCGGAGCAGCTTCGACGGCCGCGACAGCTACTACCACCTGGATCTGGAGCGCTGTGCGCACGCGCTGGCCGCCGCCGGTACCGCCCTGCATCCCGCGCTACGCCTGGTCCCCACCCAGCCGACGATCGCGGCCGAAGACTCGGCGGCACCCTCCGTGCTGTTCGTGTGCACCGGCAACAGCGCCCGCTCACCCATCGCGGAGGCCCTGCTGCGCCACCGCACCGGCAGCCGCGCCGAGGTGACCAGCGCCGGCAGCCACCCCAAACCGCGCCTGCACCCCAACGCCGTGCGTGTGCTGCGCCGGCAGTACGGAATCGACATCGCCGACCAGCGTCCGCGGCATCTGGACACGATGACCGGCCGGCGCTTCGACTACGTGATCAGCCTGTGCGACAAGGTCCGCGAGGTCTGCCCCGAGTTCGGTGACCAACCGCGACGCCTGCACTGGAGCATCCCCGACCCGGCCGCCACCGGCGACGACACCGCCGGGGCCGGTTATCCCGCATTCGACCGTACCGCTGCTGAGATCGACACCCGCATCCGCTACCTGCTGCCCATCCTTGCCCACACCCCACACCGGGAGGTCCAGCCATGACACCACCCGATCAGTTCGCCAGCGTCCGCTACATCGTCGACGATGTCCAAACGGCCATCGACTTCTACACCACCCACCTCGGATTCACCCTGCACACCAGCGCCGCACCCGCCTTCGCCGATGTCATCCGCGGCCCGCTGCGGCTGTTGCTGTCCGGGCCGGCCAGTTCCGGTGCCCGCGCCACGCCCAACGACGCCTCCGCCGGGGGCCGCAATCGCATCCATCTCATCGTCGACGATCTCGACGCCGAAATCGGCCGGCTGCGTACCGCGGGACTCGCCTTCCGCGGCGATGTGGTCGCCGGCCCCGGCGGACGCCAGGTCCTGCTCACCGACCCCGCCGGCAATCTCATCGAACTGTTCGAACCCGCCAACCGACCAGCTCGGGACGGCACCTGACGCCCACGTCCCTGGCGGTGAGCCGCTTGTTCCACGGCTGGGTCCCGGAGCACGACTTCTTGGTGCCGCTGGACACAGGAGTTCATCTGTCCGAAACCTAAGGCGTGCTCGCGCTGGATAGAGTCCCGCCATCCTCGACAACGTTGACCCATTCATCGGCATAGCGGCCACCGACCTGCCCAGAGCGCGCGGTCTGGCCGCCACTTGGTGGTGGCCGAAACCCCAGGTAGGCAACACCCACCCGGGTGCTACGTCGCCGCTGGGCATGGTGTCGGCCTGCGCCTACTCCGGCGCGTACCCGACCGGGTACGGGCGGTACGCGAAGAACACCGAGGGTGTACCTGAGGAGATGTTCGAGCAGCTGCAGGCGTCCGGATTCACCCATTTCCAGCAGTCCGGCACCGGCGCGATCCGCAAGTACTACAACTACGTCCGGGTCACCCCGATGGTGCAGCCACTGGACGTGCTGGGGGAGGCTTGGCCGCTGCACGACGAGGTGGCGGAGGCGGGCTACTACGCGGCCACCCTGGACACCGGGGTCCGCTGTGAGCTCACCGTGGGCACCAAGGTCGCCGTGCATCGGTACACGTTTCCGGAGCACAGCAGCGCCCGTGTAGTGGTCGACCTGTCCTGTGGTGGTTTGGACATCGAGCTCGGCCGTACCGTGCCGTTGCGGGCACAGGTGGAGAGCATGGGCCACGGCCGGGCCCAGGGCACGGTGGTGATGGAGGGCGTTCCGCTGTCGGTGTACCTGGACGTCGACAGCCCGGGCTGGCGGCAGATGCTCTGGTACGACCGCCGGCTCGTCGACGGCGGCACCCGCTTGGACTTCGACAGCATCCGGCACACCACGCTGCGACCTTTCGGCATGCTCTTCATGGGCCCGGCCGCACCGGGGCAGACCATCGAGGTGCGGCTCGGGTTCTCGCTGCGCGGGTGCGACCAGGCGCGGCAGAACCTGGAGCGCGAGTGCGGGCAGGGCCAGCCGGCGTTCGACGTGGTACGTTCCCGGACCCAGGACCGCTGGGGCGAGCACCTCGACCGTGTCCAGGTCGAGGGTGGCACGCCGGCCCGCCGCACCGTGCTCGCGACGTCCCTCTACCATGCGCTGATCAAGCCGTGCGTCGCCGACGACGAAAGCCCGTTCTGGCCGACCCCCGGACCGTTCGCGTTCGACGTGTGCACCATGTGGGACATCTACAAGACACAGTTGCCGCTGCTCGCGGCGATCGTCCCTGACCGGGCCGCGGACCTGCTGGAGTCGCTGATCCGGGTCTGCGAGGAAGAGGGCAACTTCCCCATCGGCTACCGGATGAGTCGCGGCGCCGACCGGTTCTTCCGCCAGGCCAGCGCGCTCGTACACACCGCGCTGGCGGACGCCCACGCTCTCGGTCAGGCGGGCCTGGACTGGAACTGGGCGCTGGTGCACATGGTCGATGACCTGCGTCGCCTGTACGGCGAAGACTTCTTCGAGCACGGAGTGGTGCACCCGATCACCCACACGCTCGACCTCGCCTATGCCCACCACTGCACGGCACAGGTCGCCCGGGCGCTGAACGACCGGCGCCTGGCCGACGATCTCGAGGACCGCAGCCGCCATTGGTCCAACGCCTTCGACCCGAGCACGGGACTGCTGCGCGACTCGACGTTCTACGAGGGCGGCAAGTGGAACTACTCGTTCCGGTTGCTGCACGACATGGCCGCGAGGATCGCCCTGGCCGGCGGCGACAAGGCCTTCATCGACAAGCTGGACAGGTTCTTCGGCTTCGGTGCCCCACCGGTGACGCAGCCTGGCCGGCGCCCGCAGGCGGCGGAGATGGCGGCCGGATACGCCCTGAACCGGTTTGAGGGGTTGAACAACGAGCCCGACATGGAGGCGCCGTGGGCGTACCACTACGCGGGCCGGCCCGACCGCACGGCCCAGGTGGTACACGCGGCGCTGACCTGGCAGTTCGGTACCGGACCCGGCGGGTTGCCGGGTAACGACGACTCCGGCGGTCTGAGCTCGTGGTACGTCTGGGCGTCGCTGGGGCTGTTCCCGGTCGCTGGGCAGAACCTGTTCCTGGTCAACGCGCCCGCGTTCGCCCGGGCCGTGCTCCGGGCCGGCGGCAACGAGTTCGTCATCGAGACCAGCGGGCACCGCGAGACGCCGATCGGCGTCGACGGCATCGATCGTGACCCACCGGCGCAGTACGTCCAGTCGGCGACCCTCAACGGCAAACCCCTGCACGCAACGCACCTGAGCGCCGCCACCGTGCACCGCGGCGGCCTGTTGCACCTGCGGCTGGGCCCGGAGCCGTCGGCGTGGGGGCGGGGGATCCGCCCGCCGTCCCTTTCAGATCCACCCGCGACACCTTAGGAAGCACGATGATCCACCCCCGTCGCCGTCTCGTCATCGTGGTCAGAGCTGACCCTGTCATCTGTGGCCACTCCGGTGAAGCCCGTAACCTCGCCGAGGTGGCGCTGACCCGCGGGTTCGCCGACGTACGGCTGTTGACCTGGCCGATTCCGACGCTGCAGGCGGCCGGACTGCCGCTCAAACCGCTGGACCGGCTGCTGCCGTACAGCTCCGGGATCACCGTGGAGCGGCCGGAGGCGGTCGGGGATTACCGGGTGCCGGACGGGCGCCACCAGGCCGGTCTCACCGGACGCCTCGTCGAGCTGCTCGCCGAACCGGTGCCCACGACCTGCCTGTCCATGTACCTCGTTCCGCACACCTCGGTGGTCGTGGACGCGGTCGCGGCCGCGCGCGCGGCCGGGTTCGCGCCCGACGTACACACCATCGCGAAAGCGGTCGGGTCCGACGTGACCAACGTGATCCGGTCGTGCCTGCGGGAGGGCCGGTTCGGCGCGGCGACCGTACTGTTCACCACGTTCCTGGCCAACGACGAGGTCGTCGCGGTCTCCGAGTACACCCGGGAGGAGATCGTTGCCTCGGCCGAGCAGGTGGACGCCCAATGCGGCACCAGTTTCGCCGAACAATGCCGGCGCCGCGTGACCGTCAGCTACCCGCCGATCGACTCCTCCGCCTTTCTCAACCTGGATCCGGCGCACGTGGACGCCGCACTCGCGCAACGCGGTCTGGAGCGTGACGGGTACATCCTGTTCCTGTCCCGGGTGACTCCGGCCAAGGGGATCTACGACCTGGTGAGCGCCTTCGGTCAGATGCGCTGCCGGTCGCGCGTGAAACTGGTCGTCGCCGGCACCGGGACGGCGCTGGAACACGTACAGGCGATGGCCAAGGAGGACGACCGGGTGGTTTTCCTCACCGATGTCGACGACCACGAGAAGTCGCTGCTCATGCGGGGTTGTGCGGCCTACGCCCTGCCCACCAAGCCCGAGCCCGACTTCGTCGAGACGTTCGGCATCGCCCTGGCCGAGAAGATGCTGGCCGGCGGTGGACCGATCATCACCACCATGACGGGTGGGACCATGGAGGCGGTCGGCGACACCGCCGTCATCGTCGAGCCCGGGGACATCGCCGGTCTGGCCGCGGCTGTGGACCGGGTGGTCCTGGACATGCCCGCCGCCGAACGGCAGGACCTGGAGCATCGCGCCCGCGCCCGCGCGATGTCCTTCGACCGGGCCGCGGTGTTCGACGGCCTGTTCCCGCAGGAGGCGCCCGCTGTCGGGGTTCACTGACCTGGAAGCGCCGTGTGGCCCGGGTGCGCGCGCCGCGGTTCAGCGGTCGCCGAACCGCGGCGCACTCAGCCGTCGTAGCCGGTCACCATCGCGGTGTCGGCGTTGAGGTCGCCGACCTTGTGGGCGCCTCCGGGGCTGCCGAGCGGCTCGTCGCGTCCGGGCAGCACCTCGGTGAAGAAGTCCTTGGAGTCGTTGAGGAAGAGCGTACGGGTCTCGTCGCCGCGCGCCGTGCGATCCACGAAGATCGCCTCGACCGGGCACTCCGGCTCGCAGGCGCCGCAGTCGATGCACTCTGCGGGGTTGATGTAGCTCTTGCGGTCGCCGACGTAGATGCAGTCGACGGGACATACGTCCACGCACGCGCGATCGTTGACGTCGATGCAGGCGGGGCCGATGACAAAGCTCATGGATCTCTCCTGTGCTCTGGAGCAGGGGGTCAGCCGGTGTCCGTGGAGTGGCCGGGGAAAAGGGTCAGCTCGGGGTCGAGCTCGACGGCGGCGTTGTTCACCGCGGTGGCCACCTCGCCGAACCCCACGGACATCAGGCGGACCTTGCCTTCGTGCTCGGTGAGGTCCCCGGCGGCGTACACGCGGGGCAGGCTGGTGCGCATGCGCCGGTCCACCAGGACGGACCTGCCGCGCAGCTCCAGCCCCCAGTCCGCGAGCGGGCCGAGGTCGCTGATGAAGCCGAGGGCCGCGATGACGGAGCCCGCGGGCAGCACGCTGTCCGCCGCGCCGCGCGTACGCAGGTGCGCCTTCTCGACCCGCACACCGCCGGACAGGGCGACCACCTGGCTGTCGACGACGATGCGGACTCCCGCGGCGCCGGCGGCCTCGACGCTCGCGGCGTGCGCGCGGAACGCGGCCCGGCGGTGCACCAGGGTGACCGACCTGGCCAGCGGCGCCAGGGCGAGCGACCAGTCGAGCGCGCTGTCCCCGCCGCCCACGACGACGACGTCGTGGCCGGCGTGTTCGGACAGGTCAGGTACGAAGTACGCCAGTCCTCGGCCGAGCCATTCGTTGCCGGCGGGCAGCGGGCGCGGGGTGAACGTCCCGATGCCCGAGGTGAGGACGACGGCCCCGGCTCGCACGGCCGTGCCGTCGGACAGCACCACGACGGGCCGCCGGTCCTCGTCGTGGCGCAGCTCGACGGCCTGCCGGCCGAGCAGGTAGACCGGATCGTAGGCGGCCGCCTGGGTCGCGAGAGCGTCCACCAGCGAGCGCCCGAGTATCCCGGGGATGCCGGCGACGTCCCGTACTTCCTTCTCCGGGTACAACGCGGAGATCTGCCCGCCGACCTGGGGCAGTGCGTCCACGACCACGGTGCGCAGGCCGCGGAAGCCCGCGCAGTAGGCGCCGTAGAGGCCGGTCGGCCCCGCTCCGATGATCACGATGTCGGTTCGGAGGTCCGCTGATTCCACTTGGTCTCCCGGTAGTCGCCCACGCCTTTCCAGCCACGGAAGCTACACAGCCGGGCAGCGGGGAGCCGCAGGTCGTGGACCGCTGACCGGAACACGGCTCGCTCTGTGGGGCCCGGTCCGCTGGGCGGGACGATGCGCTGGGCCGCCCGGTCGCGCCGGTGATGGACTGCCTGTCGTGGTCGAGCGCCGCATCGGGGCGCCGCTCGATGAGCGAGGTGAAGCGGAGGCGAGAATGAGTGCGGAGGCGTTCTCCACGCACATCACGGGCAAGCCCAAGGCGATCGTCGAGCGGGTGCGAGCGTCCGGACCGGCCGTCGAGTCACCGAAGCGGGCCGGCTGATGGCCGGGATCATCCTGGGCGTGGGCGCCTCCCATTCGACGCTCATGAACACGCACTGGGAGCTGGTCGAGCACAAGGATCGCGCCGAACGCTTCCGCGCCGCGCTCGGCACGGCCCGCGACGCCCTCGCCGCCGCCCGTCCCGACGTGGCGATCATCATCGGCTCGAATCACTTCCGCGGCTTCTGGCTGGACCTGATCCCCGCCTTCACCCTCGGCGTGGACGAGGTCGTCTCCTCCGGAGAGGCGGGAACGCCGTCGGGACCGCAGCGCACCCATCCGGCCGTCGCCCAGGCCGTCGCCGAATCCCTGGTGGCGGCGGGCACCGAGGTGGCGATCTCGGCGCGGCTGCAGATCGACCACGGCCAGAGCCACGCGATCCAATACCTGCTGCGCGACCTGGACGTGCCGGTGATCCCGCTCGTGGTGAACGTGTTCGCCACGCCGCTGCCCCTCATGCGCCGCTGCGTCGAGCTGGGCCGCAACCTCGCCGCCGCGGTGGCGGCGCTGCCGGACGACCTGCGGGTCGCCGTCATCGCGTCCGGCGGCCTGTCGCACCGGCTCCCATGGCCGAGCCGCTGGCAGGATCCCGACGGGGAGGACGAGGAGTTCCTGGTGGAAGCCTGGCGCAACGGCCGGGGAGACTGGGAGCGGTACGACGCCCGCAGGCGGCGGATCATCACTGACGCACGGCCTGCGATCTACCCGGAGTTCGACGAGGAGTTCCTGGCCGCGCTGGAGAAGGGCGCGCTGGCGCGCTACGCGGAGCTGTCCACCGAGGAGATCGAGGCGGTGGCCGGCAACGGAGGCCAGGAGCTGCGGACGTGGCTGACCATGGCGGCGGCGCTGGGCTTCGCGCCCGGCAGGACGCTGGCGTACGAGCCGATGCCGGAATGGCTGACCGGCATGGGGGTCGCCGTCATCGAGCCGCCGGCATGAACGACGCCGAGCGCGAGAGGCTGGTGGCGGAGGCTCTCGCGTCGATCACCGAGGCCCGCCTGCGGGAGGCGGCAGCAGGGGTCACCTCCATCGCCAGCCCCACCGGCGGGGAGGCGCCGCTGGCCCGGTGGCTGGCCGACCGGCTCGCCGCGGCGGGCCTGCAGTCGCACCTGCAGCGCATCGACGACGGCCAGGCCAACGCGGTCGACCGGCTGAAGGGCGACGGCACGGGCGCCGACCTCATGCTGTACGCCCCCATCGACACCCTGACCACCGGCGACCCGGAGGAGGACGTGCCCTGGATCGGCCCCGGCCTGCGCCCCGACATGCGGGCCGAGGCCCACTGCGACGGCTCCTACGTCAGCGGCCTCGGCGCGAGCAATCCCAAGGGCCACGCGGCGTGCATCCTGGTCGTGGGCGAGGCCCTCGCCGCGCTGCGCCCCCGGCTCGCCGGAGACCTCCTGGTCGCCTTCGGGGCGGGCGGCATGCCGACCAACGCCATCGACCGAACCGGTCGGCTGAACACGGGCCACGGCGTCGGCTGCTCGTTCCTGCTCGAACGCGGCTGGCACCCCGACTACGCCGTGATCGCCAAACCGGGGGACTTCGTCGCACACGAAGAGGTCGGTCTGTGCTGGTTCGAGATCGTCGTCCCAGGGATCCACACCTACGCGGGCAGCCGGCACCGCCTGCCGTACCAGAACCCGATCGTGACCGCCGCCGAGGTGGTGACGCGGCTGGAGCGGTGGCTGGCGGACTACCCCGAGCGGCACCGCACCGCGACGGCCGCGCCCCAGGGGATCATCGGGTCGGTCGCCGGCGGCTGGGAGCGCATGCTCGCGGTCACGCCCGCGGCCTGCCGGATCCGTCTCGACCTGCGGATCGCACCGGGCACGGCCCCGCCGGCGGCCAAGCGCGAGGTGGCGGCGTACGTCCGCCGGATGTCGGTGGAGCTGGGCGTGGAGCTGACGGCCGAGATGGTGCTGGCCATCCCGGGCACGCGCACGCCACCGGAGGACTGGGTGGTGCGCAGTGCCGTCCGGGCCTGGGAGAGCGCGTCCGGGCGCCCGCACGAGCCGATCGCCGGCAACAGCGGCGCCACCGACGCCAACATCCTGCGGGCGCGGGGGATCCCGACCGCTCGGGTGGGCATGCCCAAGGCCGTCTCCGACGACTTCGCGCTCGGGATGAACACCGTCGACGTCCGAGCCATGCGCCGCCTGTGCGAGGTGCTCCTGCGGGTGGCGGTCGACACCTCTACGCGGCCGCACCCACTGCACCGCATCAATCAGGACAAGCCCGCTCTCGACCGCTGAAGGTGACGTAACGATGAGTATCTGGACCGAGTTGAGCCCGCTGAGCCTGAGTGTCTCGTACGTGGACGCGGGAGGAGTGCCGACCCGCAGCCTGCGGGCCGGGTCGGGCGAGCCCGTGGTGTTCCTGCACGGGACCAGCGGGCACCTGGAGGCGTTCACCCGCAACCTGGCCGCGCACGCGGAGCACTACGAGTGCCACGCCATCGACATGCTGGGCCACGGTTACACGGGCAAGCCCGGCTACCCGTACGAGATCCCCCGCTATGTCGACCACCTGCTGGCCTACTTCGACGCGGTGGGCATCGAACGCGCCCACATCGTGGGGGAGTCGCTGGGCGGCTGGGTGGGCGGCCGCGCGGCGATCGACCACCCAGACCGCGTGGCCAGCCTGCAGCTGCTCTGCGCGGGCGGGACGGTCGCCAACCCCGAGGTCATGCAGCGCATCCGGACGAGCACGCGCGAGGCCGTGCTCAGCGACGACGTGGAGCTCACCCGCAAGCGGCTGCGGCTGTTGATGGCCGATCCGGCCGACGCCACCGAAGAGCTGGTACAGGTCCGCCACGCGATCTACCACGAGCCCGACTTCGTGGCCAACGTCGACAATCTGCTCTGCCTGCAGGACATGGAGACCCGGTTGCGCAACATCCTCCGTCCCGGCGATCTGGCCAGGATCTCCCAGCCCACGCTGGTCGTCTGGGGTCGCAAGAACCCGTTCGGCGACGTGCCGGAGGCCAACGCCATGCACGAGGCCATCCCCGGCTCGCAACTGGAGCTGTTCGAGGAGTGCGGCCACTGGCCGCAGCACGAGCAGGCCGCCCGCTACAACCCGCTCAGCCTGTCCTTCCTGGACAAGAGCTCGGCGGCGGGTTTCTCGGGCCGGCGCTCAGCGGACTGAAACACGACGAACGCGCCCCGCTCGGCACAGAGCCGACAGAAGAGCGAGGGCCTGCTGCGAACGGGCGATGCGCTAGCCGAGCGCGTGGTCGAGGTTGAAGGCGGCACTGATGAGCGCGAGGTGGGTGAAGGCCTGCGGGAAGTTGCCGAGTTGCTCTCCGGTGTGCCCGATCTCTTCGGCGTACAGTCCCAGGTGGTTGGCGTAGGTCAGCATCTTCTCGAAGGCCAGGCGGGCGTCGTCGAGGCGGCCGGCGCGGGCGAGGGCTTCGACGTACCAGAACGAGCAGATCGAGAACGTGCCCTCCGGGCCCTGCAGCCCGTCTGGGCTGGCCTCGGGGTCGTAGCGGTAGACCAGCGAGTCTGAGACCAGGCCGCGGCCGAGCGCCTCAAGGGTGCACAGCCACTTGGGGTCGGTGGGCGAGACGAACTTGGCCAGCGGCATCATCAGGATGGACGCGTCGAGGACATCGTCGCCGAAGTGCTGGACGAACGCCTGCAGCGTGTCCGACCAGCCGTGTCGAATGATGTCGCGGTAGATCGTGTCGCGGGCCTGCCGCCAGCGCGGTATGTCGGCGGGCAGGCCGCGCTGCGCGGCGATGCGCATGGCGCGTTCGATGGCCACCCAGCACATCAGGCGCGAGTAGACGAAGTTCTTGCGTCCGCCGCGGGTCTCCCAGATCCCCTCGTCGGGCTGGTCCCAGTTGTCGCAGACCCAGTTCACCAGCGTGCACACCTCTTCCCAGCGGTCGCTGGAGATCGGGGTGCCCCACTTGTTGTAGAGGTAGATGGAGTCGATGAGCGCTCCATAGATGTCCAGTTGGAGCTGGTGGACGGCGCCGTTGCCGACGCGTGCGGGGGCCGATCCCCGGTAGCCCTCCAGGTGGGTCAGTTCGTATTCGGGCAGGTCGCTGCGGCCGTCGATGCCGTACATGATCTGCAAGGGGCCCGTGCCGCGGTTGTCGTCGAGCCCGACGTGCTTGGACAGGAAACCCATGAACGCCTCGGCCTCCTCGGTGAAGCCGAGCCTGAGCAGGGCGTACACGCAGAAGGCGGCGTCGCGCACCCACACGTAGCGGTAGTCCCAGTTGCGAGCGCCGCCGATCCGCTCGGGCAGGCTGGTGGTCGGGGCGGCGACGATCCCGCCGGTCGGGGCGTAGGTGAGCAGCTTCAGCGTCAGGGCCGAGCGGTGCACGACCTCCCGCCACCGGCCCCGGTAGCGGGAGGCGGACAGCCAGTTCCGCCAGAACCGCACCGTGGCGGCGAACTCCTCCTGCGCCTCCTCGAGCGGGCAGCCCCGGGGCGTGATCCCCGCGCCGATGCGGTCGAGGGCGAACACCGCGTGCTCTCCCTCCCGCAGCTCGAACCGGCCCCAGGCGTCCCGCCCGTCGCTGTCCATGGGCACGCTGGCGGACAGGGCCAGGCAGAGCGACTCCGATGCGAAGGTCGTCCGTGCCCCGTCCCGGTGGACCGTGTGGGGTTGCCTGGCGTAGTCGAATCGGGGCGCCACCCGGGCGCGGAACGGCAGTGTGCCGCGGACGCAGGTGACCCGGCGGATCAGCCGGTGCCGGTCGGCCTCGAGCCGGTCGCCGGCGATCGGCATGAAGTCCTGGATCTCGCCGACGCCGTCATCGGCGAAGAAGCGGGTGATCAGGACGTTGGTGTCGGGGAAGTAGAACTGCTTGGTGGTCGCCGGCGTGTCGGCGAACAGCTGGAAGGAGCCCCCTTTGCCGGCGTCCAGGATCGAGCCGAACACGCTGGGCGAATCGAATCGCGGGCAGCAGTACCAATCGATCGTGCCGTTGGTGCCTACCAGCGCGACGGTCCGCAGGTCACCGATCAGCCCGTGCTCCCCGATCGGCAAATACCGCGAGCCCTCGCGAGCTGCGGTCCTTGCGTCGGCGTTGTCTGCCTGCATGTTCTCAAAATAGGCAGCGCGCTTGATTGCGGGCGCCGTAGTTCGTCAAGGAGGCGCAGATCTTCCCGGCACAGCATCGTGCCAGGGGATGAGAGCGCAGGGCACGGCCGAGATCAGGTTTCACAAGTATGTGATCTTGGGGATATTCGGGCGACACGCGGCGCTCCGAATGTTGTCTGGCCCCCCTTCATTGGAGAACGCCGTGACACCCGCACCTCCATCGGACGCCGAACTCAACACCATGATCAGGGCCCGGCTGGCCACCCTGGGTATCGACCTCGACCAGCTTCCCGCCGGCACGACGGCCGATCCGGAGACGGGGGCGCCCGGCCGCGACACCGTCCTCGCCTCGTTGCGCTCGTTCATGCGCGGCACGGTCGTGACGCTCGCCGCCTACCGGCTCCCCGCACCGGGGGGGACGGGCACGACCGCCGACCCCGCGACCGCCGCCGCGCTGTCCCAGCAGCGCGCGCCGATGATGTACCCCTCCATCAGCGTGGAGTGGCGCAAGTGAGCGCCCACCACACCTTCGACGGCGGCGCGGACCAGCCGCTCGATCGGACGGTGGACCGGCGCGCGTTCCTGGCCAGGACAGCGGCGGTGGGCGCGGTGGCCGGCATCGCCGCGGCCCTGCCGGCACCCGCGTCGGCCGCGGGCGGGTCCGGCCAGGACCGGCCAGGTCTGGACGTGCCCGCCGCCTATGCCAAGCCGCGGCCCGCGGCCATGTCCGACCCCACCGAGCTCACCCTCGCCGAGGCCGCGTGGATGATCCGCAACCGCCAGATCAGTCCGCTGGAGCTGGCCGACGCCTATCTCGCCAGGATCGACGCGTTCGAGGCGACGTACCAGGCCTTCAACACCGTGCTCGCCGACGCCGCACGCGAGGCGGCGAAGGCCGCGGGCCGCCGGCCGCGGCGCGGCCCGCTGCACGGGATACCGCTCGCGATCAAGGACAACTACTACACCCAGGGCGTGCCCACCACGGCCAACTCGTTCCTCTTCAAGGACTTCGTGCCGGCGTTCGACGCGACCGCCGTGGCCGCGCTCAAAGCCGCGGGGGCGATCGTGCTCGGCAAGACCCAGATGGGCCCGCTCGCCACCACCCGGGCCACGACCCCGGCCGGCGTGATCACCACGGTCAACGCGTGGACGCCCACCGACCCGGGCGTGAACCCCGGCGGGTCGTCCACCGGCACGGCCACCGCGGTGGCGGGGCGGATGGCGGCCGCCGGCACCGGCACGCAGACCGGCGGCTCCATCACCGCGCCGTCCAACGCGCAGAACCTCACCGGCCTCAAGCCGACCATGGGCCGGGTATCGCTGTACGGGATCATCCCGCTCAGCTACACGCGCGACCATCCCGGCCCGCTCTCCCGCGACGCCAAGGACGCCGCGATCATGCTCACGGCGATGGCCGGGGAGGACCCGGCCGACCCGCGCACCCAGGGCCTGCCCAAGGTGCCCGCCCTGATCGACGCCGCCACTCCCGTATATGGGGGCGGCCGGCTCAGGCTGCGCTGGAACACCCGCATCGGGGTGCTTCCCGGCTACGCCGACGGCTCCTCCGAGACCGCTGCCGCGCGTCGCGCCTTCCTGTCGGCCATGGCGGCGATCCGCGGAGTGACGCTCGTCGAGGTGCCGTTCCCCGAGGAGTGGGAGCTGCTGACCGGCAACGAGTTCAACAATGTCCGCCTGCCGGAGCGCAGCGAGCCCTTCATGCCGTACCTGCGGTCCGACCTGCGCGGCTTCGGGGTGTCGTTGATCGGCTGGCTCCAGGGTGCGCTGATGGGCACCAACGAGTACGTCACCGGGCAGCGGGCCAAGCTGCTGCTGCTTGAGCGGGTGCTGGACCAGATGTTCGGCAGCTGCGACGTGGTGGTGCAGACCTCGCCGGCGCCGTTCGACGCGATCGGCCTGCCGGAGATCGGTTTCCCGATCGGCTTCACCGCCGCGGGCCAGCCCATCGGGACCATCCTCGGCGGCCTGCCGTACGCGGAGGATCGGCTGCTGTCCGTCGTCGCCACCTACCAGGCCGTCTCCGACTGGCACTGGCGCCGGCCCGCCGACCCGCCGGCCGACCGGCTGCGCGCGACGCCCGACCGGGGCCGGATCACGGCCGAGGAGGCCGCCGAACAGGCGCAGTGACCAACCACCGGCTCCCGCCTGCCCGGCAGTGTCGCCTCGGCAGGCAGGCAGGCGATCGCATCGAGGTAGATATCGGCCGGCGGACATGGCCGATGGCCGGGGGCGTGAGCTGCTGCGGCTCAGGCGGTGAACCCCAGCGCCATGGATGCGGCGACCGGAGCCAGGTACAGCAGCGGGTACGGGATGTGTGAATACGAGCGGGCCCGGACCACGGTGATGACGGCGCCGGCGAAGTACAGCACCAGGCAGATCCCGGCCAGGACGCCGATGATCGGCACGAACAGGCCGACGGCCAGGCCCACCGCGCCCGCGGCCTTGGCCGTTCCGAGCCACGGCCACCACGCCCTGGGGACCCCGTAGTCGGACAAGGGCTGCACGACCCACGCGGCGTGGCGGAAGATGGAGACGGCCGAGAAACCTACCCAGGCGGCGGCCAGGACTGTGACGACGGTGTGCGGGGTGGACATCGGAGATACTCCCTTTCAGATCCGGGCCCGGTCAGGCCCAGGACGCGCCGGCGGGCTCTTTGATGGTGGCGTTGATGCGGTTGAAGAAGTTGGTCATGGAGATCGTCAGGATGATCGCGGAGAGCTGCTTCTCGTCGAAGTGGTCGGCGGCCTCGTCCCAGAGGTCATCCGCTACGGCGTCTGCGGAGCGGTCGGCGATCCGGGTGACGGCCTCGGTGAGCTCCAGCGCGGCTCGTTCGATGTCGCTGTAGTACGGCGCCTCGCGCCACGCCGCCACGTTGCCCACGCGCTCATCGGACTCGCCGGACTTCTTGAGGTTCTGGACATGTGCGTGCACGCAGGCGCTGCACCCGTTGATCTGGCTGGCGCGCAGGGCAACGATCTCCAGCAGCTCCTGGGGGACGCCGCCCTGGTAGATGGCCTTGTAGATGGTCTGGATGCCCTTCATGGCATCGGGGAGGACGAACGCCGGGTTCTTCATCCGTGCTTCCATGATCTGATGTCCCTTCTCGGCTTGCTGTGCTGTGTACTCATCATGGGAAGCCGGGTTGATACATTCGCGATGCGTCCGCTATGGACGTCCAGATATGTCCCAAGGAGGCGAGATTGGGGGTACGGTTCGCTGTCCTGGGGCCCGTCCAGGTCACCGCCGACGGCCGGGAACTGACCGGTCTGGCGCCTCGTCACCGTGCGGTCCTGGCATACCTGCTGCTGAACGCCCGCACCGTGCTCAACGCCGATCAGCTGATCGACGCGGTGTGGGGTGTGACGCCGCCGGACACGGCTCGCGCGCAGATCCAGGCCGCCGTCACCGCCATCCGCCGGGTCCTGCGTGAAGCGGGGGCGGTGGGGCTGCTCGCGACGCAGGCGGGCGGATACGTGATCGACCCTCCATGGCTCGATTCGCAGGAGTTCACCAGCCAGATGGCGGCCGTCCAGTCGAACGCCGACCCGGGCGCCGCCACCCAGCGGATACGCGATGCGCTGGCGCTGTGGCGGGGACAGCCGCTGGCGGACGTGAACGCCGACTATGTCGAAAGCGCCCGGGCCCGGCTCGAGCAGCGGCGCCTGGCCGCGATCGAGCGCCTGGCCGACATCGAGCTGTCACTGGGCCGGCACGAGGACCTGATCGACGAGCTGTCCGCGCACGTGGCGGCATATCCGCTGCGGGAACGGCTGTCGGGTCAGCTGATGCTCGCCCTGCATCGCGCGGGCCGGCAGGCCGACGCGTTGTCGGTGGCTCGGACGCTCCGCGAGTCGCTGGTGGAGCAGCAGGGGCTGGATCCTGGCCGGGCGTTCGTGGCGCTCGAGCAGGCCATCCTTCGTGATGACCCGGACCTGCAGGCCCGGCCGTCGCAAGCCGCCGTACGAGAGCCCGGACGGCGAGCGAACTTCCTGCCGTACGACATCCCGGACTTCGCTGGGCGGACCACCGACCTCGAGCGGATCGCCGGGCACCGGCCGAGCGTGCCGATCTTGGCAATCGATGGGATGGCGGGCATCGGCAAGACGGCGCTGGCGATCCACGCCGCGCATCGGCTCGCCGGCAGCTACCCCGATGGGCAGCTGTTCGTCGACCTGCAGGCGCACACCGCGGGGCATGAGCCGGTCGAGGCCGGTGTCGCGCTGGAGACGCTGCTGCGCCAGCTCGGGGTGCCGGCCGAGCGCGTCCCGGCCTCGGTCACCGCCCGGGCGGCGCTGTGGCGGGCCGAGCTCGCCGAGCGCCGGACCGTCATCGTGCTGGACAACGCCGCCGACACCGCCCATGTACGGCCCCTGCTGCCCGGGGCCTCCGGCAGCCTCGTCCTGATCACGAGTCGCCGCCGGCTGATCGACCTTGACGGCGCGCACGCGTTGTCCATGGACGTGCTGCCGGCCAAGGACGGCGTTGAGTTGTTCACCTCGATCGTGGGAGAGCGGGCGAAGGCCGAACCGAGTGCGGTCCTCGACGTGCTGCAGCTGTGCGGGTTCCTGCCGCTGGCCGTGCGGATCGCCGCTGCACGGCTTCGGCACCGCCCCCGCTGGACCGTCGCGTATCTGGCCGACCGGCTGCGCGACGAGCGTCGCCGGCTGGCCGAGCTTTCCACGCCCGACCGGGGTGTGGCGGCCGCCTTCACACTGTCGTACGTGCACCTGGAAGCCGAGCGGCAACGCATGTTCCGGCTGCTGGGCGTGCACCCCGGACGCGACATCGATGCCTATGCCGCCGCCGCGCTGGCGGGCGTTCCCGCAGGCGACGCCGAGATGCTGCTGGAGGACCTGCTGGACGCCCACGTCCTGGTGCAGCACGAGCCTGGCCGCTATACGTTCCACGACCTGCTTCGCGAGCACGCGCGCGCCACCGCGTCCGCTGAAGAGACCAGTGACGCCCGGCATGACGCCCTTACCCGGCTGTTCGACCATTACCGGTCCACGGCGGCCGCGGCCATCGGCCTGCTCTATCCGTTCGGCAGGCTCCGCAGGCCCGCCATCCCGGAAACGGGGTCGGAGACCGTGCCGTTCCGGGATGACGCCGAGGCGACCGCGTGGCTGGACGCCGAGCGGGCCAACCTGGTCGCCGCGGGCAGTCACGCGGCTGACGGCGACTGGCCGATTCACGCCGGTCAGCTGGCGACCACCCTGCATCCCTATCTCGACGGCCACGCCCATCACGCCGACGCGATCACGCTGCACGCCAAGGCGCTCGACGCCGCTCGACGGCGGGGCGACAAGGCCGCCGAAGCGCTGGCGCTGCTCGATCTGGCGTGGGTCTCCTGGCGGCAGGGCCGTTACGAGGAGTCGTACGAGATCTGCCGGCCGGCGCTGGACCTGTGCCGCGATCTCGGCGACCCGCTCGGCCAGTCGCGGGCGTACAACACGCTCGGCAACGTGTGCCTGAGGCAGCACGCGTACGAGCGGGCGGACCACCATCTGAAGCACGCGCTCGATCTGAGCCGCGAGATCGGCAACCGCGTCGGGGAAGCCTATACGCTGAGCAACCTCGGCATCAGCCACGAGCGGCAGGGACGCTATCCGGAAGCCCTCGATCACCATCGCCGAGCCCTGGAGCTGCATCGCCGGCTCGGAAGCCGTAACGGCGAAGCCCGCGTGCTGGACCTCCTTGGCCAGGTCTACCGGCGGCAGGGCCAGTACGAGCAAGCCCGCGATCACCATCGGCAGGCGCTGGAGCTCTATCGCGAACTGGGAAACCGGAACGACGAAGCCGCGCCGCTCAACGGACTGGGGGAGGCCGCCCGATCCCTCGGCGATCACAGCCAGGCCGCCGCCCACCACAGCGACGCCCTGGCCATCGCCCGCGAGCTGGGCGATCGGCCCGAGGAGGCGCGCGCCCACGAGGGCCTGGCGCACGTCCATCGCGATCGTGGCGGCCTCGAGCCGGCTCGCGATCATGCCAAACGGGCGCTGGACCTGTACACCGACCTCGGCGTGCCCGACGCCGAGGGAGTCGAAGTGTTCCTGGCAGAGCTTGGCTGAGACGCCGGCCGCCAAGTCGGCGCGGCCAGAGACAAGATCCATCCGGGCGCGAATCAGACGCGCGCGGACATGGCCGAGCCGAGGTCAACCCACGGCCGGTGGACAGGGCGAGTGGTTAGGCTGCGTCTCAGAGAGATCATCGGCGAGCCGGGCGGAGCGAGGTGACGGTGTGGCTGGGGAAGCGGCACGGCTGCTGGTGCGGTTCGGCCGCCGGTACGCGGCCGCCGTGCGCCTGGCGACGCTGGTTCCGATCTGTGCGATCGCCCTGTTCCGGGCCCCTCCCGAGCACCTGGCGTCCACCGCTTCCGTGGTCGCCGTCGCGGTGGCCTGGACCTGCGGCTATGCGTGGTGGCTGCGCACGGGCCGGGGGACGATGCCGGTCGCGCTCGACGTGACCGTCCTGCTGGGGTTGTTCGCGAGCGTGTTCTGGACCGGCGCCATCGAGGACCGCAACACCGGGTGGCTGCGGCTGCTGATCACCTTCGCCTGCGTGACGTGCCAGTGGCACACCTCGTCGATAGTGGGCGGCTCGGCGGCGGTGGCGGCCGGGGGCGGTGCCGTGGGCGTCCTCGCCGCGGGGGGAGCGGCGGAGGTGGACCCGAGCCTGATCGGAGGGATGACGTGGGCGGTGCCGGCGGCCGCGCTGTCCAGAGCGGCCTGGGTGCTCGTCCACCACGCCGCGGAACGGGCCGACCGGATGGCCGCCGAGGCCGCGCGGGCGCGCGGCGAGTCGCTGGTGGCCGCGGCCGTGCGCGCCGAGGAACGCGAGCTCGTCAACTCCCTGCACGACACCGCGGCCACGACCCTGCTGATGGTCGGCACCGGCCAGGTGCGCTCGGAGGCGGACTGGCTGGCCCCGCAGGCCCGCCGCGACCTGGACCGGCTGCGCTCCGACAGCGGGCGGGCGCCCCGGCACGCCGACCTCGCCCACCTGCTGCGTGCCGACCTCGACGCGACCCATCTGACCGTGGAGTTCGACGCCCCCGCGCAGCTGGTGCTCCCGTTCGACGTCGCCAGGGCCATCGCCGACGCGGCACGGGAGGCCCTCACCAACGTACGCCGCCACGCGGGCACGACGCGGGCGACGGTCCTGCTGCGTGGAGACGCCCGGGCGCTGCGGCTCGACATTGCCGACCAGGGGAAGGGATTCTCGCCTGCGGACGTGCCGGACACCCGGCGCGGCCTGCGCGAGTCCGTACGCGGCAGGCTGGGCCGCGTCGGCGGCATGGCCACGATCACCTCCGCCGAGGGCAAGGGCACCCTCGTACGGCTGGAATGGCGGGCCGGCGATGAGTGACGCCGTCGAGGAGCGGACGCGGGCGCAGTTGCGGCACGGCCTGCGGATCGCGACGCTGCTCGTCGCCGTGGCGATCGTGTTCGGGCTCGGGCTGGCCAACATGCTGCGTCACCTGGACTCCTACGAGCCGGCGCTCGCGCAGGTGGCCGCCCTCGCGGCGCTGGGGGCCGTGCTCGCCGGGGAGGCCGCGCTGCTCGTGCGGCGGCGGTCGTGGGGGCGGCTTCGCTGGGCCGCCATCGCCGTCGTGCTGGCCGCGTCCGCGCTGTCGTACGCGACGCTGCCGGATGGGCGCACGTCGACCGGCGTGGACTGGATCTTCGGCGCCGCCAACTGGGTGGGTGTCGTCGTGCTGCTGGACCGTCCGCTGCGGGCCCCGGCGGCGTTCCTGCTCGCCCACGAGGTCGCGGCTCTGGTGCACCTGCTGCTGTTCGACGGGCCCAGCCGGCAGGCGCTGGCCCGGTTCGCCACGGGCTCGGTGACCGTTGTCGGCTTCCCGCTGTGCGTGGCGGTGGTGGCGGCCGTCCTGCACGGCCTCAGCGCGGCGGCAGCGGCCTCCCAGCGGGAGATCGAGCGGGTGCGCGTCGCCGAGGCCGTCGCGGCGGAGTCCCACCGCCGCAGGCAGGAGCGGTTCGCCGAGCTGTCGGCGACCACGATCCCGCTGCTGGAGGGGTTCGCCGACGGCTCGCTCCGCCCCGAGGACCCGGTGGTCCAGCGGCGCTGCGCCATCGAGGCGGCCCGGATGCGGCGGCTGTTCGCCGAGACCGACGCCGTCGCCAATCCCCTGTTGCACGAGTTGCGCCACTGCGCCGACGTGGCGGACCGCAAGGGCGTGGTGGTGGAACTGGACGCACGTGGCCAGTGGCCTGCGCTGCCCACGGCCGTCCGGCGCGATCTCACCGAGGCGGTGCTCACGGTGCTCGCCACCGCCGTCTCCCGGGCACGGGTCACCGTCGTGGGCGGCGCCGACCTGGTGTCGGTCAGTGTCGTCGCGGACAGCGGCGAGGTGGATCTGCCGAGCCCGGCGACACCGGGCGTACGGGTCGAGGCGCTGAACAACGACGATACGGTATGGATGGAGGTCCGATGGCAGCCCAATCCCCGGCCGACTCCGCAGCCGACGAGCTGATCACCGCGGTGATCATCGATGATCATGCGGCCATCGCCGCAGGCGTCCGCTTCTGGTGTGCCCAAGCCGTGCCGCCGATCGATCTCATCGATGCGGAGGACCGGCTCGCCGACGTCTGGACCGGACCCGGCGCCGCCGCTCATGTGGTGATCTTCGATTTGGAGCTCGTGCCGCGCAGACCGGACTTCGGCGAGCTTCGCAGGCTGGTCGACAGCGGCAGGCGCGTGATCGTGTACTCCCAGCACACCGACGACGCGACTGCGATCAAATGCATCGACCTCGGCGCGCTCTCCTACCTGACCAAGCGCGAGGGACCCGAGCACCTGGTGCCCGCCATCCGGGCGGCCGCGCGGGGCGAGCCCTACACCCCGCCGTCGCTGTCCGGGGCGCTCATCTCCGATGACGCACCCGGCCGGCCACGCCTGTCCCAGCGCGAGACCGAGGTGCTGCGGGCATGGTTCGTGTCCTCGTCCAAGGAACTCGTGGCCGCGAAGCTCAACATCACCGTCAAGACCGTTGACACCTATATCGCACGTGTACGGGTGAAGTACGCCAACGTGGGACGGGCCGCCCGCACCAAGAGCGAACTCGTCGGCCGCGCCCTCGACGACGGAGTCATCACGCTTGCCGAGCTCAACCAAATGGAGACCTTGTTGTAGGGCGTTCACCGGACACCGACGTGCCCTGTGCCTTCATAGAGTGGCGATCAGTCGCGGCGAAGCCGCGCGGATGATCCATCGCGACGGGGCGGTGGGCATCCGCCTTACTCGGGCACGAATGTGAAAGCCATGGGGGAAGGTACCTGTCTTGCCGTTGATCTTCGCGACGGGCGCGTTCACGACTACTCGCATATTCAGCTTCAGCGAGGATTCGTGAACGAATGATCGACTGGTTCTGGCCGATGTCGCGGAGTGAGCCGACGGCCCTGGTCATCCTGTAGGCGAGCGGGACCCGTTCGTACTCCAGTAGTCCGGCCGGGGATGAGCGCGGGAGACGTACACCAGCACCTTGACGTGCGGGCGGCGGCGGCGACGAGGGCGCCGCCGGCGGCCGATGACGCCGTTCCAGCCGGAGGCGTCCGTCCAGGCGTTGTGGGCCGCGATCGCGGCGCTTGAGGCGTTCGAGCTCTGCGCCGGCTCACCGGGCAGGATGGCCGCCGGCACGGCTCGGCTGTCCTGCTCCCACGGGCAGATGCCTTCTTCCCCACCAGTTATTCAATATGACAGGGAGATCCCTGATGGGACTGGAGATCAAAATCCTGGGGCCATGGGAGATCACGGCAAATGGTGAGCCGGTGAAGCTGACCGGCGAGCGGCGGGTCGGGGTTCTGGCCAGGCTGGCACTGAGCGCTGGGCGGCCGGTCCCCGCGGAACAACTCCTTGCCGACGTGTGGGGCGAGAGCACAGCGACGACGGCAGGCAAGCAACTGCACATCGTGGTGTCGAAGCTTCGCGGCTTACTCGCACCGCACCAAGGCGACGAAATCATCGCGACCGTCTCCGGCGGGTACCAGTTGAACCTGCCCCGCGAGCACATCGACGCCCACCTGTTCACCCTCCTGGCCCGCCAGGCACGTGCCGCGCGGGCCCAGGGCGAGATCGCGACGGCGGACGGGCTGTTCCAGCGGGCCCTGGGACTGTGGCGGGGCAACGCGCTGGCAGGCATGAGCGCCTCATGGGCCCAGGTCGAGTCCGACCGCCTGGAAGAGGCGCGCCTGACCGTGCTGGAGGACCACATCGACCTGCGCCTCGCCGCCGGTGATCAGCACGCGGTGGTGCCGGTGCTCACCGCCCATGCCGAGGCCAACCCGCTGCGGGAACGTCCTCGCGCCCAGCTGATGCTGGCGCTGCACCGGGCCTCCCGATCGTCCGAAGCCCTCGCGGTGTACCAGGAGACCCACCGCGTCATGGTCGATGAGCTGGGCATCGAACCAGGAGCGGCGTTGCGCCGGCTGCAGCAGGCGGTGCGCCGCCGGGATCCCGCACTCGACCTCCCCTCTCCGGCGCAGCGGACCACACTGACCAAGCCCGTCATCCCGATCGAACTTCCCGCCGGCACCCGGGCGTTCACCGGCCGCGCCACGGAAATCACCTGGCTGCACAAGACGCTCACCGAGACCGCGCCCGGACTGCCCGCCGTCGCTGCGGTACACGGTCCCGGCGGGATCGGCAAGTCCGCGCTGGCCGTTCACACCGCGCACGCCATCGCCGATCGCTTCCCCGACGGCGTTCTCTACGTCGACCTGCGCGCCGCCACCGCCGGACTCCAGCCGTTGTCGCCCTTCGAGGCCCTCAGCCGGCTGCTGCGCTCACTCGGGCTTGACGGCACCGCCATACCGCCCACCCTGGATGAGGCCGCCGCCCGCTACCGCTCCCTCACTTCGACGCGCAACCTGCTGGTCGTCCTCGACGACGCGCTTGACGCCGGCCAGGTCCGGCCTCTCATCCCCGCCGGGCCCGCATGCGCGGTCATCATCACCAGCCGCCAGATCATGGCCTCACTCGACAGCACGAGCCATCTGCACCTGACCGGGCTCGACCACGCCGAGGCCACCGCGCTGCTCGCCCGCCTCGCGGGTCCAGACCGGGTCCGTGCCGAGCCGGAAGCGGCGCAGCAGATCGTGCGGCAGTGCGGCGGCCTCCCCCTCGCGCTCCGCATCTCGGCGGCACGCCTGGCTGATCGGCCAGATCGGACGCTGTCCCATCTGGCCGATCAGCTTGCCGACGCCACCCGCCGCCTCGATGCCCTCGAACACGCCGACCTGGCGATCCGCGACAGCATCGCGGTCAGCCTCCAGCACCTGCCGGAAGAACCCGCGGGTCACGACGCCGCCCACGCGTTCTTCCTGCTCGGCCTCCTGCAAACCCCCACCCACACGGTGGCCACCGCGTCCGCGCTCACCGACTGGCCCGAACACAGCGCGGAAGCCGCGCTCAACCATCTCTTGGACGCCCGCCTTCTCGAATCCGCTGGGCCCGGCCGCTACAGGATGCACGGCCTGATCCGCCTCTATGCCCGCGAGCAGGCCGCCCGCCACGTGCCCGAACCCGTGCGCGTCACCGCCACCCGCCGCGCGTTCCACCACTACCTGGCCACAGCCAAGAACGCATCCGTCCTGATCGATCCCAGCACGGACGGCCCCATGATGCGGTGCCCGGCCGATCGGCGGCCCGGTGTCGGCTTCGCCACCCTGGGGGAGGCGAAAGGCTGGGTCGCGAACGAGCGTGACAACCTCCTCGCCATCGCCCAGCAGGCGGCCGCCGACGCCGGCGCCGCGGCCACCGCGCAAGGTCTCGCCGCCGCCATCTCCTGGCTCTTCTGGCGCAAGGCCCGGCTCATGGAGCTCCCCACCTGCTCAGCGGAGGGCCTGACACTACGGCCCGTCGCGATGCACCAAGAGGCCAGGCAAGCATTCGCGCCGATATCGGCGCCGCCGCGCAGGCGGCCACGCCTTCCCGGACGTAATAAGGCACCGTCCGTCTTCGACGAGGCGACTCTTTGACGTCGAGGCCAAGCCTGCGTGGAACAACGGGCCGGCCGACATCGACAGCCGTACGATATTCCACGTCGCTACAGGAGCATGAGGGATTCTCGCCATGCTCTCCTGGCCTCGCCGTGTCTTCCAAGGTCGTGGAGTGTGGTGCCGACGGCCCTCGCCTCGGCCACCGCGTCGTCCATCCGCCCCTGACGGTAGTAGACGTGCACGCGGTTGTTGCGGATCGTGGCCTGGATGCCGGGCTGCCCGCGTCATCGTGGCGGCCCTGGTCGCGGTATGCCCAGCCCAGGAAGTTGTGTAGCTGCGCCTTGCCTGCCCAATCGTCACAGCGTCCGGCCGCCTCGACCGCACCCTTGTAGATGCCGACCAATTGGGTGTGCCATCCCTGGTAGCAGAAGGGCCGGTGAAGGCGGATGGCGAGTTTGACGGCCGTGTGGGGATCGGGACCGTCGAGAGCTTGCTGCGCGGTGGCGAGGAGATTGTCCCGCTCCTCCCCGGTCCACCGGCTCGCCTCCTCCGCGCTCGTGAGAGTGACGCCGGGCTGGTCCGCCTTTCTGCTGCCAAGAAGGTCCTGACTCGCTGGGTGGAGGCACGCACCGGCGGTCGTGGCGGTGGCCAGGTAGTGGTGGAGGGCACGCTGGACGGCGGTGGCGGCCGGTGTGTGAGTGGGGGTGTCGAGCAGGCCGAGCAGGGAGAGGAGGCGCGCCGCGTCCTGGCCGACAGGTTCCTCGCGCAGGTGCTGGTGGCTGACCGCCGGCGCGTACGGCCAGGTCGGCGTACTGGAGCGTGTCGAGGCGGCGAGTGGCGTCTGCCAGCCGCTCGGCGAGGTCGGCCAGCGCCCGGTCAGGACGGGAGGCCAGGCGGGCGCCCGCGATGCGCACGGCGGGGGCAGGCCGCCGCAGAGCCGTATGACCTCCCGGCCGCGGCTGTCCCACCGTGTGCTCTGGCGGTACGCGCTCGCCGTACCAGGCGGGTGAACAGGTGGGCGTCGATGTGATCGCGGGGCAGGGCGAGCACATATCCGCCGGAGACGGTCTCGATGATCTCGCTGCCCACGTGGGGCGCCAGGAGTTCCCGGAGTTTCGACACCACGATGTGGAGTTGCTTGGCGGCCGTCACCGCCGAACTCCCCGCCCACACGTCGGTGAGGAGCTGTTCCGCGGTGACCGGCAGCCCGGGGCTGACCGCGAGCCTGGCCATCACCCCGATCCGCCGCTGACCGGAGAGCCGCAGCGGCTCCCCGTCGGCGGACACCTGCCACGGACCGAGAAACTGGATTTCCAGCTCCATCCGGAGCGCTCCCATCGTTCACGAATGCGCGAGTGTGACGACATACATTGAGCATGCGGCCGGTATGCCGCCGGTATGTTTCCCCGCCCGGCAGTGCCCGTTCGAATGACGGCCTCGGCCTCGGCTTGGCTTCGTGACGCTCTATCGGTGGACCCAGCCGAATGTTCCGGCACATCGAGCGCACCGACTCACGGGATGTCGTCCACGCAGAAGGGCAACCTCCTGACGCGCGGTGTATGTCTGGAAGTGCCTGATGGGGCGGGGACCTCGGCGCCGTCGGTCATTTCAGGCCGGCGAGGAAGGTCCTGGCCAGCTTCGCTACGGCCGGTTGCGCGACGGAGGACTCGAAGACCGGCTTCTGGTAGCCTCCGGCGCCGACGACGCCGCCGCCGGTCGTCGTACCTCTGAAGGTGAACTCGACCGTCCGGTCACCGATCAGTACCTTGATCAGTACCTCCTGTGTGGGGCCCTCGTCCGCCCGGCTTGGCCTGGCGGTGGAGGAGACCACGGCGAACGCCTTCTCGCCGAGCCCGGAGAGCGCCTGGCGGGGCTCGTAGTTCGTGTGGATGTTGTCGTCGCCGATGCCGCCCTTGGCGTGGTAACGGTCGTACTTCTTGGCATCTCGATCGAACTGGAACTTCGATCCGAGGCCGCCGCCGCCCCAGTCGACCACGTGGATGCGCAGCTCGCCACCCCGAGCGGTGAACTCCTGCCCGGGCTCGTGCTCGACCGCCTCGCGGATGCTCCAGGTGCAGGTGTTCTGCTGGATCCTGCCGTCCCTACCGCCGACGGATGGTCCTTCAACGGTGGGGAAAAGTGCCGACTCGATGTGTTTGGCGGTGAGGATGGCGCACGGCCCGACGAGCTTCACCTTGCCGGCGTCCTTGGCCATTTCCGCGGTGATGCGCCCGGCGACCTTGCCGGCGGCGGCCCGTACCTCGTCGCCGGAGGGGTATTTGGCGCCGGTCCGGTTGCTGCCGCCGTACGTGACCTTGATCAGCCATAGCCCCTGCCGGATGAACACGTCGGTCTTGAGGCTGCTGTGTCCGAGCGAGGTCTGGCTGTACGACGCGTCGCCGTACTCCAGCTCCTTGAGCTCGCCGAACGCCGAGCCGGAGGTCTTTCCGTCGGTCCGCTTGCCGTCCCGGACGTTGACCCGCCGCTCGTGCGCTTCCTTGTCGCTGCCGAACCGGTCCTTGGCGTACTCGACCGCGCTCTGCCTTTCGGTGCTCCGGGCTTCCACGGAGATGCTGAGAGCGCGATGGCCGATGATGCCGTTGCCGACGGCCATCTTGTTGTTGCTCCACTCGCAGCCCGCCCGCTTCTCGTTTTCGGTGGCGGCCCCTGTGGACGCCTCCTTCCCGCCGTACCTGCCATCGGTGACCAGGCTCTTGCGGAGGTCGTCTGGAATGGCGGCGCAGAGCTGGTCGCCGGTGATCGGCCGCAATTTCACCGCCTCGACCGTCGGCGACGGCGACCGGATCCGGCTAGGCCGGTCGTCGGTCGAGTTCGAGGACGATCCGGGTTCGCCGCCACCGGGGCCGAGGAGCATCCAGCCCCCGGCCACTCCGGCGATCAGCAGGACGACGCCGACCACGGCCACGATGGCGATCAGCGGCCCCTTCGCGCCGCCGCCGCCGCTGCGCGGGGGAGGCGGCCACTGCCCTCCGGGACCGCCCGGTGCTGACCCTCTCGGCGCCGGTCCCCCCGATGCGATCGGCGGAAAGTTACCGGGATGCCAGCCCGGTGCTCCAGGCGGGCCCGGTTGTCCGGGCGCACCAGGTCCCTGCGGCTGCCGGGCGGGGCCCGGCCCGGGGTATGGCGGGAATGGGGTGGACATCGGCGACCTCTTAGAACAGACCAGCGATTGTTCGGCGGGACCCTAGTGCGCGCGCCCGTTCTCCAAGCAACGTCCTCCGCCTTGCCCTCTGGAACGAAAGAGGTGCCTGCTGTCATTCGGTCGCATGCACCCGTAACCGCGGCAAGGCATGCTTCGCCCCCTACGCCTGCACCGTGGCTGGTTGCGAGCCTACGGACGTCGGGGACGCGGGCCTGTCAGGTGAACGCCTGACAACGAGGTCACGGTTGGGTGTGCCGGTTCCGGGTGAGACTTGCCGGCTCTACTGGGCCGGTGGTGGAGCGAGGAACTCGATGCCGTGTTCGCGCATGCCTGCCAGCAACCGGTCCAGGTCGGGCTGCTCGGGTGGCGGGAGGGTGAGGGATGCGGCCGGTCGTCCGGTGGCGTGGAAGAACGCTTCGCAGGTGCCGGGGATGAGCAGGGTGGCGAGTCGGGCGGTGTCCGACTCGACGCGGTGCGTGTGGGCGCGCTCGCGGGGTCCGAAGACGTAGGTGCCGGGTCCGGCGGTGTGTTGCTCGTCGTCGAGGAAGAAGGTGACCTCACCATCGAGCACGATCCAGGCTTCGTCCTCGCGGGTGTGGCGGTGCACCGGCGGCGCCGAGCCCTTGGGGAGCAGTTGTTCGACGAGGCTGAACGCGCCGCCGGTGACTGCCGCCGGGATCTTGAACGTCCACAGCGCGTCGAGATGCCACAGCCCCTCACCGTGACCGGGGGGCAGCAGCAGCGCGTCCAGTGGCGGGTGGGACATCGGGTCTTCCCTTTCTTGGGGCGGCCGGTCGCATCGCGGCGAGCCAGTCGGTCTCCTCAGGGTCGGCGTGGTCGTGGACATCTATAACTCACGCAGCCATGCTCGGCCACGCCCTCCGCCCGTGTCGTTACCGATCAGTGCATCCTCGTTGCCGCTCCGTGCACAGGGCGGGAGCGCGGACAGACGAGGTCCGTGCCGGCGCCGTGCAGGCCTACCTCTCGTCGCAGGCCGGCATCGCCGAATGCGTCCGAAACTCTGCCGGCGAGACCCCGTAAGCGTCGCGGAACGCGCGGCTGAAATGCGCCGCGCTCACGAATCCCCAGTGCCCGCCGATCGCGGCGACCGGCCGGTCGCGCTGCGCGGGATCACGCAGGTCCTGACGACACCGCTCCAGCCGACGCCGACGAACCCAAGCGCCGATGGTCACCGGCTCGGCCTCGAACAGCTTGTACAAGTAACGCAGCGAGACATGGTGCGCGGCGGCGATGCTGCGCGGTGAGAGCTCGGGGTCGGCGAGCTGCTGCTCGACGAACGCGTAGATGCGGTGCAGCAGCGTGCGTTCCCGCGCCTCGGGCACCGCTGAGGTCCTGTCGAGGCGACCGGCCAGCGCCACGGCCAGCACGTCGACGACCGCGGTGCCCAGCCGTGCCACCTCCGGTGCCGGCAGCTCATCGACGCTGTGTGCGAGCTGCCGGGTCAGCGCCGAGGCCAGCGCACCCGCTCCCCGGTCGCCGGGAATGCGCACGCCGGTCAGCTCGCCGAGTTCGCGATCGTGCAACGGGATCATCGCCTTCGGGACGCTCACCCTGATGTTGCGCATGGCGGTGAAGGACTGTTCGAACGGCCGCGCCGGGTCGATGAACGACAGATCGCCGGGACGCAGGACGGCCTGCCTGCCGTCCTGCTCCACGCGCACCTCGCCTTCGACGAGCACCCCGACCAGGCACACGTCCGGATCCGAGCTGCGGATGAGGCGAGGCGTCCGACCCGTCCGAAACGACGACCCAGGGCCGGTGACCGACTCGGTGAACCGAATCGGCCCGATCTCGGTGGTGCGCAACTCGGCAGGCGTCTTCGCGCCGATCTCACCGCGGAGGTCGAGCGGCATGAAAACGTTGCTGATGATCTCCCGCCAGTAGTCGACGCGCGACGCCGGCGGGAGCCCGTCGGCTCGGAACACGACACTCATGCAAACCCACGCTATGCCTGGACTGATTTCCACTCAAACAATTTGGCGGAACACCAGGCCAGACGCCCCGCACTCGTGTTCAGCGCCCGGCCCGAACTGCGAGGCCGTCGACCCGTACACCGCGGCGGCTCGCCCTGTGCCGGCTCGGGTCCTCGACGCATGCATGCGTGCTCGGCGACCGCCGCGATGATCCCAATGGGCTGCACGGCTGAGTCAGTGCAGGTGGGCGGCTGTCCAGCAGTCGACCGCGCCGGGCCTGCCGCAACCCTTCAGACCATCGAGGACCTTGCCCAGGTCGGCCGTCCTGGCGTTGCCGGGGTCATTGGACTCCTCATGAGGATCGGTAACGGTGTTGTAGTACTCGGGCTTCGGATCACTCTCGTACTCGACATAGAGCTCACCTGCGGTGCGTACAGCGGAGTAGCTGGGCGCGCGGGAGTTGCCCTTCTTGATGGCATCCGCGTCGGGGTCGGGCTCGCCTGGCGTGTTGGGGTTCGGCCTGACGTGCTCGATCAGCGCCGCGTCGCGCCAGCCGGTGACCTTCTGGCCCTGGATGAGGGGCAGCAGGCTGCGACCGTCCCGGCTGTCACGCGTCGCCTTGCCGAGGCCGGCCATGTCGAGGAAGGTCGCGAACAGGTCCACGTTCTGGGCGATGGCGCTGGTCGCGAAGTCGCCGCGCTGACCCGTGGCCGGACGCTTGACCAGGAGCGGCACCCGTACGTCGTGGTCGTAGGCGGTGGACTTGCCGCGCAGCAGGCGGTGCTGCCCGAGATGGAAGCCATTGTCGCTGGTGAACACGACATACGTGTTCTGCTTTTCCTCATCCGTCAACGCGGACAGGACGCGCTCCACCATGTCGTCGACCGACTGCACCATGCGGATCCGGTCACGGAAGTCCTCGCGGAGCTTCTTGACGAGTTTCGGGCCGATCGGCGTCCGCCGTACCCAGGAGGGCTTGTCAGCGGTGTCCTCGTTGAACGCGGGCAGCGCGGTGGCCACGTCGATGGTGCCGCAGTCGGGGCCGCCGCAGTCGCCGTGGGGGAACTGCCCGGCAGGGAACCGGTTCTTCGGCCGGTCGCGCCGCGCAGGTGGAAAGCGTGGCTCCTTGTCACCAGGCTTGACATTGACCCTGTTGTGCGGGGAGAAGGGCGAGACCTGGAGAAAGAACGGCTCGCCGGGTGCGTACTCGCGGGACCGCTCGATGAAGCCCACTGCCCGCTGCCCCAGCTGATCCACCAGGTACTTGCCCCCAGAGGCATCGATCGGCCGCTTGCCGCCCGATTCCTCCTTGATGTAGCGGGTGAGCTGGTACTTGAACTCGTTGTATCCACCGCCCGCCGTCACATGCCACTCGTCCCAGCCGACCGGCACCCGGTAGCCGTCGACGGCGGGATACTCGTTGATGTATTTGCCCAGGTAGCCCGTACGATATCCGGCTTGATGCAGGGAGGCGGCGTACGTCCTGCCCTCATGCTTCTTGAACGCCCGATGGCCGCCGCGGTCGTAGCCCTGGTTGGTCCGCACTCCGGTGTTGTGCGGGAACTGGCCGGTGAACATGGAGGCCCGAGACGGGCAGCAGAGCGAGTCGGCCACGTAGTAATCGGTGAACGTGGTGCCATCGTGGGCCAGGCCCCTGACCGTGTCCATGTACTGAAGCAGGTCGGCTGACATGTCATCGACGAGGAAGAAGATGATGTTCGGCCGCTTGGGTTCGGACACGGTGCTGGCGTCCGCCTGGGGCGCCACGGTCAAGGCGAGGACGACGGCCACCGCCACCGCCAAGCTTTTCCTGATATTTCCGGACATCGGCAAGGCAGCCTCTTTGGCGGAGATGGGAGGTTAGGGTGCGATGCACGGTATTTCATGACAAAGCACCTAATCAACCCAATACCACCCATGGGCGTGCCCTACCACGCTGAGTCACTGTCACGGGCGCCTCCGTGACCGCGCCGACCGCTGCCGCCGTGAGGACGCCTCCCGTGATCAGGCCACCGCGACGGCGGCTGCGTACCGCCTGATCGTGGACATGTCTCCTCCTCGCTGAGCGAGACGAGGGATCGCGCTCCGATCAGTCCGCCACGTGCGCCGCGCCGGCACCCGAATCCGTCCCATGTTCGACCGTCAAGAAAGAAAGTGACCGTCGGGCGGTGTAAAGCCGCATTTCACCCTCTCCCAGAGTCCTGTGATCATCGGTACCTGGAAGGCCGGAACCGCGAGAAAGGACCGTCCGGTGGGGGACAACTTTGACGCACGGAGTGGAGAGGGCGTTCACTCGCCGGTGGCGCCCGCCTCCGGCGATCGGCGAGCCCCGGTCGTACAGGGGACCCTGGCCCAGGAGAGCGGCGTGCGGCGGACAAGGCCGTGACGCAGCGCCGCCCATTGTCATCCCGCGTCCACGACGCACAGGTTGAAGATCAGCTTAGAAGTCCATGTCGCCGCCGCCGGGCATACCGGCGGGGGCGGCGGGGTTCTTCTCGGGCTTCTCGGCGATGACGGCCTCGGTGGTGAGGAAGAGCGCCGCGATGGAAGCGGCGTTCTGCAGCGCGG
>NZ_VCJS01000124.1 GCF_005893125.1 Nonomuraea basaltis | reverse complement strand
GAGCTGACACTGTCGGATAGAACGTACGCGCGATATCGTCGGCAGACTCATCCACAGACCACATGGGTGGGGCCGGAACCGTCAGGCCGCTCTGATACACCAGCGCCTTACCGATGAGAACAACCCAACCCATACCCATACCCGCGTCCATGCCGTCACGTCCGCACTTCGGCCGCAACGCAACTAAAGGCACTTCATGCACCCTCATGCACACTCAAACACCAGCAGCTCCTACCCCTCACGACGGCTGCCCGGTGTCCTGGTAACGATCATGATCATGCGACTCCCCTGGGGCTCGCTCTGATCAGCGATACGGATCCCGCAGAGGAGTGATCCGGCCGGCGAAATCGGCCTTGAGCTCGGCCATCCGCGGACCGGCCTCGTAATGGCGGCCCTTGGTCTCGCCGTACGGCCTGAGCCAGCCTTTGGCGGTGAGATCCCGCAGGTCGCGGGCGGCTTGGCCTTGGCTGAGCTCCTCGTCGGCCTGGTACCTGCTCCGGCGCAGTCGCCTGCTCACGAACGCCTCGTAGAGCGCGGACACACACCGCGTGTTGAGCCCGTCGGCGTCGACCCGCTCCTCCAGCAACGTCCAGATCTCACCGGCCTCGTTCAGGCGCTGCCGCACCCGCTGCGCCTGCATGTGATGTGACTTCAGGCAGAACCGCACCCAGTCGAGGGTGTCACCGTGAGGGCTCCAGCGCCGGTGTCCGACCGTGCGGAGCACGCTGTAGTACTCGAGTGTGGTGAGCTCTTGCCCGAGCCATTCCTCGGTAGAGCAGAATTCGGGTGTCGTGATCTGATCGCAGCCGAGAACCAATGTCTGCAAGGCACGCGACATCCGACCGTTTCCATCGCGCCACGGATGGATGCTGACGAGATTGAAATGAGCCATCGCTGCCCGCACGTAACTCGGTGCCTCCAGATCGCCCTCGTTGAGCCACACAACCAGCTCATCCAAAAGCCCGGGGACGAGCTCGGCATCCGGCCCTTCATACACGACTTCACCGGATGACGAATTCCGGACATAGACAGCTCCTGGCCGAATCACTCCAGGGGTCTTGTGCCGATGATGGCCGATCATCATGAAGTTGAGCGCATTGAGCATGCCTACGTCGTAGCGGAACACGGAGGCCCGCGACAGCAGCCCGATATACGTGAGCGCCTGCTGATAGCCTGCGATCTCCTTTGCGACAGTGGCGGACGCGTCCAGAGCCTCCTCCCCCGCCATGATCGACTGGATATCCTCGACGCTGGCCCGGTAGCCCTCAATGGCGTTCGACCCTTGGATCGCTCGCGCTTGGAGCTGCCTGCGGAGCTGACCGTCCCACCTATGCGTCTCAGCCAGGCGATATTTGAGGTCTTGCCGCATGTCCTCGATCTCGGCGAGCACCGTCTTGTCGTCGGCCTTGAGCGTGGGAGTGCCATAGAGCATGGCATCAAGAGAAACATAACCGATTCATCTCGTCAAACGACTGAATGATTTAAACATATATGTCTAGCTTGCTCTGTAGGTGAACATCAGGAGACCTGCGGCGATCAGCCCGCCTGCGTGCAGGCATAACGTCGGCACGATGCCGGGGGGCGGGCCCGGGTTCGCAGGGTGTACTGCAGGGCCGCCGAGATGAGGAAACTGGCCACGTCGATCAGGACGACGGCGACCAGGCCGCCGACGCTGACGGCGATCCCGCCCGTCCACAGGGCGGCGTACACGATCCAGAGGTGGGACGGATCGCGTACCAGCAGGAGCGGCAGCAGCCCGAGCGCGAGTCGGGCGCGGCCGGCGCGGCCGCGCCCGACTGGGCACTCGTCAATGAACGAAGAGCACCACGCCGAGGTCGACGATGAGGGCTCGGACTCCGCCCACGCCGCAGACGCCGTCCTGGGCGGCGATGACGGGAACGGCCTGAATGGTGTCGCCCTTCATCACCCCGCCCGTGATCGTGGCGCTGAGACCGAGTTCGCCGGAGGTCGGGTCGGTGCTGACGACGAAGTTGGCCGTGGACTGCTGGCCGGTGTTCCAGCTCAGCAACGCCGTGCCCTCGATGAGCAGCGGCGTCGGAGAGCAGCCGGACGCCGTCGTGGAGGGACTGGTCTCGACGGCGGCCGAGCGGAGCTCCGGCTGGCTTCCGTTCGGGGAGGCGCAGTTCGCCAAGGCCGCCTCAGCCTTGGCGTCGACGGTGTTGAAGTTCAGCGGCGGGTCGAAGTGGAACCGGAACTGCGTCGTGCAGGTCAGATCGGGGTCGACGACGGCGGCTGCTGCGGCCGGGGGCAGGGAGATGGAGGTGCCGAGGATCGTCGCTGAGATCACGAGCATGGTCGCCGTGATCATTCCCAGGGTCTTGCGGATTCGGAGGGTCATGGCGCTAGCCTCTCGGTCTACGGATCGTAGCGGAATGACTACACTGTGAATGCGATCTCATCCGAGAGGAAGGGTTTCGGTCGCGCCGGCCCGGCCTGCGACCCGGCTCCTTGGCGGCATTCGCCTCGAGGGCCTGCATGGTTACAGAAAGCAATGAACCTATTACTCTCTGATTTAGGTCAGAGGTCGAATGTCGGGTATCGGGGCTGAAACTCCGGGTGGCGGGCTCTTCCGGCCTACCATGGGCCTATGCCCCGCATCTCGGCTGCCACCATCGGCGAGCACCGCGCCCAGACGCGCGACCGCATCCTGCAGGCCGTCTCGCGCCTGTCGCGGGTGCAGGGCATCGACGCCATCTCGATGACGGACGTGGCCAACGAGGCGGGGATCACCAGGACCGTCCTGTACAACTACTTCCCGGACAAGGCGGCTCTGCTGCTGGCGTTCACCGAGCGGGTGACCCAATACTTCATCGACAGCTATGAGCGGGAGTTGCCCGCCGACGCCTCGCCGGCTGACCGGTTGCGGGCGTTCGTGCGGTTGCAGCTGGCCGGGCTGCTGGCGCATCCGCATCCGGGGGCGGCCGATCTGAGTGCGGCTCTGGGGCCGGACGCCTATCAGCAGCTGGCCGAGCACGTCGAGCCCATGCAGCGGATTCTGGTGGAGATCCTGGAGAGCGGCATCGCGTCCGGTGACTTCCGGGTGATCGATGTTCCGGCCACGGCGCGCATGATCATGGCCGTTGTCGGGGCCGAGCGGGTTCCGCTCATCAGCGGGGCCGTCACCGTGGAGGGGGCGGGAGCGCTGGTGTGCGAGTTCGTGCTGCGGGCTCTCGGGAGCGAAACCGGCGCCTGATCGTCGAGCCCGCGGAGCGCGGTGACAGGATTGAGCCCATGACATCCGGCTCTGAAAAGCTCCAAACCGACGGCCACCTGGCGCTCAAGTCGGCGTCTGGCCGGTGGGTGCTGCTGGCGACCGTGCTCGGGTCCGGGCTCGCGCTGCTCGACAGCACGGTGGTGAACGTCGCGCTGCCGGACCTGGGCCGGGAGCTCGACGCGGACATGGCCGGGCTGCAGTGGACGATCAACGCGTACACACTCACCCTCGCCGGGCTGATCCTCCTGGGCGGATCCCTGGGCGATCGCTACGGCCGCCGGGCCGTCTTCCTCATCGGCACGGTCTGGTTCGCCGTGGCGTCCGCGCTGTGCGGGCTGGCGCCGAACATCGAGTTCCTCATCGGTGCCCGGGCCTTGCAGGGCATCGGCGGGGCGCTGCTGACGCCGGGATCGCTGGCGATCATTCAGGCGTCGTTCGTGCGCGGCGACCGGCCGCGGGCGGTCGGGGCGTGGTCGGGACTCGGCGGGGTGGCCGCCGCGATCGGGCCGCTGCTGGGCGGGGGGCTGGTGCAGACGGTGGGCTGGCGGTGGGCGTTCCTGATCAACCTGCCGTTCGCGCTGATCGTCGTGCTCGTCACCCTGCGGCACGTGCCCGAGAGCAGAGACGAGCAGGCGGCGGGGCGGTTCGACGTGCTGGGGTCGGTGCTGGCGGCGCTGGCGCTGGCGGGGATCACGTACGGGCTGATCCAGGAGGGGGCGCCGGTGCCGCTGATCGCGGGCCTGGTGCTGGGGGCGGCGTTCGTGGTGACGGAAATCCGCAGGTCTCCCGACGCGCTGGTGCCTGTGGGGATCTTCCGGAATCACGTGTTCACGGCGGTGAACGTGGTGACGCTCATCATGTACGCGGCCATGGGGGTGGTGTTCTTCCTGCTGGTCGTGCAACTGCGGGTGGTGTCCGGGTTCTCGGCCACCGCGGCGGGGATGGCGATGCTGCCGACCTCGATCCTGATGCTGCTGCTGTCGGCCAAGGCCGGTGAGGTCGCCAAACGGTACGGACCGCGGTGGCCGATGACGATCGGGATCCTGGTGGCCGGCGCCGGGTTCCTCTGGATGAGCACGATCGGGTTCGGCGCTTCGTACCCGCTGCAGGTGCTGCCCGCGGTGACCGTGTTCGGTCTGGGGCTGTCGGCGGCCGTGGCGCCGCTGACGGCGACCGTGCTGGCCACCGCCGACGAGCGCTACGCGGGCACGGCCAGCGGCGTCAACAACGCGGTGGCGCGTACCGGGAGCCTGCTCGCGGTGGCCGCGGTGCCGCCCATGGTGGGGCTGGTGGGCGACGCGTTCCAGGAGCCGCCGGTGTTCGACGCCGGGTTCAGGCTGGCGATGCTGATCAGCGCCGGGATGATGGTGGTGTCGGCGCTGATCACGGCCCTCACCATCAGGAGCAACGTCCTGGCGCCCGACGAGGGCTAGAACGCGGTCTCAGAAGTCGGCATGAGATCGCCATCAGAACGTGAACGGCTGGCTGCGGACGCTGTTGTCGAAGTTCGACAGGAGCAGCTCCGGCTCGCCGACCGAGCGGATTTGGGGGAGCCGGGTCAGCAGCTCGCGGAACATCGTGCGCATCTCCTGCCTGGCCAGGTTGGCGCCGAGGCAGAAGTGCGGTCCCGGGCCGCCGAAGCCGACGTGCGGCTTGGTGTCGCGGGTGATGTCGAACGCGTCCGCGTCCGGGAAGACCGAATCGTCCCGGTTGGCGGAGCCGTAGAACAGCACCACTTTGTCGCCCTGCTTCAGCTCCAGGCCGCGCAGCGAGTAGTCCTCGGTCACCGTGCGGCGGAACTGCATGATGGGCGAGACGTAGCGGACCATCTCCTCGATCGCCCCGTTGATGTGCGCGTCGAAGTCGCTCATCAGCAGCTCGCGCTGCGCCGGGTTGTCGGTGAGGAGCTTGATTCCGTGCGCCATCGTGTTGCGCGCTGTCTCGTTGCCGGCGACCAGCAGCAGCGCGAAGAACGAGCCGAGCTCCTTGTCGCTCAGCTTCTCCCCGTCGGGGTTGGCGTTGACCAGGAGGGAGACCAGGTCGCCCTTGGGAGCGGCGACGCGCTCGTGGCCGAGCTTGATGACCATGCGCTGCAGGGCCAGCAGCGCCAGCATGTTCTGGCCGGCCAGCTGGACGCTGCGGGCCAGGCTGGGGCGCACGCCTGTGTAGGCGGTGGAGATGTCCACGTGCTGGTGGACCTTGGCCCGCAGCTCCTGGGGGATGTCGAGCATGTCGCAGATGACGTGGATCGGCAGCCGCGCCGCGACCTGCGTGACGAAGTCGCCGGGGCCGTCCTTGACGACGTCGTCGACGATGCGAGCGCAGGCGGCCTCGATGTCGCTCTGCAGATTGGCCAGCATCCTCGGGCTGAACGAGCGGGTCACGACCCTGCGCAGGCGGGCGTGGCGGGGGTCGTCCATGTTGACCATCGACTCGCCGAACACCTGCTTCACCCAGCCAGGCGGCTCCGGGTTGGTGACGGCGGGCTCGCTGGAGAAGATCTTGGCGTTGCGGCTGGCCTCGACCACGTCCGCGTGGCGTACGAGGGCGTAGAAGCCCTTGCCGGAGCGCAGGAGCGGCACTTTCTTCTCCGGGAAGAACACCGGATGCTCCAATTGCCGGAGCCGAGCGAACGCCTCATTCCGCTCCTTGGGCGGTTTGCGCCAGAAATCCAAATCCGCGAGGTCGATGTGCACCCGCCTATCCTGGCACGTTCCCACGGCGTTAAGGCCTGGTTCGTGCGCAGCGGACATTACTGCCAGTATGAATGCGTTGCTCGCCGCCTGCCTTGTTCTTCCTCTCGCCTCCGGTACGGCCCCCGCCGCGACTCGGTCGTGTGGTGGGCACCCCCTCGACTTCGACGGCGACGGCCGTCCCGACCTCGCCGTGGCCGCGCCCTACGACGACTCCAGGGCCGGTTCGGTGACCGTGATGTACGGATCAGGAAAGCACGTGAAGCTCAACCAGGACGGTGCGGAGCCGGGCGACTCGTTCGGATCGGCGCTGGCCGTGGGCGACTTCAACGGGGACCGGTGCGCCGACCTGGCCGTGGGCGTGTCGGAGGAATTCGCCGGGGAGCGAGTGCCCGGCGGCGATGGGAACGGGGTCGTCCAGCTCTTCAACGGGTCCGTCGAAGGGCTGGTCAAGGGCAAGGAGCTGGCGCTGGCGAAGCCGTCGAGCGACCGGTTCGGAGCCTCGCTGGCCGCCGGCGATCTCGACGGGGACGGGCGGGACGAGCTCGTCGTCGGCGCGCCCAGCCACCGGTCGGGCGGGGCGGTGACGGTGTACTGGATGAAGGGGCGCAAGCCGTACCAGATCACGCAGCGGACGCGGTGGGTGCGGCAGGCGGCGAGCGTGACCGATCAGTGGGGGGCCGCGCTGACGACGGGGGACTTCGACGGGGACGGGCGCGACGAGCTGGTCGTCGGGTCGCCGGCCGACAGCGTCACGGTGGACGGGCAGGGGTCCGCCACGGTGATCGACGTGCGGCGGAGGAAGGCGCGGCTGCTCACGCAGAGCAGTCCGGGCATCAAGGGCTCGTCGGAGAAATGGGACGGGTTCGGGGCGTCGCTGGCCACGGGCGACTTCAACGGGGACGGGCGCGCGGACCTGGCCATCGGGGTGCCCGGCGAGGGGCTCAGCAAGAACCAGCGGGCCATGGACTACGGCGACGGCACCGTCGACGTCCTGTACGGGTCCCGCGGCGGGCTGAGCACGTACAAGAGCGAGGCGTGGTCGCAGAACACACTCAAGGGACACCCCCGGTACTACGACCGGTTCGGGGCGTCCCTGGCCGCCGGGGACTTCAACGGCGACGGCAAGGACGAGCTGGCCATCGGCGTGCCCGGTGAGAAGGCGGTCCAGGTGCTGGCGGGGCGGGCGTCCGGCGGGCTGACGAGGGTGGGGAACCTGCTGGTCAAGGGGAAGGGACGCGACTTCGGCGCCTCGCTGGCCGCGCTGCCGCTGGTCGAGCGCTACCGGCCGCTGGGCAAGCGGCGGCCGCTCTACGGGCTCGTGGTGGCGGCGCCCGACCAGGGGCTCGTCATGTACGCGCCGGGGCAGCGGAAGCCGGGCCTGCGGCTGGGCAAGGTCCGCCAGCTCGGCAAAGGCACCGGCCTGTACGGCTACACCTTCGGCTGAGCGTACCCAGGCGGCCGGGCCAGGCTCGGTCAGCCGGGTCGTGCAGCGCCGTCCCCGTCGCCGTCCCCGACGGGCAGGATCACTCGGAACAGCGCACCCTTTCCCGGCTCCCCCTCCGCCATGATGATTCCGCCGTGCGCCTCCACCAGCGTCGCCGCGATCGACAGCCCCAGCCCCGCGCCGCCCGCGCCGCGTGCCGGGTCGGCCCGGTAGAACCGCTCGAACACCCGCTCCGCCACCTCGGCAGGGAACCCGGGCCCCTCGTCGGCCACCTCCACCACGGCCTGGCCGCCGTCCACGCCGACCCGCACCTGGAACGGCGTACCGGGCGGAGTGTGCGTGAGCGCGTTGGTCACGAGGTTCCCGACCACCTGCCCCAGCCGCGCCTCGTCGCCGGTCACCAGCACCTCGCCCTCTCCCCCGAACAGCCGCACCAGCTCGATCCTCCGGTCCGGCGCCAGCGTCCGGGCGTCGATCATCGCGGTGGCCGCGAGGCTGAGCAGGTCCACGGGCCGCATGGCCAGCTCCCGCCGCTGGTCGAGCCGGGCCAGCAGCAGCATGTCCTCCACCAGCAGCCCCATCCGCGCCGCCTGTCCCTCGATGCGGCTCAGCAGCCGTACGGCCTCGGCCAGGTCCCGCTCCTCCCCCAGCCGGTACAGCTCCGCGAACCCCCTGATCGACGTCAACGGCGTGCGCAGCTCGTGCGAGGCGTCGGCCATGAACCGGCGCATCAGCTCCTCCGACCGCCTGGCGGCCGTGGCGTTCTGCCGGGCGGACTCGGCGGCCGCCTCCCGCTCGCGCACGGCCACCTCGATCTGGGCGAGCATGGTGTTGAGCGAGCGGCCGAGCCTGCCGACCTCGGTAGTGCCCGCCCAGAGCGGCACGCGGCGCGACAGGTCGCCGCCCGCGATGTCCTTGGCCGTCCGCGCGATCTCGCCGAGCGGGCGCAGGCTCCGGCGTACCAGCCAGTAGGTCGCGAAGCCGAGCACGATCAGCGTGCCGCCGCCGCCCATCGCCACGATGAGGAGGAGCTGCGAGGTCGTGGCGTCGACGTCGCCCAGGTTGACGGCGATCACCCGGGTCTCGTCCTCGCGGCCCGGCACGGCGATGACCCGCCAGCTCGGGCCGCCGGGGGTGCGCGACTCGACGGTGAACGGCCAGCCCTGGAGCGCGGCGACGTCGGCGCTGGTCAGCCTGGGCAGGTCGGGCCGGTGGTCGTCGGTCGACTCGCTGAGCGTCCTGATCGCGACGCCGGACGGGTCCAGCACCACCGAGTAGAACAGCCCGAAGAAGCGCTGAGGGCGGGCGCCCACCGGGCGGGGTTCGGGCGGCGAGGGCTGGTCGCGGAACGGGGTGCTGGCGGCGCGGAGCTGATGGTCGACGCGCTCGACGAGGTAACCGCGCAGCAGCCGAACCGCGAACAGGCCGGTCAGCGTGATGGCGAGGGTGACCAGCAGCAGGGTCGCCGACACCAGCCGCAGCCGGAGCGGGGCCCGCGCGAGGTGCTTTCTCAGCTTCTTCATAGGCGGGGCGGGCGCAGGATGTAGCCGACCCCGCGCAGCGTGTGCAGGTATTTGCGCTCGCCGGTGTCCACCTTCCGGCGCAAGTAGGAGACGTACGACTCGACGAGGCCGACGTCGGTGCGCCAGTCGCCGTTCCAGACGTGGTCGAGGATCTGCGTCTTCGACAGCACCCGGCCCACATTGAGCATGAAGTACTGCAGCAGCCTGAACTCCGTCGGCGACAGCTTCACCGGGACGCCGTCGCGCCAGACCTCGTGCGTCTCCTCGTCGAGCTCCAGGTCGGCCACCCCCAGCCGGTTCGGCGGTGGCGTGCCCCGCCTGGTCCTGCGCAGCACGGCACGGATCCGGGCGATGACCTCCTCCAGGCTGAACGGCTTGGTCACGTAGTCCTCGCCGAGCCCGAGCCCGGCGATCCGGTCCTCGGGCGCGTCCTTGGCGGTCACGAACAGCACCGGGACGCGGCGGCCGCGGGACCGCAGCCGGCCCGCGACCGTCATGCCGTCGAGGTCCGGCAGCATCAGGTCGAGCATCACCAGGTCGGGCGAGCTCTCCTCGGCCACCCGCAGCGCGTCCTTGCCGGTGGCCGCGGTCAGCACCTCGAACCCGACCATGCGCAGGCTGGCCGAGAACAGCTCCCTGATGTTGGGTTCGTCGTCGACCACCAGCAGCCTGGCCTCGGGCTCGCTCATCGCGGGCCTCCTCCCTGGGTGCCCTGGGTGATCGAGGCCGCCGTCACGGAGCCGTCACCGGCCTGCCGGCCGCGTACCGTGACCGTGCTGCCCGCCTTCAGGTCGGACACTTTGCCGGGCTGGGCGATCTGGACCGTGGTCTGTCCGGTGGTGGTCACCGTGACGGTGGAGCCGTCCATGGTCTTGATGTACACCTTGCCGCCCTCGACCTTCTCCACCGTTCCCATGGTGCCTCCTGCGCCCATCCGCTGGCCGAAACCGCCCTGCCGGGCGCCGTACCCAGGGGGTGCCTGCTGCTGTCCCACGGAACGCTGCTGCGCGGCGGCGGTCGTCGTGTCCGTGCTGCCGGACAGCTTGCCGGCCTGGATGCCGATGAGGATCCCGGCCACCAGCACGACGCCGGCGGCCAGCCCCAGCGTGAGCTTCGACATGCCCTTCCTGGGTTGGACGGCGAGTTCCTCCCGCAGGTCGTCGGGGTACGGCGAAGAGTCGAGCTGGGCCATGTGCATCTCCTTACTCGTGGCGCAAGGCCTGGATCGGCCTGAGCTTGGCCGCCCGGTTGGCGGGGTAACTGCCGAAGAACAGCCCGATCCCCACCGACACGCCCAGCGCCAGCGCGACCGACGACGGCACGAGGACCGGCTCGATGCCGGCGATGGTGAACCTGGTCCCCGCGAACGCCACCAGCACCCCGGACAGCCCCCCGACCAGGCTCAGCAACGTGGCTTCCAGCAGGAACTGGCCCAGGATGGCGCTCCTGGGCGCGCCGATCGCCTTGCGGATGCCGATCTCGCGGGTGCGCTCGGTGACGGTCACCAGCATGATGTTCGTGATGCCGATGCCGCCCACCAGCAGCGAGATCGCGGCGACGGCGCCGAGCAGCACGGTGAAGGTGCCGGTCGCCGCGCTGACGGTCTCCTGCAACGTGGCCTGGTTGAGTACGCGGTAGTCGGGGTTGTTGTCCGTGATGCCATGTCGTTGGTTGAGGATAGCGGTGACCTCGGATTGCGCCGTCGTGGTGGCCTCCGCCCCGGCGGCCTGAACGACGATCGAGCTGAGCGAGCCGAACCCGCTCAGGCTCTGCTGCACGGCCGGCAGCGGCGCGATGGCCACGTCGTCGGCGTCCTGCATGCCGGTGGACCCGGCCTCCTTCAGCACACCGACCACCGTGAACGGCACGCCGGACACACTGACCTGCCTGCCGATCGGGTCGACGGTCCCGAACAGCGCCTCCACGACGGTCTGGCCGAGCACCACGACCTTCCTGGCGGCCAGCACGTCGTCGTTGAAGAAGTACGTGCCCTTCGCGACGGGCTTGTTCGTGGCCTCGAAGTAGCTGGGGTACGTGCCGACGAACTGCGCGATCGCGTGGCTGGCCGGCCCGTAGGTCGCGGTCGAGGAGGAGGCGTTCACCACCGGCGAGACGGTCTTGACCGAGGGCGCGAGCGTCCTGTCGGTCAGCGCCTTGGCGTCGGCCAGGCTGAGGTCCTTGGCCTGGGTGCGGGGCCCGGTGTTCCCTCCCGCGGGGGCGCCGCGCTGGCCTGCGCCGCCGCCTCCGGAGAAGGACGGGGAGATCGTCAGCGTGTTGGCGCCGAGGCGCTGGATGTTCTGCTGGATGCTGCGCGAGGAGCCCTCGCCGACGCCGACCAGCATGATGACCGCGGCCACGCCGATGAGGATGCCGAGCGTGGTCAGCGAGCTGCGCATCTTGTTGGCCAGCAGGCCGCGCAGCGCGAAGCGGAGGATCTCGAGCTGGTTCACCTGACGGCCATCCTCGGGGGTACGCCTCCGGCGGGCGCCTGCCGGCGGTCCTCCACGACCTCGCCGTCCACCAGCCTGATCACCCGCTTGGCGTGCGCCGCCACGTCGTTCTCGTGGGTGATCAGCACGATCGTGCGGCCGGACTCGCTGAGCCGATCCATGATCTGCAGGACGTCCTTCGTCGAGGCGGTGTCGAGGTTGCCGGTCGGCTCGTCGGCCAGCAGCAGCGCGGGCGCGGTGACCAGTGCCCTGGCGACCGCGACGCGCTGCTGCTGGCCGCCGGAGAGCTGGTTCGGCTCGTGGTGCACGCGGTCGGCCAGGCCGACCTGCTCCAGCGCGGCCAGCGCCCGTGCGCGCCGCTCCGCCTGGCCGATGCCGCCGTACACGAGCGGCAGCTCGACGTTGGCCAGCGCGCTCATGCGCGGGATCAGGTTGAACGACTGGAAGACGAACCCGACCCGGCGGTTGCGCAGGATGGCGAGCTGGTGCTCGTCCAGCCGGCCCGCGTCGGCGCCGTCGATCAGGTACGTGCCCGAGGTGGGGACGTCGAGGCAGCCGAGGATGTTCATGAGCGTGGACTTGCCGGAGCCGGAGGCGCCCATGATGGCGACGTAGTCACCCTTCTCGACGTCCAGGTTGATGCCGCGCAGGGCCCGGACCTTCGCATCGCCCTCGCCGTACTCCTTGATGAGGTCCTGCACGCGCAGGACCGGTACGGGCGGGGCTTCGGCGGTCATCGCCCGCCTCCCGGAATGGCGCCCCCGCCGGGGAAACCGCCGCCGCCGCCGAATTGCCGCTGGACGCCGCCGTTCGTGGTGCCGGTCGTGGTGGCCGGGGGCACGATCCGGTCGCCCTCGGACACGCCCGACTTGATCTCGGTCAGGGTCGCGCCCCGCACGCCGACCTCCACCGGCGTCCTGGTCTGCCTGCCGTCCTTGAACAGGGTGACCGTGGTCTGGCCGCCGCTGGTGGAGACCGCCGTGGAGGGGACGGTGACGACGTCGTCCGCCTGGCCGACCACGACCTCGACGGTCGCGGTCTGGCCCAGCCTCACCTGGCCGGGCACCTCGGTGAAGGTGACCGTGACCGGGTACTGCACGACGTTGTTGCTGGTGGAGGCCACCGGCTCGATCTGGGTGACCTTGCCGGTGGCGGTCACGCCCGGCAGCGCGTCGAAGGTGACGGTGGCCGGCTGGCCCTGCTTGAGCTTGCCGGCGTCGGACTCAGTGAAGGTGCCGACGAGCTGCAGCTTGCCGGTGTCGGCGATCTCGATGAAGCCGCTGGATCCCGAGCCCGAGGCCGAGCTCGTCTGGGTCTGCCCGGTGCTCTGACCTGTGCTTTGTCCCGTGCTCTCGCTTGATCCGCCGCTGTTGCCGCCGACCGAGCCGTTCACCGCCGTGACCGTGCCCCCGAACGGAGCCTTCAGCACGGTGGCCGCGACCGTGCGCTGCGCCTCCCGGTACGCGTTGCGTGCCTTGATGGAGGCGGCGTAGAGCTGGGCCGTGTCGGTCCCGTCGTCGATGGCGCTCTGGTACGTGGCCTTGGCCGCCGACAGGCTCTCCTGGGCGGCGTCGTCGTCCAGCCTGGCCAGGAGGTCGCCCTTGCGGACCTTGTCGCCGGGATTGACGTAGATCTTCTCGACCGTACCGCTCGTACCGAACGAGAGCGCGCGGGACTTGGAGCTCCCGACTGCGCCCGAGGCGGACACGGAGGCGACGACGGAGCCGCGGCTCACGGTCACCGTTCGCACGGTCGTCTCGCCCGCCGCCCGTCCCGTGCCGAGCTGGGCATAGGCGACCACGGCACCGCCCAGCAGGAGCACCGCCAGCGCTCCGTTGGTCATCAGCGCTCTGCTGCTCTTCAGCGCTCTGCGCCTGTTCGACACCTTCACGGCGGTGACCCTTGCACACCACCCTGCGCCGCAGCCGCGAGCAAGCTGAACGTTCGCTGATAGCGCGGGTGCCTCGGCGGGAGCACAGGGAACTCTTAGGCTGTTCGCAGCGTGGCGCCAACCTGCTTCGCCAGGATGGGCCGCCATGAGACGGACTTTCGCGCTGGGCGCGCTCGCCCTTGCGGTGCTCGCCGGCGGGTCCGGCCTGGCGCTCGCGCTGCGCGACGACGCCCCGGCCGCTGTACAGGTGCGGCTCGCCGCCGCCCAGCGCGGGCCGGTCACGGCCGCGGTGAGCGCCGCCGGCAGCACCGTGGACGGCTCCCGCCGCGACCTGGCCTTCGGCTCCTCCGGGACGCTGGCCAAGGTGTACGTCAAGGTCGGGACCAAGGTGAAGAAAGGCCAGGTGCTGGCCAGGATCGATGGGCAGGCGGCGCGGGAGGCGTACGAGGCGGCCAGGGCCGATCTGGCGGCGGCCGAGGAGGCCCTGGAGGAGGCGTCCTCCCCGACAGGAACGACCGGCACCGGCACGTCGGGCGGCACGGCCTGTGTTCCGGGTGGCGGCACCACGTCCACCGCCCCCGCAGGCGGCACTCCCTCCGGCGGGCCGACCGGCGGCACTCAGGCGAGCGGGCCCACCGGCGGCGCCACGGCGACCACCAAGGCGACCGGCGCCACCACCCCTACGGGTGCCGCCGCCCCGACCACTCATGCGACCAGCGGCGGGACGGCGCATGGCGATGCGGTGGACGGCGGCACGCCCGGCGCCGACGGCATCGCCACGGCGGGGGGAATCACGACGGACGGCGGAGTCACGGTCAATGGCGGCGGCGCTTTCGGGCCGTCAGGGCGACCGTCTGCCAGCGCGAGTCCGACGCCGAGTTCTACGCCGTCCCCCACGACCACCATCACCCCGCGCCCGACGGCCACCCCCACGTCCGTGCCCACCGATCATCCCGTGCCCGAGCCCACCGTGACGGTCACCGTGACCGCCACAGTGACCACGACCGTCACCGCCACCCCGAGCGGCGGCGCCTCGAACCGCGGAACACAGCCGACCGGGGATGGGCCGTCCCCCACAGGCGGCGACCCATCGGCCACGAGCTCCCCCACCGGCAAGCCGTCCACCAGCGGAAAGCCCTCGGCGAGCGGCAAGCCAACCGCGGGCGGCAAGTCGTCGGCCAGGCCGAGCACCGGCGCGACGGGCGGCGCCCGCCCGAACCAGAGCACGGGTTCCTGCAATGCGAACCCGGCCGGTTCCAAGGGCGGGACCAGCGAAGACCAGGCCGCCGCGAACGTGGATCGCGCCGAGGCCGCCCTCGAACAGGCGGCCGACGCCGTACGGGCCACCCGCATCGTGGCCCCGGCGCCGGGAACGGTGCTGTCGGTGGCGGGCGGCGTCGGCGACGCGGCAGGCACGGGGACCTTCATCAGCCTCGGGGACCTGAACGAGCTGCAGGTCCAGGCCATGGTCACCGAGTCCGACATCAACCGGCTCAAGCTCGGCCAGAAAGCCCAGATCACTCTCGCGACACGCAGCGGCGAGCGCCATGAGGGCACGGTGACGGCGATCGCGCCGACCGCGACGGTGGACGGCCAGCTCGTCCGCTACTCGGTCACCCTCGCGTTCGACGAGCCGCCGACCGGGCTGATGCTCGGGCAGACGGCCTCGGTGGCCGTCACCACGGACGCGGCCAAGGACGCGATCTACGTGCCCGCGGCGGCGGTGCGCAGCAGGTCGGACGGCACCCAGGTGGTCACCGTACGATCGGGCGGACGCGACCTGGCGAAGGTGGTGCGCACGGGGGTCCGCGGCGACCGGTACGTCGAGGTCACGTCGGGCCTGGACGAGAGCGACCAGGTGGTCATGTCGGGCAGCACATCGGGCGAGTTCCCTGACGGCGCCTGGCCGGGCGCATGAGCCTGCCCGCTCCGACGCCCAGCACGTCGCCGACCGGCGCACAACGACACGTTGCCGACCGCTGCGGCGCTTGGCCGGCGGGCGTGCAACGGCGTGATGCCGGGTGCGTTGCAGCCCGATGGCGGCGGTTGTTGGTTGAGCGGATCTTCAGCGGGCTTGCAGGAAACGCTCAGCCAATCCGGGGAGCCCCCGCCTGGCCGGCGGCCGCGGCGCCCGTGAGGGCCGAGATCGTGAGGCGGTGGGCGGTTTTGGCCTTGGCGCCTCGGCGGGAGATGTAGTCCAACGTCCTGAAGTCGACGGAGAGGTCGTCGCGGGTCAGGCGGGCCACCAGGTAGCCGCGCCGCTGGTCGATGTAGGAAATATGGGGATTCTCCTGGAGGGCCTCCGAGATCCACGTCCGGTCCCGGTACCCGTCGCCGTCGCTCGCGATCGACGAGGCCACCAGTTCCCTGGCCACCACCGGCGAGTCCGGGTCGTCGAAGTCGGTCTTGAGCTCGGCCAGGTGGTGCATGTGCGCGTCGCCCGTCAGCACCACCGGGTTGGACGTGCGGGCCAGCGACCCCAGCAGCCGGGTCCGCTCGGCCGCGTACCCGTCCCACGAGTCCAGGTTGACCTCGCGCCCGGGACCGACCTTGTAGTCGCGGTGCGCCATCATGATCTGCTGCCCGAGCAGGTTCCAGCGGGTGGTGGAGCCGCGCAGCCCGTCCTCCAGCCAGCTCCATTGCCCGGCTCCGAGCAGCGTCCGCTTGTCCGCCAGCCGGTCGTCGCACCCGGCCCGCACGCCGTCCAGGCACGCCTGGTCGTCGCGGAACTGCCGGGTGTCGAGCAGGTGGAAGCGGGCCAGCGTGCCCCAGGAGATGCGGCGGTTCACCTTGAGCACCGCCCCCTGGAGGCTGGCGCGGCGCAAGGGCATGTTCTCGTAGTACGCGCGGAACGCCTCCGCCCGCCGCCTGGCGAACCCGGGCGCCCCCGTGCTGGAGACGGGACCGGCCCAGTTGTTCTCGATCTCGTGGTCGTCGAACGCCACCAGCCACGGCGCCACCGCGTGCGCGGCCTGCAGATCGTGGTCGCTCTTATACTGCGCGTGCCGCAGCCGGTAGTCGGCGAGCGTCTGGCACTTGCCGGGCGTGTGGGTGCGTACGCGGCCGGCCAGCGCGGTGTAGCCGCTCGGGCCGTACTCGTACATGTAGTCGCCGAGGAACACCACCAGGTCGGGCTCCTGCTCGGCGAGGCGGCGGTAGGCGGTGTAGTAGCCGTGCTCGTAGTGCGCGCACGCGGCCACCGCGAACGTGAGCGGCGTCGTCTCGCCGGTGGGCGTGGTCCTGGTGCGGCCGGCGGGCGAGAGCCTGCCCTCGCTCCTGAACCGGTAGAAGTAGTCGCGCCCCGGTTCCAGGCCATTCAGCTCGACGTGGACGCTGTGGGCGTCGCGGGCGCGGGCGGTGGCCGTACCGGATTTGACGATCGTGGAGAAGCGCTCGTCGGTCGAGACCTGCCAGTCCACCTCCACGTCGCGGGCCGGCATGCCGCCGCGGCCGTCCCCGCTCAGCGGGCTGACGGCCAGCCGCGTCCACAGGACGAAGCCGTCGGACGAGGGGTCTCCGGAGGCCACGCCAAGCGTGAACGGGTCTGATCTGAGGGTTCTGGAGGGGGAGGCCGATGCCGGGGAGATGAGCGTCTGAGAAGAGAGGAGGCCGGCTGTCGCCGCTGTCAGGAAAGCTCTGCGGTCCACGTTCCCAGGTATGTCCGCCCGCGCTGACCCTGCCGTGACAGTGGAGTCAAGCGCGGGTGAACAGCATCGGTCGTCCTGTTCGCGAAGTTCCTCCAGGAGATGACTCGCCATTTCGAGGCCGTTCTCCCCCGCTGGACGGCGCGAGGCGATGTTTCGGGCCGCTTTGACGTCGGCGTGCTCAGCGAAGACGCACGACGTACCGAAGAGGAGATTCCAGGTCGGTCCGGGCGCTCACGGTTCTTTGTTGGATGGCACTGACATTTCGCCGTTGAATCAGCGGGCGGACTCCCGTTCGTCGGGCAGGGTTCGGCGGAGCGCGGCAGCATCGGTGAAGTGCACGCCGGTCATGCCCGCGCGTTCGGCGCCCTCGATGTTCTCCAGGCGGTCGTCAATGAAGACGATCTCTGAGGGGGCGGCGCCGAGCGCGCGGGCCACCTCGTCGTAGATCTCCCTGCCGGGTTTGACCAGGCCCATCATGCCGCTGTAGAAGCGGTGGCCGATGGCGGCGATCCAGGGCAGCTCGTCCAGGCCCTCTCCGAGGCAGACGGGCGCGTTGGACAGCAGCGCCACGTCGCGGCCCGCCTCGATGAGCTCGCCGAGCAACGCGACCGTGCCCTCGTTGGGGTGGGCCCAGCCGGCGACGTCCATGGCGACCAGCCGGGCCACCTCGGTGTGGGTGGCGGCCCTGCCGAGCACCGCCGACCAGTAGGCGTGGGGGGACAGGCCACGGTCGAACTCCAGCCGGTGCTCCCAGTAGCCGCGCATGAACGCCTCCGGCTCGGCGTCCACCGCCCGCGCCATGGCCTCGGCGTCGGACTCGGGCAGGGGCAGCGACAGGACGCCGCCGTAGTCAAAGACAATCCACGTCATGCCAGGAATGGTCGCAGATGCGGGTCGAGCGCCGGGCAGCCTAGATACTTCTCGGCGGTGTGGAAGTCGATCCAGTGGAGGTTGACCAGCTCCTCGACGTCGATGCCGGTGAAACTGCCGCCCAGATCGGGCGGGATGGCGGCGATGTCGTCCTTGTCGGCGATGTTCACCCAGCGCCGGACGCCGGGCGGGCGCTGGCCGCGGCCGTTGATGGGGGTGGGCAGCAGGCGCTCGAAGACGACGTTGCGCATGCCGAGCGGGCTGCCCAGGGTGATCAGGAGGTCGATCCGCAGGTCGGGGTGGCCCCAGAGGGTCTCGTACGCGACGACGCTGCCGAGGGAGTGGGCGATGACCACCTTCGGCCGGTTCCGCCGGATGACGTCGGCCACGGTCTGCCGGCACTTCTCGCGCTTGACGTGGTCGGTGAGGTACGCCGCCACCTCCGGCGCGAACCGCTCGGCGAACGCCGCCGACCTGTCGTCCAGCTTGGTGAGCAACCAGCCGGTGAACGACTTGAGCGCGCCCGTGATGTGCTCCCCCACTCCCCGGTTCCGCGCCCAGTTGACCAGCACCTGCTGGGCGGCGCCCTCCATAGAGGCGAGGGAGCGCGGGCCGCCGTTGCCTCCCTTGCCGTCGTGCAGGTGGTGGGAGAAGTACGCGATCTCGCTGAAGTACGTCCTGGCCTCTCCCCCGAGCGCCAGGTGCAGGTAGCGGTCCCACTTGAGCCGCATGGCCTCCGCCGCCCCGGCCGCCGACCCCCCGGCCTCCAGGTAGTAGTTGTACTTGCCGATCCCGTGCACGCCGACGATGACCGTCACCTTGCCTCCTCGCCACGATCTTTTCGCGCGATGCTGGCATACGCCGGTTGCATCCGGCCGTCAAGAGCGCGCCTGGCCGCGTGGGTGGAATTCGGCTCTCCCGCGGAACGTTTCCCTGGACGGAAAATGCCGTTGCGTACGGCATATGACTCCCAGGTACGGTGACACTCACCTACAAAGGCGTATTTCTGAACAGGAGCACCACGCATGCCCGGCCCGCTGGTCGTCAACGACTCGGTCGTCATCCCCGACGCCGAGCTCGTCTGGCGTTTCTCACGCTCGTCAGGCCCCGGCGGCCAGGGCGTCAACACCACGGACAGCCGCGTGGAGCTGACCTTCGACGTCGCCGCGAGCACGGCGCTGCCGCCCGCGCTGAAGGAAAGGGCGCTCGGCCGACTGGGCGCCGGCACGATCACGATCGCCGCCTCGGAGTACCGCTCCCAGCTCAGGAACCGGGAGGCCGCGGCGCACCGCCTGGCGCAGCAGCTGCGCGAGGCCATGGCCCCGCCGCCGAAGCGGCGCCGCCCGACCAAGCCCAGCCGCGGCGCCGTCGAGCGCCGCATCGCCACCAAGAAGCAGCGCTCCGACCTCAAACGCCTGCGCCGCGACCCCTGAGCGCCGGCGTCCGGCGTGTCCGGTCCGTCAGAGGGAGAGCGCGGGCTCCAGCACCTCACCCGGGCACAGCTGCGCGATCACGGCACGGACCTCCGCGCGCAGGGTGGGATCGATGAGGTGACCGTCCTCGTCGAAGTGCGGGCAGGCGGGCGAGATGACCAGCTCGGCGCCCATCACCACGGCCCCGGCGCCCTGGAGCCGCTTGCACAGCTCCGCCTGGGCCCACATGGCGCCGCAGGCTCGCGCGCTCGCGCTCATCACCGCCACGTGCTTGCCGGCCAGCGCGCCGCGCGCCGACATCCAGTCCAGCGTGTACGTCAGCTCGATGGGCAGCAGGCTGTGCTCGGGGGCGGTGATGAGCACCGCGTCCGACGCCGCGATCCGCCTGAGCAGCTCGCGTACGGGCGCCGGGACCGGTCCGGCCTCGTAGGGCGGCATCTGGCGCAACCCCGGCCATGCCTCGAACCCGACGCCTTCGGGCAGCTCACCGCCCGCCGCTTCGAGCAATCTGTTGATGAAAGACCCCGCGTGGAGGCCGGCGGCGATCCCGATGATTTTCACCCTCTGCTCCCCAGGGGTTCCGGTGTTACCGGGAAACCTGCCCGATGCCATGGATGTCCAAGACCATCTCCGGGTCAAGAGTGGTTCCTGGGCACCCGCCCGATTGATGGTGGCCATCGGAGCTCGTGGGGCGTGGCGGCGCATCGCCATGGCCGGCTGCTCAGTAGCGCGAACAACGCGACGAACAGCCGGCCGAGGGGATCCGCAGGGCGGGATCATCGCATGGCGACAGCCTGATCACTTCCTCGCGGCGGCGCGGGCCCGGCGCTCCTCCCTGCGCTCGACGAACCTGGCGGCCGTCGCGTCGGTCCTGGCCAGGAACTCGGTCAGCTCGTCGCGCGCCTTCTCGCCCTCGGGGCCGAGCCCGGTCTTGTCGAACACCGACCACTGCCGCAGCACCGGCATGAGCACGTCGTCGAGGTGGAGACGCAGGTCGTAGATGCCCTCGTTGGCGATGATCAGGGCCTTGCGGGTGAAGCCCTCCATGCCCTGGCCGGGCATCTGGAAGGTGGTGACGACGTCGGTCACGGCGCGCATGGTCTGGCCGGGGTCGAGCTCGAAGGCCGCCTTGAGGAGGTTGCGGTAGAAGAGCATGTGCAGGTTCTCGTCGGCGGCGATCCTGGCCAGCAGCCGCTCACAGCCCTCGTCGCCGGAGGCCATGCCGGTGTTGCGGTGCGAGATGCGGGTGGCCAGCTCCTGGAAGGAGACGTACGCGAGCTGCTGGAGCATGGTGCCGTACTCGGTGATGAAGCCGCTCTCCATGTGGCGCATGCGAGCACGTTCCAGCGCGACGGGGTCGACGGCGCGGGTGACGGTGAGGTAGTCGCGGAGGGCGGTGCCGTGCCGGTCCTCCTCTGCCGTCCAGCGGTGCACCCACGTGCCCCACGCGCCGTCACGGCCGAACGTCGTGGCGATCTCGTGGTGGTAGCTGGGGAGGTTGTCCTCGGTCAGGAGGTTCACGATGAGCGACACGCGAACCGCCTCGGGGATCTTGGAGTCGCTCTCCTGCCACGCCTCGCCCCCGTAGATGCCGTCGAAGTCGCGGCCTTCGCTCCACGGGACGTACTCGTGCGGGAACCACTCTTTGGCCATCTTCTCGTGGCGGTCGAGCTCTCCGGCGACCACGGGCTCGAGCTCGTGCAGCAGCTCCGTCTGAGTCATCGCCATAAAGATCTTCTCCTTCAGGTTACGGTACCGTAGGTTAGGCTACCCGAAGGACATACCGGTCAATTAGTGACATGCGTCCCTCTTCAGGAGCCGGTCGATCTTGATGCCGAGGTCGAGCACCTCCGAGCGGACGGAATCGAACTGATGCGCCATCTCGGCGCGGAGGGCCGCGAACTCCTCGGCCATGTCGAGGCGCAGGTCGGCGTCCTCATCACCGGGCCTCGCAGGCCGGGCGCTCACCTCCCGCCGGACGCCCTCGATCTCGGTCTGGACGGCCGCGAGGTCCTCGCTCAGCTCGGTGCGGGCTTCGGCCAGCCTGGCCTTCAGCGCGGTGATCTCCGACCGCAGGTGTTTGGTCCGGTCGTTGATCTCGCGCAGGAGATCTGTCCGCCAGTCCGGCACCGCGCCGTGCGCGCCCGACTCGAGGTCTGCAACACGGAGCTTCAAGTCGAGAACCTCCGTCTGTACGTCCACACACTCCCGCCTTCTTGCTCTTTTCCGTCATCAGATGATTGCACTCAGTGAGTGATCGTAGCCGCAGGTCGACGCTGGCGGGTTGCCGTTCATCCACATCAGCCCGGGGACCCACGGGCGCCCATGGACACGGCGGAGCCCTCGGCGCATGCCGAGGGCTCCGCGACGACTATGCCCCGATCTTGTCCAGGACCCGGTCCAACTTGGCGTCGAGGCCAGAGACCTTGGCGTCAAGGCTCGAGACCTTGGTGTCAAGGCTCGAGACCTTGGTGTCAAGGCTCGAGACCTTGGTGTCAAGGCTCGAGACCTTGGAGCTGAGGTCGGACACGTCGGACCGAACCGCCGCGATCTCGGAATCCACCTTGGAACTGAGGTGGGACATGTCGGACCGAACCGCCGCGATCTCGGAATCGACGGCAGCGAACCGCTCGCTCATCTCCTTCCGGACGTCCGTGATGTCGGCCTTGACGCCAGCGATGTCGGCCTTCATCCCGGCGATGTCGAGCTGGATGCTCTCCGTCCTGTTGTCGATCTTATGGAGGAGATCTGCGTGCCAATCCAGCTCTTTGGAGTGGTCCGACACCACTCCCCTCCGCCCCTCCATGCCCACGATCCCTTCGAGGAACGTCACGCGCTTCTTCAATCCGTTGATTTCGTGCTCTACGATCACGTGCCCCTCCGTCTAGGATGCTGGAAGGGACCTGGCTACCAACTTTAGCCGGGTCCCACTTTGTGTCAGCACATGATTGCAGACAGTGAGAGGCCGTGTCGGCCGCGCGAGCGACCGCGGGAGTGGTTTTCTTATACCCGGTCTTCGATCTCCCAGATGTGGTCGATGACGTGCCAGGCGATGCGCCGGAGGGCGTACCGGGGAGGCCAGCCGGTGGTGTGGGGCGGCTCCCAGGGGCGGGAGAGGACGTCGGCCAGCTCGGCCCGCAGGGCGTCCCGGTCCGCGAGGGATTTGTACGGCTTGTGCCGCACGCCGACCATCCTGGCGTAGCCGCGCTCGGCCTCCACCACGTGATCCACGATCTTGCTGCGGTCCCGCCCGCCGCCCCGCGGGCCCTTGCGCAGCTCCTCCGGGGAGGCGGCGGCCACCTCGTCGAACAGGTCCCAGGCGGCCCGCACCAGCGCGACGCCGCGCTCGGCCTCCTCCGCGGGCAGCGGCTCCAGGTCCAGGTCGGGCACCGCGTACGGCACGCCGAAGTCGGTGGTCGAGCTGCCCGGCACCCTGGCCACCACCACGGGCTCGCCGGGCGAGAACGGCAGCCCGGCGCGCTCGGCGACGATCCGGTAGCGGGGCACGTATTCCATGAGGCGGTCGATGGCCGCCTCCTCGCCCTTGGCGATCCGGCACCAGCCGGGCCAGTCGAGCGAGCAGGCGAATACCTTCTTGGGGCCGGTCTCCAGGTACAGGCGGGTCATGACACGTGAGCCTCCCATCCATACCTGTCAGCGGCCGTCAGGTTGGTCAGATGAGGTCGATGAGGTCGGCGACCGAGTCGACGACGAGCGAGGGCCGGTAGGGGAAGCGGTCGACCTGCTCGCGCTGGGTGACGCCGGTGAGGACGAGGATCGTGTACAGGCCGGCCTCCATGCCGGACACGATGTCGGTGTCCATGCGGTCGCCGATCATCGCGGTGGTCTCGCTGTGGGCCTCGATGTCGTTGAGCGCGCTGCGCATCATGCGGGGGTTGGGCTTGCCGACGAAGTAGGGGGCCACGCCGGTTGCCTTGGTGATGAGGGCGGCCACGGCGCCGCAGGCCGGGAGCGAGCCCTCGGTGGAGGGGCCGATGGGGTCGGGGTTGGTGGCGATGAACCGGGCGCCGGCCTCGATGAGGCGGATGGCGCGGGTGATCTGGGTGAAGCTGTAGGTGCGGGTCTCGCCGAGCACCACGTAGTCGGGGTCGAGGTCGGTGAGGATGTAGCCGACCTCGTGCAGCGCCGTGGTCAGCCCGGCCTCGCCGACCACGTACGCGGACCCGCCGGGCCGCTGGTCGTGGAGGAACTGGGCGGTGGCCAGGGCGGAGGTCCAGATGGACTCGGCGGGCACGTCGAGCCCCGCTCCGGCCAGGCGCACCGAGAGGTCGCGCTGGGTGTAGATCGAGTTGTTCGTCAGCACCCTGAACTTCTTGCCGGATTCGCTGAGCCGCTTGATGAATTCGTCCGCACCGGGAATCGGCCGTCCCTCGTGGACGAGAACGCCGTCCATGTCGGACAACCAGGAGTCGATCCGCTTACGCTGAGTCACTCGGTCATCGTACCGAGCGCGCCTTGTCGACTTCCGTGCCACTACGTGAACAATGTTCTTCATGTCGTTCACTGAATCCGCGCAGGACATGCGGGACGAGCTCGTCCGGCTCAGGCACTCGTTGCACACGACCCCCGAGCTGGGCCTCCACCTGCCCCGCACCCAGGAGAAAGTGCTGGCGGCGCTGGACGGGCTGCCACTGGAGATCAAGACGGGCACGGCGCTCAGCTCGGTCACGGCCGTGCTGCGGGGCGGCCGGCCGGGGCCCGCGGTGCTGCTGCGGGGTGACATGGACGCGCTGCCCGTGACCGAGAAGAACGACTTGCCGTACGCCTCCCAGCTCCCCGGCCAGATGCACGCGTGCGGGCACGACCTGCACACCGCGATGCTGACGGGGGCGGCGCACCTGCTGAGCGCGCGGCGGGCGGAGCTGGCGGGCGACGTCATCTTCATGTTCCAGCCGGGCGAAGAAGGGCACGACGGCGCCAAGCACATGATCGGCGAGGGCCTGCTCGACGTGGCGGGCGAGCGCCCGGTCGCCGCGTACGGGATGCACGTGGTGTCGTCGATGCTGCCGCCGGGCCTGTTCGCGTCGCGGCCGGGGCCGATCATGGCGGCGGCGGACGTGTTCTGCGTGACGGTGAAGGGGCGCGGCGGGCACGGCTCGAGCCCGCACCGGGCGCTGGACCCGATCCAGGCGGGGTGCGAGATGGTGACGGCGCTGCAGACGATGGTGACCAGGACGTTCGACGTGTTCGATCCGGTGGTGGTGACGGTGGGCAGCTTCCACGGCGGGTCGGCGGACAACGTGATCCCGGACGAGGCCAGGTTCGAGGCCACGGTGCGCACGTTCAGCCAGGGCAACCGGGTGCTGGTCAAGCGGCGGCTGGTCGAGGTGGTGCGGGGCATCGCGGCGGCGCACGGGCTGGAGGTGGAGGCGTCGTTCGGGATGGGGTACCCGGTGACGGTGAACGATCAGGGCGAGGCCGAGTTCGTGGGGCGGACGGCCGACGAGCTGTTCGGGCCCGGGCGGTACTTCGTCTCGCCGCAGCCGGTGATGGGGTCGGAGGACTTCTCGTACGTGCTGGAGGAGGTGCCCGGGGCGTTCGTGTTCCTGGGGGCATGCCCGCCCGGCCTGGATCCGGCCACGGCGCCGTACAACCACTCGCCCGAGGCGCTCTTCGACGACGCCGTCCTGCCGGACGGGGCCGCCCTGTACGCGTCCCTGGCCTTCTCCAGGCTGTCGTGATCATGCGGGCGTGGGCGGTGCGCGAGCCGGGGCCGATGGCGTCCCGCCCGCTGGTGCCGGTCGAGCGGGAGACGCCCTCGCCCGGCCCGGGCGAGGTGCTGGTACGGGTGGAGGCGTGCGGGGTCTGCCGTACCGACCTGCACCTGGCGGAAGGCGACCTGCGGCCGCGGCGGCCGCTCACCTCGCCCGGCCACCAGGCGGTCGGCCGCGTGGAGGGCACGGGGCAGCGGGTCGGCGTGGCCTGGCTGCGGTCCACGTGCGGGACGTGCCGCTACTGCCTGAGGGGGATGGAGAATCTCTGCCCCTCCTCCGCCTACACGGGATGGGACGCCGACGGCGGGTTCGCCGAATATCTCGTCGCGCCCGCCGATTACGTCTATCCGCTGCCCGGCGACGTGCCGGCCGAGCGGCTTGCGCCGCTGCTGTGTGCCGGGATCATCGGCTACCGGGCGCTGGCGCGCTGTGACCTGCCGCCGGGCGGGCGCCTCGGCATCTACGGGTTCGGGGCCTCGGCCCATCTGACCGCGCAGGCCGCCATCGCGCAGGGGGCCACCGTGCACGCGGTGACCAGGTCCGCCGCGTCCCGGCGGCTGGCGCTGGAGCTGGGCGCCGCCTCGGCCGGCGACCGGCCGCCGGAGCCGCTGGACTCGGCCATTCTGTTCGCCCCGGTGGGCGATCTGGTGCCGCCCGCACTGGAGGCGCTCGACCGCGGCGGGACCCTCGCGATAGCCGGGATCCACCTGAGCGATATCCCCGTGCTCGACTACGACCGGCACCTGTTCCAGGAGCGGACGCTGCGCAGCGTGACCGCCAACACCAGGGCCGACGGGCGGGCCTATCTGGAGCTTGCGCTGGCGCACCCGCCCCGTGTGACGATCACGCCCTACCCCTTCGCCGCAGCCGCTCAGGCGCTCACGGATCTGGCGAATGACCAGGTCAACGGGGCCGCCGTGCTGATCATGAGTTGAGATTTTACTTGATGACGCTTAGCTCCACTACGTACACTCATGAAGGAAAGTTACATTAGCCTCACAACCTGTGGAGATTATTGACGCTTCTCTGGCGCGATCGTAATGTCCGGTCAACCCCTACAGATCCTCAACAGGTCCCAGATCCCCCGGAGCGGCAAATGAAGCGACTGGCAGCGGTAGTGGCGTTGCTGGGCCTTGCCACCGCGACAGCGGCGTGCAGTGGTGGTTCCACCAACAAGTCCGGCGGCTCGAGCGGTGGTGGCGGCCTCTTCACCACGATCGACGTGCTCAAGCCCGGTCTCGACGCGAGCGGCCCGGCGAACCCATGGGCGCCCAAGGGCAACTCTTTCCTGGGCTACAACGCGATGAAGCTCGGCTGGGTCAAGAACCACCTGACCGACCCCAACCAGTTCTACCCCGGCATCGCGGCGAGCTGGGAGATCGCGCCCGACAACTCCGCCATCACCCTCCACCTGCAGCCCAACGGCAAGTGGTCCGACGGCAAGCCGGTGACCGCCGAGGACGTCAAGCTGTCCCTCGGGCTGGCCTACACCACCGGCAGCACCGCGTTCGCGGTCACGCCGGGCGCGGCCGGCGCGGCGGCCGAGATCCAGGTCGTCGACGACAAGACGGTCAAGATCACCCAGGACATGGCCAACCCCAGCGCGAAGTTCGCCAGAGGCGTCATGGACAGCTGGGTCGTGCCCGCGCACGTCTGGGGCAGCGTGCTGCCGGCCGACTTCTGGGACAAGCTCAAGGCCTCCAAGGGCACCGGCGACGCGGCCGAGAAGGCACGCGAGGAGATCCTCGCCATCGGCCAGAAGGTGCTGGCCTTCGCGCCGCCGAAGGACGTCTCGGCCGGCCCGTTCGTGCTGGAGCGGGTCAACCCGGGCGAGGCGCTCCTGCTGAAGAACAAGAACTTCTACAACGTCGCGAACGTCGTCCCCGACCAGGTCAAGTTCCTCAACTTCGGCGGCAACGAGCAGCTCTGGAACTACCTGACCGCCGGCAAGCTCGACCACTCCGGCTTCGTCGCCACTCCCACCGACGTGATGAACAGGATCAAGCAGGCGCCCGGCTCCAACCCCATCAAGGGCTTCTCCCCGGTGGCCGTCGGCCTGGCGTTCAACCAGTCGAAGAAGCCGTACGACAACGTGCACGTGCGCCGCGGACTGGCCTACCTGATCGACCGCGACCAGGTGACCAAGGTGGCCTCGCCCGAGGGCGGCACGCCGGCCGTGACGACCTCCGGCATCCACCAGAAGCCCGCGCAGGAGTGGATCGGCGCCGAGCTGACGAACCTGGAGCCGTACAAGCACGACGTGGCCAAGGCCGAGGCGGAGTTCAAGGAGGCCGGCCTGCAGAAGAAGGACGGCAAGTGGGCGCTGGCCGACGGCTCGCCGTGGAAGGTCACCATGCACGCGCCGTCCGGCTTCTCGGACTGGATCTCCGCGCAGGAGAACATCAAGAGCCAGCTCATCGACAACGGTGTCAACGCCGAAGTCGTGACCGTCGCGGACTACCCCGTTTACCTGGAGGAGATCGCGGCGGGCAAGTACGACGCCGGCTTCTGGCTGATGGCGCTCGGCCCCGCGCCGTACGACATCTTCCAGCGTCTCTACGGCGTCTCCAACGGCTGGACCAACGTCGCCGGCAAGGTCGCGCACAGCGCCCCGGGCAAGGGCGGCAACTGGATGGGCAGCGCGGAGGAGATCGACGTCGAGGGCGTCGGCAAGGTCAACCCCGGTGAGCTGACCGCCAAGCTGAACGCGGGCTCCGCCGAGGAGGCCAAGCCGATCATGGCGCAGCTGGCCAAGACCGCCAACCAGGACCTGCCCGCGATCCAGCTGTGGGACTACGTGAACACGCAGTTCACCAACACCACCCGGTTCACCGGGTGGCCCGAGCAGGACAGCGACCTGCTGCGCCTGCCCGCCGGGGTGTGGATGCAGCTCGGCATGGTCAAGAAGAAGCAGTAGAGAAAGAGTCTATGACGGTAATCGCACGGCGACTCGCGGGCCACCTGGCCCGCGGGGTCGTCATGATCCTGGTCGTCGCCACGATCAGTTTCTTCATCGTCAGGAGCATTCCGGGAGACCCGGTCGCCGCGCACGTGCAGAAACTGATCGAGCAGGGCATGGCGCCAGAGGCGGCCGAGCAGGCCACGCGCGTGCTGTACGGGTTCCAGCCGAAGGGCTCCCTCTGGGAGCAGTACGTCGACTACATGGTCGGCCTGCCCACCTTCGACCTGGGCCAGTCGATCACGCACGCGGGCGCGCCGGTCACGCAGGTGCTGGGCGAGGCGGCCAAATGGACCGTTCTACCGGTCCTGGCGGGAACGCTGCTGAGCTTCCTGGTCGGCATCATCTTGGGCGTGTACGCGGCCATCAAGCGCTCCGGCAAGCTCGGCGACGTGCTGGCGGTCTCCGGATCGCTGCTGCACGGCGTGCCGCAGTACGTGCTGGGCCTGCTGCTGACCGCGATCTTCGCCACGCTCATCCCGATCCTGCCTGCCGAGGGCCCGGTGGACATCCTGTACGAGCCCGGGTTCAACGCCGGATACCTCGGCTCGCTGGCCGGACACGCGGTGCTGCCGGTGGCGACGTACGCACTGTCGGCGTACGGCGGCTGGATCCTGGCGATGAAGTCGAGCGTCGTCACAGTGCTCGGCGACGACTTCATCCTGGCCGCGGAGCTGCGCGGGATGAAGCGGTCGATCATCTTCAGGTACATCGCGCGCAACGCGATCCTGCCGCTGTTCACGATCCTGGCGCTGTCGATGGGCCTGCTGCTGGGCGGCGCGGTGTTCATCGAGCGGATCTTCAACTACCCGGGGCTGGGACTGTTGCTCCTGGAGAGCATCACGATGCGCGACTACGCGCTGATGGGCGGGGCGTTCCTGCTGATCACGGTGGCCATCATCGTGGCGAACATCCTCGCGGACCTGTTCTACAGCGTGATCGACCCGCGCGTGCGCAGCGGTGAGGAGGTGTCCGCATGAGCGTTCTGCTGGAGAGCTCCTCGACGAGTGCCGCAATGCGCCGCAACTTCTGGTCGGGCGTGTGGCGGGTGATGAAGCGCAAGCCCAGCCGCATGGTGGGCGCGGTGCTCATGCTCGGGTTCGTGTTCATGGGCGTGTTCGGGCCGATGCTCTATCCGGACCCGCTCCCCCGCGACACGAACCAGCTCACCAGGCCGCCGAGCTGGCAGCACTGGCTCGGCACCGACGACCAGGGCAGGGACGTGGTGGCCTTGGTGGTCACCGGGTCTCGGTACGTGCTGCTGGCCGCGCTCGTGACCGCCGTCATCACGGTGGTGGTGGGCACCGGGATCGGGCTGTTCTCCGGCTTCAAGCGGGGCCGCTGGGACACGGTGCTGATGCGGCTGACCGATATGAAGCTGACCATCCCCGGCCTGCCGCTGCTGCTGGTGCTGTCGACCGTGTGGAAGTTCAGCAGCGCCGTGCAGATGGGCCTGGTGCTGGGGCTGCTCAGCTGGGGCGGCGTGGCGCGGGCGGTGCGGTCGCAGACGCTGTCGCTGCGCGAGCGGGGGTTCATCGAGGCGGCGCGCGGGCTCGGGCTGCCCACAACGCACATCATCGGCAAGGAGCTGCTGCCGAGCATGGCGCCGTACATCGCGATGAACATGCTGATCGCGATCACCGGCGGCGTCTACGCGCAGGTCGGGCTGTTCTTCCTGGGCGTGCTGCCGTACGAGTCGAACAACTGGGGCCAGATGCTCAACACGGCCGTGTTCCGCTCGGGCGCGCTGACCGTGCCGAGCGCGCTCGGCTTCCTGATGGGACCGCTGCTGGCGATCCTGCTGCTGACACTGGCCATCGTGCTCGTGGTGGACGCCATGGACGAGATCTTCAACCCCCGGCTGCGCGAGGAGTAAAGCGTGACGAAACAAGCGCCGGGAGTGCGCATCGGCGGCCTCACGGTCGTCTACAAGACCCCCGCGGGCGAACTGCCCGCCGTCAGAGACGTGAGCCTGACCCTGGAGCCGGGCACGATCACCGGCATCGTCGGCGAGTCCGGCTCGGGCAAGTCCACGCTGGCGCTGTCGCTGCTGAACGCGGTGCAGCCGCCGGGCAGGATCGCCGCGGGCAGCGTGGAGATCGACGGGCTCGGCGACGTGGCCGGCCTCAAGGGCGAGCAACTGCGCAAGGCCCGCGGCAAGCACATCGGGTACGTCTTCCAGGCCGCCCAGAACTCGCTCAACCCGCTCAAGACCGTCGGCAAGCAGCTGCTCGACCTGGGCCGCTCACACGGCGTGGACGACCTGCGGGGGCTGGTGCGCGAGGCCAGGGAGCTGCTCGGCCGGATGGGGCTGGACGGCGCCAGGGTGCTCGACTCGCACCAGCACGAGCTGTCCGGCGGCATGCGGCAGCGGGTCGGCATCATGCTGGCCCTCGTGCTCAACGCCCACCTGGTGGTGCTGGACGAGCCGACGACCGCGCTCGACATGATCACGCAGGCGAACATCCTGAAGATCGTGCGCGAGGTGCACCAGGAACGCGGGCTGACCACGCTGGTCATCACGCACGACATCGGCGTCGTGGCCGAGGTGGCCGACCGGCTGGCCGTCATGTACGGCGGCCGCCTGGTCGAGCAGGGCCCGACCAGGCAGGTGCTGGGCGCGCCGCAGCACCCGTACACGCGGGGGCTGATCAAGGCCATTCCACGGCTGGTCGGCGACATCGACGAGGCGCAGGCGCTGCCAGGGCGGCCGCCGACGCTGGCGACCGTGCCGGTGGACGGCTGCGTGTTCAGGGAGCGCTGCCCGCTGCGCATGGACGTGTGCGACACCGTGGACCCCGAGGCGCATGCGGACGGGTCGCGGATCGTGGCCTGCCATGCCGTGACCGTGAAGGAGCACGCATGATCACCGGGACTGGCATCGTCAAGACGTTCAAGCAGCGGGGCAAGGTGCTCGCCGCCAGGGACGTCCAGGCGCTGCGCGGGGTGGACTTCGCGATCCCGAAGGGCGGGGCGGCCTCGTTCATCGGCGAGTCCGGGTGCGGCAAGACCACGCTGGGGCGCATCATCGCGGGGCTGGAGACGTACGACGCGGGCGAGATGATCATTGACGACGTCACCCTGTCGTCGCTGAAGCCCAAGCAGCGGCAGCCGCATTTCCGCAAGATCCAGCTCATCCACCAGGACCCCTACTCGGCGCTGAACCCGACCAGGACCGTCCACCAGACGCTGTACGCGCCGCTCAGCCTGCGGGCCAAGCAGACGGGCCGGTCCGGGTCATGGATCGAGGAGCGGGCGGCCGAGGTGCTGTCGCTGGTCGGGCTGGACCCGGGCTCGGTGCTGTCGCGCTACCCGCACCAGCTGTCCGGCGGCATGCGGCAGCGGGTCGTCATCGCCCGGGCGCTGACGGTGGACCCGGAGATGCTGGTCGCGGACGAGGCCGTCTCCATGATCGACGTGTCGCTCCGGCTCGGCATCCTGGCGCTGCTGAAGGACCTGCGCGAGCGCCTCGGCGTCAGCGTGCTGTTCATCACGCACGACGTGGCCACGGCCCGCTACATCGGCGGCGACGGCGAGCTGTACGTGATCTACCGCGGCCAGGTCGTCGAGCGCGGCCCGGTGGACACGGTCATCGCCGACCCCGTGCACCCGTACACGCAGGCGCTGCTGTCGGCCATTCCGGTGCTGCACGGCCTGGAGCAGCCGGGCGAGCAGCCGGTGGCGCCGCTGGAGTCGCTGGACGAGAGCCAGGCCGACGAGGGCTGCCTGTTCGCCCGCCGCTGCCCGTTCCGGGGCGAGCGGTGCACGAGCGAGCGGCCGCTGCTGCAGCTGACGGAGGGCGTGCCGCAGGAGCACGCGTGCTTCTACCCCGAGCGCCGCAGCGTGATCGCCCGCCCGATGAGCGAGGTGTGATGACCCACGCAGTGCGGGCCGCGGAGCTCGCCGAGGCGGCGGGCGTCGCCGAGGCCGCGCTGACGCTGGACGCCGGGGAGGGCGCCGCCCTGGTGGAGCGGCTGTCGCGGCCGCCCGCCGACCGGCGGTGGACGGCGCTGGCAACGGACGGCGGAGTCGTGCTGGCGTCCATGTCCGCCCAGGACCCGGCCGCCGGGCACGTCGACCTGCTGGCCGTGCACCCCTCGGCGCAGGGGCAGGGCCGCGGCCGGGCGCTGGTGCTGGCGGCCGAGGAGTGGCTGCGCGGGCAGGGCGCGCGGCAGGCGCGCTTCGCCGGGAACCCGCCGTGCTATGCCTGGCCCGGCATCGACGTGCGCTACACCGCCGCCGCCTGCCTGGCCGAGAGCCTCGGCTACGAGCGCTACCACGTCGCCTGGAACATGACGGCCGACCTGAGCGGCGACCTCTCCGTCGAGGAGGACCTCCTGCGCCTGGAGAAGGCCGGGGTGGCCGTGCGCGCGGCGGGCGGTGACAGGGAGCGGGTCGCCGCGTTCGTCGCCGAGCACTGGAACGAGCGGTGGGCCTGGGAGGCGGTCAACGCGGCCGGGCTGCACTACGCCGAGCGCGACGGCGCGATCCTGGCCTTCGCCGCCTGGGGGGCGCGCCCGGCCTGGTTCGGGCCCATGGGCACCGCGCCGGACGCCCGCGGGCTGGGCCTCGGCCAGGTGCTGCTGCGCAGGTGTCTGGCCGAGCAGCGGGCCGCGGGACAGACCGGCGCCCAGATCGGATGGGTGGGGCCGTTGCGGTTCTACTCGCGGGCCGTGGGGGCGCGGGCGGAGCGCGTCTTCTGGCTCTACCGGCGCGACCTGGCGTGATGTCACTCGTAGGTGCAGACTCCGCTACCCGCGGTGGGCCGCTGAACGCGGCCGCCGTAGAGCAGCCGTCCCTCAGGGTGCCCCGGCGGCGGGCACAGGTCGCGGGGGTCCTCGCCGGCCTCCAGGCGGCGGGTGAGCGTGCCGGAGCCCCACAGATCGTCCATGAACTCCAGCAGGCGCAGGTCGTCCGGGTAGAGCGTGCGGGCCACGTGCAGCATCGACAGGCCGGTCAGCACCGGCCGGAACGCGTCCCGGTCGTGCACGTGGAGCTGGACGCCGCGCACGGGGGTGCCCGCGTGCTTGTGGAACGTGGGCGTGAACCACGCCTCCCTGAAGCGCACGCCCGGCAGGTGGAGCGCGGCCAGGGCCGGGGCGAACCGCTCGTCCGCATATGGCGCGCCGATCAGCTCGAACGGCCTGGTCGTGCCGCGCCCCTCGGAGAAGTTCGTGCCCTCGAACAGCCCTGTGCCCGGGTAGACCAGCGCGGTGTCCGGGGTCGGCATGTTGACCGAGGGCATCACCCAGGGCAGCCCCGTCTCGGCGTACGTCATGTCGCGCCGCCAGCCCTCCATCTCCACCACGGTCAGGTCCACGTCGAACCCGAACAGCAGCGCCAGCTCCCCCGCCGTCCTGCCGTGGCGCACCGGCACGGGGAACCGGCCCACGAAGCTCGCGAACGCGGGATCCAGCAGGGGGCCCTCGGTCACGGTCCCGCCGAGGGGGTTGGGCCGGTCCAGCACCACGAACCGCAGCCCCAGCCGGGCGGCCGACTCCAGCAGGTCGTACATGGTCCACACGTAGGTGTAGAAGCGGGTCCCCACGTCGGCGATGTCGAAGACCAGCGTGTCCACGCCGGAGGCCGCCACCACCCGGTCGAGCGCCTCCCCCGAGAGCTTGTGGATGTCGTGGACCGGCAGGCCCGTCCGCTCGTCCACGGTGCCGCCCTCGCTGCCGTCCGCCTGGGCGGTGCCGTGCAGGCCGTGCTCGGGGCCGAACATGGCGGTCAGCCGCACTCCGGCGGCGAGCAACGCGTCCGGGGTGGGGGTCAGGTCGGGCAGGACTCCGGTGGGGTTCGTGACGAGGCCGAGGCGGGTACCTCCGGCGAGCGCCGGATCCGCGGCCAGCCGTTCGGCTCCGGTACGCACAGGTGTCATACAGCCATTGTGCTGAAACATATTTACAAGAAGGAAATAGAAGGTGGAAATTAGCGTCATGATTGATCCGCTACCCGAGCTCTCCACCGAGCAGAGCGATCCCCGCTACAGCCAGATCGACCGGCTGCCGACGGAGCGGATCGCCCGACTGATGAACCAGGCCGACGCCGCCGTGCCGGCCGCCGTCGCGGTGGCCATACCGGCCATCTCGGAGGCCATCGACGCGATCTCCGCCAGGATGGCAGACGGCGGCCGGCTGCTGTACGTCGGCGCCGGCACATCGGGACGGCTCGCCGTGCTCGACGCCAGCGAGTGCCCGCCCACGTTCGGCACCGACCCCTCGCTGGTGCAGGGCATCATCGCCGGCGGGCCCGACGCGCTCACCCGGTCCGTCGAGGGTGCGGAGGACGACCCCGAGGCGGGCGCCGCCGCCATGAAGGACCTGGAGGCCGGCCCGCTGGACTCGGTGGTGGGCGTGTCCGCCAGCGGGCGGGCCCCTTTCGTGCTGGGCGCGCTGGTGGAGGCGGCCGGCCGCGGCGCGCTCACCGTGGGCCTGTCGTGCAACGATGGCGCGCCGCTGTCCGCGGCCGCTGAGCACGCGATCGAGGTGGTCGTGGGCCCGGAGGTGGTGACCGGCTCGACGCGGCTGAAGGCGGGCACGGCCCAGAAGCTCGTGCTGAACATGATCTCCACGATCTGCATGGTCAAGCTCGGCCGCACATACGGCAACCAGATGATCGAGATGTCGGCGATGAACCACAAGCTGGCCGCGCGGGCACTGCGCATGGTCAGCGACATCACCGGCGCCGACCAGGACACGGCCGGCGCGGCGCTGGACGCGGCGGGCGGGCAGGCGAAGGTCGCGGTGCTGATGATCCAGCACGGGCTGGACGCGGACGGGGCACGAGCGCTGCTGCAGTCCCACGGCGAGCGGCTCAACGACGCGCTGAGCGGCTGAGGGGCACACCAGGGGACGGGGAAGTTTCGGGGATGTCCGATCGGCTGGAACGGCCCACGGGGATGTCCGATCGGCTGGGGGCGATCCTGGCGGACGTGGTGCCACGCGTGTGCTCGGCGGCGGTCACGCTGATCGCCGTGGACGGCTCCGTGGCGGCCGCTGCCGCGACCGGCGAACTCGTCCGGTACGCCGCCGCCGAGGGGACCCTGGCGGCCGAGCGCCCGCCCGCGGAGCATGACTCGATCTTCGACCTGGCCTCGATCAGCAAGCTGTTCACCACGGCCGTCCTGCTCTCACTGGCCGAGCAGGGCCGCGCCGCCCTGGACGAGCCGGCGGCCTCCTGGATCCCCGGGCTGGACCGGCGGATCACCCTGCGCCGGCTGCTCACCCACACGGCGGGCCTGGCCCCGACCCGCCGCATCGACCTGGAGCTGCCCAGCGCGGACGCGACCGGGCGCATGGCCGCGATGCTGGCCACGCCGATCACCCACCCGGTCGGCGGGCCGTACCTCTACAGCGACGTCGGCATGGTCATGGCGGGCCGGATCGCCGAGCTGGCCGGCGGCGCCCCGCTCGACGCGCTCGTGCGCTCCCGCGTCACGGACGTGCTCGGCCTGGCCGACACCGGCTACCGGCCGCGCGCGCTCCCGCGGATCGCCGCCACCGAATGGAAGCCGGAGCGCCCGGGACCCGGCTGCGTACGCGGCGAGGTCCACGACGAGACGGCCCACGCGCTGGGCGGCGTGGCCGGGCACGCCGGGGTGTTCGCCACGGCGGCCGACCTGCTGGCCTTCGGCGAGGCGCTGCGGCTGGGCGGCGGGCCCGTGCTGCGGCCGGAGAGCGTGGCCGAGATGGTGCGCGACCAGGGCGCCGAGGGCGCCGCCTTCCGCCACGGGCTGGGCGTGCGGATCGGCGATCCGGCCATCATCGGCCCGCTGGACGGCGCGTACGGCCACTCGGGGTTCACCGGCACCTCGCTCGTGATCGATCCCGCGCGCCGGCTCACCGTGGTGCTGCTGACCAACGCCGTCCATCCCGTACGGGGCCGCGACGGCATCCGCGGCCTGCGCCACGCGGTGGCCGCCGAAGCGCTGCGCCTGGCCGCCCCCGGAATAGCCTGAGTACATGGCAGTCCATCTCAACCACACCATCGTGCCGGCCAGGGACAGAGACGAGAGCGCCGCCTTCCTCGTCGACGTGCTCGGACTCGACCCGGCGCCGGTCTACGGGCCGTTCCGCGTCGTCTCGCTCGGCAACGACGTCTCGCTCGACGTGATGCAGGCCGACGGGCCGGTGCCCACGCAGCATTACGCGTTCCTGGTCAGCGAGGAGGAGTTCGACCAGATCTGGGGACGGATCAAGGAGCGCGGGCTCACGTACTGGGCTGACCCGGGCCACCGGCAGGCGGGCCGGATCAACACCAACGACGGCGGCCGCGGCCTCTACTGGTCCGACCCCAACGGCCACAACCTGGAGATCATCACCGTGCCGTACGGCGGCTGGCCGAGCTAACGCGATGCGGGCTCCCGCAGCCGGCCTCGACGCCTAGCGGTAGTTCGTTGTGTGGGGCCAGCTCGGTGCTCGGGACCGGTGAGAACGGCGGGACGGGGTTGTCAGGCAAGTAGCTCACGTCAGTCGAGGCCGAGCTTGGCGCAGCTGATGGCGATGATGCGGTGGCTGGTGGACGAGCCGATGCCGGCGCGGTCGCGTCGGCCGGAGGCGACGGCGCGGTATCGCAGCGAGGGCACCGCGAACGCGATCATGGGGACGGTGGGTGGGTTCCTGTCGTTCCCCGTCAAGTCTGCGTGTTGAAGTTCTTGTCCGGGGTCGAGGAACGCGAGGACAGCCATGGACGGTGAGAGGATCAGGTGCG
>NZ_VCJS01000123.1 GCF_005893125.1 Nonomuraea basaltis | reverse complement strand
GCTGCTCGAGACGATGGTCACGCTGGCCGACCCCGGTGCTGGTGGCACCGGATAACCTGACCGGCATGTGGGATCTTCTGCTGCGGGGCGGGCCGACTCCGAAGGAACTTCCCACCCACCGCCCAGCCGGCCAACGATAGACGGTGGTCATGGTCTGTGACCTTTGTCGAGCCCAGGGGTGAGGCGAAGACACGTTCAGCTTGCCGAACCGGCCCAGCTCCCAGCGCACGTCCTCCAGGTCCAGCATGCGGGCCTCGTCGATCCGTAATCCGACATCGGCGACCAGCCGGGCCACAGCGTAGTTGCGGGCGGCCGGGGCGAACTTGCGGCAGCTCAGCAGCTCTTCGCGCCACCCGACGAACAGCTGCTCGATCTCCTCGACGGTGGGCGGGATGCGTAGCTGAGGATCCACCGACAGCCGCGGTCAGTTGACCTCATCGAGCGGGCATTCGACCACGCGGCCGGTGAGATTGTGCAGCTCAATCTTGTGCCTGAGCTCGAGAAACCGGAAGAACACCGTCAGAGCGGCTGCCCGTCCGGTGCGGGTGGAGGGCTTGGCATCCCGTTACACCTTGCCGAAATAGCGATCGCCATCTTCGGGCTGCATCTCCCACAGGGGCCGGCCGAACCAGTCCCGAATCAGCTCCAGATGGTTGGCGTCGTTGCGGATGGTGCTGTCGGTCAGCCCAGCCGACGCCCGGGCCAGCACGAACCCCGCCAGGATGCTGGACCTGGTCGACTGAACCGGAGTTCACCCGGCACACCAGGGATGAATACACATCAGTGGGCCACCAGTGCTTCGCCTCTTGTGGCGCAGGGGCCGCAGATCACATGTCGGGCACGGCACGGTCACTGTGTGATCCGGGGTTGAACGCCCTCACCGATCCTTCCGTCGAAAAGGTCATGACACGTCACCGTGTACTCCTCGCCGCCTTGCCGTTGTCCGCCCTGCTCCTGACCGCCTGCGGCGGAGGGGGTACGAGCGACGCCAGTGCGCCCGCTGTGAAATCCGAAGCCCAGGGGCAGCCGGGTTTACGGGCGGGCAGCGTCGACGACAACGCCGCCTTCGCCGCTTACCTGGACTACCAGAAGAAGTTCGCCGCTGACGACCAGCAGGTGCGAGGCGCCGATGTCAGCAGGCGCAGGATCGTGACAGTGACGGACCGGGACGGCCGGCCGCTGTCCGGCGCCACCGTGCAAGCTGGAGATCAGACGGCGCGCACCTACGCCGACGGACGCGCGCTGATCTTCGGTGACGGCCGGATCACCGTCTCCTACGGCGGAGCCACCGCCGCGGCCACCGGCGACGCGCCCAAGGTCAAGCTGCCCCTCACCAGGCTGGAAGGCCGAGCCAAACTGCAGGTGCTGTTCCTCATCGACACCACCGGCTCGATGGGTGACGAGATCGGCCGCCTGACCGCCAGCGTCGACTCGGTCGCGTCACGCATCGCCAAGCTGCCGGCCGAGCCCGAACTGAAGCTCGGCATGACGCTCTACCGCGACAAGGGCGACGAATACGTCACCAGGACCACCGACTTCACCGCCGACGTGGAAACGTTCCGTGAGCAGCTCGCCGAGGTGCGGGCCGAAGGCGGCGGTGACACCCCCGAGGACCTGAACGCAGCGCTCGCCGAGGCGCTGGCCAAGCCGGCCTGGCACGAGGACGCCGTCAAACTGGTCTTCCTCATCGCCGACGCCCCGCCGCACCTCGACTACGACGGGCCGGACTATCTGACCGAGGCTCGCCGGGCGGCCGAACGCGGCATCAAGATCGAGCCGATCGCTTCATCGGGCCTCGACGCCCAGGGCGAGTACATCTACCGCCAACTCGCCCAGCTCACCATGGGACGCTTCACCTTCCTCACCTACGGCGCCGACGGCGTCTCGCCGGGCGACAAGACCGAGCACCACGTCTCGGAGTACGCCGTGCTGGCCCTGGACGATCTGGTGGTCAAACTGGTCATCGATGAGCTGAAGCCCCTGTCCAGCTGACCACGTGCGTGGTTCATCGCCCAGCTCGTTGGTAGACGATGTTCAGGATCGTCTGATTGGCGCCGCCTCCACCTCGTGGTCAACCCCCACACCCAACCCCAGCCTTCAGAGCCTCAACCCCAATCGCGGGGGTGCCCGACCCGGCCGCTCGCACCCTGCGCGACCGCCTCGCCGGCACCCGGGTCGTCCGCGACCTGCTGTAAGACGCTCAGGCGGTGGCGCCGCCGTCGATCACGTGGTGCTGGCCGACAACGAACTCCCCTCCGGCGAGGACTCTTTATCATCCTCATCGAACTCGTTGGCCAGCCCGAGGTCTTCCAGGTCCTGCAGGAGCCGGTCCGGTTCGGCGCCCCAGCGCGGCGCATCGAGGAACATCGGGGCGAGACCAGTGATCATCTTAAGGTGTTCCCCAAGCTCATCAGGTGGGTGGAGTGAATGTGCTGCGCCGGCCGGTTGCCGGGGAACAGTCAGAGGCTGCTCCGGATACTTCGACGTTGCGGGGACCGCGATCAGTATCTCCTCGACCTGGCCTGTTCCGGCCAACCGGATGCTCTACCCGGCCCAGGCGGCCAGGCGGGCGGCGCGAGCCTCCAGGTAGCGCTGCTCGGGAATGCTGGTCGTGCGCCGCGCGGCCCGTCGGTAATGCGCCAGGGCGGCGGCGTGGTCACCGGCCATCTCCAGCAGGTGCGCCCGGACGGCGTCCAGCCGGTGATGGGTGGACATGTGGCCGTCGGAGCCCAGGGTGTCCACTAGGTCCAGGCCGGCCCGCGGGCCTGCGACCATGGCCACCGCGATGGCCCGGTTGAGGGTGACCATGGGGTTGGGCGAGAAGTGTTCGAGCAACTCGTAGAGGCCGAGAATCTGCGGCCAGTCGGTGTCCTCCGCGCTGGTCGCCTCGGAGTGGACCGCGGCGATGGCGGCCTGCAGCTGGTACGGGCCGAGCGGTTTCCTGGTCAGGGTGTCGCTGATCAGGGCGACGCCTTCGGCGATGGCGGCGCGGTCCCACTGCCGGCGGTCCTGCTCGGGGATCGGGATCAGCGTCCCGTCCGAGCGGGTGCGGGCGGCGCGGTGGGCGTCGGTGAGCAGCATGGTCGCGAGCAGCCCGGCGACCTCGCCGTCCTCGGGCAGCAGCCGGTGCACCTCTCGGGTGAGCCGGACGGCTTCACCGGTCAGGTCGGCCCGGTACAGGTCGGGACCGGAGCTGGCTGTATGGCCCTCGTTGAAGATCAGGTACAGCACCTGCAGGACCACCCGCAGCCGGTCGGCGAACTCGGCGTCCGGTGGCATCCGAAACGACGCGCCCGCGGCCTTGATCTTCTGCTTGGCCCGGCTGATCCTGGGCGCCATGGTTGCCTCGGGAACGAGGAAGGCCCTGGCGATCTGCGCGGTGGTCAGGCCGCCGACCGCGCGCAGCGTCAGTGCGACCTGGGAGGCCGGGGTCAGCGCGGGATGGCAGCACAGGAACAGCAGGGTGAGCGTGTCATCCTCAGCGCCTGGCTGCTGGTCGCCGGGGCCGGCGGTCATCCCCTCGTCGGTCCGGGCCATGGCGGCCACGGTGGCTTCCCGCCGCTCCCGCGCCGCGTCGCTGCGCCACCGGTCGGTCAGCCGGCGGGTCGCGACGGTGTGCAGCCAGGCCTCCGGGCTACCCTGCAGCCCGTCGAGCGGCCATTGGGTGGCGGCCGCGAGCAGCGCCTCCTGAACCGCGTCCTCGCACGCGTCGAACTGGCCGTGCCGGCGGATCAGCACCCCGAGGACCCGCGGCGCAAGTGTGCGCAGCAGGTCCTCGGCGCGGGCGTTCATGCTCACATCTCCGTGCCGCCGGCGTGCATCACTGGCCGCACCTCAACCGCGGTGTAGCGGGCGTCCGGGATCATGCCGGCAAGCGCGGCGGCCCGCTCGGTGGTCTCGCAGTCGACGACGTAGTACCCGGCAAGGAAGACCTTGGCCTCAATGTACGGCCCGTCAGTGACCGCGGGGACTCCGTCGCGTACCCGGACCGTTGTGGTGTTGGCCGGGTCGGCCAGCGCGGCGAAGCCGACCAGCTCGCCGGACTCCTTGGTCAGTGCGGTAAGCGAGTCGTGCGCGGCGAACATGGCGTTGCGCTCCTCCTCGGACAGCGCTTCCAAGGCGGCGGGGTTCACGTGGATCATCAGCAGGTACTTCATCTCTGGCTCCTCATGATCGCTGCGCCCCAGCGGGCGTCTCAGGGAAAGGTCGGAACGGCAGCCCCAGCCTCGACGTCCCGCGCCAGCCGAAATCAACCGGCATCGGCGGTGACCTCCTCGGCCTGAGCTGCCTTCTGACGCAGCGCGACCCGTACGGCGAAGGCGACGCCGATGATCACCACGGCGCCGACCGCGGCAACCACGTTGAGCCCGCTGGTGAAGGACTCCCGGGCGGTGGCGAACAGTTCGCTCGCCGGCCCAGCCGGGAGCTGTCCCACGGCCGCCGCGACCCCGCCCATGGTCTCCCTGGCGGCGCCGACCACGGCCGCGGGAACGCCGGCCGGCGCGGAGTCCACGAGCTGGTTGCGGTAGATCGCGGTGCCGACGGTGCCGAGGATGGCAAGGCCCAGCGTCGAGCCGAGCACATTGCTGGTCTCCGACAGCGACGCGGCGGATCCGGCCCTCTCCGGCGGGGCGGAGCTGACCACCAGGCCGGTGCCCAGCGCGAACATCGGGCCGATGCCGAACGCGACCAGCGCGACGCAGACCACCACGAAGACCAACCCGCCGCTGCTGCCGAGCTGGGTCAGCAGCAGCATGCCCACGGCCGACAAGCTCAAGCCGAACACGATCGCCGTGGTCGGCCTGACCACCGTGACCAGCTTCGGAGCCAGCAGCACGCCCGCCGCGATACCGACGCCGGTCGGCGCCTGCCACAACCCGGCCTCCGCAGGCGAAAGACCTACGACGCTCTGCACGTATTGGCTGGTCAGCAGGCTGATGCCAGCCAGCGCACCGGAGCCGAGCGCCATCGCCGTGAGCATCACACGGAACGAGGTCTTGACGAATAGGCGAAGGTCCACCAGCGGGTGTTCCAGCCGCCGCTGCCGGAGCACGAACAGCGCGCCCATGATCACACCAGCCACGATCGCGACGATCGCCGGCGCGGGGGAGGAGTTGTCGCCGGCGGCGAGCTCCTTGATGCCGTAGACCACCGGCAGCACGGCCAGCAGGGACAGCGCCACGCTGAACAGATCGATCCGGCCGGCACCAGGGACGCGATACTCGGGCAGCAGCACGGGGCCGACCACCAGCAGCAGCACCATCACCGGCACGCCGAGCAGGAACGCCGAGCCCCACCAGAAGTGGTTCAGCATCACCCCGCCGATGACAGGGCCCAGCGCGCCCCCGCCGAACTGGCAGGCCGCCCACACCGAGAAGGCCAGCCCGCGCTGCCGGGCGTCGGCGAACATGTTGCTGATCAAGGCAAGCGTCGACGGGCCAAGGGTGGCACCGGCGATCCCGAGCATGCCGCGCGCCACGATCAACATCTGCGGGCTCGAGGCGTAGGCGGCCAGCACGGAGGCCGCGCCGAACGCGGCCGCGCCGATCAGCAGCAGCCTGCGCCGCCCGACCCGATCACCCAGCGAACCCATGGTGATCAGGAAACCGGCGAGCAGGAAGCCGTAGCTGTCCATGATCCACAACTGCTCGGCTCCGGTGGCCCGCAGATCTGCGCTCAGATGAGGCAGCGCCAGGAACAGCACGCCGATGTCCAACGCGACCAGCAGCGCCGGCAGGGCCAGCACAGCCAGCCCGATCCACTCACGCCGCCCCGCTCGCGGGTGCGTGCCTGCGACATCCTGCTCGTGCACGGTAGCTCCCCATACTGTGGTGCCGCCCTTGCGGGCGTGGTCACAACAACGTCGGAGCCGGCGACGGGTTCTTGACATGCGGCGGCCAGGACCGCGGCATGTCAAAATCGCGCCGCCGGCTCCGACTCTCCAGCGAGAGGCGCCCTCAGCTGGTGCCGTGACGTCTCCGGGAGGGAACGACATGAGCGATCTTCAGAAGCAGATCCAGGTACTCATCGAAGGGCTGGTGGAGTCCGGGTCTGAGAACGGTGTGCAGGCTGCGGTGTACCGGCGCGGTGAGTTGGTGGTGGACGCGGTGGCCGGGATGGCCGACCCGGAGACAGACCGGCCGGTGACATCGGACACGCTGTTCTATTCCGCGTCGACGGTTAAGGGGGTCACCGCGACCGTCGTGCACGTGTTGGTGGAGCGGGGAGTGTTCGACTACGACACGCGGGTGGTGGAGGTGTGGCCGGAGTTCGGCGCGCACGGCAAGGAAAACGCGACGGTGGCACGTGCTGACGCATTCGGCTGGGGTGCCGGGGGTGCCGGCGGACATGACCCTGGAGCGGTTCTGTGACTGGGAGGCGATGTGCCAGCTGATCGCCGAGGCGGAGCCGTGGTGGACACCGGGGGAGAAGGTGGGCTACCACGCTGTCACGTTCGGGTTCATTCTCGGTGAAATCGTGCGTCGTGCGACCGGCAAGCGGATCTCTCAGGTGCTGGCCGAGGAGGTCGCCGGGCCGCTGGGTGCCCAGGTCCGGCACCACAGGCCTGACCTCTTCGAGCTGACCGTCGCTCCCGGCACGCATCCTGGCTAACGGACCACCGGCAGTCGTGCGGCGAGATCACGCCGTGGCCTTGCAGGAACAGCATGGCCTGGGCCTCGGCGCTGTGGGACACCGCCTCGTGGTCCGACAGGAACGCGGTGCCGGCCGCCGGCAACTCTGCGCCGCCAGAGCGGCGTGAAGATTCCGGCGCGGTTGGTGGATGCGGTGCTCGGCAGCCGAGTCTTGCGAAAGAACCTCTACTGAGGAAGAGGTGCCGTCACCGCCATCGACGGCGACCTGACCGCGGCCACGGCCACGGCCACGGCCTTGGAGCAACCCCGCGGCGGCACACGAGGAGTACGCGAAGACGTCGTCGCCGTGTGTGGCGCCCGGCTGGGTAGGCGCCCGGTACGGTCCGCAAGCCGGGTGAAGAAATACGACACCAGGTGTCGGGTTTTGGGTCGAGCATGGTTTCACCGGTCTGCGTCGATGGCGGACGTGGACCGGGCCTACGGATAGATAAGGACCTCCATGCACGAAACGCCAGAAGAGCTCGAAGAGCTCCAGACCCTCCTCGACGCCTCCCTCTCCCGCTCAACCTCGCACCTCCGCTCGATCATCAACAGCGAGCGCACCCTGACCGCAGAGCAGCTCACCCAGGTCCTCACCGGCATGTGCACCCTCGCCCTATCCACCGTGACGGCGAAGGGCGAGCCGCGGATCAGCGGCGTGGACGGGCACTTCCTGCACGGAAAGTGGCATTTCGGCACGGCGCGCGGCGCCGCCAAGGCCCGCCATCTCGCCGTCCGGCCCGCCGTCAGCGCCGCGCACATGCGTGGTGAGGACCTGGGCGTGTTCACGCACGGCAAGGTGGAGATCCTCAACCCCTGGGACGGCGAGCCGGCCGCAGACTGGCCGGGCCTGCTCGCGTACTTCAAGGACTTCTACGGCGACGACTTCTTCGACTGGGACAACGACGTGGTCTACTACCGGCTGCATCCGTACTGGATGACTGTCTACGCCCCCGATCTCGCGAAGCTCACGGCGGCGTCCAGTCCAGATCCGCAGCACAGGCCCCAAGCCTGAGCAGCGAGGTGTCGGCGGTGCAGTCGAGGTGGCTTCGGCCATCGGAGAGCTGCGTGTCTGGGCTGATGTAGCTGCGCCGCCCCATGTGGGTGGCCGGGTCAGGCCCATGCACGATGATCTTTCCGGCGCGGACGGCCCGGTTCCATCCACTGCGGCGGAAAGCCCGCCAACGCTGAGGGAAGATCCAGGTGCTGATCCGCTCAATCCAGTCGCTAGCACTGGTGAGCTGGTAGAGGTGATGGGCGTGGGTGAGATCGTTGGCGCCGTTGTGGAACCCGCCGATAGTGATCAGGAGGAGCGGGGCACGCAGCTGGGTGTGCAGCTCTTCGACTGCGCCGGTGGCGACTTGGGCGCCGCCGCTGTGGCTGAGCAGCACCACGGGGATGCCGCTGTCGGGCTGGTAACCGGCCAGGCGGAGCTGGCCGGCGATCTGGGTGCCCACGGCGCAGTTGTACAGGGGACGGTACCGGTGGTCGGCGGCGACGAAGATCTGCATGACGTTGTGCAGGAACAGCAGGATCCCGATCGGGGTCCGCACCCCGGGCGTGGGGCATGTCCTGGGGGAGCTCGGTGGTAGGAGCCCGCCAGCCCGCGGTGTAGGCCATCACCTCGTAGCGGGCGAGCAGAGCTTCGGCGAGCAGGACCGGACCAAGCACCAGGACAAGAAGGGGGAACTCGGTCATGTGAGCAGCTCCTGCACCCCCGGGGGGCCACCAAATCTGTGACTCCGTCGGCCAACTTGTTCGTTTAAGTCGTCGCCATGATCGCTCCGCATGGATGGGGCCCCACTTTGCGATCAGGCGAGGTTGGCGAGGTCCTCCTCAGTGAGGGTGATCGACCGGGCGATCAGGTTCTCCTCCAGGTGAGCCACGGAACCGGTGCCCGGGATGGCCAGGGCGACCGGGTCCAGTGCCAGCAGCCAGGCCAGCGCGATCTGGCGGGCGGTGGCGCCGTGCCGTTCGGCGACCTTGACCAGGCCGGGGTCGTCGATGTCGGCCCTGCCGCCACCGAGAGGGAAGAAGGGGACGAAAGCGATGCCGGCCTGCGTGCAGGCGTCCAGGACGGCCGTCTCGTCACGATTGGCGATGTGGAAGTTGTTCTGGACGGCCGCGACAGGAGCGATCGTGCGGGCCTCGGCTAGATGGCCGGCGTTGACGTTGCTGATGCCCAGATGGCGGATCAGGCCCTCCTCGCGCAGCGCGGCGAGCGCCTCGAAGCGTTCGGCGAGCGACTCGCCGTGCGGGGGTTCCGTCAAGCCGATGCGCAGGTAGACCAGGTCGAGGCGATCCAGGCCCAGGCTTTCGAGGTTGGCTTCGACCTGGGGCCGGAGATCGGCGGCAGTGCCCTGGCGGGGACCACCGGGGCCGAAGACCGGGCCGACCTTGGTGGCGATGACCAGCGTGTCCGGGTACGGGGACAGGGCCTCGCGGATGAGGGTGTTGGCGCGCACCGAGCCGTCCTCGCTGCGATAGAAGTCGGCGGTGTCGATGTGGTCGACGCCGAGCTCAACGGCGCGGCGCAGGACGGCGCGGCCGGACTCGGGGTCGCGGGCGGGTGCACCCGGGCCGCCCGCGGGCAGGCGCATGGCGCCGAAGCCGAGCCGGGCGATCGTCAGGTCGCCGCCGAGGCGGAACTGGTTGGTCATGTCTCTCCTCATGATGTGAAGTGGTGCCTGTGAGAAAACGGGACCGCCGTCCGCTCGGCTGATCGCCGGATTGCCTCTCATCGGCAGCCGGCCCCCGCGCTGTATGTGCCCTTGGCGGGACCCTGCATCGGCTTGGTGGGTAGACCACTGTCCAGCACTGTCCAGTCCAGCCCCTTGGAGCGGATGCGCTCGTCCGCGATCTTCTTGTAGGCGTGGATCGACCGCAGCAGCGTGCGGTCGATCTGCTTCCGCGCAGTGCTCGACCAATCGACGGCGTGACCGGCACCCTCGACGACGGCCACGCCAGGCGGGAGACGTCCCAGTCTCGCCGCATGCGCTTGCAGGACTGAACCCGACGAACGTGACCGTCTCCTCGAGCGGCGCACGGCCCGTACGGGCGTAACGCACCGTGACGTCCTCGAAGCCGATCGACATGCCGCAGAAGAGGATGAGCCCGTCCGGGGGGTGCAGGATCTCCGCGACGGTCTTGCGATACACCGACCACGCCATCTGCGGGCAACTGTGCAGCCCTTCGGCGCGGAGCAGCAGCATGACGGTCTGCAGATACATGCCGACGTCGGCCCATTGGGGCGGGCCCATGTCGCGGTCGATGTAGCAGAACAGGGCGGCCGGCGCGCCGAAACAGTCCCAGTTCGCGGCAGCGGCCCTCTGGCGCGCCTCCCAGTCATCGCGCGATATACCGAGTGCGCCGTAGCGCTCCTTGCCGAAGGCGGATCGGCGCTCGCGGTACGGGGACTTCAGGTCGGGCGGGTACATCTCGTACTCCCGCTCGTCCCAGGGGTCGCCTGCGGTCACGCGCTCGAGCGCGCGTTTCTTGAGCTCGGCAAGCGGCCCGCCGGTCAGCACGTAGATGCGCCACGGCTGGAGGTTCGAGGCGGACGGCGACCAAGCCGCGGCGGACAGCACGCGCTCCAGCACCTCCATCGGGACGGGCTCGTCGGTGAATTCGCGCACCGCCCGTCGGCTCGTGACCGCCTCGTAGACGTCCACGATCGCCACCTCCCCATATGCTCCCTGCATCTACTTCCGTTACATTCACTACGATATCATTCGATATGGTATCAATCAATACCATCTAGTGCGCAGATGGGCCCCGTACATCGTGAGGAAGATGACTCGTGCAGGAACCGACCACGAACGTCGCCGTCGTCGGGGGCGGCATGCCGCAGCCGGTCATCCGGCGACGGTGAGTACGATCTTTCCGGTGGTACGGCCGGTCTCGCCGAGCTCGTGAGCCTTGGCCGCCTGCTCGAACGGCAGGACGGTGTCGACCTCGACGCGCAGCCGCCCCGCCTCGACCAGCTCGGCGATCGTCGCCATCGCGGCGTTGTCCGGCTCGACGAGGACGGAGCCTGCCCAGATGCCGCGCTCCCCGGCCTGCCGAAGGAGGTCCTCGTCAGGCTCCGAAGCGAGCTGGGCAAGGGTGCCACCGTCCCGCAGCGTCCGCAGGGAACGCCCCCCGTAGTCGCCACCGATGCTGTCGATGACCAGGTCGACGTCGCGGACTGTCTCGGCGAAGTCCTCCTCGGTGTAGTCGATCACCTCGTCGGCGCCCAGTGCACGTACGAAGGCGTGCTTGGGCGTACGAGCGGTACCGATCACGTACGCGCCGAGATGCTTGGCGAGCTGCACGGCCAGATGGCCGACCCCGCCGGCCGCGGCGTGGATCAACACGCGCTGGCCCGGCTGCACGTTCGCGGTGTCGTACAGGACCTGCCACGCGGTGAGCGCCGCCAGCGGCAGCGCCGCGGCGTGCACGTGGTCGAGGCCGACCGGCTTACGGGTGAAGTGCCGCGACGGGGCGGTCACGTACTCCGCGTAGCCGCCCGCCTTGTGCGGGAAGCGCGGCATGCCGAAGACCTCGTCACCCGGCTGGAAGCGGGTGACCCCGAGTCCCACGGCCTCGACCACCCCGGACACGTCCCAGCCGAGGATGGCGGGAGGGTCGCCCAGCAGCCTGCCGTGCGTCCGTGACTTCCAGTCCGTGGGGTTGACGCCGGCCGCGTGCACCCGTACCAGGACCTCCGTCGGCATCGGCTCAGGACGGTCCACCTCGGCCAGGGTCAGCACCTCTGGGCCGCCCGCGGACTCCTGAATGATCGCGCGCATCCGTGCCGTCGTCGTCGTGTCTTCGCTCATGGGAGAACCCTCCGTAAAAGCCGGAATAAGTGTGCCGCCGACTGCGGCGCCCGTGATCAGCCTCCGCGATGGACGGACTCGGAAGAAGTGGCATGATTGCCATTGTGCGTAAGGATCACGCCATGCATCGCGTCGTCGTACTCGCCCTCGACGGCGTGATTCCGTTCGAGCTGAGCATCCCGTCCCGGGTCTTCGGCATCGCCGAGGGCTCGAACGGCGAACCGCTGTACGAAGTCATCACCTGCACCGTCGACGGCCGCCCCGTACGGACCACGGCGGACTTCAGCGTCGCCGTCGAGCATGGAGCGGAGGCCCTCGCCACGGCGGACACCGTGGTCATCCCCGCCGCCTACAGTGCCGGGATGATCCACGAGTTGGGACGGCTGCCGGAGCCGCTCGACGCTGCGCTCGCGACCGTGCGGCCGCGCACCCGCATGGTGTCGATCTGCGTCGGATCGTACGTACTGGCGGCGATGGGTCTGCTCGACGGCCGTCCGGCGACCACGCACTGGCACCACGCCGAGCACTTCCAGCGGCTTTTCCCCCGCGTACGGGTGGATCCGGACGTGCTGTTCGTCGACGACGGCGATGTGCTGACCTCGGCGGGCGCGGCGGCCGGGGTGGACCTGTGCCTGCACATCGTCCGCCGCGACCACGGCAGCGAGGTGACGAACCAGGTGGCTCGCGGCTGTGTTGTCCCGCCGTGGCGCGAGGGCGGCCAGGCCCAGTACATCGAACGGCCCGTGCCGGCACCGTCGACGGCCGGCACCGCGCACACCCGCGCCTGGGCCCTAGAACGCCTGCACGAGCCGCTGCCGCTGTCGGAGTTGGCCGCGCACGCGCGGATGAGCGTACGCACGTTCATCCGCCGCTTCCGCGAGGAGGTCGGCATGCCGCCGGGGCAGTGGCTGATCCGGCAGCGCGTGGACCGGGCTCGTCATCTGCTGGAGGCGAGCGACCTGGCCGTCGACCTCATCGCCCACCAGACCGGCTTTGGTACGACGGCCTCGCTCCGCCACCACCTGCACGCGGCGATCGGCGTCTCGCCGATGGCCTACCGGCGCACCTTCCACACGCACGAATCGCCGTCCGCGCACGCCGAGGTCTGACGCACATCGGCTTTGGTGGATGGCACTCGGCCCCCGCCAGGTCCGGCTCGCGCGGGAGATGTACGACTCCGGCGACTACGGCGACTACACCGTCCAGCAGATCGCCGACGAGTTCGGCGTCACCCGCCCCACCATCTACCGCCACCTCACCAAGGCTTGACGCCACGTAGGCCGCGCCCGAGCCGCAACGTTGTTGATCTTGTATTGCGGCGTTTGGGCTCACCGCGGGCACGCTTACGCCTCACCGCCTGAGGGATAGGCGAACCGGGTCAACAGATCCCTCAGCTGCTCACGCTCGCCAGGCTCCAGTTCCGCAACCAAACGCTCAGCCAGCGGCTCCGCTGCCACGTGGGCTGCATCGAAAAGCTCGACGCCCTGGGGCGTGATCTCCACTGCCCGCACCCGCCGGTCTCCCGGAACGGTCTTGCGTACGGCCAACCCTCTACGCTCCAGGTCGTCCACGACCCGCATGATTCCCGCCTTGTCCGACCCCGTCGCCGCCGCCAGGTCCCGCTGCACCGTGGGCCCGCGGTCGACCAGCACGATTAGCACGGCAAAATGCCGCAACTCGATGCCGAGCGGCCGGAGCGCCTCTGTCATCACCGTGGCCGCGCGCCAGTGCGCCTGACGCAGCAGCAATCCGAGAGCGAAAGGCGAGGTATCGCCGGGGCGGTCGGTCGCACGCGAAGCGGTGGCTCTCTGAGGAACGTCGGCGGTCATGAGAGCATTTTACCCGGTATCTTTTCATTCGATACGGTATTATTTGAAATAAGTTGCGGCTCGGATCAATCGAACGCACCTCAAGCCTGCGAGCGGTGCCGGCTCGGCAGTGGACCCCCGACGCGCTCCCGCAGCCGCCCAGCCGTCGCGCCCGCCACGGCACGGTGATCGCCGAGGTCGTGGCAGTGGTCCTACTGGCCACGTTCGTGATGCTCTCGCCGGTCGTGAGCACCCAGACCGACGCCAACGGCAATCCCATCGGCATACTCTCGCCCTGGCTGTGGCAGACCGGCGTGGTGTACGTGTTCCTTGGCCTTGCGATCGCCGGGCTCGGCGTCACCGTCGCCAAGAGCTACGTCAACTGGAGCGTCCCCGTCGCCATCACCGCCGTGCTGCTCAGCATCGCGAGCACCACCGTGCTGATCTGGGTAGCGGCTGACGACCGGTTGCTCAACCCCGCCTTCGTGGACGCGGCCGGGTGGCCGTCGGACGTGGCGCGCTGGATCAATGTGGGCCTCATCGTGGCAGCCGTGCTCGCGGTCGTTCAAGCCGTCGTCGAGGCGGCCGCCGGGTTCGCGGCCAGATCGTGGGTGACACCCAGCTGGAAGACAATGATCCACACCATTGTCGAAGGGATCACGATTCGAGCTTCTCGCCGCTGATCAATAGGCAGGACGCGCCCGGAACGCCATCGCGTCCGGGCGCGCCGCCTGAACGGTCCCAGCTGCCCCGGTAGGCGGGCGCCGACCTGGGCGGCGCCGACCTGGGCGGGGTGCGGATCACCGCCCGCCCGTTTCCAGCGCCGACGCCCGGCCGAGGCGCAACTCGTTCAGGTCCGGGATGTGGTTGGAGAGCGTGCCGGGCTGTCCCCCAGCAGGCGGGCGATCGAGGTGATCGAGTGCTCGGGGTTGGGCAGCGCCCATGCTACGGACGGTTTCGCAAGGGTTTCACACCGGGCATGTTGATCGTTGGGCCGAGCGGCGACCGACGTGGGTAAGATCGGCCGGGTTGATTGATCTCATACAGGTCAGCGCCGTGGTGGTCGGTGGGTGCGCTGGCGTGTCCGTCGTGCCACGGACGCGTCCACACCCGGCCGGGTGGCGGAGCGTGGTCCGGGGCACGACCCGACCCACCGGAGAAAGCACATGTCCGACCACCCCTCCGCTCTTTCCGCCTCCTCGGCTGACGTGATCGTTGTTGGCGCTGGATTGGCGGGCCTGACCTGCGCCCGTGACCTGCACCGCCACGGTCTGGACGTCGTGATACTGGAAGCCCGTGACCGAGTCGGCGGGCGCACCTACAGCGTCGAGATCGACGGCCAGACCATCGAGCTGGGCGGGCAGTTCCTCGGTCCTGGGCAAGACCGGGCGTACGCGCTCGCCGCCGACCTCGGCGTAAGCGTCTTCCCGACGTACGGCGAGGGAGACCATTTGGTGGAGACCGCCGCCGGGCGAGTACGGCGCTACCGGGGTACCATCCCGCGGCTGAGTCCGCTCGCCTTGCTGGACGCCGCCCAGGCCCAGGCCAGGTTCGAACGGCTCGCCCGAAGGATCGACACCGACGCGCCCTGGCAAAGCCCCGGCGCGGTCGCCCTGGACGGTCAGACGCTCGAAACCTGGATCCGCCGCACCACGTGGACCCGGGCCGGGCGGCGGCTGTTCACCATGGCCTGCCAGGCGGTGTGGTCCTGTCAGCCGAGCGAGCTGTCCCTGCTGCACGCGCTGTTCTACGCCCGCTCGGCGGGCACCCTCCAGCAGGTGATCGCCGTCGAGGGCGGCGCGCAGCAGGACCGCCTCGACGGCGGGACGCACGAGCTGGCCGTGCGTCTGGCGCGCCGGCTCGGTGACCGCGTCCACCTCCACCTCGGCACCCCGGTCGACCGCATCGTCCAGGACGAGCACGGCGTACACGTCGCCGCGGGGGATAGGACCTGGCGGGCGGCGCACGTCGTGGTGGCGATCCCGCCCACGCTGTCCGGCCGCATCACCTACCAGCCGCCCCTGCCGGCAGCCCGCGACGGGCTCACCCAGCGGCTGCCCATGGGCACCGTGATCAAGTGCATGGCCGTCTATCCGGAGCCGTTCTGGCGCTCGGCCGGGCTCAGCGGCCAGGCCACCAGCCTGCGCGGGCCGCTCAGCGCGGTCTTCGACAGCAGCCCGCGTCCGGGCGAGCCGGGCATCCTGCTCGGCTTCGTTGAGGGAGCCGAGGCACGGTTCATGACCGCCCGACCGGCACACGAGCGCCGGGCGGCGGTCCTCGCCCAGCTGGCCGAGCTGTTCGGCCCGCGGGCCGCATCCCCGGCCACCTATGCCGAGCAGGACTGGGGCGCCGAGCCGTTCACCCGCGGCGCCTACTCCGCCGTCTTCCCACCCGGCGCCTGGACCCAGTACGGCCACGCACTGCGTCCCCCGGCAGGCCGCATCCACTGGGCCGGGGCCGAGACCGCCCCCCGCTGGTACGGCTACATCGAGGGCGCCATCAGATCAGGCGAAGCCGCGGCGGCCACGATCACCACCTCCTAACCGCCGGGCGTGAAGGTGAGAGCGCCGGCATGCGGGCCCTCTCACCTTCTCGGACATCACCATCCGTCACGGCCTGGACCTCTTGTGGAAACGGCGCGCCGCCACTCGAAATCGCCGCCGACCACCTCGGGACACGCCGGGGCTTATCGCGCTTGGCGAGCGCGCGGTCGCGGCCGGACATCGCACGAACCGAGTGGAGGGCCGTCATGGCAGGTTCGTGAAAGCCGCGTGCGACGTCCCGCGCCATCCTCGTTCTGAACACACTGTTGCCACACTCAGGGAGGACTCCTATGACGGCTGCCGTGATTGCTGTGGTGGCGGCCTTCTTCCTCGGAATGGGCGTGTACGGTCTCGTCGCACCCGCCGCACTGATCAGGCCTTTCCGGATCATCGCCGACTCGGTCGAGGCGCGGACCGAGATCCGCGCCGTGTATGGAGGTTACGGTGTGGCCGTCGCCGGGTTGCTGATGGTGGCGGCGGCCGATGCGGGCGGGATCCGGCGGGGCGTCGTCACCGCCATCGCCGTGTCCCTTTGGGGAATGGCCTTCGGACGGCTGGTGGCGCGGGCGGTCGAGCGGCCTTCGGCGTTCTATCCGTCTTGGCTGTACTTCTGGGTGGAGATCGTTGGCGGCGGCGCGCTGCTGGCCACCGGCGGCTGGTAGACGGTGCCTGGAGGCGATTGATCTGGACGTGTCGGTGCCGGTCAGCCGCTCTTCCTTGGTGCGTCTGTCGGTCCGGGATCCAGACACCGGATCGTCAGGCCACGGGAGAGCAAGGCGCTCGGGGTAAGACCGAACATGGCATGGAATGCGGTGCTGAAATGGGACGGACTGGCGAAGTAGCCGTCTGCCGCGGCCCGGGTGAGGTTGTGCCCTGCGGCCAGTGCCCGGGCGGCTCGGTGCATTTGCGCCCACAAGCGGAACCGCCGATAGGAGGTGCCGGTATTGTCCCTGAACAGCCGCAGGAAGCGGGACTCCGACAGCCCCAGCTCTTCGGCCAGAAAGACGGCCGGCAACGGCTGGTCGGCACCGAGCAGGCGCCGGATGGCGACGCCGACCCGCGGGTCGGTGAACGACGTCGCGTCGTAGCCGGTCGCTTCGGCGATCCACGTGGTGATCTGCTCCGTGGGGCTGTGCACGGAAAGTCGCGCCGCTTGAGTCAGGATGGCGGCCTCGGCCTCATGCCGGACCAGGACATCCCGGTCGCCTGCGGTGAACCTGACGCGGCACGCCGCGTCCGAGGCCGAACCCGGTTCGAGATAGAGGAACACCATACGGTCGCCACCCGCGGTGATGTGGTTTCGCACCCGTGGCGCGATGAGAGCGGTCCGCGCCGGCAATGCGCCAGCGGGCGCACGTTGGACGACGAAGGGCGCGTCCACACCCACGGCAAGGCACGACACCGCGCCGGAGTGCGGCCCGAGCCGTAGCGACGGCCCCGCGTACAGAGCACCGCCCGGCCACAGCCACACCGCCGCTCCGATCACCGGCGCGGGCGGAACCTTCGTGGTGGCCGCAGTGCGACGGCTCCATGGAAGCACTGACATCGGCGCCCCCTGCACGCTTGCCGGATCGGAAACGTTCATTGGAGGATACGATGCGCCGGTCTGCCCACGTGATCGGGATGCTGTTGTTCGGCGCTGTGGGATTGCACAACGTCCTGCCGGGGCACCTGCTCAACGGATCAAGGGCCGGCCGGGCGGGAGACTTTCGCCCGGCTCTCGTCGGTCAGCGGGACCATCGCGGGCTGCGCGCTCTCGTACAGATAAGTGCCGGAGATGGCCGTGCGTGCCGCCTGCACCAGCGACATGTAGCCGCCGTAGGAGAAGCCGGCCAGGGAGACGCGGGGCACTCGTGGATTCGTCTGGAGGAGACTGTTGAGCGGGACGACGGCCGCGCGTGTGGCGTGGCGGGTCCGGAACGGGGACAACATGTCCAGCGACTCGACACGGGCAGCCTCGTTCAGCATGTCGGGTGGGCTGATGCGCAGGATGTCAGCTGAAGGCGCGGCGGTAGGTGTGGGGACTGACGCCGGTGGTGCGCTTGAAGCGGTCGCGGAAGGCGGTGGGTGAGCCGAAGCCGACCTGAGCGCCGATGCGTTCGACGGATTGGCGTGTGGTCTCCAGGAGATGTTGGGCCTGGCGGATGCGGGCGCGGTGGAGCCATTGGAGCGGGGTGGTGCCGGTCTGTTCGCGGAAGCGGCGTATCAGGGTCCGGGTGCTGGTTCCGGCGTGGGCGGCGATGTCGGCGAGGGTGAGGTCGGAGCCCAGGTTGTCCTGCAGCCAGGTGAGCAGGGGTTCTAGGGCAGAGCCCTGCGGGGTGGGCGCGTAGTTGTGGACGATGAACTGTGCTTGTCCGCCCTCGCGTTCCAGGGGCATGACGGACAGCCGGGCGGCGTCGGCGGCGACGGCCGAGCCGTAGTCGCGCCGGATCATGTGCAGGCACAGGTCCAGGCCAGCGGCGGCGCCGGCCGAGGTGAGGATCTGGCCGTTGTCGACGTACAGGACGTCCGGGTCGACCTCGATGTCCGGGTGGGCGGTGGCCAGGAGGCCGGCCGCGATCCAGTGGGTGGTGGCCCGCAGGCCGTCGAGGAGCCCGGTGGCGGCCAGGGTGAAGGTGCCCGAACAGATGGAGGCGATGCGGGTGCCGTCCTCGGCGGCTGCTCGCAGCGCGTGGCGGACGGCGGGAGCGAGCGGGGCCCCAGGGGCGGCGGTACCGGCCACGATGATCGTGTCCGCGCCTTTGAGCCCCTCCAGCCCCCAAGGCGCGCGCAGGGTGAAGGCACCCGCGTCGATCTCCGGGTTCTCCGCGCACACGCGGATCCGGTAGCCGGGGCGGCCGTCCGGGAGGCGGGTGCGGGTGAAGACCTCGATCGGGGTGGACAGGTCGAACGGGATCACCCGGTCCAGCGCGAGGACGGCGACGGTATGCATGGCTAGAAAATACTCGCGCGCAGGGTGGCCTACGTGGTTCTCAGCACCCTGAGATCTCTGCTTTGACCAGCTCAGAGCCTCTCCACGAAGCCATGGCGATATTCCGTTGGAGAGTGTCACTAATGCCGCTGGGAGCGGGGTCGCCAGCCAGTTAGCGTCGGGAGCGACCCCGGCGCAGACCGGACCTGCCGCACCCGAAGGAACCCTCCATGCACGCCCAGATCGTCCTGTTCGATGGCTTCGATCCCCTCGATGTCATCGCCCCCTACGAGGTGCTGTACGCCGGCGGCACCGCCTCCGGCGGTGCGGTGAGCGTGGAACTGGTCTCCGCCGAAGGGCCGCGCGAGGTGGTCAGCGGCACCGGGGGACTGGTTCTGCGTGCCACTGCCGCGCTCGACCCCGGGCGTGCGGGCCTGATTCTGGTTCCCGGCGCCTCGGGCCGCGTCGGTGAGCCCGGCGAAGTCCCTGACCATGACGCGGGCGCCGGGGCGTGGCAGCAGGACGAATTCATCCCCGTGTTGCTGGGCCGCACTCTGACCACCGAGCTGCCCACGATGTTGACGGCGGCGATGGAGAATCCGCAGGTGACGGTCGGCGCGGTGTGCGGCGGCTCGCTCGTCCTGGCCATGGCCGGCCTGCTGGAGGGTCGCCATGCCACCACCCACCACATGGGCCTGGACATGCTCGATGCCACCGGCGTCCACGCGGTGAGCGCCCGCGTCGTCGACGACGGCGACCTCGTCACCGGCGCCGGCGTCACCTCCGGACTCGACCTCGGCCTGTACCTGCTGGAGCGCGAGGTGGGCCCCCAGATTGCTCACGCCGTCGAAGAGCTGTTCGCCCACGAGCGCCGCGGCACCGTCTGGTGCAATCGGGGCCCGGCGCCCGCCGGCGTCTGACCACGCGCCTTGCCCCGCGCCTCTGCTCGCACCGCACCACTAGGAAGAACAACAGCATGTCCGTCGAAGGCACCTGGGACCTGTCCATCTCCACCCCCATCGGCAAGATCAAGGCTGTGGTCGAACTCCTCCACCAGGACGGTGTCCTGACCGGAGCCGCCCGCGGGGCGGGAGAGGAAGTCCCGCTCAGCGACGTCGCCCTCGACGGCGACCGGCTCACCTGGAAGCAGGCCATCACCAAGCCCATGCGGCTGAACCTGGCCTTTGCCGTGACGGTCACCGGCGACTCCCTGACCGGTACCGCCAAGGCCGGACGCCTTGCGGCCTCGAAGGTCACCGGCCAGCGCCGCACCGTCCGAGCGGCCACGGAGGACTGACCGTGACGAAACTGCTTCTCTCCCTGCACGTCCTGGCCGCCGTTCCGGCGATCGGCCCGGTCACCGTCGCCGCGAGCATGTTCCCCAAAGCCCTGCTCCGCGCCCACAGCGACCCGGGTGACCGCGAGGCGCTCACGCCCCGGGGTTCGGTAGCAAACAACCGATAGCACGCTGCCATCCCCGCCGAGCTGATGCGCCGTTCCTTGGCGAGAGCTTGTCACCTGAAGAGTCAGAGTGTGCAGGTCGGCCCGGTCGCGGCCGGCGGTGAAGTTCGCCCGCCAGGCCAGGAGCATCACCTCCAGTTCGTCCCATTGGGCGTACTGCCGCGCTGAGAGGGTCTTGCCGACACCGGGCGGCCCGAAGCACAGGCCGATGTAGCGGTCTCGCCGGCAGGCGTCGGCGAACTCGCAAAAGCGTCGATGCTCCTTGTCGTTCAGCGGGTGTGCCCGCCCGTGCCGCGGTGGCCGAGTTCGGTGAGGGCGCGGTCGAAGGTGTCGGCGAAGAAGTCGGCGCCGGCGGGGTCGATGCACAGCGGTGGCTTGATCTTGAGGATGTTGAGGTGGTCGCCGGTGGGCTGGACGATGACGCCGAGGTCGAGCATGCGCTCGCAGAGTTCGGCCGTCTCCTCGGTGGCGGGCTCCAGAGTGTGGCGGTCGCGCACCAGTTCGAGGCCGAGGTAGAGGCCGGAGCCGTGCACGGCGCCGATGATGGGATGGTGCTCGGCGAGGGCCTGAAGCTTTGCCTTGAGGTGGGCGCCGGTGCGCACGGCGTTGCCTTGCAGGTCCTCGTCGCGCAGGGTGTCCAGGACGGTGAGGCCGGCGACGCTGGAGACGGGGCTGCCGCCGGTGGAGGAGAAGAAGTAGCCCTGGTCGCGGTAGCGGTCGGCGACGGCCCGGGTGGTGATGACGGCGCCCAGTGGATGGCCGTTGCCCATGGCCTTGGCGACACAGACGATGTCAGGGACGGCCTGCTGCTGCTCGAAGCCCCAGAACCAGGTGCCCAGGCGGCCGTAGCCGACCTGGATCTCGTCGGCGATGGCCAGACCGCCGTGCCGACGCACCGCCGCGTACACCTGCTGGAGGTAGCCGTCGGGCAGAGCGACGCCGCCGGCGTTGCCGTAGTACGACTCGCTGAGGAAGGCGCCCGCCGGGCGGCCGGAGGCGGCCAGCTCATCGATCACCTGGACGGCTTCAAGGGCGTAGTTGTCGGCCTGTTCGCCGCGCCAACGCCCCCGGTAGGAGTTGGGTGAGTCAACCGTGTGGACCCAGCTCGGGCGGGTGGCCAGTGCGTTGGGGTTGTCCTGGAGAGAGGTGGACACGGCGTCGGACGCATAGGTCCAGCCGTGGTAAGCCTCGCGCAGGGCGACGACGTCGTGCTGGCCGGTGGCGCCGATCGCGAGCCGGATCGCCAGGTCGACGGCCTCGGAGCCGGAGTTGACCAGGAAGACGGTGTCCAGGGGGGCCGGCAGCAGAGCGGCGAGGCGTTCGGTGAACTGCACGACGGCGGCGTAGTGGAACCGGGAGTTGGTGTTGAGCCTGCGCAGCTGCCGCGAGATCGCCTGCTCGACGCGGGGATGGGCGTGGCCGAGCGGGGTGACGTTGTTGACCATGTCCAGATAGGAGCGGCCCTCGGCGGACACCATGTGGTGGCGCCAACCGCGTTCGATGCGGGGCGGGTTCTCGTAGTAGTGCTCTTGGACCGGGGCGAATGCCGCGTCGCGCCGGGCGAGCAGGTCGTCCTCCGGGGTGGCACCGCCGACAGCGGGCAGCCCGAGCAGCGGGGCGGGATCGGCGGTGAGCGCGAGCCAGCCGACGGCGTACTCGGGCCGCACCAGTGCCGGGATCGTGGGTGCCTCGGGCCGCCGGAGCGAGACGTGGACGCGAGCGCCAGCGGGCAGGGCGACCAGTTGGTCGCCTGCGTGCACGGGTCTGCCAGTGGGCGGGATCGGGTGGGCGGCGTCGGGGAAGGACAGATGCAGCACGTGGGGCCCGAAGGTGACGGCCGCGCGGCCGGGCACCGCCGCCAGTATCTCGCCGTCGCCCGGCGCCTGCAGGACGGCGGGCCCGTCGAGCCACAGGTCGACGCCTGTGGCGATGGTGGCGGGCGAGGTGGTGGACAGAGCGGGGGCAGCGGTGAGCTGCGCCTGACCGTAGCGGGTGTTGACGGTGGTGGCGCCGGCGGTGAGCAGGCCGGCAGCGAGACGGTCCACGGCTGCGTCCTCCAGCCAGGTGCCGTGGTCCATGGTGTCGGACCCGACGGCCAGGTCCAGCACAGCGATGCCTGCGGGGTCCGGTCCGGCCAGCACGGGCACCGCGGGCACCGCGGCGGTGGCCCGTTGGCGGGTCAGGCCGAATGTCTCGACGATCAGTTCGGTCATCACCGCAGTCGGCACGGCGCGGGCCTGCTCGAAGATGCGCCACTCGCGCTCGAGCGCGGCGTTCACGTAGGCGTTGTCGCCGTCGACGGCGGCCTGGTGCCGTCCGCTGACCACCAAGGTGGCCGCCCGGAGCACCACCAGGGGCCACAGAGCCGTCGCCTCGTCCCCGGACAGCGGCCTGATCTCGTGGAACGCGCGGACGGCGGGCAGGACGTGGTGCGGTTCCATGCCGTCGTGGTGGAGGATCGAGGACAGTGTCACGGCGAGCTCGCACACCGCCCAACTGTCCGTCAGGTCGCCGAAGTCGATGATCCCGTCGGGCAGTGGCACGGGGCTTTCGGGCGAGATGACGAGATTGTCGTCGGTCAGGTCCAGATGCACGGCCTGGCGCGGTAGCCGGTCGGCGACCCCCAGGAGAACGGCCCAGGCCTCCGTGGTCGCGGCCAGCACGGCGGATCTGCGCTCCGCCTCGACGACGTGGTCCGAAAGTCGCGTGACCACGCGGTCGGCGTGGCGGGGATCCCACTGCAGGACCCGCTCCAGGCCCGGATGACGGAAGGACCGCAGGGTCGTGCTGACCTGGCCGACGATACGACCCATGGCCGCGACCGTCCGGGGCGTCAGGTGACGTGAGCCGGAGAGCGTCCCACCGCGCAGATACCGCAGCAGGCGGGCGGTGACCGGACCGTTGTCGATTGGGACGGTGGCAGTCCTGCGGACACCATCGACATCGCGCACAACGGTCGCGACACGCAGACCGGGATATGCGTCGGCGATCAGGTCTGCGGCGGTGTCCTGCGCGTCGATCTCGGTCGCGGTGAACGCCGGGTTGGCGATTTTGAGGACGGCCACGGGCGATCCGTCGTCGTGGGTCAGCAGGAAGTTGGCGTCCTGCTGACTGCCCAGCGCCTCGGCGCGGACCGCGAGCCCGAAGTGCTCGGCGGCGGTCCGGCGGGCCTCTTCGGTTGTCAGCCGTGGGGCAGGCAGGCCCTGGTGCGTGAAGAAGTCGATGGTGAGGGGCTGGTGATGCGTCATGCCGGGTACCTCGGAGCGGTTCGGTGGAGGGATGGGTGGATGCTGACCGGCAGGGGGCGGTGGGTGAAGCATCGGCAGCACGTGATCGGCCGCCGTGGCGGCCGTCGGCACAAAGGCGAGAGGCTCCGGACAGGCGGACGGGACGCGCCGCGTCGACGACAGGTCGGGCCGACCACCGGAGCTGCTCTGTCCGGTCGCGCTGTCACCTCGGTGGTGGTGAGGCAGGAGTGCTCAGTCGACGTCCCACAGAAAGCGGTGGGTGTGGATCCCGAAGTACGGGAAGCTCTCCACCGCCGCGACGCCCTCGATGGGACGCACGACGACGTTGACGAAATCCAGGAGGGCGTACGGGCGACGGCAGACGACCTCCACGAAGAGGTCGAAGGCGCCCGAGACGAGGACGGCGTAAACGACCTCGTCGTGGCGTGAGAGTTCGTCGGCCACCGCGCGGGGATCGCCGTTCACGCGCAGACCGAGCATGGCCATGGTCTGCCCGCCCATGGCCATCGGGTCGGTGACCCCGACGACCTGCACCACCTTCGTGTCGATCAGTCGCTGCAGCCGTTGGCGGGCTGCCGAGGGCGACAGCCCGACTTTCGGCCCCAGATCGCTGTACGGGATCCGCCCGTCCACCTGCAGTTCCCGCAAGATGGCCCGGTCGATGTCGTCCATGGCGTTCACCTCCTGTGCGTGAAAGAGCTAACCATTCAATCGAATCGCGTGCAATAGTGCCAAGGAACGCTCGAAGACAGAGTCTACGAAGATGAATCGCTTGTCGGTGGCCGTCACGGGCACGCTGATCTGCTCCCTGAGCACTGAGGCGCACGTCACCGCCCTGTCGGCTGCCCCTCCGGCGCCCACCGCGGCCCGAGGCTGCACCGCCGAACGCGCGGCGCCCGCCCGCTGGAACCTGGCCGGTCGCGGTATTCGCCGACTTTGGCCCGCGCCAGCGGCTTCAGCCACCTTCGTGTACAGCGGGCGGCCAAGCTCTTCGCCGCTATGCCGTGTGGCCTGGTTCGGAACGGCCCACCCATGCACCGCGGCCCGCCTTGATCCATGGATCTCGTGGACGAACCCCTCTTGACGCACTGGTTTCCCTAGGTATTCCATACGGCCGCCGGGAGTGGACGAATCGAGGACGCCCCGAAGCCGCCGGAGACGATAGCGCGCTCCCGCCCCTATCCCCATCGCACGAGTCGATCGGAACTCGTTCCCCATGACCGATACGCTCCGCCCTGCCGAGACGGCTCTGCCGCAGGAGTCCGGCAGTCCCCAGAAGCTCAGACGCTCGATAGGCGTCGTCGGCGGCAGCCTGCTCACACTTTCCTGTGTGACCCCCGCCTCCACGATCTTCGTGATCGTCCCGGATCTGCGTGGTGGGAACACCCTTAACTCCAGCTCTGGCGGTGCTGCAGACGGAGGTGCGATGGATGGCTCTAGTTGGCCCGGCCGAACATGAGCCTCTTGAGGAATTTGATCTTGCAGACTTTCCCTCGACGGCGCCTGAGCTGTGCGGAAGCGTCAGTCCGGCCAGGACGGCCGCGTGGTCGCGCTCCAGGCCGTTGGCGAAGGAGTGCAGATGGGGCAGGTCATCCCACTGCTGCTCAGCCGATGAAGGACTCGGCGCTGAAGAAGCGGCCCCACGCTACGAAGGCGGCCAGGGCGAGATAGACCACGTCGCCCACGACCGTTGCCCTGTCGCCACGACGGAGGCGCGTGATGATCGCGCCAACAAACAGCAGCACCGCACCGGTAGCGGCCAACGGAACGAGAACCGGCGCGATGCCGAGCACGGCGGGCAGGCTCAGTCCCACCGCGGCCAGGAGCTCGAGGGCCTCCGATGGTCTTGAGAGCACCGGGGCTGAAGTCTTCGACCCATCGGGTTGCGGCGCCGAAGCCGGCCATCTTCTCCTGGGGCACGAACAGCTTGGCGCTGCTGACCAGCAAGGCGAGGGCCAGTTATCCTGCGACGATCCATAGTGCGACGTTCATGCGGCTTCTCCTGGTGTCCAAAGTGGTTGGGTGTTGACGGTTGATCGAGTGAGTGGTTGACGATCGGTTGCGTCAGTTCGTTGTTGCGTGCCGGTGGGGGTTTGGGGTGGCTTTGAGATGCGGCATGTGAGGCCCTTATCGCCAGGCGACATCACGAAAGCACGCGCCCTGTGGTTCGACCTGTTTCCTGACGACCCGATCCGGGCGAGGAAGGGCAAGGGTCTGCAGGAGGTCGTAGTGATCTCTGGCCAACTCCAGACGACCGTCCTGTCTGAGGCTGGCACCGGGTCGCCGTCACGCGCATCCGAGGGCTGTGTCTGTGGCGTTTATTCGGTTTTGAAGAGTTGGTTGCGGTGGGCCCAGGCGGCGGCTTCGAGGCGAGTTGTGACTGTGAGTTTGGCGAGGATGTTGGAGACGTGTACGCCGGCGGTTTTGGCGGAGATGAACAGGTGCTCGCCGATCTTTCGGTTGCTCAGGCCGGCTACCACCAGCTCGAGCACTTCCATCTCGCGGGTGGTCAGCCCTGCGGGGTTGCCGGGTCGGGTCGGGTTGGTCGTGATCCGTGCTCGGGTGGCGAGTTGTTGGATCTCGCGTTGAAGTGGGGCGGCGCCGAGGCCTTCGGCGATCGATGCTGCTTCGGTGATCAGCTCGGCCGCAGTGGATCGGTGCTGTGTCGCCAGTGCGGCGCGGGTGGAGTGCAGCAGTGCTTCCGCGAGCGGGTACGGCTGTCCGAGGTCGCGCCATGCCTCTATGGCCGCTGCCCATGCGTCGGTGTCGTCGTGGCGGGTCGCGGCGAGGAAGGTCAGTCGGTGGGCCTGCTGGAGTCGGCCGGTGACGGCGAGCGTGTCGGAGTACGTGCTCATCCGGGTGAGGAGGGCGCCCGTGCCGTGGTGCCCGACGAGGGTGAGCGCGCCGGTGGTCAGCAGCGGCCAGCTGTAGCGCGGGCTTCGTGCGAGGTCGTGGTCGGTGAGGACGTGGTCGAGGATCGCCGTCACCGCGCCGGCGTCCTGTCTGATCTGCGCGAGTCGGCAGTCCAGGAGGTCCGGTTCGAGGCACGTCTCCTCACCCCGGTTGGGTTCACGCATCACCGCTCTCGCCTGCGTCGCGGCCGTGGTCGCGGCGTCGAGTGCGCCGCGTCTGAGGTCGACGGTCGCCTGGATGACCTGGAGGTAGGCGCGGTACAGCGGCGGTGGCGACTGGGCGAGCGCCTCTCGGTACACCGCTTCGGCTTCGTCCCAGCGACCGAGGGAGAGCAGCGACTCGGACAGGTTCGGGGCGAGGAGGGTGCCGCGGGTGCGGGTCAGTCCCAGCTCGCGGGCGAGGGTGATTCCGCTCCGCGCGACCTGCTCCGCTCTGGCATGTTCGCCGGCGGCCTCCAGGCGGTCCGATTCGGTCACGGCCACGGCGAGTTGAGTGTCGGCGGCGCCAGCGTCCCGGGCGGCCGTGCGTGCCCGCTCGAACAGCTCGACCGCGGTGGGCAGGTCCGTGTCGGCCGCGGCGAGCGTGATGAGTGCCCGAGCCTGTACGCCGCGGTCGCCGGTGCGCTGGCCGATCCGCAACGCGTCTTCGGCCGTCGTTCGTGCCTCCGCGTCGTGCTGGTGATGCCGCTGCGCGATGGCGAGGTCGGCCAGGACCTCGCCGCGCAGCGGGGTGTCCGCGCCGGTCGGGAGCAGCCGGACCGCCTCGTGCAGGTCGGGCATCGGGTCCTGCCCGTTGCGGTCGTACATCGCCGCGCGGGTCCGGAGCAGGTGTGCGGCCACCTCGGGATCGGGGTGTTCGGCTAGGGCGGTGGTCACCGAGGCGACGCCGGTGTCCAGCTCGCCGGCGTTCAGTGCAGCTTCGGCGGCCAGGCTGGCGACGGTGCCGCGGTCCACGCCGAGGCGGTCCGCCAGGTCCGGCACGCGCTGCCAGGTCCGTAGCACCCGGTCGAGCAGGCGGTGCTGTTCGGCGTACGCGTAGGTCCGCCGCGCGGACTCGGCCGCGTGCCAGGCGGCCTCGGCGGCGCGGATGGGTGCGCCCGACGCGTGCCAGTGCAGGGCGACCTCGGCGTACGCGCGATCGCCGGAGACGAGGGCTGGGTCGGTGGTGATGGCCTCGGCGCAGGCGCGGTGCAGCCGCACCCGCTCGCCCGGCAGCAGGCTGCCGTAGACCGCCTCGCGGATCAGGTCGCGCCGGAACGCGTACCCGTCCTCGACGACGTCCAGGAACCGTCGGCGTACCAGCGGCCGGAGCGCGTCCTCGAAGGCGAGGTCGTCCATCTCGACGAGGATCGCCAGTAGTGCGTGACCGACCGGGCTGGCGGCGACGGCGGCGGCGTGCAGCACGCGGCGGCTGAGGTCGGGCAACCGGTCGACATCGGCCAGCAGCAGGTCGGACAGCGACGCGGCGGGCGCGTCGCCGACTGTCACGAGGGCCTCGACGAACAGTGGGTTGCCGCCACTGCGGAGGAACACCCGCTCGGTGAACGCCTCGTCCGCCGGGGCCGCGAGGAGCTCGCCGAGCTGCTCGGCCACGCCATCCCGGTCCAGCCCGCCGAGGCTGATGCCGCGCACGCTGTCGACGCGGGAGACCAGCGGTCGCAACGGGTGCGTGCCGCCGATCTCGTCCGGCCGGTACGTGCCGAGGATGAGGACACCGGGCTCTCCCAGGTTGGTGGCGAGGAACGTCAGCAGCTCACCGGTCGACCGGTCCGCCCAGTGCAGATCCTCCAGGACGAGGACCAGCGACCGTTGTCGCGCCGCGCCCTCGAGCAGGACCAGGACCTCCTCGAACAGCCGGGCGCGGCCGAGGTCGGGCTCCGGTTCGTCATCCGCCACGCCCAGCTCCGGCAGCAGACGCGCCAGACCGCGCCGGCCACCGCAGGGCAGCAGCGCGGTCACCGGTGGCGCGTCGAGCTCGCGCACCAGCCGGCGCAGTGCCGTGACGAACGGCCCGAACGGCAGGCCGTCGACGCCGAGGTCGGTGCAACCTCCGGTGAGAACGCGCGCGGAGGCGCCCAGGCCGCCGGTGAACTCGCGGACGAGCCGGGTCTTGCCCATCCCGGCCTCGCCGCCGACCAGCACCACGGCCGCGGCGGACCTGGCGGCGGTGAGGGCAGCCGCCAGCGCCGCACGTTCGCGTTCCCGCCCCACCAGCACGGGACTCGTCAGCCGACCTGACACCCGCAGATGATTCCATGCGCGGCGGATCTGAAGAGGTGATCTCCTCAGAACTAAGGCATCTGCCCGATGTCGGCGGGCCGCGAGACGGACAAGCTGAGCGCGACAGCCGATCGACCGAACCCGACATTGGAGACCTCATGCGCATCCGCACCCACATCGCCGTGAGTGTCGACGGCTTCATCGCCTCTCCGGACGGCCTGCCCGTCATCCTGACCGCGCCCGACTTCGAGTCGGTTGTCTCCCACGGCCTGCCCGACCTCGTCGCGGACTGCGGCGCGGTGATGATGGGACGCACCACGTTCGAGCCGGCGGTCGGTTCGTCGCACTGGCCGTGGCCGAACCTGCGGGTGTTCGTCCTCACCAGCCAGCCCCTCCCGGACGGAACACCCGACGACGTCGTGGCGGCCGACGACCCGGCGACGCTGCTGCGGCTGATGCGCGAAGCCGACATCGACGGCGACGTTCATCTGGTCGGCGGGCAGCGCACCATTCAGGCGTTTCGCGACATCAGCGCCCTCGACGAGCTCGGCATCGTCGTGATGCCGATCCTCCTGGGCGACGGGCTCCGGCTCACGCCCGAGAAGAGTGAGCGACAGCAGTTGCAGCTCACCACGAGCCGGACCTTCCCGGACGGGTCGGTCGAGCACCCGTACGCCGTGGTGGATGACGAGGACCGATCATGACGTGCCCGGCGCCGACCAGGTCGACAGGACGGCCCGAGCCCACCCGCCCGGGGATCCTCACCCGGCCACTCGCCTTGCGGTTCGTCTCCGTGGTGGCATCGTCGATCGGCTTCTTCCTGCCCCTGGGCGTGGTGCCGCTGTACGCCGCGCAGTCCGGGACGGCGGCGACAGGCGGGCTCGCCACCGGCGCCCTGCTGCTCACCACTGTGGGGGTCGAACCGCTCAGCCCGCGGATCATCCGCGTCCTCGGACACCGGTGGGCCCTCGCCGTCGGCTTGCTGCTGCTCGGCCCACCGACGCTCCTGCTCCTGGTCTCGCCGGCACCGTCGGTGCTCCTCGTGACCTGCGTCCTGAGGGGAGCCGGCTTCGCCATCGTGGTGGTCGCCGGCGGGGCACTGACCGCGCTCCTCATCCCCGCCGAACGCCGAGGCGAAGGCCTCGCCGTCGTCGGACTGGTCACCGGCGTCACGACCCTGATCGCGCTCCCCGCGGGCGTCTGGCTCGCCGGTCAGTACGGCTTCGGTGTGGTCTTCGGCGCCACCGCCGCCGCACCCGTACTCGCACTGGTGACCGTCCCGTTTCTGCCCGCGAAGGAGACGGCCGCCGACCGCCCTCGCGGGATGCTGACCTGGCTGCGCTCCGCCGACCTCAACCGGCCGGCGCTCGTGTTCGCCGCCTCGACCGTCGCCGTAGGGGCGCTGACGACGTTCCTGCCCCTGGCCATGAGCGGAGCGGCGACCTGGGTGGCGCCGGCGGCATTGCTCGCGCACTCGGCGGCGGCGACCGGCAGCAAGTGGATCGCCGGACGGCTGGGCGACACCCACGGCCACGTGCGCCTCCTCGCGCCCGGCGTGATGGCGTCGGTGGCGGGCATGGCACTGCTGGCCCTGACCGGCTCACCGGTCACCGTGCTGGTGGGCGCCACGACGTTCGGGCTCGGTTTCGGGCTGCTGCAGAACGCGACCCTGACGCTCATGTACTCGCGGGTGACGACCGCCGGCTACGGTCCGGTGAGCGCGATCTGGAACGCGGCGTACGACGTGGGGATGGCCGTCGGCGCGCTCGGCGTCGGCTTCGTCGTCGGCCTCATCGGGTACCCGACCGCGTTCCTCCTCGTCGCGGTCTCGATGCTGCCCGCGCTGCTCCTGATCCGCCGAGAGCGCTGGAGAACACCGACAGAGCAAGAACCATCCGCACGGCCCTCCGTCACGTCAACGTCGGCTCGCGACGTGAACGGCAGCAGGGCTGCGGGCCTTACGACAGGGAAAGGAACGATCTGATGCGAAACGTCGTGACGAGGACGCGCGCTCAAGGACCGGTACGACGCCGACAACGTGTTCCGGCTCAACCAGAACATCGCAACCAGCCGATCACCGAAAGAGGATCGATCAGGGCCACCGAAGAGACCCGCGCGCACGCAGCCGTCTCGCCCACCTGGGCGATAGCGGACACGAGACCGCAGACCGCCGAAGGCAAGGTGCTCTGGCACTTCACGATGTCGCTGGACGGGTTCGTGGCGGGACCGAACCACGCGATGGGCTGGATGACCGGCGTCGACCGCCCGGGCCTCGTCGAGGAGTACATCGAGACGACCGGCGCCGTCCTGGGCGGACGGGATGGCTTCGACGCCTACCCCGAGCCCACCAGCACCTACGGCGGCTGGCAGGGCCCGGTGTTCATCCTCACGCACCATCCCGAAGACGCCCCGCCCACCGCCGACACGACATTTCTGAACTGCGATGTCGCCGAGGCCGTCCAGATCGCGCTGAAGGCCGCCGGCGGAAAGAACCTCGAGATCCTCTCCGCCGACGTCGGCCGCCAACTCCTCGAGCGCGGACTGATCGACGAGATCGACCTCCACATCGTGCCGGTACTGCTCGGCGACGGGGTCCGGCTGTTCAACAACCCAGGAGGCGAACCCGTTCATCTAGAACTGCTCAACGACCACGACCAGGTGACCACCCTCAACGTGCGCTACCGCCCACTCCCCGTTCGGTAGGGCGAACCGGCCGGAGCGCCGGGCGGCGGTCCCCGAAGACGATGTCGCGGGGCGAGCAAGCAGTACGGTCTCGACGAGCGGTTACAAACCACAAGCGGAAGGAACCCCATGCTGACGCAGGTCGCGGAGGGTGTGCTGGTCCACCAGAGCGAGCTACTCCAGAACAACACCGTTGTCGTGCAGGGCCGGGCCGGCGTGTTGCTCATCGACCCGGGCATAACGGGCGACGAAATGGTCTGCCTCGCGAACGACCTTCGCGAGTTGGGCCAGACCGTCGCGGCAGGCTTCGCGACGCATCCTGATTGGGATCACGTGCTCTGGCACCCCGAGCTCGGCGAAGCGCCCCGTTACGGTACAGCCCGTTGCGCGGCTTATATGCGAGATCTGCGGTCGAACGCGGACTGGAAGGCCCGCGTCGCCGAGGGGTTGCCGCCGGAAATCGCGGACGAGACACCGCTGGACCTGTTCGGCCTCATCACCGGCCTGCCCGCCGGAACTGCGCAGATTCCATGGGATGGCCCTGGAGTCCGGATTATTGACCATCCGGCGCATGCCCCGGGCCATGCGGCGCTGTTGATCGAGGAACGCGGGGTTCTCGTCGCCGGCGACATGCTCTCTGATGTCTTGGTCCCGGGGCTCGACGACTTGAACGACACCAATGACCCGATCGAGGAGTACCTCGTCGGGCTGCGGCTGCTCGAGGGCGTGGCAGGCGACCTCGATGTCGTCGTACCCGGCCACGGGTCAGTCGGCGGAGCCGATCAGGTACACGCGCGGATCGAGCTGGATCGGGCGTACGTGCTCGCCTTGCGTGAGGGCCGTGTTCCCAGTGACCCGCGGGTCGGCCCATCGGCTAAGCCCGGCTGGGAGTGGGTAAGCGACATACACATCGGGGAAGTCCAGCGCCTCGCCGAAAGAAGCAAACGCGGCGGCACACCCGGCTAGAGAGCCGCTTGCGACACAAGACGACCCTGCCAAATTCTTGACTCAAGGCTGAGCAGGGGCAGACGAACGCCAGACCGGCGCCCCGCATCACGCGCTTCGAGCCGCCCTTATCTCAAGGACATGCCGGTACTGGCCGACTCGGGCTACGAAGGCGCAGGCGCCGGCGTCCACGTCCCGGTCAAGCAGCCCGCCGACGGCCGAGAGCTGGACGTTGACACGCGTACCAGAAATGCGCTTCTTCGTTCTCTTCGCTGTCTGGGAGAACGCGGCTTCGCACTCCTTGAGCAACGCTGGCGCACCCTTCAGCACGTCCACCTCAGCTCCAGCCGAGTCGGTGAGCTCGCCAAAGCAGCGCTCGTTCTCACCCACTTCGAGCACGGAATGATCAGGTGAAAGTCGCTGGGATTACCTCAGTACCTGACCCCGGCAGTCCGCAGCGTAGGTCAGACCACCAGGCGCTGTCCGGAATCTCCGAGGCCCCTCACCGCGCGCGCGTAGATGTCGGGCCATGCCGGCGGCCACGGTGACCCGCCGAGTGCCCGCCAGCAGGATCGCGGCCTGGCCATGGCCTCGCGTCCCGTGGTCTCGGGGAACCACAGCGCGCCGTAGCCGAGGTTCTCGATCGCGGCCGAGGCCTGGCGGAGCTCGGTCGCGGGAAGGGCGTCGAAGTTCCCCGCCCAGATGCCGACTCGTCCGATGCCGGGCGTGCGGGCGCTCACGCGTCCTGCCCGGCGGTGCGCGCGGAGTCGAGGAACGCGGAGATCTGGGCCGCGCCGGTGCGCTCCAGCCAGGCGCGGAAGTCCATCGCGGCAGGGTGGATCCGCCGGGTAGCAGGGATGTCCGCGCGGTAGCCGCGCTCGTTGAGCCATTGCATGGCGTAGGCGAAGTCCTCGCTGAGGGTCCGGATCGCCTCGATCGGAATCTGGATGTAGGGCAGCGGGATCCCCAGTGCCGTCCCGATGGCCTCGGCGACCTGGACCGGTGTGAGCTCGTCGGCGGCCAGGGAGACCGCCCGGCCGATCCATTCCTCCGGCTGGGCGAAGGCCAACGCGGTCACGACGCCGACATCGTCGACGGCCATGAGCTGCTGGGCGGTGTCCGGTGCGATCCCGGTGGACAGGGTCCCGTTCTGCAGCGCGTAGCCGCCGGTGAAGTTCTCCATGAAGGAGACCGGCCGCAGGATCGTCGCGGGCAGGTCGAGCTCGGCGATGTGCTCCTCAATCCGCCACTTGCTGACCAGGTTCACCGGCACCTTCTCGCTGAGGTGACGGTCCGCGCCGGCGACCGAGGTGAAGACCAGGTGCCCGACACCGACGGCATGCGCGGCCTCGGCGACGTTCACACCCCACCGCACCTCCTGCTCGGTGGTGAAGTCCGGCGCGGTGCCGGGCGAGCCGACCGTGGGCTGAACGCTGAACAGCCCCCAGGCGCCCTTGGCCGCGGCGGTCAGGGAATCGACATCCTCCATCTGCGCCTGCACGAGCTGCGCGCCGGCCCGCGCCAGTGCCTGGGCCTGTGCCCCGTTCGGGTCACGGGTGAGCGCACGCACCCGCCAGCCGTCGCGGAGCAGGTGGCGTGTCACGGCCCTGCCCTGCAAGCCGGTCGCTCCCACCACCACGACGGTCTTGTTCGTCTGTGTCACTGTCTCTTCCTCTATGTCCATGCGGAAGAGGAACCATCCAATTAAGTGGGGTGGCCCTCCGGTTAACGTTCGCTACGATATGGAGGGCCGCCCCACTTAGCAAGTCGTCAGGAGTCGCCATGCCCAAGGACGCCGTCGTACCACCCCGGCGGCAGATGCGCGCTGACGCCCGCCGCAACTTCGACCGGATCGTGGCCGCCGCCGGGGTCCTCATCGCCCGGCATGGCGCTGACGCGTCCCTGGAGGAGATCGCCCGCCGCGCCGGAGTCGGCTCGGCCACCCTGCACCGGCACTTCCCCTCCCGGCAGGCACTCCTGGAAGCGGTCTTCAAAGATCGAGTGGAGGCGCTCTGCGCCACGGCCGACGACCTGCTCACCGCCCCCGACCCGGGAGAAGCGCTGTTTGCCTGGCTCCGCGCCGTCGGCGCCCACGCCGTGGCCAACCGGGGCCTGGGCGCTTCATTGATGCGCGGCGGCGGCGACCCGACGCTCGGCAGCACCTGCCACAACATGATCATCGACGCAGGTGAGAATCTCCTCACGCGCGCCCGAACGGCGGGCGCCGTGCGCCCCGAGATCGCCATCACCCAGCTGCTGAAGCTCGTCAGCGCCATCTCCCTGGCCACCGAGCAGGAACCCGACGGCCCCGCCGAAGCCGACCGCCTGCTGGCGATCGCCATTGACGGCGTCCGCCCGCGCTGAACGCCGCTCTTACGAACGGAGCGATTCCGGGACGGCCGCTATCCCTCCTGGAGGACGAGCTGCACGCCCGCAACGTCAACCTGGAGATCCTCGCCGGGATGCATAGGAGTCCAGGCCGAGAACAGGCCGCAGCAACGACCGAACCGGCGGCCGTTCAGCCCGAAGAGGCAGCGCAGCCGGCCGAGTGACACAGATCGCCGCTCAGCGGGTAGGCGGCGGTCCCACAGCATGTGTGGGGCCGCCGTTCTGCTTGTCCGCCAAGGCTCACTGAGGCCGGACGTTGTGGTTACGGGCGAACAGATTGCCGGGGTCGTACTGACGCTTGACCGCCGCGAGCCGCTTATAGGTCTCCGTTGGATAGATCGCGGCGACATCCTCCTCGGTGGCAGAAGCGAGGAAGTTCGCGTAGGCGCCGTTGACGTGAGGTGTGAGCCTTCCCCAGATCGCATCCAGAGCTGGACGAGCGGTCTCGACGACCGGCTGCGGACCCGCGGTGGTGGTCACGAACATCAATTCCGCTTGGCGATGCGCGTAGGCGGTGGCGTCGTCGGGGACTCGCGATACCGCACCGCCGACGCTGCGAACGGCGATGAACGGCGACCCCTCCGATGCCCCAACCTCGGAAAGGATCTGAAGGACCTCGGGCACCGATTCCTTGTCGACAAATGCGCTTCGGGTGACAAACTGGATGCCCGGCGGCGGGGTCGCGCCATCGACGAGCGTGTCCGCATAGGGTTTCAGCGCGACATCGTCGTCGATCACCGTGCCGAGCCGGCGGATCGGGTCGATTGCCTTCGCGGCGAGCTCCGGGTCATCGCCGTCGAAGGCGACGTGGATCTCGACCGGGGCTTCGGGTCCGCCGGCGAATGGATTGGCGAAGTTCGCGATGGAGGTGAGCTCTTCGGGGGCGGAGCGGAGGTAGTCCGCCCAATCCTGGAGCACGGTGGCCGCCTCCGATGCCGGGAAGGCGATCTTGCCGTAGAAGACGTCTGTCGTCTGGTGTGCCGCGAACTCGAAGGCGGTCACGATCCCGAGATTGCCGCCGCCACCGCGAATCGCCCAGAACAGCTCCGGGTTCTCCTGCGCGCTCGCATGCACGACCTCTCCGTTGGCGATGACCACCTCTGCGGCGACCACGTTGTCCAACGCGAGACCGTATTTCCTGACCTTCCAGCCGATGCCACCGGTCAACGTCAGCCCTCCGACACCGACACTCTTGGTGTCGCCCGAGGAGATCGCCAGGCGATGCGGGGCCAGGGCGTCCGCGACCTGACCCCAGGTCGCGCCGCCACCGATCCGCACGAGGTGACGTTCGTTGTCGGTGATCTGCACGTTCGCGAGGTTGCTGAGCTCGATCACGATGCCGTCGTCGTTGGTGCCGAAGCCCGCAAAGGCATGGCCGCCGCCTCGTACGGACAGCAAAAGCCCTGCGCCGGCAGCGAATCTGACACCTGCTTGCACGTCCCCGACACTCTTGGGCCGCAGTACGTAGGCCGGACTACCCGAAGCCAATACCGAGCGACTAGCCGATTCGTACTCCGCTCCGCCCGGTTCGATGATGTCGCCGCCGAAGTCACGGCGAAGGGTTTCAAGCGCTGAGCTCATGAGATTCCTTCCACACAGGAGAATCCAGATCTGTACACCCCCGTAGACGAGACAGCCGGCAAAGATGTGAGCCCCGCCGAGTGTGACCTGTGTCTCCCACCCCGGACGCCGGTGGCAAGGCCGCCAAGGCCACCGGGCGGGCAGCGGTGGCAGCTATCCGATCAGGTGCCAGGGCCTCCGGAGATCGAGAAGCGGCATCCCGAATCTCGCCGAAAGTGGAGCCGCTTCCCGCCGGGAAACAACCATCAGCGGCCCGGTCTTGGGCCAGCGAGTGGCCGAGCTCGTCTCGGGTTTGCCCCAGATGGCGCCGGCAATCTCTCCCGACCTCCTGCCCTCCGATCTCACAAACGGCTGGGCTGTCTCGTCTCAGGTCTCAGAGACAGACTCTGGAATGAGGAAGTGATGGTCATGCGGGTGTTCGTGGCAGGTGGGGCGGGGGTTTTGGGGC